>JAMLJG010000001.1 GCA_023953695.1 Kiritimatiellia bacterium
TGTTCGTGAAACCGGGCCCGTGATAGGTGGCCGTCAGGATGTTCGTTCCCGCCGTGACCGTCACATTCGTCACGTCAAAAGTTCTGTCCGGATAGATATTCCCGGTCACCCCCGCGACTGTGACAGTGCCTGCGGCGTAATTCACCGCGCCCGCGACGGTGATTGCACCACCCGTCCAGATTCCCGAAACAATCTGGTTGAGATTGTTAAAGGAATTCGTGACGCCGAAGCCCATCTCCGTGCGGCGCAGGGGATTTCCCGCCTTGTCGTAGCGATAGACGGCGTGGTCACTCGCGCGAGATGGGCTTGTCACGTCCGTCAACTGGTGCGCCCGGTCGTAGCCGTAGGCCAGACTTCGCCCGGTGCTCCAGGCTTCGTTCGTGCGGCGGTCGCCGTTGTCGTGGCGGTAATTAATCGAAAGAAGGGTGGTGAGCCACTTCTTGTAAACGAGGTTCGTCATGCGCGTGAGCGCGTCGTATCCCCGCGTTTCCTTCAAGCCGTTGGGATACACGACCTGCGTTCGCTTGAACCCGTCTTCGAGGTATGAGAACGAGTACCCGCCTTCCGGCGCAGAAATGCCCGTGATCCGACCCTTGCCGTCAATCGCGTACGTCGCCGAATACGAGCCATAAGAAACGCTCGTCATGCGGCCCTGTTCGTCATAGCCCACGCTGACAACGTTTGTGCCGAACGGCCCGCGTTCGGTGGCAAGCCGCCCGAGCGTGTCGTACGTCCAGATTGTCGTTCCGACCGCATCCACCATGTTCGTGCGGCGGTTCAATGCGTCGTAACCGAATGTCACCGGCGAGAGCGAACCGTACTTGATCGAAACCAGGTTCCCGTTGGGATCGTAGCCGTAGCCGGTCGAAATACCCGCCGTGTCCACCTTGTTCGTGAGGCGGTTCAGCCGGTCGTATTGATAGCGTTCCTGGCTGCCGTCGGCATAGACCTTGTTGGTCGGGTTGCCGAAAATGTCATAAGCCCACGCGGTCTTGTTGCTGTTGCCATCCCAGAGAGAAACGACCTGATCCACGCCGTTGGACAGGTACGCATAACTTACCGCATTAGTCGCGCCGTCAATCTGCTGCAACACGCGCCCCAGGCTGTCGCGCATGTAGCGCGTGGCGATGTTCAGCCGGTCCGTTGCATTCGTTAGTCCCCGGTCGCCGTACTGGAAACTCTCCTGCAACGCGCCGGGCCATTTGCGCGTATTGAGTTCGCCCCACGAGTCCCATGTGTTCGTGACCGAAAGCCCGTCCGCGTTCACGGACGAAAGTAACCGGCCCAACGAATCGTAAGCGGCGGTCTCGACCGTTTCGCCGTCCACTTGGACGGCAGTCCGGTTGTTCAGCGCATCGTATGTGAACACCACCGTCACCGCGCCCCGGACGATCTGCGTCACGTTGCCCGCCGCGTCGTAATCACGTGTTTCGGTGGTGGCGTCGGGATAGGTGACATGCGTTACCCGACCTTCCGCGTCGTACTCGAAAGACCACGCCTGATTCAGCGCGTTGGTAATCGCCGCAATCCGGTTCGCGTCGTCGTAGCCGTAGAACGTGCTGAACCCCCGCGCGTCAAGCTGCCGCGTCACGCGTCCGAGGTTGTCGTACACGTTGCTCGCGGCGTTTCCGGCACGGTCCTTGAAGCTCGTGGCATCGCCCCAAGCGTTGTAGGTCCATTGCTCGGTTGAGCCGTCGGGATAGGTCCTCTTCGTGATCTGCCCGAGGGCGTTGTATTCGTTGCTCACCGCCAGCCCGCGAATGTCCCGCATCCAGACCAGCCGTCCGAGTGAATCGTAACGGTTGCTTTCGGCCTGTACGTATTCCTCGACGCCGTAGCCCAGCGTCGAGCCGTCGGGCACGTAAGAACCCGTCTTGCGCCCGAGCGCGTCGTATTCCTGCTTGAAATACGCGCCGGAAATCGTCTGCCGCTTCGTCAACCGGCCTTCGTTGTCATACCAAAGGTTTTCGGCGTGCGAGCCGTCGAACGCGCGGGCGGGATATTCGATGCGCTTGAGCCAGCCTTCCGGCGTGTACTCCCGCGCTGTCCATTCCAACGCGTTGCTGATCCCGACCGGCTGGCCTTCCAGCCCGTAGGTGTAGTAGGTCGAAAGGCTGTTCGGGTTGCTCTCCCATTCCTTTTCTCCGATGTCGTTGTACTGGTAGTTCCACGAAAATCCGCGCCGATCCGTCACCTGGTCAATGGAACAGCAATCGTAATGATTCGAGATGACGGAGATTTGCCCTTCGTTGTCGAACGTCTGCGAGGTCGGGCGGTTCAACGCGTCGTAAGTCCGCGTGATTTCAAGGCCCGCCGCATCGCGCGACCACACCAAGCGCCCGAAGGCGTCATACTCGTTCGTCTCGACCAGCACGCCGTTGCGGTAACGCGCGGTCAACCGGCCTTCCGCGTCATAGGAAATCGTCTCGACGGTCCGCCCGTCGTTGACGTTCGTCACCAGACCAAGCGAATTGTACGAGTAGGCGACAACGCGCCCCAAGGCGTTGGACTCCGTGGCAACGGCGTGTTTGCCGGGCACGTAGGCGAAGGTTCGCTGCACCGGCCCGACCGGCGGGATTTCATAGAGCAGATCCACGCCGTTGGAGTCGTAAACGTACGTCGTCGTATTGCCCGCCGGGTCGGTAAGCGAGGTCAGCCGGTTCTGCGAGTTGTAGCCCTGAACCCACGTCCCGCCGGAACGGTCGGTGCGGTTGGAAACGCGACCCTGCGCCGTGTATTGATACTGCTGCTGAATGCCCGCCGACATGATGCCGGTCAGCACCCGGCCCCGACTGCCCGCCGTGGAAACCGCATAATAATGCTCGATGGTGTCCGCCCCGCCGCGCGTGGTCTCCTTCTTCACCGCGCCGAATTCCCATGTGTACTTGCGCGAAAACCCGCCCGCATCGGACATCTGCACCCAATAGCTGTTCGTCGCCGTCCAGTTTTCCGGCGTCGCGCTGTACGACACCGCCAGCCGTTCCGCCGCGCCCTTCAAGACGCGGGCCAGATAGCCGTTGGTGTACTGATAGCTGTATGAGAACCCGCCCATGTCCACGACATTGGTCAACACCCCGGCGGGCGAATAGCTGAAGGTCGCCGCGCGATAGGCCGCCGGTTCCGTCGAGACGGAAACCGCGCGGCTATTCGTGCCGCTGTAAGCAAACTCAAGATAACGGCCAGAGTTCGGGACGGTCTGTGTCACGCGATAAAGCCGGTCGTTGGTGTACGTCACGCCAACCGTGTTCGACCATGCATCCCGCACGGCGGAGAGCAAATAGACGTTTGTGTCGCCTGCTGACGGGGAGTAGGCCCACGTCCCGCCGTCCGGCTTGCGGTACTCATAAACGCCGTTGGTGAACACAAGAACGCCGTCCAACGCGTCGGGCGGCAGATAGACGTTGTTGGAAGACAGCGTGAAAAGGCCAACGCTCCCGGACGGGAACACAAGCCTATTCGTCCCGGAGTTGATGACCGTTACACTGCTGTTCCAGTTGCAGGACCATTTCGGCCCAAAGGTCTTGTTCGTGACCGGTTCGCCGAAGTTGCTGAACCGCATTCGCAGTTCCAGCGGGAACCCGACCGCCGTTTCGTGCCAGACTGGCGTATCGTCAACGCGCACGTTGAAGTTGGCCACGCCGAACGAAGCCTGCGGGCTTCCCTTCGTGTCGCAACTCGAACACCCCGCCGATTCGTACCAGCAAACCTTTTCCTCGGTGACGATCCCGCATTCATCGGTCTTGAAGTACGTCGCACAGACTTCTTCTTCGATATTGGTCTCCGTGATCTCCGGGCCGGGCGGATCAACCACCTGATAGGTGATCGTGTTGACGCCGGAGAACGCGACCTGGTTATCCTGTGTCGCGGTCGCCGTTCGATCATACAGCGTGATCGTAAACGAGCCGTCATTCGTGTGGACGGCGGCGGTGATGTTGGCGCTGTAGTCGCCCGCTTCGCAATGCCCGATGGTGATCGACCCCGCGCCGGTGATATCGGCCTCGTCGTCCACATAACCGCTGATGTAACTGCTGATGACCGACGCCCCCGGCGGCAGGAGTGGGTTGAAGCTCTTGGTCCAGAATGGGCCTTCGCGCGGATCGCAAGTGTCGTTGCCCTCAACAACCTGCTGATAGGACGGTAAAGACCGTGTGACTGCCACGGTCACGGTGTCCGCCTGGGCGAACCCGGCGAAGATCATCAACAACGCAAAAGCTCTTTTCATGTTCATAATTCCTTGAAAGTGGTTGGTCATGGCATCCTCCGCCCGTTTTCGGGAAACCGTATCCACACCGTGGCCGAGGCATTGAATACGGCCGGATCGAAGCCTTGCGCCGCTTCGTCGCCGTCGTTCATCCCGTCGCCGTCGGTGTCGGGATCGTTGGGGTTGGTGCCATAAACGAAGAACTCGCGCGCGTCGGGCAGGCCGTCGCCGTCGCTGTCAAAGCCCGCGTTTCCGACGGAAAAAGAGTAGGCCTTACCTGTGTCGCTCTCGGGATAAACGACCGTGTCCAGCCATGTGATTTCATTTGTCCCGGCGGTCAAAAGGTTGGTCGCAACCATCACCCACTTGAAAGCGAGAAGGTCGTCACAGGCGTAAATCTCAAGCCGGTTGGTGAAGTCGTTCGGGTAGCCGATGACCATTTTCATGCTGTTGCTGACCAGCGCGAACGACTCCACCACGATATTGCTTTCCGCCGCCTCGGATCGAAGCAATACCATCCCGCCGCCGTCGTCGGACTCGGCGGCCAGCGCCGCCGCTTCTTCCGCCAGCCGCGCGGCCACGTAGAGATAAGGCTCGACGTACTCGGTCGGGATCAGCTTGGCCTTGATCTGGACCCTCGACGGGTCATAGAGCTTCTGCCAGTTGTAGACCTCATCGCTCGTGTACTTGCCCGAGTACAGAAGCGGCATGAGGTTCAGGAGGAAAGCGTAAGGGTCGTAGCCCGGCGCGGGCGGTAGCGCATAAAGTTCCTTACCGTCTGCATTGAGAAAGACCGTCTCACGCGTTTTCGGGTCTTCGAGGATTGTCACCGGATAGACCGGCACGCTGTTCTCGTATTCCAGCGACAGCCCTTTGACGAACTCCGCCGGGAACTTCTCCCAGGTGAACGGCAGGATAAAAGGACTGCCCGGCTGGCGGAGGATGAAATCCTCCGCCGGCGGGGTCATCGGCAGGAAGAAATATTGCTCCTCAACAAAATACTGCTCCAGGTCGTACACGTCCGCGACCTGCTGGGCCATGAAGTCCTTGTACTGCTCGGCGTCCACGCCGGTGTTTTCGTCCTCCGACCCGGACGCCAGCGCGAAGCAAGAGAGGGCGGCGGCAATTCCGGCTCCGGCGAAGATCAATTTTCGTTTCATATGCAACCTCTCATCGTTCCATTCCTCCTCCACATCCACGGTGCCGCGCACAAAAGAAGAGGCGCGGACACCTGCCACGCTCTTCGGAGGGACTGGCGCCCCTTCATGGGAACATGAACAGGAGCCGCGCCCGGGTGGGCGCGCTCCCGCAGTTCCGTTCCCATGTGAATTCTTGCCAGTTTTCCGAAGAACGAATCTTGCGATAACGCAAAATTGGTTATGTGACTATGTAGATTGAGTCTGTCAGTTCTCCATTCGCTTCGTGCGACGGTGCATGCAAGATGAAAGATGACAAAAAACAACAGGTGCTCCCAGCAGATTCTTGGCAAGAACATTTTCGCCCCGAAGCCCCCGCCAAAAGCTGGGCTTCGGGAGCGAAAAATGTCCGCATCCGGGGCTTGTGAACGGAGCGCATAGCTACCGGCATGACACGGCGTTTCGCTGTGGCGTGACGGTTGCGCGCGCAGTGAACCCGGCGAAGCCGATCCGCGGAGGGCCAGCAGCCCGACCCCAGCGACGGCCAGCCCGCGCCAGCCGGAAGCGGTGACGGGCGCGAGAACAAAGAGAGCGCCCGGCAGGCGCTGCCCCGTCGGAAAAGCAAATGGTCCCGACACGCGACCAGAAGCGTGGACGGGACGAATTGCTCGGCGGCTTCGGGGGGCGCGTTTGAAGTGGCGGGCTTCGACGTGTGGAGTTTACGGAGCGCGGCGAAAACGGCACTTGAACCGCGAGCGGGGTGGGAATCAGCGAGCAGAGTGAGTCCGCAGAGTTGTGGGCGTTGGCATGTGGAAGAGCGCCTGGACGTGACCCAATACGCGTGGTGTCAGAGTGCGGCCATAGCGTAACGCGCGCGCTGCAAGGGGGTCCGGGGTACACCCCGAGCCTTCTTTTGCAGGCGCTCTTTCGCGCGCGGGCCGCGCGCCGCAGCAAAAGCAACAGGCCCGCCCCCTCCGGGGCGAAAGGCCGAGGGGGCTGACCAAGATGCGCGCGTGCGCGCACCTCAGATCTACTGAAGGCGTCCGAACATTGGAAAAAGCCAAAGCAGAAAATCCAGACGTTGGAAACCGCGACAGTGGCGCACAAAGCAAGCTGTCCGGTTGTTCAGACCGGACGGCTTGCGCTCTTGCCTTGTCGTGGCTGACTGCTGCCGCCATCGGCGGCATAGGGGCGGTTGGTGAGTGGAGCCCGTAAAATCCGTAGCCTCTTCCTCTTCGGGCGCGCTTATCCTCTTGCGAAATGCCGTGCCGAGAATCTACGCAGACGAGCAGGATACCCATTCAAACCTGCCCGACTTCACCGAGGCCATGGCTGCTGATACCACATACGCGCTCCGCTCAATTACAAGGAGGTTGTGATGTCACAAAAGGGACCCTGCGGGTTTTGCGTCCTGCGACAACTTGATTCTTGCAACGTACATGCGCTTGCGGAGTATTCTACCGCATTGAGGATTTTCTATGTCGGATATCGCGTTTAGTTGCCCATCGTGTGCGGGAAGCCTGGCGATTGATTCGGCCGCGGCTGGTTTTGTGATCGCGTGCCCGAATTGTCATTCGCGGCTGCAGATTCCCCAGGTGTCGGGCGGCGCGGCTGTGCTGGTGGATGTTCCCGTTCCGGTTGCGCCGGGGAATGATCAGTTTCGCATCCGCTGCCCGGAGTGTCTCGGCAAGCTGCGAATGAAGCGCGAGGACGCGGGTCAACCTGCGACGTGTCCGCATTGCAAGAAGGCGTTCACGATGCCTCAGATTCCGACGGAACCGGTGTCGCCGCCTTCGCCTTCCGAGCCGTCTCCCGCTCCTGAAACACCTGCTCCACCCGAGCCCTCTACCGCTTCCGAGTTGGCGGCTGCGCAGGAACCCGTGGTTGCGGAAGCTTCTCCAGCAGATACTGAGAAGCCTGTTGTCGAGTCCGAGAAGCCGCGCGAGGAGTTGCCCGCCGAGTCTGCGGCGCTGGAGCGAAACGCCGAAGCGATTCGTATCGCGTCGGAGGAGTGGGCGAAGGAGCGTTCTGCGCTGCAGGAAGAGCGGGCGGGGTTGGAGCGCGCCCTTGCGAGTGCGCGCGATGAGTTGGCGCGTCTTCGCGCCCAGCCGATGGTATCGCCGCCGTCGTCGCAGGTCGAGGCGCCACCGAAAATGACCGACGCAGAGGCGGCTGCATTTGCGGCGCCTGCAGTTTCCGCGGGCCCGCAGGAGGATTCGGCGAAGAAGGCCTTGGAGTTGCGCGTTGGCGAGATTGAGGAGCAGGCCGCGGCGTTGCGCCGAGAGCGCGAAGAGCAGGCGCAGGCGCTGGAGCGCGTGCGGCGCGAGTTGGCGGCGGCGCAGTCGGACGCTGCTCGCGCGCAGGAGTTGGAGAAGGCGCTTTCCGAATCGAGATCGCGCGGGCAGAAGGCGAGCCTCAAGGATGCCGAGCTGGCGGCGTTGCGAAAAGAGGCTGTACGCCTTCGTGAAGCCGCTCAACTGGCCGAACAAGTGGCTCCGTTGCGCAGCGAAAAGAATGCGCTCGAGGAGAAGTTGGCGGCTCAGGCCCGTTCGTTGGAGCAACTGCGCGATGCGTTGACCCAGGCGCAACGCGAGGTTGCGCGGGTGCCGGAGTTGGAGCGCACGATTGCAGAAAGTCGCGCAGAGGAAAAGAAGTCGGGTCCCGATGAAGGGCAACTCTTGTCGCTACAGTCGGAAGTGGCCCAACTGAGAGCCGTCGCGCAGAGGGCGGATGTTGTTCCGTCCTTGCGTGCGGAAAAGGAAGCGGCGGAGCAGAAGCTTGCCGAGAGTCACGCGGCGCTCGAACAGGCGCGGCGCGAGTTGGCGGCCGTCCAGCGCGAGGCCGCGCGGATCCCGCAGATGGAGCAGTCGCTTGCCGAGCAGCGAGGTCAAGTCGAGCGCCTGGTGCGACAGGATGCGGAGTTGAGTGATTTGCGCCGCGAGCTGTCATCGCTGCGCGAAGCGGCTCGAGCGGCTGAAGAGGTGGAGTCCCTTCGCAGTGAGAAGCAGGGCGTCGAACGCGCACTCGGCACGCTGGAAGCGGAACTGGCGGGTGTACGCGCGGAGTTGGCGGAAGCGCGGCGGCAATTGGAATCGGACAGCGCTTCCGATGCGACCTCGGCACAGGCGGCTTTGCAGGATGAGCTGCGTATCGCGCGCAATGAGTTGGCCGCGCTGAAGACCGAAAAGGCTCAGGCGCTCGCGATTGCGGAGAGCGTGCGCGAAGGATTGCGCAAGAGCCAGCAGGCCGAGGCCGCGCTGACCGTTGCGTTGAAGCAGGCGGAAGAGACACGCGACCGCGCGATTCAGTCGGTCCGAGAGGGCACCGATTCCCTCACGCAACAGGCCGCTGTGCGCGAGGCCGCGCTGCAGGCCGATTTCGATCAAGCGCGCGGGGAGGCGAAGGCGGCTCAGGATTCAGTGGTGCAACTGCAGGCGGCTGCAGAAGCGCTGACGATTGCGGTGCGCGAAGCTAACGCGATGCGCGATGCGGCGGTCGAAGCGCAGCAGTCATTGGTGGCCGATTCGAGTGCGATTGCATCGGAATTGCAGCGGGTGAAACAGACGCTGTTGGAGGCGGAATCGGCGCGCGACCTGGCACAGAACCAGCGCGCCTCGCTGGACAGCGATCTCAAGTTGGCCGACACGCGCGAGCGCGAGCTGATCCAGAAATTGGAAGAGGCAGGCCGTCTGGAAGGATCGCTCCGTGCCGACGTTGCGCGGCTAGAAAAGGAAGCGGCGGAAACGCGCGATCGTCACGTCGGTGAGATGACGGCGCAAGAAGACACTGCCAGCTCGCTCCGCGCACAGATTGAGCAACTCGAGAGTTCGATGGAGGATGCAGCGCGTTCGCATCGCGCCGCGGTTTCCGAGAAAGAAGAAGCGCACGGCGAACTGAGTCGTGAAGTCGCGGGCGTGCGCGCCGAGTTGCAGCAGCGTGTGGATGAGCGGAATGCACTACGCGAAGAACTCGATAAGGCGAAGGAGGCGTGGAGAACGGAGCGCGAGTCGTTGATGGCCAAGCTCCGGGATAGCGGCGCTGCAGGTCTTGAAGCCAGCGAACAAATTCGCGCCCTCGAAGAAAGGATCGCCAGTTCCGAGCGCACGGCGCAAGAAGAGCGGGCGCATGCGGCGGAGATTTTGGCTCAGACGCAACGCGACCTTGCGTCGGCGAATGAAGTGGCGACGGGGGCCATGGCGGCGGTTGAAGCGCAGAAGAATGAAAATGCGCAACTTCGCTCTGACATGGAAGAGCAGGCGAAGAAGGCCGCGGAGATTCTCTTTCAAGCTCGCTCGGAATTGGGTGAGGAGCGGCAGCGTTTGCAGGAAGAGCTGTCTCAGACCCTTCAGGCAAAGGATGCCGAATTGGGCAAGCTGCGCGCGGCAGCCGACGAGCGTGCAGCGGAGCTGGAGGCCGCGCGCGAGCAGGCCTTGCATTCTGTGCGGAATGAGGCCGAATCCGAGCGCAGCAAGTGGGAGGAGCAGATCGCGACCGCCACGGCGCGCATCGCTGAGCTGACTGCGGAAGGGGAGCGCGCTCAGCGAGCGGAGAAACAGCTCGAAGAAGTGAATGAGGCGTTGGCGCGCGCAGAGGCGAGGGCGGAGAAGTTGAGCGATGCGACCTCATCGAGTCGCGCCGAGCGGGAAGCGCTGGAGGCTCAACATCGCGAGGCAGTGAATGCCCTGAACGCGCAGCTCGAAGCGGAGCGCCGGCACCGATTGCAGGCCGAGAATGATCAAAAGCGTTTGCAGTCGCGCGTGGACGAGTTGTCGGGACCCGCGTCGGCGGTGCAGGAAAAACTTGCGAAGGCAGAGAGCGAAAAGAGCGACCGTTTGCGCGAGCTTGAAGCCTTGCGTGCCGAGCGCGAGCAGTTGAATCGCGAGCTGGTGGATGTGCGCCAGCGACTGAATGTTGTTCTGTCGTCCAGCGCCGAGCAGAAGAAGGAGCTCGACCGGCTGATCGTGGATCATCAGGCCCTATCCAAGGCATTGGCTGAGACGCGGAAGCAGGCGGAGCGGGCGGTGGCGGAGAGCGCGGACCTTCGAGCGAGCGCGGCGGCTGTTTCAGGCGACGAATCGGCACAGCGCGCACAGGAATTGGAGCGAGCTGTTCGCGCGGCGGAGGATGGCCGGGCCGAGGCGCAGCGACAGCTGGCGGCATTGACGAAAGAGTACGACCTGCTGAAAAAGCGGTACGACGTTTTTGCGACCGCGCTCAAGAATCGCCGCTCGTAGAGCGCGGAGAGTGCGGAGCGTGCGGGCGCTGACCTCGCGTCAATCCACCCAATCGCCGAAAATGATGTCCAGCGCCACTTGAACCACAGGTGTTGTCTTGTAGTCGCGATCGTGCGGCCAGTCGAAGCCGGGCTCCACCTTGATAAAGAGCCAGTTGCGGTGCATGCGTTGGCGCCACGAGACGCGGGCGCTATAGGTTTCCACATGGACACTGGGTTCCACGGGGCCGTAGACGCCGAACTTGAGACCCACCGCGCGACGATTGCTCAGGAAGCGATAGAGTTGGAGTGTTTCGCCCGCTTGGACACCCTCGCTCGTTTCCGTCCAGAGGATACTTGTGTTCAGGCGAACCAGATACTCATCGCGCACACTTTTCTCGAAGTCGAGTGAGGACCGTTCGCCCCAGCCGTTTTTGCCCTCCCAAAAGAATCGCTGAATGAAACGCGTTGTGAAGGTTCCATTTTCGTGTGCGAGGCGCAGGCGAAGGCCGATGCGCGGTAGAGGATCGGGTTTGAACTTCAATCCGAGTTCCAAGCTGGGTCGAAATTTGAGGTCGTCAGACAAGCGGAGGCGCAGGCCCGCAGCGCCTCGTTCGTCATTTCCAATGCGCGCGCGATTGGCCTCCTTGATTTCCGGCGTCAAATCCCCCTCGTTGTAGTCGCTATCAAAAACGAGGTCCAAGCGGTCCGAAACACGCGGCAGTTCAAGTTTTCCTCGGAGGCGCAGGCCAGCAGAGAATCCGTCCGCATCGCGGAGGTCGAAATAGGGGGAGAGGATGATTTTTGAACCGTTCGTATTCGCCAAGCGCTCAAGGTCGTAGATGAGCGGGGCGCGTTCTCTGCGCGCGGGGCGAGTCGAATCGCGGAATCGGTTGGATAACCAACGATCCATGCCCTCCCCAATATTGATTACTGAAGCGCATATCGTTTCGTGATAGCGGTCTATTGTCTCAATGAAGTCGCTGCGCGATTTTGGCGATGAGTCCGGATGTAGGGACAGCCGTTGCTCGGCCGTCGCCGGAAGGCAAGCGAGCAGTAGGGCTATAGGGATGGATAGGCTGCGCGTGCGCAAGATTCAGGAACCTCAAGACAAAGCTCTATTCTCAAAGAAAAGGCGCATGGAATCAAGAATTGCGAGAATCGCCGTCCGCTGCGTTGGAGAGAAGGCGTTGAATGCTCTTGCAGCGCCGTTGAACGACACGTGCCGATGGGGTAGCATGGAGGAATGCGAAAGATCGCCTATTGCGTTTTGAGTGTGGCGGGCATGTTGTTGCTGGCGGCCTGCGCCACGCGATCGCCCGAGCGCGCGGCGGAGGCGCGCGCCCAGTACGAGTTTAAGCGAATTGTGCGCGCCTATCAGGTGCCTGCTGTGGATGCGACGAACGAGGTGGATCGCGCGGCGCTGCTCGATACGGCGTTGGATTCCTTTGCGGCGTTGCGCGAGGCGTATCCAACCTCGCAGCCGTGGGCAGCGATGGCGCTGCGCCAGATCGGTGTGATTCAGGCCGAACAGGGGCGGCGAAAGGAGGCACTGGCTACTTTTGCCAAGGTGGATATTTTCTATCCGAACGAGTCGTGGGAAGTCATTCAGGCGTGGAAGGCTGCGGGCGATCTGCTGTGGGACTCTGGAATGCGGCGCGAGTCGCTGCCGTTCTATCGGGATATTGTGGAGAAATTTGACCGACCGGGTCAACCGGAGATGTTCGGCACCATCGTGCGAATTGCGAAGGATCGCATTCGCACGGCGGGCGGAGAGAAATCTCGCGGCGCACCATGAAATTGATTGAGTATTTTCCGCTCTCGGTTCGCTACAACCGTCTGATAGCCGAATCGGGAATCGCGCGCGAAGCGTCGGCAGAGTTCAAATCCTTTCCCTACTCGGAGCGGCACCTGCAGTGCGTATGGTATGATCCGGTTTTGCGCCCGCCCGAGCTGCGCACGAATGAAGGGGAGTCTGTGATCGTGGAGGATCCGGGCGTATGGAATCTGGAGGCGGGCCCCGATTTTCTCGGTGCGGCCTTGCGGGTGGGAGCGGGGCGTCGCGTGTGTGGAGATGTAGAGATTCATATTCATCCGGGCGACTGGCTGGCGCATCAGCACCGCCGCGATCCGCGCTATGAACGGGTTTGTGCGCATGTGACCTTTTTCGACGGCGCTTTGCCCATTCGCGAATTGCCTGCGGGCGCCCTTCAGATTTCCCTGCGCGAGGCGCTGGCGCGTCGGGGCGGGTTTTCTTTCGATGGGGTGGATGTGGCGACCTATCCCTATGCCGCGCGCGCCGAGGTGCCTCCCTGTCAGGTGGTATTGCGCGAGGAATCTGTCGCCGCGAAGCTGGAGATGCTCGATGCAGCAGGGCAAGAGCGTTTGCGCAGGAAAGCGGCGCGTCTGGTTGTGCGATTGCAAGAAGTTGGCGCGGCGCAGCTGCTCTACGAGGAAACTCTCGCCGTCCTTGGCTACAAGCACAACAAACAGCCCTTTCGCACTCTCGCCGAGCGAGTGCCTCTGGTGGAGCTGCAGGAGGTCTGTGGAAGCAATGGGCTGTCGGCGCAGGCGATTCTCCTGGGCGTAAGCGGATTGCTCCCGGCGCAACTGTCGGCGCGTTGGGATGAGGCCGCGCGCAAGCACGTGCGCGGCTTGTGGGATATTTGGATCAAACATCGTGAGCGATGGGCGGATCGCTTGATGGATGCGGCGGTTTGGCGCACGGCTGGGTTGCGCCCGGCCAATAGTCCGTTGCGCCGAATTGCAGCTATTGGGCCACTGTTTCTCGGTGTGCGCGCGGCGTATGGTCGCTTGTTCGAGTCGCCGCCGCGCTCGGCGGTATCGCTCTTGAAGCGGGCCCGTGCTGCGTTGGAGGGAGTGGACGATTCGTTTTGGGACCGGCGCCTATCGCTGGGCGGCAAAATTTCCTCGGCGCCGATCGCGCTCGTCGGCGCCGATCGCATTCAGCTCCTCGTCACGAATGTGCTCATTCCTCTGCTCGCCGCCGATGGGCGCGCGGCGCCCTTCGAGGCTGTGTTAGCGGCGCTTCCGCCGGAAGGCGATAACCAACTAGTGCGGCAGACGGCGTTCACCCTCTTTGGGGCGCATCATCCGACTTCCTGGTATCGAACCGGCTTGCGGCGACAGGGCTTGATCCAGATTTTTCACGACTACTGTCTGAACGACCGCTCGCGCTGCGCTTCGTGCACCTTTCCGGAGCTGCTCCGGCGCTATCGGAGTGAACGCGCTTGAAATCGTCCATGCGCATCGCGACGTTCAACTGCAATTCCATTCGGACGCGGCTCGATGCTGTCATCGCCTGGTTGCGCCAACACGAACCCGATCTGTTGGCCTTGCAAGAGACGAAAGTGGTGGATGCGCTGTTTCCCCTCGAGCCGCTGCGCGATGCGGGCTATCACGTCGCGTTTCGCGGCATGAAGGCGTACAACGGAGTCGCGCTGCTCTCTCGCGCGGAACCGGATTGCGTGCAGTTTGGCTTGGACGACGGCGGGCCTGCCGACGAGCCGCGCCTGCTATACGCCCGCTTTGGCGCACTGCACATTGTGAACACTTACGTGCCGCAGGGGCGGGCGATTGATCATCCGATGTTCCAATATAAGTTGGAATGGTTTGCGCGGTTGCGCCGCTGGTTTGATGCGCGCTTTACGCCGAAGCAAAGCGTTTTGTGGCTGGGCGATCTCAACGTTGCGGCGGAACCGATTGACGTGAACAATCCGGAGAAGCGAGAACAACATGTGTGCTATCACGCCGAGGCGCGGCGCGCGTTTGGGGAAAGTCGCGCGTGGGGATTTGAAGATGTGTTTCGCCGCTTTCACCCGGAAGCGGGGCACTACAGTTTTTTTGATTATCGCAAACCCTTCTCGCCCGATCAGAAAGAAGGCTGGCGCATAGACTATCTCCTCGCTTCGCCGCCCCTCGCAGCGCGCGCGAGAAATAGCTGGATTGATCTCGAACCGCGCTCGGCGTTGCGCCCGTCTGACCATGTGCCCGTGGTCGCGGATTTTGGCGATTGAGGCAGCCGCTGGTGAACGGCGCGCACGGGCCTAGAAGCGACTGATGTCGCGGCCAAAGAGCGCGGCTTTGAACCAATCGAAAAGAACGAGCGTCTTGTTCTTGAAGCTGACGAGTTTGGTCAGATATGCGGAGCGCCAGAATATCCAAGTCGCGAAGCCGTGGCCTTTGATATATTGCGAATCCACGAGGGCGCGCCGGTCTCCGACATAGGCGAGCATGCCCATGTGGCGGTATTTGAACTCGTGCGGCTTCTTTTGCTTGATGAGCCGGTTGAGGTGTTTGCCGAGGTATTCGCCTTCCTGCTGAGCGACTTGTGCGGTTGCGGGAAGTTGATCGCCCGCGCGAGTGGCGCAGTCGCCGATCGCAAAAACGTGAGCGCTCTCATCCACGGCGAAAAACGCATCGGTGATCAGTCGCCCTCCGCGGTCTTTCGGGAAGGGGAGCGACTGGATCAGGGCCGTTGGGCCGATTCCCGTTGACCACACCACAAGCCCAGCAGGTATTTCAGAGTCATCGGCCAAACGCACCGCATGCGGCAGAACCTCTTTCACGAGCGTGCTGGTGTGCACGTCAATTTTGGCGCGCTTGAACCGTTGCAGTGTGTATTCGCTCAGCTTGGCGTCGTAAGCATTGAGCAGCCCCTTGGAGGCTTCCAACAAGGTGATGCGCACCTCTTTCATTAAGTCTGGGAAGGCTCTGTGGAGGTCGTCTTCGAGAAAGTCGTGCAGTTCTGCGGCGAACTCCACGCCGGTGGGGCCGCCGCCCACGACGACGAAGTGGAGGAGGCGTTGGCGCTCGGCTTCATCAACGAGTGGGGTGCTGGCGCGTTCGAAGTTTTCGATGATGCGCTGGCGGATTCTCCGCGCGTCGGCCAGCTCTTTGAGAAAGAGCGCGTGCTCTTCGACTCCGGGGATGTTGAAGGTCTTGTTCACTGCGCCGACGGCAATGACGAGGTAGTTATAGCTCAGGAGGAAGGTTTCGCCATCAAAGCTACCTTCGCAGGTGATCAGGTTTGTCGAGAAATCAATGTTGGTGCAGGTGGCTTGATAGAATTGCAGGGCGCTGCGTCGCTGCATGGCGCGGATGGGTTCAATGATGCTGCGAAACTCGAGCGTGCCTACGGTGGTGCTGGGGAGAAGCGGGGTGAAGAGGAAATGGTTGCGCGGACTGACGACGCAGATGTCGAACCTATCCAGGTCGAGGTAGTGCAGCATGCTGAAGGTGGCGAAGCCTGTTCCAAGGATGACCAGCTTCGGTTTCGTGCCGTGTTCGTTGCGTGTTTTCATGGGGGCGAAATACAATTCGAGGCGGCCCATCTCCACGACAAACCGCCCCTTTCGGCCTAACGTACACCCGATTTTGTGAGATTCAACTGCGCGCTACACCCAATTGCGATTCGGGGTGTGGCGGTCGGCTGTGGAGAAGTCGCTATTTGTTCAGCAGCGTATCCAGCAGGGGTTGCCGCCAGATTCGCCAATCGCGATCGAACACGCCAGCGTCGCCGGCAAATGAGCCATAGCACCATGCGATGTCGCGCTCCTCGAGGGCGCGGGCGACGAAATAGGTCCATTGCATCCGGGAGGTGGGCTCTGCGCGCGCGGAGCTGATGAAGGAAAAGCAGACGAGTTTATGGCCGTTTTGGCGAGCCCAACGCGCCGCGCGGTCCAGATCGGTTTCGATGCGCGTCATCTCCTCGCCTGTGCCTGTCCATCGCGTTCCGAGCCATGCGTCGGACCCGCGTATGGCCGGGTCGCCTTGTCGCGTGAAGGCGACGGGTTCGTGGTAAGCGAAAGCGAAGAGGAGATTGGGGTCGGGCGGTAAGTCCAAGAAGGGGAGGTGGGCGGGGTCATAGCGGTGGGCTGGCCCGACGATGATCGTGCGCGTGGGATTGGAAAGGCGAATGTTGAGCCGCAATTCTTCCGCGAGGCGGGACCACGCCGCGTCGGTCAAATCGCCCGCGGGATTCTCAAGTAATTCAAAGTAGATTCGGCTCGACGCGGTGCGGAGTCGCCAGGCGAGCTGACTCCAATCGGCGACCAAGCGATCTTGAGCGGCATCCGTGGACAAGTCCGCTTCGGTTCGCGCCGCAAGGACCACGGCCAAGCCAGAGCGATCCGCCTGGCGCGCCACGCGCTCCAGCCGCGTGAGCCACGTATCATTCAACTCCGGCTCCTTGCTGCCGGGCTGGCGCGGGGCGTGGTCGAAGTCGGCAAAAATGCGGACGGCGGTGAAGCCCGCTTTTCGAACGCCTCGGAAGACGTCGTAGCGTTGAATGTCGAGCCACGAGCCGTCATCGGGCTGCTGAAAAAGTTTTGGAAATGCGACCGTTCGCGCGAGCGTTTGGTGTGCCGCCTCTGCCGCATGTGAGCTGGGCGCGGGGGGCCGCATGGCGACGCACCCGGTCAGGATTGCGGCCAGTGCGATGAATCCGGCTAAGAACGCTCGCTTCACGGAACTGTCGCTAATATAGCGTCTGGGCGGGGAAAAAGCATTCTTAAATCGGGGATTCTATGCGGAACCCGGCGGGCGCGATGGAGGCGGGGATTGGCGGGGAAGGCAGGTGTGCCGCCTGAGGGGCGCCGAGCCCGATGGCGCAATCGCCGAGGCCGGAGCCGGATATTTTTGCGCCGTGGATACCGGGGTCGGCTTGGAGCGCGTCCACGATGGCGGCGAGTTCAGGGGTGTTGACGCCCAACCGGTCCATCAGGAGTTGGCCGGCGTTGAGCGATGCTCCGAGAGCCCGCAGATCGTTCGCCTCTAGTGCGGCGATGCCTGTTTCCACGTTCTCGTTGATGAGCGCGTAGAGATGCTGTAGCGCCTCGGGCTGGTCGGCCCACAGTTCCTCGACGCGGCTGATCACTTCGGGGGTTGGCGTTTTGTAGCCGGAATAGACGGCACACAAATCGAATTGTGCGGTGAGAACGCGGACTTCGCGCGGTTCTGCGCGATAGGCCACGATGCCGCCGTGTGTGCTGGCTGCGACATCTGCTCCTGAGCCGCGGCCTTGGACGGCGCGGATGACGGCGATGGATTCATCGCGCACGGCGTCGGGGTCCGTTGGGGTGCGCGCGAACGCGCGGAGCGTGGCGACGGTGGCCACGGTGACAGCGGCAGACGAGCCGAATCCGATGGTGTGCGAAAAATCGGATTCGATTTGGAGTGAAAAACCGCATGGGAGCGTTGGGGCCTGACGACGAATTGCCTCCATAACGAAGTGGAAGCGAGGGTGGTGTTCCAGAGTCTCCAGCTCGGTGCGATGTTGCCCGAGTGCGGATGTGATTTCGATGGTGCGGTCGTTGCGCGGCGAAAGAGCGACGCGGAGGCGTTGATCCACGGCGGCGACGAGCGCGCGGTGTCCGTGAAGGACCGCGTGTTCGCCGAGCAGCATCAAGCTGCCGGGCGCGGATGCGCTGATTGTCGGCGCTGGCATGGGTGGAGTATGGACGGAGCTGGAGCGGGGGCGCAATCTTAACGCGATGGAAGGCGGTGGTGGAGTGTCGAATTGCGTTGCGGAGGACGAAGGGGCTAGACGATGCGTGCGCCGAGCGGGTCGCCGCGAACGGTGATGAGTTCGTAGCCGTATTCTTTGCAGAGGTCGGTCGGGGCCTGCTCGCTGATGACGAGGACCATGCCGCCGTTGTCGCCGATGACGGAGCCTGCGCCGCAAACTTTGGCCGCGCCTCCGCGCTCTTCGATGGCGCGGACAAACGCATTCACTTTTTCGGGGACGACCCCGATGCGAGCGAGAAGGCGCTGGTTTTCGACAACCATGCGTTGGAAGGTCTCGCGATCATTCGAGCGGAGAGCTTTTTCGAGTTCGAGCGTGATGGCTTCAAAGTCGTTCCAGATGGGGTCGCTTCCAAAGTTTTGCTTCACGGAAACCACACATTCGCCCGTCGTCGCGGCAGGAGTTCCGGTGTTGACGAGGTAGAGGTTGAGACGCGGCAGAGGAACCGAGAGCGCTTGGCCTTCGCGGAAGAGGGCGCAGCCGCCGTGCAGAGAAATATAGGAGTCCACACCGCTCGGGAAACCGTGCTGCAATTTCTCCGCTTCCATGCTGTATTTCAGGAACCAGTCGGGCCGGAACTCGACGCGGAAGTAGTGGCCGATGGCGCGAAGCATGCTCAGGACCGTGGCGGCGGAGGAGCCCATGCCGCAGCCGATGGGGATGTTCGATTGCGTCTGAATATCGAGGCCATCGCCGAACTTCAGGTGCAAGCCATCGAGGAGCGTGATGAAGGCGAACTCAAACAGTTCGATGGGCTTATGCAAGACATCGCGAATGCCCAGTTCTCCATTGAGGAAGAGTTGGTAATTGCGCGCGAGACGGACGCGCATTTCGCCGAGGGCGCGCAGCGTGAAGGAGTCGCATTCTTTCAGGTCGAGCAGGTTGAATGAGACGAGGTCGGGTTGTCCGGGCGTGATGATGGATTGCGCACAGCGATCAATTGCCATCGCGAGCGCGGGGCGGCCATAGACCACCGCGTGCTCTCCGCTCAAAATCAATTTTCCTGGCGCAATGGCGATCATGATGCCGCTTCGTACTGCCGCTTGTGTTCTTTCACTCCAGCGAGGCGGTAGGGCCCCGTCCGATATCGAGAGAACATATGCGTTCCGCCATCGGTTGGAAAGGCCAGATTGTAGATGTCCTCGTACTGGCGGTAGGTCAATTCGGTTCGATTATTGAGTAGGGCGCGGTGTTCGTCAGAGAAGAGGCGCTCGCGATAGCCGGGCTGCACGACGCCGCTGAAGTACTCGGCAACGCAACCGGAGCCGTAGCTGAACATCCCGATCCGTTTGCCGCTCAAGTCCTCGGGTTCGTTATCAAGGAGGCAATTCAGGCCGACATAGAGCGAGGCGGCGTAGCTGTTGCCGACGATCTTGTTGTAGCCGAGCGAGCCGCCTGCCTGTTGCGCAAGGTGTTCATCGGTGAGGGCGATGCCCGCATCTTTGGCCAGGCGTTCGTGTGCTTTCTCCGCGATTCGCGTGAAGGGAAGGTGATAGCAGAATCGCGCGATGTCGCCGAACGAGCGGCCGGATTGCTCGCGATATTGCTTCCAACATTCCTGCAGCGCTTGCAGATAGATGCGGGTTGAGTATTTGCCGTCAACGAGGGCTTGGTCGCGGTAGTTGGGCCGCCAAAAGTCCATCACGTCGGAGGTGAAGAGTCCCGTTTCGGAGTCCAGGGCCAGGATGCGCGGGTTGGCGGTCACGAGCATGGCTACTGCGCCGCAGCCTTGCGTGGGTTCGCCGGGGCTTGCGAGTTCGTAGCGCGCGACGTCGGACGCGATGACCAGCGCGCGCGTTTTGGGGTTGCGCGCGACGGCGGCGCAGGCGAGTTGCAGCGCGGCGGTTCCGCTGTAGCATGCCTCTTTGAGTTCCAAGGTGCGGCAGCGCGCGGGAAGGCCGAGGAGGCCGTGCACAAAAATGCCCGCGGCTTTGGATTGGTCAATGCCCGACTCGGTCGCAAAGAGGAGAAGTTCGATGTTGTCTTTGCCTTCGCGGTCCAGCAGCGGCTTGGCTGCCGCCGCGCCCATGGTGACAATGTCTTCGTCCGGCGGTGGGATGGCCATTTTTTCCTGGCCGATGCCGACTGTATATTTATCGGGGTCCACGCCGCGCACGCCCGCGAGGGTGTGGAGGTCTATAAAATAGTTCGAGGAATAGAATCGAATTGCATCAATGCCGACATTCATAGGCGCTTCTCAGCTCCCGGCGGATCCATCAACAAACTCGTGTTCCCGATGAGATCGGCAATTCGCCGAATGCCCAGCAGGAACATCGCCGTGCGCAACTCGCGCTGCAGTCGTTCAATCTGTTGGACGACGGCCGCGGTGGATTGTTGCGCAGCGGCCAAAAACGGCGCCGCCATTCCGCATAGCGACGCTCCCAACACTAGCGCTTTTGCCATGTCGAGGCCAGACCGCAATCCGCCCGAGGCGATGAGCGTGATGCGAGGGCGGAACTCGCGGAGTTCCCACAGCGCGCGCGGGGTGGGGATGCCCCAGTCCTGAAAGAGGATGCCAAGGTTGTTCGCGCTACGCTTGTCTTGCCGATGGTGTTCAATCCGACTCCACGATGTGCCGCCGCTGCCTGCGACGTCAATGTGGCGCACGCCGCGCGAGGCGATGAGTTGGACATCCTCGCGCGAGAGCCCGGCACCGACTTCCTTCAGAATGACGGGCTTGCCGAGGCGCCGTGCGATCTCGCCAATCTTTTTGGCGAGCCCGCGAAATTGCGTGTCGCCCTCCGGTTGCACCGCTTCTTGCAGCGGATTCAAATGGAGGTATAGCGCGTCTGCGCCGAGGGCGGCGACCGCTTCGCGGCAGTGCTCAAGGCCGAAGCCTTCGTTGAGCTGCACCGCGCCGAGGTTCGCGAGGAGGCAGGTTGTGGGGGCGATGGTGCGCAGGGCGAAGCTCGAGCGCGACTTTGGATTTGTGAACATCACGCGTTGCGATCCGACGCCCAGCGCCACTTGGCAGCGCTCGGCTGCGGCGGCGAGGTTGCGGTTGATGGTGCGCAGCGTCGCGTGGTCGCCGCCGGTCATGCTGGAAATCAGAATGGGGGCGGCGAGCCGCTTGCCCAAAAATTCGATGGAGGTGTCCACCTCGTCGAAGTTGATCTCGGGCAAGGCGCGATGGCGCAATCGGACTTCGTCGAAATAGAACTTGCGGCGATCCGTTTCGCGATCTTCGTTGATGATGGCGATGTGCTCCACCTTGCGCTGATTTGTCGCATCGGGTCGCTTGGCCATACTAATCCTTTTTGCGCCGTTCCAGCGCGAGATGCGCCCGCATCAGTTCGCCCGGATTGGTTTGCGCTGCGAGCAGGGAGAGTTCACCGCACCAGACCGACGCCGCGCACAGCGCGGCGAGGCGGCGCGCGTTGTCGCCCGCCGGGCGCTCTTCCGTACAGCCGAGCTTCTCCAAGTTGTGCTGCACAAAGTCGAGTCCTTTTCCATTGCCGACCGAGCCCATGATCAAGTTCGGCAGTGTGCAGGAAAAATAAAGCGCGCCCTCCGGCGTGGCCTCTGCGTGCACGAAGCCTTGCGAGCCCTCCACTATGTTGGCGGCGTCTTGTCCGGTCGCCAGATAGAAGGCCAGGAGCATGTTTGCGAAGTGCGCATTGGCGGAGCGGACGCCACCGGCGAGGGAGGTGCCGATCCAGTTCTTTTTCAGATTCAGGTCGGCGATTTTCGCGGCGGTCGTTTGCAAGCGCTTCGCGCAAATCTCGGCGGGAATGGTCGCCTCGGCCACGACATATTTGCCTCGGCCCAAAATGCCGTTCACCGCGGAGACCTTCTTGTCCGTGCAGAGGTTGCCCGAGATGGAGGTATAGCGCAGGTGTGGGTATTCGTTCAGCAGCCAATTCATCAGGGCATCGGCGGCCTTGGTCGCCATGTTGTGTCCCGACGCATCGCCTGTTGTGAAAGAGAAGCGGATGAAGAGCAGTCGTCCGACGATTTGGGTGTGGACCGTTTGCAGCTGCGCGAAGCGACTCGTTTCGGCGGTCACGTTTCGCAGGTCGGCGAGGCGCGTGTGAAGGGCGTTTGCCGTTTCCGCGGCCACGGCCGCGCTATCGGCCTCGACTGCGATGGAGCGCGTCATGCACTCCGAAACCACGACAACGGAGAGTCCGCCGATTTCGCGGGAGACGCGCGCGCCGCGGTTCACCGATGGCCACAGTGGCGACTCGTATGTCGCCAGGGGCAGTTTCCATTCACCCGAGACCTCGGGGCCCGCGAGCAGCACGGGACCGCACCACTCCAGCGGTATCGCCGCAAACTCTTGATCCTTCGCCATATCCCTGCATGTTCCCTTTCCGGCCGATTTGTCGCAAGGGATATTTGATGGGCGGGGCGGTTGCAGGATGGGGGAGTTCGGGGAGAATCTCGCTTCGCGCTGGACTTTCACTTGTGGGGCACGCCATGGTTTGGACGGAATGAGCAATTCGACATACGTGCTTTTGACCAGTGTGGACGAGTGGGATCCGTACGTGCCGGGGCTGGCGGGCGAGGCCGCTGGCTTGGGTCCGACGCTGACCCTGCTTGCGAATTTGCCCGTGACGCGGTTGGTCCTGCTTTCGACCGCGGCGACACCGGGCCAGGCGATGGCGTTGGAGACGAGCGTGCAGCGACTCTATCCGGAGTTGGAAGTTGAGTGGGTCTCGGTTTCCGTGTCGAGCGGAGCCTTGCCGGATCGGCTGGAATTCGAGGTGAAGCGGTGCGCAGCGCTTGGGGCGTTGACCGTTTGCCACAACACCGGACCCGAAGCGTTGCAAGAGGCTTGGTCGTTTGTCGTCGCAAACGCGCCGGCCGCGCGGTGGATTTCGGTGCGGCCTTTGCTGGGCCGGGGCCACGCGGGGCCTGCCGTTTCCAGCGGAAAGCCGAGGGCCAATGCGCGGGTGCGGGAGGCCATGGCGGCGTATGGATTGGTGGAGCCGCGCCTGCGCGCGCCGGATTTGACGACGGCGTGCCGTCAGCTCGGCTTGCGCGGGGAGGACCCTTCGTTTCGGCGGGTCTTGGAAATGGCCGAGAGGCTTGCGCCGCATTCGGTGCCTCTGCTGATTCACGGAGAGACGGGCACGGGAAAGGGAATGTTGGCGGCATTGATTCACGAGATGAGCGAGCGCGGCCGCGCGCCGTTTGTCGCGGTCAACTGCGCGGCGCTGCCGGAGGCGCTGGTGGAGAGCATTCTCTTCGGACATCGCAAGGGTTCTTTCACCGGGGCCTCCAGCGATCAGCCGGGGAAGTTTGTCTTGGCGGATGGCGGCACGCTTTTTCTCGATGAAGTGGGCGAGTTGCCGTTGGCGTTGCAGGCGAAGTTGCTCCGCGTGCTGGAAGATGGCGTGGTGGAGCCGATCGGCGCTGCGCGCGGGGTTCCCGTCAATGTCCGGGTGATTGCCGCGACCCACCGCGATTTGAAGGCGGCGGTTGCAGATAAATCGTTTCGAGAAGACCTCTATTTCCGACTCGGCTATGCGCAGTTGGTTCTGCCGCCGCTGCGCGCACGGCGCAGCGACATCAAGCTCCTGGCGCTGCATCAACTCGCGCAGTTGAACCGCTCCATGCCGACGCCGCGCCGCATGGACGCCTCGGCCATGAAGCGATTGGAGGAGCATACGTGGCCGGGGAACATCCGCGAGCTGTCCAATGTGCTCGGTCGCTCCGTGTTGCTCTCCGATCATGCTGTGCTCGATGCAGACGATATTCAGGTTGAGCCGCTGCCCGCGAGGAAATCGAGCGTTCCCTCCCTGCCGGAATTGGGCGCGGGCTTTTCTCTGGAAGCCTATCTCTCCGACGTGCGCCACGCGCTCATCGCGCACGCCATTGAGGTCTCCGGCGGCAACAAGTCGCAAGCCGCCCGGCTGCTCGGGATCACACCGCAGGCCGTCCACAAGCACCTGCGGAAAGAATAGCGCCCTCCGCCATCTCGGCTGTTCGTTCGCTTCAACCGCGGTTGAAATCCATCAACCGCAGTTGCCTCCTTTCGATTTGTTGACGCTCGGATGTCTGGCTTGCGCGTGTTGTGCAACCGGCTTCAGGGGAGCGAGTTGCATACTGATTGTTGAAGAAAGAGTCGGTTGGCACGCCTCTTGCGAATGGAGAATTCCAGAAAGAACCCCTTATGGAGGAATTGAGATGAGGCGAATGATGATGAGTGTGGCGATCGGAGTCTTGGCGATGGCAGCGCAGGCGGGTTGGGCGGGTGAGCTGCCGTGGCGCGGGAAGCAGGGTGTGGAGTTTCATCGGATCGAATCGCGATTATTTGACGCGGCGCGTTACGACGCATCCTCGCGCACGCTGACGATCGTGTTCAGCAGCGGCGCGGCCTATTCCTATGCCGGCGTGGAGCGAGAGGTCTATTTGGATTTCACGCGGATTGTGAACAAGGGGGAATATTTCAATCGCCGCATTCGCACCCAGTATCCGTGCGAGCGGATTGACGAGCATGCGACCACGTGGGCGACGCGCGATTGAAGAGCGAGTGAGAACAACAACAGAAGGAGATGCGAGATGGTACGAATGAACCGAGTGATGCTGGTGGGAAATCTAACGCGCGATCCAGAGATCCGCAAAACGGCGAAAGGGTTGGCGGTTGCCGAGCTCGGCTTGGCTGTGAACGAGGGATATGGCGGCAAGAATGGGCAATCGGAAGAGAGCACATGCTTTGTGGATGTGATCGCGTGGGATAAACAGGCGGAGACGTGTGGGGAATACTTAAGGAAAGGCTCGCAGATTTTCGTCGAAGGGCGGCTGCAGTATTCGCAGTGGCAGGATAAGGACGGGCATAGCCGGAACAAGATCAGAGTCTCCGCGGACCGCGTTCAGTTCATGGGGCGGCCCGAGGGGAGCGGCAGCAGCGGTGGCGGAAATGGGAATCGCGATTGCGACCGGAGTCGGACGAGTCGTCGCCGCGATGGCGATCGCGACGAGCGCGATAGGCACGATGATTGACCGGAAGGAGGTTGGGAAAAGGAGGAGCGGCCCGCGAGGGCGCTCCTCCTCACTTCATATGGCGGGAGGCTCAGTGGCGGCCCGCGCGGCAGGGGCGGGTGCGGGCTTTTCGGCCGTCGCTCCTGGGGCAGGAGCGGGAGAAGCGTCGCTCTTGCGAGCGGGGAGGAAGGGGAGGGCGCCGATGGACATGATGAGGCCCGTGAGAATGATCCATGTGATGTAATCAGGCTTGCTGCCATATTCGATCATGGTTTGTGCGGCGAGAGCAACGACGGTGAGGTTGGGGCAGAGGATCAAGAAGGTGCGCCGCTCACAGCCGCTCCGGGCGATGGTGCGGTGCAGGATGTCGCGGAGCAAGAAGAGAACAGCCGCCGTGGCGATGGCATAGATGCCGATGCTGCTGGTGAGAAGGGCCGCGGGGACCGAGGCGCCGAGTGAGACGAAGAAGATGGGAATGAGGAGATTCTGGCCTATGGGGCGGAGGTGATGGCTCAGCGCGATGCCTTCATGGGTGCTGCGCGAGATGAAGAGACCGAGAAAAAAGGCCGTCTTGGATTCGGAAAGACCGATTCGCGCGCCAAGCGCGCTGATCAAAAAGATAAAGAGCGCGATGTAGTGGCCCTTGAGGTGCACGGTGCTGATGAGGCGCTTGCCGAGAAACGAAGTGAGGCGATCGGCGAAAAGGCTGATGACGATGACGAGGATCGCGATTTCGGCCAGGTGCATGAAGAACCGAATGCCGATGCCGTATGAGAGTAGGGTGTAGCCAGCGGTCAGGATGACGATGGCGACGATTTCAACGGTCACCATCCAGAGCAACAAATCCATTTTTCGCTCTTGGTTGGGCGCGGGGAAATGCTGCCAGGCGAGGAAGGTCATGCTGACGGAGCAGGCGTTGAGCGCTGCGGAAGCGAGGACGGCTTCGCTCCAGCTCAAGCCTATCCACCGGGCCATGCCTAGCACGATGGGGAATTGGATGGCGATCCACTTCATGGAGAGCTTTGCCGGTCGGATGAGCCTCTTGACGGGTGGCAGGTCAATTTCGAGGCCGATCTCAAAAAGAACGAGAATGAAGCCGAATCGCCCGACTTGGTAGATGAGCGCGTTGATGTCCTTTGTGAGGAATGGCCCGATCGCGAGCCCAACGATCAGGTAGATCGTGTAGAGCAGGGCGGGGCGCTTGAGGCGCGCGCAGATGTCGGGCACCGCAAGCAACAGCAGGATAATTATGATAAACGCTTCAATACTACTCACGAGCGGAAATGTATGCGCTGCCATCGTGTGGGGCAAGCTGGGTTCGTCGTTGTTCTTTGGCGGGAGACTTCTATACTGGCTCCTTTTGCGGAAGACGCCATGAAGCCATCAACATTCTATATCACCACGCCCATTTACTACGTGAATGACAAGCCGCACATCGGCCATGCCTACACGACGATCCTCGCCGATGTGCTCGCGCGCTATCATCGGCTGGCGGGCGATCCGACCTACTTTCTCACCGGCACGGACGAGCATGGGCAGAAGGTGCAACGCGCGGCTGACAAGGCGGGAATGACGCCGCAGCAGCAGGCGGATTCGACCGTGGTTCATTTTCAGAACCTCTGGAAGCGGTTGGAAATCACGCACGACGATTTTATCCGCACAACGGAAGAGCGCCACACGCGCGTGGTGCAAGCGTGCTTGCAGGACTTGTTCGATCGCGGCGAAATCTATCGGGCGGAATACGATGGGTGGTATGACGTGACGAGCGAGACGTTCGTCACAGAGAAGGATTTGCCGGAGGGGAAAAAGCCGGAGGATCTGCCGAACATCGTACGAATCAAAGAGGCGAACTACTTTTTCAGGATGAGCGCCTATCAGGACTGGCTCATTCAGTACATTCGCGACAACCCGGATTTTATTCAGCCTGAACACCGCCGCAACGAGACACTGGGTTTCTTGCGCAAGCCTCTGCAGGACCTCTGTATTTCGCGGCCGAAGAGTCGCCTTTCGTGGGGCATTGAACTGCCGTTCGATAAGGATTACGTCTGCTACGTCTGGTTCGACGCGCTGGTGAACTATATCAGCGCCGTGGGCTACAAAACGGACGATGCGATGTTCGCGAAGTGGTGGCCGGTGAATTATCACCTGGTAGGTAAGGATATTCTGACCACGCACACCGTGTATTGGCCGACCATGCTCAAGGCGCTCGGGGTGGCGCAGCCGAAAACAGTGTTTGCCCACGGCTGGTGGCTTTCAGGCGATGCCAAGATGAGCAAATCGCTCGGCAACGTCGTCAACCCGATGGACATGATTGATCGCTATGGCGTTGACGCATTTCGCTATTTCTTGATGGCGGAAATGATTCTCGGTCAAGACGCGAGCTTCACAGAAGAGGCGTTCGTTCGCCGCTACAATGCGGATTTGGCCAACGATCTGGGCAACCTGCTGAATCGCCTGACGAATATGACGCGGCGCTTTTGCGATGGCGCGGTGCCCGCTTTGCCGCCGGGCGAGCTGGATGCGGAATCCGCCGACGTGCGCGCGGTTGTGCTCGCTGCCGTTGATAAATGTTTTGCGCTGATTCACGGCATGCGGATTGATCAGGGCTTGGCCGAGGTGTTGAACGCGGTGAAGCGCGTGAACAAATACTTTGAGGTCAAGCAGCCGTGGTCGCTCGCGAAGAAGGACGACAAGTCGGAGCTGCACACCTGCCTCTATGTCGCGGCAGAATCGCTCCGGATTCTGTCTTCATTGCTGCAGCCGGTGATGCCGGAGAAGATGGAAGCCTTGCGCAAGGCGCTCGGCCTGGAAGGTGTCTGTTCGCTGGAGGATCTGAAGGTGTTCGGCGTTTTCCCGGCGGGTCGTGAAGTGAACGAGCCCGGCGCACTTTTCCCGCGCATCGAGAGAAAAGAGATGCCCGTCGCGCCCCCGGCAGCGCCTGCGGTGTCTCCTGCTGAAGGGCTGATCGAGTATGCCGATTTTGCCCGCGTGAAATTGCGTTCGGCAAAAGTGCTGGAAGCCGAAAAGGTTCCCGGCGCAGACAAGTTGTTGAAACTGCAGATTCAGATCGGGGAGGAGCGCCGCCAAATCATTGCGGGCATCGCGCTGCACTACACGCCGGAACAGGTTGTCGGAAAGACCGTTGTCGTGGTGGCAAATCTCAAGCCTGCCAAGATTCGAGGGGTTGAGTCGAACGGCATGCTCCTGGCAGCTTCGCAGGGCGATCAACTTCGTCTGGTGACGATTGATGGCGAATTGCCGCCCGGCGCGTCAGTCAAATAGGGTATCGGCGACGCGCGCAATCCTTGTGTTTTCGCTGGGAGAAAGATTGTATTATTGCCGACCTGTATGACGACTCGGATTCCTTTGGCAGAACGGAACTCGCCGTGGCGCGGGGCGATTGATCTCGCGCGCCGGGCGTATCCTGGATTTGTATTTGGCACGGGCGTGGATCCGGCGATTCTGCCCGTATTTCACTTTCACGAAGTGACGGCCGACTACCTGGAGCCGCACCTCGCCTATCTGCGGGAAAATGGCTACCGCACGGTGAATGCGGATGCTGTGGCGCGGTTCGTGCGAGACGGCGTGCATCCGGGAGAGAAGACCGTCGCTTTGACCTTTGACGACGCATGGGCGAGCGCATGGACCGTGGCGACCCCGCTGTTGCGACGCTACGACTCGATTGCAACGCTGTTTGTCGCGCCTGGACGTGTTCCACTCGACGATGTGATGAGGCCGATGCTGGGCGATGCAGGCGGCCCGCCAGCCGATGTGGATCGCTCTGCGGTGCCGTTTGCAACGTGGCCCGAGCTGCGCGCGATGCAGGGGACGGGCCTTTGGGACATTCAATCTCATAGTTTCGCCCACGCGAAGATATTTTGCGCTTCATCGCTTGCCGGGTTTGTGACACCCGAATATCGGACACATATTCACGATGCGCCGAACGTGGGCACAGCGACAAAGCCCGTGTTCTTGAATGCTGACCACCTTGGTGCGCCGCTTCACACGCTGCGCTCGCGCATGGCCGATGCGCTGCGGTATGACGATACAGAGGCGCGTCTGGCGTGCGAGGCGTTGGTGAAATCGGGTTGTGGCGCTTCCTTTTTCGAAGCGCCCGATTGGGGCAAGAAGCTGCGCAAGGCGATGCGCGGGAAACGCGGAAAGATGGAGACGCGGGAGGAGCGCGATGCCGCGATTCGCGCCGATCTGGAGGCCGCGCGCGAGACGCTCCAGTCGAAATTGAAGATTAACTCCGTTCGCCATATTTGTTTCCCGTGGGCTGTGGCGGGAAAGAGCGCGGAAGCGCTGGCGCAAGAGGTGGGTTATGAATCGGCCTATGCCGACACCCTGGGCGCGCTACACGCGGCGCGCAGTGGCTCGAACCCTTTTCGTATCATGCGGCTGAAGCATAAATATATTTTCGCGCTGCCCGGGCGTCGCCGTCGCTCGTGGTGGAATGTCTTGAGAAAACACTGAGGTTTGGCATGCGTACGCTTCGAGATCCGGCTGAGATGCAGTCGTGGGCGCTGGAGCAACGCCGAGTCGGCCATTCCATCGGCCTTGTGCCGACGATGGGGTTTCTGCACGATGGCCATTTATCGTTGGTGAAGAAGGCCCGTGCGAGCGCCGATCTCGTCTGTGTGAGCATTTTTGTGAACCCCACGCAGTTCGGACCCAATGAGGATTTTTCGACGTATCCGCGCGACTGGGAGCGCGATGAGGCGCTTTGCCGTCAGGCTGGGGTGGATTTGATTTTTGCGCCTGCGCCGGAGGCGGTGTATGCGGCCGATGCGAGTGTATCCGTGGTTGAAAAACGACTTGCGACTCGGCTTTGTGGTGCGTCGAGACCCGGCCACTTTGAGGGTGTTTGCACCGTGGTGGCGAAACTGTTCAACCTCACGCAGCCGACATTTGCCGTGTTCGGCGAGAAGGATGCGCAGCAGTTGCGAATCATCCGGCGGATGGTGCGCGATTTGAATATCCCCGTCGAGATTGTGTCCGGTCCGATCGTTCGCGAGTCGGATGGGCTCGCCATGAGTTCTCGCAATGCTCGGCTGAGGTCCGACGAACGCGGACAGGCGGTGTGCTTGCGCCGCGCGCTGGATACGGTTGAGTCCGCGTTTGCGCGCGGCGAGCGGAGCGCAGATGCGTTGCGCAGCGCGGCGCTGGCAGAGATTGCGCGCGCACCGCTTGCGCGTGTGGATTATGTGGACCTCGTGGACGATGTGACGTTGGAGCCGGTTTCACGGATCGAGGCCCCGGTTCTGTGTGCGCTTGCCGTCCATTTTCCCTCCGCGCGGCTGATTGACAATGCCGTGCTCAAGGGGTGACTGTCGCCGTCGCTCAATCAGGGCACGAGCGATAGATTCGCGTCGTCAATTTGGAGCGAGCCTTCATGGCTGGCGCCGGAGACGTTGAACACCACGCGAACCCATTCGGTGCCATCGGGTGATACGGCGACCAGTTCGCGTTGCGTCCAGTCTTCCCCGACGTTCTCGATATTTTGCACGGCGGACCCGAGGAGTTCCGTGCGGTCCCAGTTCCAAAACTCGATCTTCATTTCTTGCTGTTGCGGGGCCCAGGTCGAATCGGCCCAGAACCAAGCGGTTAGGCGATAGGTCTGGTTGCCGCGCCCTTCGGCTTCTTGCCAGACGCCGCCGAAGTCGCCGGTGTCGGCCCAGAGGCCGCGTATGGCCATGATGAAGGTTCCGTCTTTGGCGCGCCAATTCTCGCGCGCGGCGCTTCCCCACGCATCGCCATGGTCGTCGGGATCGTTCATTTTCCAGTTCTGTGCGGCGCCGTATGAGAAGGAGCTTTCACTTTCGAAACTGCCGTTGTAGAGGAGGTTGTCGGCGAGCGCGGATCCAGCGAGGGTCAGACCGAGGGCGAGGGGAATGATGCTCTTGCGAAATTGAGTGTACATGGCACAGACTCCAGTAATCTGCGCATGAATGTAGCGAATTGCGGACTATTGACAAGGAACTATGTGGCAATGCGGGTGTGCCCGCAGGGAGGCGTGAGTGATTTTGGATCAGTTGAGTTGTGCGGCGTTATATTGGGATGCACATCCCGGGTTTCGGCAGGCGTTTCGCTTTTTGATGGAAACGAACCTGAGCGAGCTTTCCGCAGGGCGCTTGGAAGTTGTCCCCTATTTGCTTTATGCCAACGTGGATCATGTGGAGGGGCGCGGGCGAGCGGGCGCTGTGCTGGAAGTGCACCGAAAGTTCGTTGATATTCAGTTCACGTTGTCGGGAGAAGAGGAAATCGGTTGGCGCGATTTTTCGACGTGCCGGGTGTGGCAGAGCGCGTTCGATTCCGCGCGCGATATCGGATTTCTTCGCGACGCGCCACTCTGTTGGAGCCGTCTGCCTCCGGGATATTTCGCCGTCTATTTTCCTTCCGACGCGCACGCGCCACTGGCGGGGACGGGACCGCTCCGAAAAGTGGTAATGAAGGTGGCCGCAGATTGGCCGCATGGGCGGCGCGAGAGCTAGAGCGTATAGATTTCGAACAGGCGTTTTTCGCTCGTGCCTTCTTCCATCTGGGCGACGACTTCGACGAGTTGCGCGATTGTGGAGTTCTTCAGCTTGTGTTTGAGCAGGTTGTCGAGCTGGAAGATACCCGCGGAGTTCGCGAGGGTGACGGCGATGCGCACGGGGCGCTGTTCGCCTTTTTCAATCTTCACATCTTTGACGGCCAACGCGGAGATGGAGTGGATGTTCACCTGGCCGGCCTTGAAGGGGATGCGCGAGCGCCCCTGCGTCATGTCGGTTGTGTCGGCCACTTTGAGAGCGCCCGCTTCGATCGTGAGGCAACGCTGATCGGCATCGTGCGCGATGATGGCGTGGAGGACGTCTTGGGTGATGATGGTGAGCGCGGGTTCTTCGTAGATGCCTTCGAGCATTTTGCGCAGCTTGGGGTAGGCAATCCAGAGGCTGTATTTCTCGTGGTCGTCGCGGTGCACGCTGATGCCGACATCGTGGAAGCATGCGCCGAGCACGACGACGACTTCGGCGTCGTCGTTTGTGAGCTTGTGATTGGCCACCACGCTGGGAACCACGCCCCCTTCAATCAAGAGGCGCAAGATTTTCAGCGCGGCGTTGGCGACGATGCGAATGTGGACTTCGCCGTGGTCGCTGATTCCGGATCGGTCAACGGCGTTGATGTTGGCGCTCTTCCAGAGTTGGTTGAGTTCCACATCGTGTTGGATGCGGTCGAGGACGCTTTTCAGTTTGGCATTATCGCGAACCGGTACGTTGAAGCTCATGGGGCTATCGTAGGGCGCGCGGCCAGCGGAAACAATAGCAGAATCGCGGTTAGTTTTGCGGCGGCGCCGACGCGGGATCATCCGACTTGTAGTATGGGTTCTCTCCCATCGCGTGATCGGTGACGTCCGTGATGTGTCGCACGTGAGGAGCCACGCGGCGAATGGCATTTTCCACGCCATATTTCATCGTCATCTTCGATGCGGCGCAGCCCTGGCAGCCTCCGCCCATTTCGATCTGGAGATCGCGACCCTCCACCTTGGCGAGGCGAACGAAGCCGCCATGAGAGGCGAGGGCGGGGTTGATTTCGTTCTCGAAGAGCGCGTTCACCGTGTCGGCGATGCCGTCGGTCGGCATCGCCTTCAGCGCCTCGATGGCTTCGGGCGCGATGAGGGGCTGGCCGGATGCAAAGGCGGCGCGAATGGCGGCGCCCACGGCGCCAGCCAGGAGCGGCCAGGGGGCGGGGGTGTTCTTCACCACGGTGATGGTGGAACCGGAAACGGTGATGCGGGCGATGCCTTCGACGTCGAATAGGTGCTCGGCCAGGGCGGATCCGTGCGATTCGTCCTCGCGGCTGAAGCGGAGTGTCCAATCTTCGACAAGGGGCTGTTCGAGGTGGAACATGCACATGGAGGGGTCGGGCGCCAGCTCGCCGGTGATCTTGATGGGTGAACTCATACGAAAACCCTACGGGATGCGCGACGAACTTCAAGCCTTCAAACGGCGAGGGGCAGCGGGCCGCTTGCTTGGATTCGGCCGTGTAGGGCGCGCCATTTGCGCGGATAGCGAGGCGCCGCGCGCCTCGCGCTGGCCGAGCGAAGTGCCGCACTGGCGGCAGCGGATATCAAAAATCTCCGCGCTGGGCAGGACCAACAGGAGTCGTTCATAGACCGGTTGAGAAGAGCGGCAGCGCGGGCAGTACAGCTCGGACGCCGAAAATTTTTCGAATTGATCCATTGCGTTATTCTATCTCCAGTGAGTTCAGGGAACACTCCAATATCGCACGCGCGGTGTAGTAGTCCAGCCGTCGCCGTCGCGTGCCGCGCTGGGTGTTTCCCTTGAATGGCGAGAGGATGATGTCTGCCGTTGCGCGCCGAAGCTCGGCCAGTCTCCGGTTGGCTGTGGTGACGAGTGCGTCCAGCTCGGTGTCGGGCAGGTTCGGAATCTCGATGAAGGTGACGAGTCGCGAGCTTGTTCGCACGCGGTCGGGTGGATAGTCCAACTCGGCGCGCCGCATGAACGCGATGGGTTTCAAGGGGTCGGGCAAATCCACCGCGCGAAGGGCGATTCGGCCGGTCGGCTCGTTGAAGTGGATGGCGACGGTGTTTTGCGGGTGGAGGCGCGCGCTGTTTAGCGCCGCGAGCGTTGCGATGGGTTGTGCGCCGAGGTAGATCATGGGGCCCTCGGGAATCGCCGCGCGGGTGGTGTCCATGCAAACGACGCAAACGGGGCAATCCGTGTCGGTGAATGGATTGGCTTCGAGAATGGTGATGTGCTCCATGTGTGTCTTCGGATAGTCGCTGTTGATGAGCGTCTCCGGGACAATCGCGACTATGTGGGCGCAGGCTGCGCTGCAGCGATCCAGCGCCACTTGATAGAGATCGCGCCGCGACGCGAAGTGTGACGCCACGGAGCTATACACACCCTTGCGCTTTGCGCTGTGTTTAGCGAGGTAGGGTGGGTTGGTGACAATGACGGCGCGGTTGAGGGGCGGGATGTGGCGGAGGCTGTCATTCGCGGGCCAGTGCGTGGTCGGATCAATATCGAGCCCGCGCAATTCGGCTGGGTATTCCCGTTGCGCCATGCGCAGCAGTTCGCCGCGCCCGGCGAAGGGATCATAGAGAATGGCGGGGGCGCGATGACGAATGAAGTCCAGCACGTGAGGCGCGAGCCATCCGGGGTGCCGCGTCTGAAACTGGCCGAGCGAGGTCTTGGCCGCATCAATTTCTTTGAAGCGGTTCTTCTCTCGTGAAATGAGCATTTGCGCGCGCATGGCGTTTTCCGGCCGGAACGATACGGCATCGCATGGGGGACAACAAGGCGCGCGCGGCGGCTCTGTGGCGCGGTTGGAGTTAACGACCGCGGCCAGCGCCGTCGCGGTTGGGAGGTCTGGCTCGACCGCTCATGGCGGGGCGCAGGGCGCGCATGACTTCGGGGTCAATGAAGGTCCAGAGGTTGATCGCCTCGTTCGATGTGCTGGTGCGCCAGTCTGCGGGCATGCTGCGATCCAGCTCGTCATAGGTGAGCGCGAGGGCGGTTCCGATTTCCTTCATGGCGCGCGCGCGAAGTTCGGGACGCGACATCGTTCCGGCCTCCATCGCGCTCTGCAGAATCTGAGCCTGTTGTTGGAGTCGCAGATTCAGGGCTGACATGAGCACATCGAAACGAACGGTTTGGTCATCCGAAAGTCCCGCTTGTTTGACCAGATTTGAGCGCATATTCGCCTGCCGGGTCAGTTGTTCTGCGCGCCAGTGCGCAGCCCATGCCTCGCGATTTGTCCATGGGCGGTTGCCGTCTGATTCCCGTCCCGGCCCTCGCTCGCGAACGCCGTCGTGATTGGCCTGAAAGGAGAAGGTAGCGCTGGGCTGCCCTTCATCGGCAATGGGCTCGCCTTCCTGTGCGATATCCTCTGGAATCGTCCATAGGGTGCCGTCGCGCTCCGCCGTTGTGCCGTTGGGTGTGCGGGAATCTTTCAGCGATGCGTGTTCGATGGGATTCGTGACGGGTACCGTGTCGAGCGTCGCCTCCGAGGAGGGTGCGATCACTCGTTGAACCCATATCCCGCTGATCAGCCCTGCGCCGAAAAGCAGCATCCCGAGTACATACTTCATGAGCATGGCGACATAACGAATGAGCGCGGGGTTTTAGTGCCTGCGAGGCAAAAATTGTTGGGCGGGGTGGCGCTGGCTCGGGTCATGCGCTTTCCTGCTTTAGCGAGGCCAGAGCCACCAGAGGTATCCGCCATAGGACAGGAGGAGGAGGACTCCTTCCCATCGGGCGATGATGTTCTTGGTCTTCATGAGAATGAAAAGACCCATGGCGATCGCGATCATGACGATGAAATCCACAGTGGTAACGCCGCCCGCGTCGAGTGGTTTGATCAAGCCTGCTACGCCGAGGATACCTAGAATGTTGAAGACATTGGAGCCGATGATGTTGCCCACGGCGATGTCGTCCTTCTTTCGCAGGGCCGCTACCACGGAGGTCACCAACTCGGGAAGGCTGGTTCCTGCGGCGACGATGGTGAGGCCGATGATCGCTTCGCTGACCCCCCAGTGCTTGGCGATGGAAATCGCGCCGTTGACGAACATTCGCGCGCCAATGACGAGCAGGGCAAGGCCGACGACGATGAAGAGCGTGTCCAAAGCGACGTAGCGTTTTTTGAATATCTTCTTCTCTTCGAGGTCATGCTCGGAAATCTCGCGCTTCTCGCGGCGCGCCCAGATGATCGTGCTGCAGGTGTAGATGACGATACCCACCGCGAAGACCGCTGCGCCACCGCGCGAGAGGCGGCTGTCGAGAAAGAGGAGCCAGCAGAGAAGCGATACGCCCACCATGATCGGCGCGTCAAAGCGAAGGAGTTGTGGCTTGATGTGGATGGGTTGAATCAATGCGGCCAGGCCGAGAATCACGGCGATGTTGAAAATGTTGGAGCCGATAACATTCCCCAATGCAATTGCGCCTTGCCCGTCGAGTGCGGCTTTTGTGCTGACGACCAGTTCGGGCGCGCTGGTGCCGAATGCGACCACCGTCAACCCGACGACGAGCGGGGTCAGGCCGATGCGCAGCGCGAGGCTCGCGCTGCCGCGAACGAGCGATTCCGCTCCGAAATAGAGGAGTATTCCACCGCCGATGAGTAGAGCAATAATTTCAAGCATGTGTGCACCTTGCTGGAAGGAGGCGCCACAGTAACGGAGTGAGCCCCAGATGCAAGGGTAACTGGTCGGTCAATTTTGGCGCACAACGCGGCCCCTCGCACCGCGAGGGTAATTAACCGATGCTGTTCGCGCGGGCTACGCGTGAGACGCGCCGAAGCTGTAGCGAACCGGTTGGCCTACGGTTTTTGCTTCAATTCGAATGCGGCAGTCCACGATGCAGGCGCCTTTCCCCGGCTCCAGCGCAAACACGGGATTCATGTCGAGCTCTTTGATCTCGGGGATTTCTTCGACCATTGTGGACGTGCGAAGGAGCAACTCTTCGAGCGCATCGAGGTCGGCTGGCGCGTGCCCGCGATAGCCTTGCAGCAACTTGTAGCCCTTGATGGAGCGCACCATTTGGCTGGCGTCTTGCACGCTCAGCGGGGTGATGCGGAAGTTCACGTCTTTGAGAACTTCGACATAGATGCCGCCTAGGCCGAAGGCGATGAGCGGGCCGAAGAGGGGGTCTTCCGTCACGCCAACCATCACCTCCACGCCTCCGGAAACCATCGGCTGGATGAGGGCGCCATTCATCGCCTCGGGTTGGCCGGTCGCATCCACTCGCGCTTTGATGGCATCAAAGGCTTTGCGCACCGCTTCTTTGGTCTTCAGATTCAGCAAGACGCCGCCGATCTCGGTCTTGTGAACGAGTTTGATGGAGTCGAGCTTGACCGCGACCGGATAGCCGATTTCTTCCGCAATTTTTACGGCCTCATCCGCAGTCTTGGCGACGCCACCGGCGGGCAGCGGCAATTTGAAGGCCTTCAGGATTTCACGAACCTCTTCGGTGAGGAGCCAGCCGCCGTTGCGCTCTGCAAGGGCCTTTTGGCAAATCGCGCGCGCTTTGGCGACATTCACATCCTCGAAGTCCGGGATGATCGCCAAGGGCGCATTGCGCCACTCCGCATAGCGTACAATTTTGCTGAGCACGCGCGCGGCGGACTCGGGGAAGAGATAGCGCGGAAGCGTTTCGTTTCCGACTTTCATGGGAACGTTCGCGTGATCTTCCGTCATCATGACGGCGATGACGGGCTTGTTCGCCGCGCCCGCTGCGCGGCCTGCGGCCACGCCTTCTGCAACGGCCTCCATGATCGCCTTGTTGTCCGCCGTGCCGACGGGGATATAGATCACGATGATGGAGTCGAGATTTTCGTCCTGCATCGCGATTTCGATCGTGCGTTTGAAGTGTTCCGGCGGCGCGGAGGCGATCATGTCGATCGGGTTGTTCAGCGCGGCTGCCGCAGGAAGGAAGGATTTGAGTTCTTCGCGAGTTTTATCGGAAACCAGCGGCACTTCCAGGCCAGCCGCCTCGCACGCATCGGTGGCCAGAATGCCGGGGCCTCCGGCGTTGGTGACGATGCCGATGCGGCGGCCCTGTGGAAGGGGTTGGTGCGCGAGCATGGCCGCGAGGTCGAACATTTCTTCGAGCGTTTCGGCGCGAATGACCCCGGTTTGTTGAAAGAGCGCCTCGGTCGCGACATCGCTGGCTGCCAACGCTGCCGTGTGCGAGCCGGCTGCGCGCGTGCCCGCCGTGGTGCGTCCACTCTTCACGCAGACGATAGGCGTGGAACGGCTCACCCGCCGCGCGATGCGCGCGAAGCGGCGCGGGTTGCCGAAGGATTCGAGATAGAGCAGGATGACGTTCGTTTGCGGATCTTCCTCCCAGTATTGGAGGAGGTCGTTGCCGGTGACATCGGCTTTATTGCCCACGCTGACGAAACACGAGAGGCCGAGGTGCAGTTTGGTGGCCAGCTCCAGAATGGCGATGCCGAGGGCGCCACTCTGCGAGGACATGGCGATGGAGCCGTGATTCGGATAGGTTGGCGAGAAGGACGCGCCAAGCCGAACCTCGGGGTCGGTGTTGATGAGGCCGAGGCAGTTTGGGCCGACCATGCGCATGCCGTAGTCACGCACTTTCTGGACGAGCTGCGCCTGTAGCGCTTTTCCCTCGTCGTCCGTTTCGGCGAAGCCCGCGGAAATGACGACCACCGCCTTCACGCCGTGTGCGGCGCAATCGTCAATGACGCTCAGAACGAACTTCTTGGGAACCACAATGATCGCGAGGTCCACCGGCTCCGGAATATCGCGCACCGATTTATAGGCGCGAATGGAGCAGATGACCGAGGCCTTGGGATTGACGGGATAGACCGGCCCATTGAATTGCTGGCCGGTGAGCTGCTGCATGATCCGGTAGCCAATGCTGCCCGGTTCGCGCGACGCGCCGACCACTGCCACCGCGTTGGGTTTGAAGAATGGACGAATGGAGGCCGTGGTGAACACGCGGTCGCGCATTTCGGATCGCGCGACGCTCTCCTTCCGCGGGGTAACATCAATGTTCACCTGAACGAGTCCATCCTCGATCTTTTCCGTCATTTCGAAGCCCGAATTGCGGAACGTCTCCAGCATCGCCTGGTTGTTCGGATTGGTGACGGCGAGGAAGTGGACAAACCCATTTCCCACGGCGATGACCGAGAGCCGCTCGAGCAATAGCGCGCCGATGCCCTTTCCTTGAAACGCGTCGTCCACCGCCACCGCGAATTCAGCGGTGTTCTCGTCGTGCGCGATGTAGGAGCCGGTCGCGATGATGCGGTCGGCGCCGTCCGCCACGCGGCTGACCAGCATCGTCACCTGCTTGCGCGGGTTGGAGGAATCACTCAGCGCGGAAATCATGTTCATCCCCGGTTTGCTTTCGGAGAAGAAGCGCTGGCGACGCGACTCGGGCGAGAGATGCTGGAAGAATTTCGCCAGCGCTTCGGCGTCGTCGGGTTTGCTGACGCGGATGGTGGCGGTTGATCCGTCGCGGAGGATCATGCGGCCCTGCGCTGCGGAATCCTGATAGAGCGCGGGGAGGAAGAGCGGCTTAATAGTTTTCATAATGTTTCTATAGAAACGACGGGTATTCGTCTAGCTGACTCATTTCCCATTAATCGCAGCAAAGGCAAAGACAAACCACGCCTCCAGTCAAAAATCAGTGTTTCCCCGATAGGGCGATCAGGGACTCTCCGGGAGCAATTTCAATTGTCAATTGGCCTGCCTCTGGCGAATATGGATTCACACACGATGACAGGCGCAACCCCAACCCAGAGACGCGTTCACGCAACCTTGTGGTTTTGGTGTGCTCTGTTGGGTTTTGTCCTCGGCGCTGGCGGCTATGTTTTCGTCTATGCGCGCGGTGCGTCCTATCTCTCGGATGATCCTGCGGCCTGCGCCAACTGCCACGTGATGAACGAGCATTTTGACGGATGGCAGAAGGCGAGCCATCACGCCGTTGCCACCTGCAACGACTGCCACACGCCGCACGCGCTCGTGCCGAAATATCTGACCAAAATGGAGAACGGCTACCACCACTCCAAGGCCTTCACGCTGCAAGATTTTCACGAGCCGATCCGCATTCGCGAAAAGAACTCGCGGATTCTCGAAGCCAATTGCCTTCGGTGCCACACCGAAATGGTCTCGGAGTTGGTGGAACACCGGTCGGGCGTGAGCAAAGCGCCGGACTGTGTGCGGTGCCATGTGGAAGTCGGACATGGACCCGTGCGGTGAAGCGGAAGAATCTTTTGAAGTAAGGAGGCGAGTCATGCGCAAAACAACGAATGGACAATCCGGAGGCGCGGTCGCGTATGTGCTGTTTATCGTGGTGGCGGCGGCCTTCGCCGTGGGCATTTTCGCGCTGATGTCGAACATTGCGGAGCGCAAAGCCGAGGCGCGGAATCGCTATGTCCGTGTTGCTCAGGTGGATGAAGACACCACGGACCCGGCGGTGTGGGGGCAGAACTGGCCCAGGCAATATGACTCCTATCTCAAGACTGCGTTGCGCACACAGACCAAGTTCGGAGGACACGGCGGAAGCGAAGCCATGCCCGAAGAGAAAATTGAGCGAGAGCCGTGGCTCAAGCGCATGTTCCTCGGCTACGCCTTCTCCATTGATTATCGCGATCGGCGCGGCCACGCATACATGTTGGAAGATCAGGAGGCCACGCAGCGATTGACCAAGCCCCAGTCCGGCTCGTGCCTGCACTGCCATGCCTCCATCATGCCGCTCTATCGAGAACTCGGCGGCGGCGATGCAACCAAAGGGTTGGCGGAGAGCTATAAGTTCTCCTACCAGGAACTGCACGCGAAGTTGGTGGACAGCGGCCACGCGCACCCAGTCTCGTGCGTGGACTGCCACGATCCGGACTCCATGCAGTTGCGCGTCACGCGCCCCGGCTTCATCAATGGCATTCGCGCCTTCGCCGAATCGGGCGAACCGGCGCCGCAATTTGCCTCCATCGAAATCTGGCGCGAGAGCAAAAGCGAAAAGCCCTACGACCCCAACCGCGATGCCACGCGCCAGGAAATGCGCTCGTTCGTCTGCGCCCAGTGCCACGTCGAATACTACTGCGCCACAAAAATGCCCCTGGAGTTCCCCTGGGGCAAAGGTCTACGCGCCGAAGACCTGGAAGCGCATTGGAACGGCCGAACCTTTGAAGATGGAAAGCGCTTTTTCGACTATGTGCACGCCGAGAGCGGAGCGGAGATCCTGAAGACCCAACACCCCGAATTCGAATTGTGGAGCCAGGGCATCCACGCACGGAGCGGCGTCTCCTGTGCCGACTGCCACATGCCCTACATCCGCGAAGGCGCCACCAAAGTCTCCGACCACTGGGTGCGTAGCCCGTTGCTGAACGTCAATCGCGCCTGCCAGACCTGCCACAAAGTTCCCGAGCAGGAACTCCTCGCACGGGTGGATATCATTCAGGAGCGCAACTACGACCTGATGAAACGCTCTGCGGCGGCCCTGATGGACATGCTCGATGCCATCAACGCTGCGATCAAGGCTGGCGCCACCGACGAACAGCTCAAGCCCGCCCGCGAGCTGCATCGCAGCGCACAGTGGCGCATTGATTTCATTGCCGCCGAAAACTCGATGGGCTTCCACGCGCCGCAGGAAGCCGCGCGGATTCTGGGCGAAGCCATTGATATGGCGCGCCAGGGCGAAATTGCCGCCCGCGCGATCATTTCCGGCGCTCAATCGGCAGCCCCCGCTGCCGCGCCGGAAACCTGAACGTCGGAGAACAGGGTCCAGACTTCGCCCGCCCTAACACGGGTCGGCGCGGGCCATACGTGCCCGCGCCGACGAGCCCGGTCGGATCCGCAAGGACCTGGCCGAATCCCTGGTGAGCCCGCCACGCGTGAGGCATACGGCGTGAGATCCATTGTTGAGGCCTATCTGACTTCTTCAATTGGCAGTATTTGCTTCGCGTGTCTCACTGTCAGAATCGAAACTGTTTGCCGATCTAATCGGTAAATGATCTGGTAGTTTTTCCATGATAACTCCCGGATGTCGTGCCGAACAGCGTCCTTGTTTATCTTCCCGCTTAGGGGGAAATCTTCCAGTTGCTTGACCCGATCAAATACTTGTCGGATCCATCGCTCAGCGGCTGGTGGATTTTCCCGATGGATGTACGCGCCAATCTCGACTACGCGCTCCAGAGCGAGAGGAGCCCAACGAATGGTCATGCGCGAACTCGTTTTAGAACCTGCTCAAGCGCATTGTCGTGACGTAGGCCCTTACCTTCCGATAGCTGATGTTCACCTAGGCGAATGTCTTGCAGCGTCTCGATCCGCTCCATAAGAGTCTCGTAATGAGCAATATCCAGTAAGACCGCCGCCGATTTGCCATGATGCGTGATGACGACAGGACGTTTTGTCTTTCGGACCTGTCGAATACAGGACGCTACCCCGGATCGAAACTCGGAGAGTGGCTTTACGTCTTCGGCGAGCTGTAATTTGGACATATTGATGACCTTTATTTGTACGGAATATCGTACAATATACCCGATTTGTCAATCCTGCCTCAATGCGAGACTGAGGGGCAGCTTCGCATTAGCGCGGAGGCGGCGGGGGAAGCCGCCAGCGAGCGACACGGCACCCTGCCCGAGCCTTTCTCGCCACGCCATCCGAGAAGCAATAATCAATACCAAGAACCGACCCGCTGCCTCTGGCTATTCCCTGAACGTGCCATCGTCAAAGCCTATGGGCTTCGCGGTCAGCCGCCGCACCTGCAGTTCGCTATAGTCGGAGATCATGTCGGGGAGTCGGCGCAAGTACGCGTACAGGCCGATGGCGCCGTCCCAGTCGGACGTCGGTTCCGTGGCGGGGTTCTCGTTGGCGTAGATCGCTTTTCCATTCACATAGACCGTCGCGCGACCTTCCCAGACCTGGATGAGCACCTTGTAGGAATCCGCCTTTTCGATTGGCAGGGCGTCCTTCTTGCCACCCGAGATCTGGTCCAGCTCCGCCTTGACCTTGTCGCCCGACTTGTAGAGGCGCAGGCCGGCAAATCTGTGGTGGTTGGAGGGTTTGCCGATGGTGATGCACGCCTGGTTCTGCGAGCGGTTGTCGGTGACGAACCGGATCGTCGCCTTCACTTCGAAGTTCGAGCCGATGCCCGCCTGGCACACCATGTTGCAGGTTCCCTTGGAATCCGTGCGCCCGCGGACGGTGTTGGTGCCCATCACGGACCAGTCGCCGTCCTTTTTCCGCCATCCGGCGAATCCGGCGGACGGCATGAGGTCAACCCAGTCTCCGTTCTCCAGCTTGTCCTCCGCGCGGAGGACGAACAGGTGATCGTCGAGCGCGAAGCGGGCCTCCTCGTCGAGATTTGCGGAAGCGGCCAACTTCTCAAAGAGCCGCAGCGCTTCTTTGTCGTCGCCCCGGGCGCGCGCATCCAGCGCGGCCTGCGCGGTTTCGCCGTCGGGCCCGGTGGCGAGCGCGACCTCGCCCTTCATGACCTGCGGGTTGAAGTCGAGGTTCTCGGTGACGGCGGGGTCGAGCTCTCCGCCGACGGCCTGCAGCATCTCTCGCGCCTTGACGAATTCTCCGGCGGCCCATGCGGTCACCGCGTAGTGGGACTGGTAGAAGGACAGCGTGCCGATGCGGTTGGTTTCGCTGATGTAGCCCTCGTAGAGCTCGCAGAGCCTCCGGTAGGTATCCTTCTTCCGGAAAGCCTCTTTCCAGTCATCCAACTCCTTCCCGATGTCCCTCACGGCGGTGAAGAAGACCCAGGGCACCGCAGTATCATAGCGTTTGGTCTCCATGCACTCGGTTCCGAACGCGAGCATCTCGCGGTGGCTGCCGAACCAGCGGGGCCGCATCGCCCAGAGCAGGTGGCCATAGGCGGGTATGTAGTCGAACTGCGCCTCGACGGCTCGGTCGAACCACAGGCGCATCTCCTCGCCGTTCTGGAGGCCCATGCTGACCTCGATCATCCCCGCGGCGGCGTGCGGCTCCTTGGGATTCATCTCCCATGCCTCGGTCAGCGCCTTCTTCGCCAGCTCCAAGTGCTCCTTGAAACCCACCCAGCCCTCCTCGCTGACGGTGCTGGCGTAGCCGCTGCCGCGATCGCGCCACGCCTTGCGGATCTCGGCCCTTCCCTCGGTGGTCTTCACGATCCACGGGTTTGCGCCCGGCGTGGCCAAGAGCCGCTCGTAGAGATTCGTGTAGCTGAACACGTTGAACGCGGTGACCTGCTCCTCGACGCTATCGAAGAAGAGCCGCTGCTCGCCGGGCAGGAAGCTGTCGTCGGCGGCCGACGCGGCGAGATACGTCATCATCCTCTCGCCCCATTTCTTGTACTGGTTGTAGCTGTTGGGCAGCGCGTTGTAGACCTGCGTGAGCCGCGCGGAGCACATGAAGGAGCGGAACGCGGGGTAGTTCGTCCTCTGGAAACCGTCGATCGCGCGCCGTAGGTAGGGCTCGGCGCTGCCCCAGTTCTTCATGCGGCGGAGCTGCACGCCGTGGAAGTACAGGATGAGCGGATCCTGGCAGCCGTTTTCTGCGAGGCGCGCGACCGCGTCGCGCATCTCGATCTCCGAGGGCGCACCGGGCACTTCCGCGGCCATCGCCGCGTAGCCTTCGAGGCACTTGAGAGCCTCCTCGTCCCATGCGGGGTCGCGGATCCCGAGCCGCTTGTACACATCGACCACGAGACGCTGGTTCGATGCGTTCACCATGCGGGCGACATCAAAGCGTGTGACAGCGTTCGTTCCTGCGGGCAGCGGCTTGCCCTCGAAGAGCCGCCCGCGGCGCGGGCTTTCCGCATGCGTTGCGGCGTTGGAGAGCGTCGCGGACGCGAGATCCCGGCCGGCGAGAAGCGCCTCGATGTCCGCGCGCAAGTCTCTCTCCAAGGTCGGGCTGAACCCCCGGTGCACGACCTGCACGATGCCCGCCCGGTCAATCAGCACGGTCTGCGGGATGGCCTCCGCCTCGTAGAGCGTGCCCGACTTCCGCTCCTCATCGACCACGACCGGACAGGTGATCTTCTGTGCATCCAGAAATTTGCGGATCTTGTCCGTTGGATCGCCGAGGTTGACGGCGTAGAACGCGACGCCGTTGGTCCGGAAGCTTTCCGCGACCTTCGCGACGATGGGCAGCGCCTTCCGGCACGGAGGGCACCATATCGCCCAGAAGTCAAGAACGACGATCCGTCCCGCGTGAGCCACGAGGTTGGTGGCGCCGCCATCCAAGAGCTTCATCGGGAAGTCGGGGGCCTTCTGCCCGACCAACGGGTGCGGGCCCTCGTCGTCCTCTTGCATGAACGATGCGACCTTCTTGGCGTCGGCCGGCGGATCGAAGCGAAACACATCGTCCGGAATGGGCTGGCCCACGGACCAGTTGGTGTAGGAGTAGGTGGTCTTCATCATCCGGTCTTTGCCGGTGTCCCGATAGGCCTTGGACATGTCCATCACGAGCTTCCGAACGATGGGCGTCTCGCCGGCGTCCACCCATAGCTCCCAGTCGAACTGCTCCTGCGTGAAGCGCAGATGATGGCATTCGGCTCCGTCGACGGCCTCGCGGCCGAGGTGGGTCACCTCGGTGACGCCTTCCATCATCTGTTCGTACGGATCGCCCGCGATAAGACTCCCGACCACCGGGAGCCCGCGCCTCATGAACATGGCGCTCTCGTTCGGCGATTCCACGACTTCCTGAAGGAAGCCGGGTGCCCGGCTCTGCGTGTACTTGCCCAGCGCGGGTAGATACAGCCAGAGGTTGGTGCCGTCGGAAATACATTCCATGCCGGAAGCCTTGAAACCGCCCGTGAACCGCAGGGATATCCGGTTCGGTCGCGCGACGGCCAGCGTGGAGTTCGCTTCGAAAATCTGGCTCATGCCCTCGTGGCGGATCGCCGTGCTGGCCGCGATATCGGCGGAGAAAGACTCCGCCTTCTGAAAGAAATCACAGACACGGCGCAACACCTGGCGGACCGTGGGCTCGGCGGGTTCCTCGGCGAAGCAGACGGCGGTGAGGACGACAAACGACAACGCGCAGGCAAGGAAATGTTTCATCGAAAACCCTCGGTTATTCTGCCATTGGTTCCTTTGAACAGTATGAAGAACGAATAGTACGGTTGGGTAACGAAGAACACAACAGATATCAGAGATCAGAGGTCAGAACCTCGAATGGTAGTGTCCAAAAAGTTCTGCAAAAGAGGGTCGCAGTAGTCTCCTCTGCTAGAGACCAGAAAGGAACAGGAGAACCATGACCCGAAAGAAGAGTATGCTGAACGTGGAAGAGATCAAAGCCGCATTGACCAGCCAGGAGGATTTTCTGCGGCCGTTGGTGCAGAAGGTGGTGCAGGACGTGTTGGAAGCGGAGATGGCCGAAGCACTTGGGGTGATATGAGAACGGATTCGAGACGCGCGGCAACAATACCGAGTGATTATTATCGGGCGAAACTGATCACGCGTGTAGGGTAAGATCAGAGCTGCGGGCACTTAGGATTCGCCCAACATGATTTTCGACGGAGGTCTGTGGCGCGGCATGTTGGAGCAGAAGCAGCAGACAACGCTTATGAGATGTGCGTCCAGGGTGTCAGACGCGGAAGGCCGGCGACGATCACCGAGGAACGGTGCGGTGTCGCGTTCAAAGCGGCACAACGCGGATGAATAAGAACTGATGAACAGCTGATAGCGTTCAACACCGTCGACTGACCAGGAATACGCATCTGATCGGATGAAAGCCGAGCGCGTGCGAGGCTGGGCATGCAGCCCCGGAGCCGTACTGATCGTTGCACTGGTTGATGGCGCCGGGAAGTCTTGGGGTAGAACTGGCAAAACCGGGAAATAAAATGTTGGAAAGGTTTTCTTCACGGGCTGAAGCGAGCGGGTTGCGCGGAGTAGAGTTCGTGGTGAGCGACGACGCGTAACGATAAAGATCCATGTTCATTGAGGCGGCCTGCGCAGCTGCCACGTGCACTTTCAGAAACGCGCTCGATTACCTGCCGCGCAAAGGGGGATGATGACCGCTCGACGGAGCTGAGGTAGCTGTGTCGATCGGCGTGATCTGGAAGAGGCGCGGAGAGATCTGGCTGGGTGAAGTGTATGGTCGGGACAAAGTACGCGAAGCTACGCGACTGGTGGAAGAGAAAACATCGAGGTCTACGTTCACTGCTGTTGAGGGCGCATCACAAACACCTGAAGAGCACGAATCTGTTGGAGCGACTCAACCAGGAGATCAAGCGACGAACCTTGGTAGTCAGGATCTTTCCAAACGCGGAGAGCGCGTTGCGGTTGATCCGGGCGCTGGCGGTGGAGATTCACGAGGACTGGATCGAACAGCACCGGTACCTGAACATGGAACTGCTACGCGAACAAAGGAAACAGCAACAGCGGAAAGATGCCGCCTAGTCGAAACGGAGTTACCCACAGCCCCCGCTCCGGCCGATGGAGCCTCCGCGGTGGCCATGGATAACTCCTTGAAGGAACGAGCCATGACCTTTTTGCAGAACTTGACGGGCACAACTTGTCGGAATACTACCGCCCTCTGCCAGAACTCGATGAGTGGATCCGCCGCCGTTTGCGAATGTGCTATTGGAAACAATGGCGTCGCTGCCGCAAGCGGGTACGTGAACTACTCAAGCTGGGCGTATCGGAAAGCCAAGCGGTTCTGACCGCGCTCAGCCGAAAGAGTTACTGGCATCTATCCAGAACGATGGCGACCCAAAGCGGCATCACCAACGCATGGCTGGAATCACAAGGACTGGTCTCGGTGCGCACCCTGTGGATTGCGTTTCACTACCCGGCAACCATACCGATGTTCCCTGTCTGAATCAGAGGGAAATCTTCAACCGCCGTGTGCGTATCACCGTCAGGTGTGGGAGTCTACTAACCCCGCCGGTTAGGTCGGGGCGACCCGATTCGACGATTCTTCTTCTTATCCGCGCCAGAATGACAAGAAAGAGAGCCGGATTCCGAGTATAGTACAAGTGGTGGTTCCAAACTGCGCCCGCGAGGATTGACACGGTATGGAGTTGTTTCATATGCCCAACTGAGGATGTCGCCACCACCAGCGCCCCCAAGCGAGTTACTGCGACTCCACGTAGCGAGAACCGCTGTCAATTGTGAATCTGAATACCGAAATAACCGGCTTCATTCGGGGAACCCAAATGCCAATGCTGCCAATGTTGTTCCATGCTGAGAATAGCGACCTGTCTTCCACCGATCCCAGTGTGTTTTCCTGGATTGATTGTCCCGGCTGCTGGTTGACAAGACTTCCAGCACTGGCGGGGACGGGCGCCAGTCAACACGGCATTACTGTCTGTGGGACGATCTCGAAACCAAGTTCTCGGTTTGTAGAATGAACCACATGCCATTTGAACACCGAGACTGGTTTGCTAGCTGGCGGTTGCCGTATCTGGTCATGTTTATGGCTCGTCAAGCCGCGGAACATAGACGTCGCCATGTATTGGCCGCACAGAGGGCGAGTTGAACCACAACAGGAGAAACCGCTGGACCTTGCATTGCGATTCCTCCTTGCTGGTTTCTATGAGTCGATAAAAATCAGTTTTTCCATCACGGCGCAGCCGGATTCCTGTTGCTGGTCTTGGTCGAAGGAAGAAGGGCTGCCCTTGGTAACGCGAAGCGAAGTACGGGTCAGTTCTGGGTAACGCAGCAACTTGGTCACTGAGCAGTCCTTGCGCCAATGGAAGAAGCCAGTTGGTTCATGGCCGCCGCCCATGTGCAGACGCGGCGATCCACTTCATCACTGTTTCTGCGCAAGCGGGCGCTCAGCGCTCCATCATCCATCCTCGGTTTGCTCCTCCAAGTCGGATCTCTCCCATCCGCGGTGCTTAACTCTTCCGAATCAACCGCTTCCGCCTGAACTTCCGGCAGATTCCGCGCGTTCGGCCTCGCCAGTGTTCCGCTCCCATGCGTTCGGATACTTCAGCAATAACCTGACGCAGGAAAGTTTCATCCCCGAAGCACCACCTCGCCGAATCGCCGCATACTCAACCGGTACATCCCCCCTGATCAACGGCCTCGATCGCACGGCTCCAGCGCCCGGCGTCCTGCTGCACTGTCCTTGGGAAATACCCACTCCCTTCCATCAGCCGATCCACGCAGCCACGGCCATCGTCAAGCTTCCGGGAGTCTTCATATTCCGGCTAACTGCTCCAGCGATATGTCACCAACTGTTCATCCGCCGCCAGCAGCAGTCCGGCCTTCGCTGGATTCAAGTGAACGTAGTCACAAAACTGGAAATACCCGTCACCTGTGCCGTCAACCACTTTAAGGTTTTATAGCGCCTGGCAAACACGTGACCTGATCGCGATGTCGGCGGTTGAAGCGCATCGTGGTACCTAAAACCACTTCATCCCCAAGCACTGAATTGTTCCTGTGGTGTTTCCACCACAAGGAAATGGTTGTCCATCAAGCAGAGCGCATGCACTTCCAGCCCACCGCACACCTCACCCACCGCGATCAGAAACCCGTCCCGATCTCCGTCGTCCAGGAAGATTGCCTCCCGCCGATCTCCGCGGCTCAACACGTGATAGATCGCTCCCGGATACTGCACTCGTAACTTTCTCGCCATGTCACAAGAGACTAGCCACCCGAGATAAAATAATCAATACCAAGAACTGACCCCTTTCTCGCTGCGCCGATGTCGGCGGTTGAAGCGCATCGTATAGGTACCCAGCAACCACTTCATCCCTGCCACCAAATTGCCCTGTGGTGTTTCCACCACAAGGTGAAAATGGTTGTCCATCAAGCAGAGCGCATGCACTTCCTGCCCGACTTCGTGCGTAATACCTCACCAGCCTGCGATCAGAAACCCGTCCCGATCTCCGTCGTCCAGGAAGATTGCCTCCCGCCGATCTCCGCGGCTCAACACGTGATAGATCGCTCCCGGATACTGCACTCGTAACTTTCTCGCCATGTCACAAGAGACTAGCCACCCGAGATAAAATAATCAATACCAAGAACTGACCCCTCTCGCTGCCCTTGTTAGCCCGGAATATCTTACGCGGGTTCGAGAAGACGCATTTGAAGGTCGGAATGACTCATTTCGCAGATGATGTCATGAAATGAGTTCTGCTCGACATCTTCGTCACCTCCACCGATCCCACCTTCGCGTCGAAAACGAGCAAACAGCTCAAGATAAGGGTTGGGCGAACACTCCTCGATCAGATTGTATATTTCATCAGGCTTGCGAGAGTGTTCGCGTTTCCGAGTCGGTACGATGTTGACCTGAGTTCTTCCGGGTTGGAGAGTGCGCATGCTTCCGCGAAGTCCGAACAGAAGCAACTCCGTTACATTTCGGAAATAGAAGCCAACTCCGCGACCGTCGGGGCCACCGTCCTTCCTGATTTTGTACCACACAATATTCGTCTTATACGTGAAGCCCCACGCCTCCATTACCCGAAGTCCATCCTGTAGGAGTGCGTTAGGAACCCACAGATATAGGTGTGAGCGAGCAGCGGCCATCTTGGCGACCGGCAACTCCATGATCTCCTTCAACTCCATCGTTGGATAGCGAAGCAACCTCTTGTGCTCGGGAGCCATCTTTCCCGTTCGATTCTGGAACTGCCACGGTGGGTCGGCCAGGATGGTTGAGTATCGCTGATCGGTCTTCGCCAGCAGGTCGTCAGCAGGTGTGGGTTGCGGCAGATTAACAATTTTTGTCATAAAGCGCGTCCTTGATTCCGAAAACGAGAATTGGGCAACCTCCTGCGCCGCCGCCTTCAATCTTTGGCAGGAGCTTGCTCAAGTGCGTTGTTGATTGCCCGTACGACTTGCCTCGGCCAAGACTGTCAAAAATGGCCTGAAGCGCGTCTGAGCGGGTGACGATGATCCCGACAGATACTACGCGAAGGTCGAAAAGTAGCCGGAAGTTGTTCAGGTCCCGGTCGTAGAACGGGTCCTTGTTGTTCCACTCAATCTCGAGCGCCACGCGATTCTTGAAGCAATCAACGGAATGGGTCGGACTGTCCGCCTTCTTTCCATCGACGACCACGGAGGTGTCGAACTGTTTCTCGGACCAACCTTTTGCTTGGTTCAGGTTCAGGTCGAACCACTTGGAAATGTCGGACTTGTTTCCGCCGCCCTTGACGATGTAGCTCTTGCAGAGGCGGAATCGTGGCAGAACATCGCATAGGTCGGCCCATTCGCTCGGGAAATCGGTCTCAAGAATGGCCGTGGCATGACGCCACTCGTAGACTTCAAATCGCTCGCGTATGGACTTCGGTAGTGCTGTAATTGGCATGGTGTCACTCTAGCGGCGCGCTTTCTTGTTTTCGAGAAGTTTTCCTCATGGGCTAATGCGAAGCTGACCGGAACCGCGCACGAGAATCGAGACGAAAATGAGCGGAGCGCAATTTGAGTCGAGAATCGAGGAAGCGGCGTGAAGTCCAGCGTGCCGGGGCGTCGGTTCCGGCCTGAGCGCTTGGTTAGCGCGAGCGCTGGCGCCAAGCGCCGTATCGAGGCAGGCTTCATTAGCGATATGGCGGGGAAGCCGCCAGCGAGCGACACGGCGCTTTGCTTTTTACAGACCACACGCTTTGACCTGTGTGGTCGCGTGCCGTAGTGATGAGCGCAATCCATATTAACGATCGCACTGGTGACCGCGACCAGGCCGGCAGTACAGCTGCGTGCCGCGGCCAGCGGTACGCTGTATCAGGCGAAGTTCGGTTTCATCCGAAGTTGTCTGGTGTCTCGTGCATAACATGTGGCCCGTGTCATCAGTCCAATTCACAAATGAATCCGGCTACCGCCGCTTCCTGATGGGAAAGCTAATTCCATGCCACTCATTTCCAAGTACATCACCATATCCCAACGCTCGCCACGTTATATTCGCCAGCTTCAGTGCGGCGGGCCAAGAAGTCGCTCGACCTGGGCTTTGGTCATGCCATTGGTAACCATGGCAAAAGTCTTGGGATCTGCACCATGTCCGTTCATCGCCCACACCGCAAATACCATGAAGCCACCGAAACCGATACCCAGAGTCACGGCGATGGCTCGCGCTACCGTGGCCAGCCCTTTCATGCGCTATCCATTCGTCTCAACCTTGTATTTGCTCAATCGAAATGTCCGCGGCCGAATGCGAAGCTGACCGGAACCGCGCACGAGAATCGAGACGAAAATGAGCGGAGCGCAATTTGAGTCGAGAATCGAGGAAGCGGCGGAACCAGCGCCGGGGGGCGCGTCGGTTCCGGTCGAGCGCTTGGTTAGCGCGGAGCGCGAGCGACGCGCCAAGCGCGAGACTGAGGGGCAGCTTCGCATTAGCGCGGAGGCGGCGGGGGAAGCCGCCAGCGAGCGACACGGCGCTTTGTTTTTACAGACCATGACGCTTTGACCATGTCGCAAGGCTGTAGGAGCGGAGCGGTCCAGCCAATGGTCAGGCGTGGAGCGGACGCGAACCCAGGCGGTGCGCACAGCACCTGCGCCGCATATGAAGCGCACGCTCCACGCAAATGGTTGACACTCTTCACCTCATGCTTGCCGCCATTAATGCCGCGCATCCTCCAAAGAATAGGAGAGTGATGAAGTAAGTACAGCGCCAATCAGTAGAACTACTGGAGCATCGCGACGAACCATTTCAGCATGAATACAATCATCGACGAGATCGTGGCATTTTGATATCGGCATCATAACTTCGAGATTCGCCATCGATAGAAGATAATGTCTCAGCTGAGATCTTCGCTCCTGAAGCGATGCGTGTCGGCTGTGCTGCGTGAGCTTTGGAGGAGCCTCTGGGGTTCTTTATGTATCGTCCGCACGACGGACATTGAACCGTGTCGGCTGTTGTCTCTGGGCCAACTTCAAGAAGCTGTTTGCAGTGGGGGCAGGCGAACTGGGAAGGCGTCAGTATTCCTCTTCGTTCAACCACGGTCCAGGGATTTACCTGCGCGCCTATGCCGGTGAGGGGTACGCAGCACCACAAAGCGTCTGCAGATTGTCTCTCTTCTACTCCTCAGTCGTGACTTTCCAGAACTTCATCAGTGCGCCGTTGACCGTATCTGTGTACGAGTTCATCGGAGGCGTTCCCTGGATGTTCCCTTGAAGAACGCCAAAGCCGTTCAACAGGTTCGTTGAATGGTGGACGGCATAGAGATGATTCGTGTAGCTGGTCCAGCGGATCACGACTGCCCCGCCTGACCCCATTTCTGGGGCCTGCATCTCTGGTGGTGTTGTTCCGGTCCCCTGAATCGAGTAGTTGTAGGGGTTCTCGTTCGCATCGTCGTTGGCGATGCTGAGCGCCGCCGTGCGCGTGCCGACTGCCGAAGGATCGAACGTCACCTGGAAGGTCGTCGTACCCCCGGCGGCGACCGATGCCGCCGGCTGTGTGGTGACGGTAAAGTCCGCCGCGTGCGTGCCGCTGACCGCTACGCGTGGACTGCCTGACAGGTTCAGCGTGGCCGTGCCCGTGTTGCGGATCGTGTAGGTGCGCACGACCGTTCCGCCCGCGAGCAGCGCAGACCCGAAGTCCGTGTGGTCGGTGAGACTCGGCGTGCTGTCCCCGTCCACAATGGACACCGAGTTGCCCTGCACGTCCATCTCGGGTTCCGTTCCGGTCCCCTGAATCGAGTAGTTGTAGGGGTTCTCGTTCGCATCGTCGTTGGCGATGCTGAGCGCCGCCGTGCGCGTGCCGACTGCCGAAGGATCGAACGTCACCTGGAAGGTCGTCGTACCCCCGGCGGCGACCGATGCCGCCGGCTGTGTGGTGACGGTAAAGTCCGCCGCGTGCGTGCCGCTGACCGCTACGCGTGGACTGCCTGACAGGTTCAGCGTGGCCGTGCCCGTGTTGCGGATCGTGTAGGTGCGCACGACCGTGCCACCTGCGACCAGAGCTGACCCGAAGTCCGTGTGGTCGGTCAGGCTCGGCGTGCTGTCGCCGTCCACGATGGACACCGAGTTACCCTGCACGTCCATTTCGGGCGCCGACGTCCCAGGCACCGAGAACACTCGCGAAAACAGATTGTCAGATTCATTCGATTCTGACACCAGATTGTCTGGATCGACCCTGAACGCAAGCGTATGCACCCCCGGTGTGGCTGTCCACGTGTTGTATACCAAGGTGTAGACAGTGGCGGCACTGTAGTTAGCAGTGTAATGAGTTCCATCAGCAAGCCTCACGCCGTCGATATACCAGGAGAACCGCAGTGTAGTATATGCCATGCTCTCCCATCTGTGGAGCGCGCCAAACTGAACTACATCTCCGACAGCAAGTGAATCGGTTACATCCGTTTGATCCCAGTCTTTGTGAAGGCCCACTCCGTACGCAATCTGGTTGGCACCCGAGGCGACGCCAGCCCACGATAACATGAGCGCCGCGACGATCGTGCCCGCCAATTTACTGAATCCCGCGCTCCTCTGATTATGCAGCTCCAATGACTTCATCGCTTCTTCTCCTTCTGTTGTTACTGCGAACCATTGATTATTCCGAACTCTTTCCGTGCTATTGACTATTGGAGGCCTTTTACGGAAACTCTTCCAGCAGCCAATAGCGTAAACCTTCGGTCGGTAAATTACGATGTCTGTAGACGGTGGACAACCCCAAAAGCGGATTCTGGAGGAGGTCAGGGACCTCTTGCGGGTCCAGCACTATTCAATCCGTACGGAGCGAACGTATCTGGACTGGATTGAACGCTTCATCCGCCATCACGGGATGAAAAGTCGCGCTGACCTAATCCTCGCTCCTGAGGCAAAGATTGAGGAGTTCTTGACCCATTTAGCGGTGGACGGCGATGTCGCACCCTCCACTCAGAATCAAGCCATGAATGCGCTCCTATACCTTTATCGCAACGTCCTCGAACTGGCGTTGAATGGCCGAATTGATGCGGTGCGCGCTGATCGCAAGACTCGCCTTCCCGTGGTGCTCACACTTGAAGAAACCCGGCGACTTCTGGCTATCATGGACGGTCAACCCGGCTTGATGGCCCGCCTGATCTACGGCAGTGGCATGCGCATCATGGAGTGCGTCCGTTTGCGCGTCAAAGATGTTGACTTCGGCATGAAGGAAATCACGGTCCGCAGTGGCAAGGGCGACAAAGACAGACTCGTTCCTCTGCCAGACACCCTGATTCCAGCCCTAAGAGAACAGGTGGCCCGGGTTCGGATCATGCATGAGCAGGACTTGGCTGCAGGCGGTGGTTCAGTCTACCTGCCACACGCTTTAGAGCGAAAGTATCCCAATGCCGCGCGCGAGTGGATATGGCAATACTTCTTTCCAGCCCAGGCCGTGTCGAAGGACCCACGGTCAGACGCCGTCCGTCGCCACCATGTGAATGAGGATACACTGGGAAAGGCTCTGCGGCAGGCCGTGCTGCGGTGTGGCATCGCGAAGCAGGTGTCGCCACACACCCTGCGGCACAGCTTTGCCACGCACCTCTTGCAGCGCGGCACCGATATTCGCACGATTCAGTCACTTCTTGGGCACAACGATGTGAGCACAACCATGATCTATACCCATGTTCTCCGTCAGGGCGGCCAGGGCGTGAGAAGCCCACTTGATGACCTGTCTCTTACGACTGTCTAGCTTGCCCTGAACCATGCTAGCGTCATGCTTTAATTGATCGGCCGAACAGTATATTAGCCGTCACGCATAGTGAATGGGTGGTTATTGATTGCGGCAAAGCAGTTGTTGACAAATGGAAGGATGCGCATGTGTGTAGATGCATAGCCAAGGAATATGCAGAATGCAATCGCGTCAACAAAATCGGGTGGTGGCGCCGCAGGATGGCCAGCCACACTGGTCGGGTGGGTACGTTGAGGTTCTTCGAGCTGGCTGGTGATGCAGGCGCGAAATGCTTTGGAGACCTATTACGTTTCGGGGCTTCCCGCTGGTGCCGCGGCCCGAAGGGCCGACAGAGTCCCCGTCTCCGATGGCGGATTCGCCTTCTTTGACCTCACCTCCAACATTAGCTGAACCCCATGGTGGGAGAGACTGCGAAGCGGTGCGGGGGACGGGCAATAGAATTATGGACCGGGAGGCCCTTGGGTGAACATCGGGGAAACTCTGGTCGGCCATGCCAGCCACGGCGGATGCGAACGATTCGGTTAACCGGTCGGCGCTGCAGGAAAAGATCCGGCAGCGCTTCCCTTTTATGGAGTCGGGTCTTGACGTTTGCCATCTTCGCCTCCATTCCGGGACCGGTCTTGGGCGTCGTGCTCTGACTGCCTCGACCCGTGTGGGTGGGTGGGCTGGGCCTTCCTTTGAAGCGCGAACTCATATTTAAGGCTTGCGCCGCTGCCGGAATCCCCTATGGTCGCCCGCCTAGTCCTGAAAACGTGTGGAAGTAGGGACGGAAGCGAGTGCCAGCCCGCTCCCGGGTTTGGCCAAAGCGGATTTTCTGCAAAAGCAGAATAATAGAGGGAGTTAGACTATGGATACGGGTGATTTCATCCCCAATGCAACCGTTCAGGATCTTCTGGACGCAGGCCTTCACTTCGGTCACCAGACACGCCGCTGGAACCCGAAGATGAAAAAATACATCTTCGGCGCCCGCAACGGCATCTACATCATTGACCTCGATAAAACACTCGAGGAACTCAAAGTCGCGCTGAACTTTGTGTATCAGACTGTCCTGCGCGGACGCTCGATTCTCTTCGTCGGCACCAAGAAGCAGGCCGAGGAGCCCATTGTGTTGGCCGCTGATCGGACCAAGCAGCCCTACGTGACCAACCGCTGGCTCGGCGGCACGCTCACGAACAACGTCACGATTCGCAAGAGCATCGCTCGCATGCGGCAGATCGAAGGACTTGAAAAGGATGGCAGCTTCGACAAGTTGCCCAAGAAAGAAGTTGCGCGCCTCAAACACGAACTGGAGAAACTCCACTTCAACCTCAGCGGTATTGCCGACATGAAAGAATTGCCCGGCGCGCTCTTCGTCATTGATACCCAGCGCGAAGCGATTGCCGTCGCCGAAGCGCGCCGCTTGAACATCCCGGTCATCGCGGTTGTGGACACCAACAGCGATCCGGACAGCGTGGACTATCCGATCCCGGCTAATGATGATGCAATCCGCTCCATTGATCTGATCTGCAAGCTTGCGGCCGAAGCGATCGAGCAAGGCCTCTCGGAGTATTCGCGTGTTGCAGCCGAAGAAAATCGCCGCAAGGCTGCTGAAGAAGCCGCAGCTCAGGCGCGTGCGCGCGCTGCACAAGCCGCTGCCAAGAGCAGCGCAGCTGCGGGCGAAGCAGACGCCAAGCCTGAAGCCAAGAAGCCCGTGCGCCGCCGCACAGCGAAGCCCGCCGATGCGGCCCCTGAGGCAGCGGCTCCCGCCGAAACTGCTTCGGCTCCGGCGGAAGAGACCCCGAGCGTCGAGTAATTCGGCGCCCGGCACAACCGACACCGAACCAATAGGAGAATTGTATGCAAGTTACAGCCGCTTTAGTTAAGGAGCTCCGCGACGAAACGGGGCTCGGAATGATGGAGTGCAAGAATGCCCTTGTCGAAACACAGGGCGACAAAGCTGCTGCCATCAAAGTTCTTCGCGAGCGCGGACTCGCCATCGCCGGCAAGAAAGCCGAGCGCGTGGCCAAAGATGGCCGCGTCGCGTGCGAAATCTATGATGGTGGAAAGACCGGCGTCCTCATTGAAGTGGATTGCGAGACCGACTTCGTTGCGCGCAACGCCTCGTTCCAGGCGTTCATGAAGGACCTCGTCCAGATCGCCAAGAACGTGGGCGACAATCAGCTCGCGGAAACGGTCAAAGACCAAGTCGCTTCGAAAATCGCCGAAATTGGCGAGAACATCATCGTTCGCCGCAATGTCAAGTTTGCCGTACAGGGCGAAGGCATTGTCGCCGGCTACATTCACCTCGGTGAAAAGGTCGGCGTGCTCGTCGAAATCGGCAGCACCCTGGCCGCGTCCATCGGCGCCGATGCTTTCAAGGAGGCCGTCAAAGATGTTGCCCTCCACATCGCCGCCAGCAACCCGGCCTATTTGCAGCGCGCGGACGTTCCCGCGGACGTGCTCGCGGCAGAAAAAGAAATCTACGCCAAGCAGGTTGAAGGCAAGCCCGCCAACATCATTGAAAAAATTGTCAGCGGCAAGCTGGAGAAATTCTATCAGCAGAACTGCCTCGTCGAGCAAGCCTTCGTGAAGGATCCCGATCAGACCATCACCGAAATGCTCGCCGCGCGCGGCAAGGATGTGGGCGATACGTTCATTATCCGCCGCTTCGTTCGCTATCAAGTGGGCGCCTGATTTCGCGGCGACTTCCAGGGCTTGGAACTTCCAAGCCTTGGAAGCCCGGGAAAGGGCAATTTCCAAGCGTTGGAAGTTTTGTGAGTGCAAAAGGTTTAACTCAGTTGGGGCGCAAGATCGCGCTTCCCGCGTCGCCCGATAAAGCGAAGATTGAGACCTTTCCCAACGCCTATCCGGATCGCGACTACACGATCCGCTTCGACTGCCCCGAGTTCACCTCTCTTTGTCCGATTACGGGTCAGCCGGATTTCGGCCATATCGTCATCGAATACGTCCCGAACAAGCGTTGCCTCGAGAGCAAATCGCTGAAGCTCTATCTCGGCTCGTTTCGCAACGAAGGCTCTTTTGCGGAAGCGTTGACCAATCGCATCCGCGACGATCTCTCGACCGCGTGCAAGCCGCGACGGATGACCGTCACGGCTGACTTCACACCGCGCGGCGGCATCGGCATTCGCGTCGTCGCGACCTATCCCGTGGAACATACGGATTTATGAGCGCTCCCTCCACAACCTTGACTGCGCGCGCTCGGTTGATGCATATCGCGCGCAATGTGCGCTCCGTGGCGTATGGCGCGTTGCTGCCGTTCGACTCCTTGTTTCGCAGGCTGAATCGTCTCTCTCTCTATCCGCCCATTCATCTGCGGCGTCATGTGGGGTGTTTGGGCGGCGGGTTCAATGGGCCCGGCTACGAGTTTGTGGTGTATCTGCGCCTATTGGCGGGGTTGCGCGATGGCCAGGCCATTTGGGATTTGGCCTGCGGTTGTGGATTGCTGGAGCTGGCCCTCGCCGATCTCGGGTGGGAGGGGCGTGTGGTGGGCACGGATATCCATCGCCCGTGTATCCAGTGGGCGCAACGTCGGCTCGGCAAATCGCTTAAGCAGCACACGTTTGAGCACATGGATGTGTTTAACGCGGCGTATTGGCCAGCCGGAAAGTTGACAACGGCGCAATGGCTTGAGCAGTTCGATGCGCGCGATTTCGATGTCGTGGTTGCGAAGAGCTTGTTCACGCACGTTCTGCCGGACGAGTTGGATGTCTATTTCCGAGGCATTGCGCCACGCCTGAAACCCGGCGGCCGCGCGGTGCTGACGTTCTTCTTGCTGGACGAAGAGCAGGCGCGCGCCTCCGCTGAGGGGCATGCTCGCATGCAGTTTCATCCGTATGAGGCGGACGCGCGATGCTCGGTGCGCACGGCTCTGGCGCCCACCGCTGCCGTGGCCTATCCGCGCGCGTATGTGTTGGAGCGACTGCGCGAGGCGGGTTTCAACACCGATCGCTGCACCATTCACCCGGGCGTGTGGTCCGGTCGCCCCGACGGGCTGTCATTCCAAGAAATCGTCGTGATCGAACGCTAGTCCCGGCCATCGTAGCTGGCGCCGGCGGTGCAAGTCTCGCGGACGACGACGCGGTGGAGCAGGGGGAGCGTGGGTTTCAGTTTGCGCCAAATCCAGCGCGCAATGTTTTCGCTTGTGGGATTCTCCAGGCCCGGCACCTCGTTGAGATACTGATGGTCGAGTTGCTCGTACAAGGGGGCGAACGCCTTTTTCACATCGGCAAAATCCATTACCCAGCCTGCGTGCGGGTCCACCGGGCCGCGCAGGTATAGTTCCGCGACAAAGGAGTGGCCGTGCAGTCGGGCGCACTTGTGGTCGGGCGGGCAGTTGGGCAGGCGGTGCGCCGCTTCGAATTGGATTTTCTTGAAAATTTCCATGGTCTCAGTGTCTCGCTTCCGTGCCGACTTTCGCGCGGATACGCGCGCGAAGCAAGTTGTACCATGCGTCCAGTCCGGCTCCTGTGCGCGCCGAGAGTTCGAGTATGAGCGCGCCGGGAGCGGCATTGCGAAGGATTTCGAGTGCGCGTTTGCGGTCGTAGCCGACCGCTTCGGCGAGATCTATTTTGTTCACGAGCACGATGTCCGCGTTTTGGAAAATGGATGGATATTTCTGCGGCTTATCCTCGCCCTCGGTCACCGAGGTGACCACGACGCGCACATCTTCGCCCAAATCAAAACCCGCTGGGCAAACGAGATTCCCGACGTTTTCGATGAAGAGCAGGTCCAGCGGCGCGCGACCGAGGTCTTCGATGGCGTGCTGAATCATGTGGGCGTCGAGATGGCAGACGGTTCCGGTGGTGATTTGGATGGAAGGTGCGCCCGTGGCGCGCAGGCGAGCGGCGTCGTTGTCCGTGGCCAGATCGCCGACGATTGTCGCCATCTTGTAATCGTCCTGCAGGGCGCGCAGCGTCGCTTCGAGAATCGCCGTTTTTCCCGATCCGGGCGAAGAAACGATGTTCAGCGCGAGCGTTCCGCGCCCTTTGAAAAAGCCCCGGTTCTGTTCGGCGAGGCGATCGTTCTTGGCCATGAGGGATTGATGCAGCGCGATGGTTCGGCGCTCTTCGTCGCGATCGTGATGATGGTGATGGCCGCGATCTTGCGAATGGGTGTGCGCACGTTCGTGGGCATGCGAATGGGAGTGAGGGGAGGAGGGCGTTGAGCAGCCGCAGTGGTCGCACATATCAGGATACCTCGATTGAAATTAGTTGGAGTTCTCGCCCGCTCTTCACGGATCGGCTCGGCGCTTGGCAGGTTGGGCAGCGATAGCTGCCGCGCGGCGGCTCAAAGAAGGCCGCGCACGTTTCACAGTAGCAGGTGACGGGAATGGGTTCAATGACCAGGCGCGCGCCCTGTGCCGGAGTGTCCTCCGAGAGCGCCTCGAATGCAAAGGTCAGCGCCTCCTCCACAACACCTGCGAGCAGGCCGATGCGGAGGTTGACCTGCTCGATTTTCGATGCCTCGGCGCGCGCGGCGGTTTCCAGGGCCGTGTTGAGCAGACTTTCCGCTATTCCAAATTCGTGCATGTCGGCGGCGCGGCGGTGGGACGCCGGTTCATGATTTGGCGAGGAGCTGGGTGAGTGCGTTGCAGGCGTCTCGCACACAGTTTCGGGTGAGTGGTGAAAACGTGGTGCAAACGTCAAAGCAGCGCGCGGGAATCGTGTACAGGAAAGCAGCGGGTCGCGCGCCATACAGCTCGCGCGCCATCCGCACCAGCGAGCCGGGGCTGCATCGGTGCGCCATCAGGCGATCGGAGGCCTCGACGATCGGCTGCAGGCCGACTGCGTCCACGGTGGCTGCATCCGCATCCACAAAAATTACGCGCTCGTGCTGCGCCATTTGTTCGGCCATCTCGGGAAAGAGTTGGTGAGCGCTCAGGGTCGTGACATCCGGCCACTGTTGTTGTTCAACCCATTCCACGATGCAGGGGCCCGCGCCGTCGTCGCCGCGCAGGGCATTTCCGTAGCCGATGATCAGCGTGCCGCGCGGGGCGATTTCAGATGGTTCTGATTTTTTCATCCAGCAGAGTCCCCTCGGGCCCGATCAGTTGCACGCGCATAGGCATTTCGCCGAAGGCGTGAGTGGAGCAACTCAGGCACGGATCGTAGCAGCGAATGACTGCTTCAACTCGATTGAGCGCGCCTTCTTTGATCTTGTCCCCCTTTACGTAGTGTTTTGCCGCCTGTGCAATCCCGCGATTCATCGCGAGATTATTGTGTCCCGTCGCGATAATCAAGTTTGCCCAGGTGATGAGTCCGTTGCGATCCACTTTGTAGTGGTGCAGCAACATTCCGCGCGGCGCCTCGGAAATGCCGACGCCCTCTTCGCGGTTGGGTCCGGCGTGCGCGCGGACGTGTTCGCTCAGGATGTCCGATTCGTTCAGCAACTGCTCGATGCGTTCAAAGCCGAAAAGGATTTCGATCAATCGCGCGTAGTGGTAGTGAAACGAGCTCAGCACCGCGCCTTTGCTCAACTTGCGAAACGCGAAGAGTTCGACTGCGGATAGGGGCGCGCCCGTGCGCTCGGCGCAGTTCAACCGCGCGAGCGGGCCGACGCGATAAATCCCCTCGGGGTAACCCATCATCTTGTAGAAGGGCGATTTGAGGTAGCTGTCGGGTTCGACATATTCGGAAATGTAGTCCTGATAGTCAGCCGATGGGATGCGATCGGCAATGATGCGGCGGCGATCATCCACTACGCGCAAGGCGCCGTCGTAGTGTTCGAGGGAATCATCTTCGTTAACCAGGCCCATGAAGAGGCTGGGGAAGTTGGCGAAGTACTCGATTTCGTCGGCGAATTGTCCGTAGGCCGATTTATACCACTCGAGGACGCGCTGGATGATGCGGATGCCTTCGGGCAATTGGGAGAGAATCCACTCGCGCGTTTCGGGGGCGAGCGGGGCGCTGACGCCGCCGGGCACTGTCCAGGCGGGGTGAATTCGCTTGCCCGCGATTTTTTCTATGATCTGCTGGCCGAATTTGCGCAGCCAGATTCCCTCGCGAGCCATTTCCGGGTGCGAAGCGGCGAGGCCGAGGATGTTGCGCTGCTCGATCGGCGCATCCATTCCGAGGAGAAGGTCGGGCGAGGAGAGGTGGAAGAAACTCAGCGCGTGCGACTGAATGATTTGCGCGAGGTTCACGATCTTCCGGAGCTTAACGGCCGTGTCGGGAATGCGTACGGCCAGAATGGCGTCGCACGCTTTCGATGCGGCCATCAAGTGGCTGATCGGACAGATTCCGCAGGTGCGCGCGGTGAGGGCGGGCATCTCGGTGTAGGGGCGGCCTTCGCAGAACTTTTCGAAGCCGCGATATTGTGTGACGTGGAAGCGCGCATCGCGCACATTGCCTTCGTCGTTGAGGTAGATGGTGATTTTGGCGTGCCCTTCGATTCGGGTCACCGGGTCTATGACAATTGTACGGCTCATGTCGTTCTCCTCAGCCGAACTTCACTCGTTCACTCAAATCGGGCAGTCGCCCCTCCAGCAGCTCGCTGACGACAAAGAAGATGGCGTCGGCCGAGGGCGGGCAACCCGGCACAAACACATCCACCTTCACCACTTCGTTGATGGGGCGCACGCGCTTGAGCAGCGGCGGAATGACATCGGTTGGAACGTGTTGATTTTCTTGTGCATTTTCGAGATAGGCGCGCGCCAAGACGGCCTGTGTGTCGAATGGATTTCGCATGCCCGGCACATTGCTGGTGACCGCGCAATCGCCCAGGGCGACGAGTATTTTGGTGCGCGCGCGAATCTTCTGAATCTTGTGCAGGTCCTCCTCGCTGCTGACCGCGCCTTCGACGATGGTGACATCCACATCTTCGGGGAACTCTTTGTTGTCCACGAGGGGGCTATAGACGAGCTCGATTTTGGGCGCGATTTCGAGAATGCGTTCATCCATGTCGAGAAAGGACATGTGGCAGCCGGAGCAGCCGTCCAGCCAAACGGTCGCGACGCGCGTTTTTTTCACGATTCTTCCTCCTTCAGCGTCCAATATTGAGCCAGGAAATGCTTCCTTTTCTTCATTTCCGCCGCCGCCATTCCCTTGATGGAGAGCGCGCCAGTGGGGCAGACCTGAACGCATTTGCTGCAGCTTGTGCAGGTGTCGGATTCGCCCCATGGTTGATTGAGATCCGTGATCACGCGTGCCTCGATGCCGCGGCCCATCACATCCCACGTGTGGGCGCCCTCGATTTCGGCGCAGACACGGACGCAGCGCTGGCAGAGAATGCAGCGGTTGTCGTCCTGCACAAAACGCTCGTGGGACGCATCCACGCGGAGTTTGGGGTAGCGGTAGGGTTCGGTGAGGTGCGACATGCCGGTATAGACCGCCATGTCCTGCAGTTCGCAGTGGTGGTTCGATACGCAGACCGCGCAGATGTGATTGCCGGAGGCGAAGAGGAACTCGACGACTCGGCGGCGATAGCGGGTGAGGCGCTCGGATTGCGTGATCACGCGCATGCCATCGGTCACCTTGGTTGCGCAGGCGGGCAGGAGTTTGTTGGAACCGACGACTTCGACGAGACATATCCGACACGCGCCGATGGGGAGCAGACCTTCGAGGTGACAGAGCGTGGGAATGACGATTCCGTTTTCGCGCGCGACTTCCAGAATGGTTTGATCGGTGTGGGCGCCGACTTCGCGATCGTCCAGGGTTAGCGTGATGACGCGTGAGGGAGTGCTCATCGGTGGATCTCCTGGGGGATGCACATTTTGCAGACGCCGGCTGGGCAGCGTTGCTCTTCGATGTGGGCTAGATATTCGTGGCGGAAGAAGCGGAGGGTGCTGAGGACGGGATTGGGGGCTGTCTGGCCGAGCCCGCAGAGGCTCGTATGCTTGACCGTGTCGCACAAGTCTTCGAGCAGCGCCAAATCGTCGAGCGTGGCGCGGCCTTCGCTGATCTTGCAGAGCAGATCATACATCTGCGCGGTGCCCACGCGGCAGGGCACGCACTTCCCGCAGGATTCGGATTTGCAGAACTCCATGAAGAACTTTGCGACATCCACCATGCAAGAGGTCTCATCCATCACGATCATGCCGCCGGAGCCCATGATCGAGCCGACCTTTGCGAGAGACTCATATTCCACCGGCATGTCGAGAAACTGCTCGGGGATGCATCCACCCGAGGGGCCGCCGGTCTGTACGGCCTTGAAGCGGCGTCCACCTGGGATGCCGCCGCCGATGTCGTAGATGATCTCGCGCAGCGTGATACCCATGGGCACTTCAATCAGGCCGGTGTTGTTGATGCGGCCTGCGAGAGCAAAGACTTTGGTGCCGCGACTCTTCTCGGTGCCAAAGCCCGCATACCAGTCGCCTCCGTTGCGCAGGATTGTTGCGATGTTCGCAAAGGTTTCGACATTGTTGATGAGGGTCGGTTTGCCCCAGAGGCCCGATTCGGCGGGAAAGGGCGGGCGCGGGCGTGGCGTGCCGCGTTTGCCCTCGATCGAGGCGATGAGCGCGGTTTCTTCTCCGCAGACGAATGCGCCCGCGCCGAGGCGAACTTCGATCGTGAATTGGAATGAGCTTCCTCCGATGCTTGGGCCGAGGAGTTTCATCTTCTCGGCCTGGCTGATGGCCAGCTTCAGACGCTTGACCGCGATGGGGTATTCGGCGCGCACGTAGATGTAGCCGCGCTGCGCGCCCACGGCATAGCCTGCGAGGGCCATGCCTTCGAGGATTCGGTGCGGGTCGCTTTCCAGCACGCTGCGATCCATGAAGGCGCCGGGATCGCCTTCGTCGGCGTTGCAGATGATGTATTTTTCGGAGCCGCTCGCTTTGGCGACGGTGGACCATTTCAGGCCCGTTGGATAGCCGCCTCCGCCGCGCCCGCGCAGGCCGCTCTTGATGAGTTCGTCAATGGTTTGCGCGGGCGAGCGCGTGGTGAGCGTGGTTAGCAAGGCGAGATAGCCGTCGGCGGCGATATAGTCCTCGATCTTCTCCGGATCAATGCGATCAAAGTTTTCTGTGACGATGCGCTGTTGGCGCGAGTAGAACACTTGATTGGCCGGCGCGACGAGGCGCTTCACGGGCTCGTGTTTCGTTGCCGCAGCGAGTTCGGCTGCATCCTCGGGTTTCACTTGGCGATAGAGCGTGGCGCCGGGTTCGGAGATCACCAGCGGCCCTTGCGCGCAAAGGCCGAGGCAGCCGACGCCTTTCACGATGATCGGGCTGTCGGCTCCGCCCTTTTTTGCGGCGGCTTCGAGCGCTTTCTTCACCTGGTCGCTTTGGCAGGACACACAGCCTGCGGCAACGCAGACTTTCAGTGTTTTCGCCGTGGGCGGGTGTGCCGCGCGGTGTTCTTCCGCAATTTTGCGTAGGGCTTCAAGCATCATGGCGAGTGGCCTCCTCAATGCGGTTCACCAGTTCGTCGGGGGTCAGTTTGCCGAGCACATCGCCATCGAGCGAGGCGGCGGGGGCGATGCCACACGCGCCGACGCAGCGCGCGGTGACGAGCGAGAGTTTCTGATCGTCTGTTGTCTGGCCGGAGGCAATTCCATAGCGCTGTTTCAGTGCGTCTAGCAGGGCTTGGGCGCCCTTGATGTAGCACGCTGTGCCGAGGCAGACGGCGCAGGTGTGGCGGCCTTGCGGTTTGAGGGTGAAGAAGTGATAGAAGGTTGCGACGCCGTATATTTTGCTCAATGGGACGCGCAGCGATGCGGCGACATAGCGCAGTGCGCCCTCATCCAGATATCCAAACACTTCCTGTACGGTGTGCAGCGTTTCGATCAACGCTGCCGATCGGTTTCCGTGTCGGCGCATCGTGGCATCCACGAGGCGCCAGCGTTTGTCTTCAGTCGGCGGAGCTTTGGTCTGGCGGTTCATGATTGCGCTCTCCTGGTCGTTCTTCTTTGGCTTGGAGTGGCGAATCGGAAGTGGGGGCGGGCGCTGCGGCCGGCTTGGGTTTGGGCTGCGGCGGCGTGAAGGGAACGGGGACGACATCACTCCGCTTCATTTGCATTGGGGTGGTGTAGTCGTTTTCCATCGCGAGGCACTTTCGCGGGCAGACATCCACGCAGTGGTTGCACTGAATGCAGCGCAGGCGATCAATGGCCCAGGTCTTGCCGGTGCGGTCCACGGCTATGGCGCCGGTGGGGCATCGGCGATCGCAAATCAGGCAGAGGTTGCATTTGTCTTCTTCGATGGCGATGTGGCCGCGGGTTGCGAGATAGACGGGTTTGCGCGCGGCGGGATAGGGCACCGTTGCTGGCTTTCGGAGCAGGCTCCCCAGCGCAACTCGGGTCATGGTTAGCGGTTTTTGTTTCATCGTTCGGCGCAACTGATGCAGGGGTCAATGGTCAGGACGATCACGGGCACATCGGCGAGTTGGCAGCCTTGCAGCATTTTCAACAGCGGTGGGATGTTCGCAAACGTGGGCGTGCGGACGCGGAAGCGATCGAGGAATTTGGTGCCGTTTCCTTTGACGTAATAGATGACTTCACCGCGCGGCTGTTCGAGGCGGGCGAAGAACTCGCCTTTCGGCGCGCCGGTGATTTTCATATCCACCGGTCCCGGTGGCACGTTGGGAAGCACGTGGCGCAGGATGTCGAAGGATTGATAAATCTCGCGAATTCGGACCATCGTGCGGCCCCAGCAGTCGCCGCTTTCTTCGACGATGGGCTCCACGGCGATTTTGTCATAGGCCGCATAGCCATCGAGGCGGGAATCCTGTGCGACGCCGCTGGCGCGGAGCATGGGGCCGACTGCGCCGAGGTCGTAGGCGTCGTTCCTGGAGAGCAGGCCGACGCCGCAGAGGCGTTGGCGCACGGAGAAGTCGTCGCGGAACACGTTGGTGATGGCGCGCAGTTCGTCTTCGACTGCGTTGAGCTGGGCGGGGATGCGTGCGAGCAGGTCGTCCGGAACATCGCGGCGGCAACCGCCGACTTTCGCCGCGCCGAAAATGACGCGGCCGCCCGAGGTTTCTTCGATCACGTCGAGGATCCCCTCGCGCAGTCGCCAGCAGGCCATGAAAAGGTTTTCAAAGCCAAATGCATCGGCCAGTAGGCCCAGCCACATCATGTGGCTATGGATGCGCGAGAGTTCGCTCCACATCGTGCGCAGCCATTTGGCGCGCTCGGGGATTTCGAGGCCCATGACGGTTTCGACGGCTTGGCAATAGCCCATGCCGTGGATGTAGCTGCAAATCCCGCAGATGCGTTCGGCGATGAAGGTGAACTCGGTGAAGTCCTTTTTCTCGACGAGTTTTTCCAAGCCGCGATGGATGAAGCCGAACGAGGGGATGGCCTCGACGACATGTTCGTCTTCAATCACCAAATCGAGGTGAATCGGCTCGGGCAGGACGGGGTGCTGGGGCCCGAAGGGGATGACCGTTCTATTCGCCATTTCGCTCCTGTCAACACTTCCAACGACTGGAACTTTGCATGTGCTTGGCTTCCAAGGATTGGAAAAATTATGTCGGCTCCTTTTGGGGTTGCGGTTTGTTGGGTTTGGGGGCGGGCGCCGCGCACACCGGCGGGACGGCCATGGGCGCGGGGATCGCGGTTCGGAAAAAGTGGCCTTGATAGTCCACGTTCATGCCGGTGAAGGTGATGCCGTAGAGGTCGTGGATTTCGTTTTCGTAGGCGAAGGAGCCTCCGTAGATGGAGCTGATGCTGGGGAGCGCAACGCGGCTGTCGGGGATGCAGATGCGGAGGTGTTCGATGGTGTGAGGGCGCGAGAAGCTGTAGAGGAGTTCAAAGTGCTGCAGGCGCGAGCAGCAGATTTGGACAAGGCGCGAGCCGGCGGCGCGCTGGGCGTTCGCGGCTTCGAGGAGGCGCTCGGGCGCGATTTCGCTGTAGGTTTGCGCGGGCGCGTTCATGGGGTGGGAACCTCGCTCGTGGGGGTGGGCGCGATGGCGCGGCGTCGCGTTTTCTTTTCTTTTCGTTTGCGCTCGAGAAGGTCCAGCGCCTGGACGACGCCATCCATGATGGACTCGGGGCGCGCGGCGCAGCCGGGGACATAGATGTCCACGGGGATGGTGGAGTCCACGCCGCCTTTGGTGTTGTAGCAATCGCGGAAAATGCCGCCGGATGATGCGCAGATGCCGACTGCGACGACGACTTTGGGATCGGGCATTTGTTCGTAGATGGTGCGGACGACGGGCTGGCTCTGTTCGTTGATGTAGCCGGTGATGAGGAGGATATCGGCGTGTTTCGGGTTGCCGGTGTTGATGATGCCGAGTCGTTCGACGTCGTAGCGGGGTGTGAGGCAGGCGAGGACCTCGATGTCGCATCCGTTGCAGCTTGCGCCGTCGTAGTGGATGATCCAGGGCGACTTGCGGAAGAGGTTCATGGCGTGCCTCCGCGTTGGAGGTAGTGGAGGAGGATCAAATTGCCTGCGCCCACGATTGCGGTGAATGCCCAGGAGGTGCGGAGAACCCACTGCCAGTAGAGACGGGCATGGGTGTTGTCGGCGAGGATTTCGAGGAAATAGACGGCGATCAAGGCGGCGAGGGCGAGAAGCGGCCAGGGGGCGAAGAAGAGGTAGAGGAATCCGAGCAGGAGGATGGTTTCATAGCCGTGGGCGAGCTCGATGATGGCGAGGTAGGGGCCGGCGAACTCCGTTGTGATGCCTTTGACGATTTCTTGATGCGCGTGGTGCGAGGTGGAGAGGTCGAAGGGCGATTTGCGGAGCTTGATCGTGAGAATGTAGATCATGCCGAGGAAGATGCCGGGGAGGGTTGCGATGAGCGGGGTGGGTTGCGCGTGGATGGTGGTCACCTGAAAGGAACCCGTCGCCACATAGAAGCCCATGGCGCACATGATCAGCATGGGCTCGCTCGCCATGATTTGGATCAGCTCGCGCTCGGCGCCGATGTGGCTGTAGGGCGAACCGGCGGCGAATGCGCCGAGGACAAAGAAGACGCTCGCGAGGGCGAGGGCGAAAATGACGATGAGAAGATCGCCGCCGATGAAAAACTCGATGCCGGCGAGGATTGTGAAGAGGAGATAGCCGAGGAGGAAAAAGTGGCCCGAACGGTTGACGGCGATTCGCTCTTTCTGGAAGAGCTTCAGGAGGTCATAGATCGGCTGAAGAAGGGGCGGGCCGATTCGGCTCTGCATGCGCGCGCTGATGATTCGGTCGAGCCCCGCCAGCAGTCCCGCGAGGATCGGGGACAAGAGGACGAAGAGAATCGCTGCGAGGATGCGGGTCCAGGCGCTCATGTGCTCACCACCACGGTTAGAATGGCCAGCAGCGCGAGGCAGGCGATGAATCCCGCGCGCGTCAAACGGCGCTCGCCAAAAATCTCGGTGAGATAATAGCTGCGGATGGCCACCGGCTTTGTCAGTCCGATGGAGGGTGTGAAGAGGTGGCGCTCCGACACGTTCGCGCCGCCGAGGTAGGGGGTGGCGATTCGGAGACCCTTGTCACCTTTGTAGAGCAGGCTCAAGGGGAGCGCGGCGATGAGAGCGAGCATGATGGACATGATGAGAATCGTCGCGCGATTGAATTCGACGAACGCGCCGAACTGCGAGAGGAGGAAGGGTTTGACCGAAGTGGAGGAGATGAAGGGCCAAATGGCGCAGAGGCCCACGGTCAGGACGCCGAGGAAAAACATCGCATTCTTTTCCTCCATGCTGACGGGGCCATGGGGCGGGGGAGCGCCCTTCACCGTGCTGAGGATTTTGCCCATCCACTTGGTCCAGAAGAACAGCGTTGCCGAACTGCCGAACGCGACGATCACGGGGAGAATGGGATGTCCCTTCATCAGAGCCTCAATGGCCGCCCACTTGCTGACGAGCATTCCGAACGGCGCGAGAAACATTCCGGCGATTCCGATGAGGATCGCGAGGGCCGTCTTGGGCCGACGCGCGATCAGCCCCTCCATGTCTTCGATGTCGCGACTGCCAATGGAGTGTTCGGCCGAGCCGACCGCGAGGAAGAGGAGCGCTTTTGCGACGGCGTGGAAGATGATGAGCAGAATGGCGGCCCAGACGGCCTGCACATTGCCGATGCTCGCACAGGTGACGATGAGTCCGAGATTCGCGATGGTCGAATAGGCCAGGACGCGCTTGGCGTTGTTTTGCGAGATGGCGATGCACGATGCGAAGAAGAAGGTTGTGGCGCCGACCAGCGCGAAGAGGAGGCCGACGAGCGTGTCCTGCAAAATGGGCGCGAGGCGGACGAATACATATACGCCCGCTTTCACCATGGTGCTGGAGTGGAGGAGGGCGGAGACCGGCGACGGCGCCACCATCGCGCCGAGGAGCCACGAGGAGAACGGCATTTGGGCGGCCTTGGCCAGGCCGGCGAAGCAGATCAGCGCCGCAGGAATCAGCGCGGTGGCGCTCCCGCTTGCCACCACCTCGTTGAGTGCGAGAGAGCCTCCTGTTCGGGCGATGTAGAGAATGGCGCTCGCGAATGCGACGCCGCCGATGAGGTTGAGGCGGAGCGCGAGGAAGGCATTGCGCGTTGCCTCTGGCGTGCGCGAGTAGCCGATGAGCAGATAAGAGCAGAGCGTCGTCACTTCCCACGCGAGAAAGAGCCAGCCGAGATGGTTCGCGAACACGAGCGCGAACATCGCGCCGAGAAAGAGAAAGATGGAGGCGAAGAATCCGCGCTGTCGGTCGGGCGTTTGGGCTTCGTGATGGTGGTAGTGCGGCATATAGCCGACCGCATGCCAGACAATGAGTCCACCCACGACGCCAATGATCAACGCCATGATGACCGAGAGACTATCCACAAACAGAGGTGCGGCCACATGAGGGTGAGCGTGACCACCCCATTCCGCGAGCGCCATCAGCGCGCCTTGCGCGAGGACGAGCAGCGCGATGAGCGGCTGTCGTCCTCGCAGGCTGATGAGCAGGAGGGTGAGGGCGACGGCAATTTCAGCGGTCAGAACTGCTCGGTCCAGCCACACCGCATCCCATGCGAAGAACTGCGCCTCGCGGTGGAGTGTCGTCCAGTAGAGCGCGAGTGCACCGATTGCCACAGTTCCTGAGCCCACTTTCGCAAGCGCCGAGCGGGCGGTTGCGTTGCCTCCTACGAGGGCAAGCAAGCCCGCCAGGAGCAGCGGGAAGAGGATCAGGAAGAGAGGAAGGTGCATGGTCGCTTGAGACGACATTCCGTCGGCTCACTCCGCGTGGCGCTATTCCTCAACTTCGATGCAGGTCACGGGGCAGTTGGATGCCGCTTCGCGGACGGCTTCTTCGCTGCCCGCCGGTACGGCCTCCACCTTGACCTTCGCGATCATGTCATCGCCCATTTCGAATACGTCGGGCGCGGTGTCTCCGCACACGCCGCATCCAGTGCATGCCGATTCATCTATTCTGGCTTTCATTTCTTCTCCTCCTATTGCATGGACTTCTAACGAGGGTTGCGCATCTGCGCGATGTAGCTTCCCAGTGTCTTGATGTAATTGGCGCGCTCGAAGGCGGTGGGGTCTTCGACGTGCTTTTGACTCATGCAGCCTTTGAGCTGCTCCACAGAGTCGTATTCGTGCTCGCGCATCCAAAACTCGAGATCGTTCACAAGGGTGCTAAGATAGCCAACTCCGTGGTGGAGCAGCGCGGATGCGCTGGTGACGATGTCTGCGCCCGCCATCAGATATTTCACAATTTCAGCCGCACTCTGCACGCCGCGGGATGCGGCCAGAGAGCAGCGGACGCGCCCATAGAGCAGGGCGATCCAGAGCAGCGGGAGGCGGATCTCGCCGGCTGAGCTGAGGCTCAAATGCGGGGCGACCTCGCGCTCTTCGATGTCGAAATCGGGTTGATAGAACCGGTTGAAGAGCACGAGGGCATCTATGCCCGCTTCGTCTACGCGCCGCGCGAAGTTGGCCATCGAACTGAAGAAGGGGCTCAGCTTGAGGGCGACGGGGATTTTGACGGCGCTCTTGACCGCGCGGATGATGTCGAGATAGCGCTGTTCCACATCGGCGGCGGACATGTGGGAGTCGGTTGCAATCCAGTAGATATTGAGCTCGAGTCCTTTGGCGCCCGCTTGCTCAATGCTCTGGGCATAGTTGATCCAGCCTTCGTTGGTGATTCCGTTCAAGCTGCCGATGACGGGGATGTCGCACTCCGTGGATGCGCGCTCGATGAGCTTTAGATAGGCCTCGGGCTTGACGCTGAAATCGTCGCTTCGCGGAAAGTAGGAGAGCGATTCCGCGAAGCTGTCCGTGCCTGCGGTCAGGGCGCTTTCGAGCATGGCCGCCTCTTGGCGGAGCTGTTCCTCGAAGATGGAGAACATCACGATGGCGGCTGCGCCCGCATCTTCGGCGCGCTTGATTTTGTCAATGTTGCCCGTCAGCGGCGACGCCGCAACCACGACGGGATGCTTGAGCTTCAACCCCATGTAAGTGGTGCGCATGTCCATACTCATTCTCCTTTCGAGTCGGCATTCATGATGTGCGCGCTGCCAAATCGGCGTGCGCTCTCCACCGTTTGTTCACATCTTCTTGCGCGAGCTCGAGCAGCCGCGCGGCCTCTTCGGGCGCGCTGTGGCTGAGCATGCGATAGCGCACCTCGTTGTAGGCATAGTCGCGCAGCGAGGTCGTCGGGGGCTTCGAATCGAGTTGAAAGGGGTTCTGGCCTTGCCCCGCCAACGCCGGGTTGTGGCGATAGAGCGGCCAGTGTCCGCAATCCACTGCGAGCTTCTGCTGCTTGAAGCCGAGCGCCATGTCTATGCCGTGCGCGATGCAATGGCTGTATGCGATGATCAGCGAGGGGCCGTCATAGGCTTCGGCTTCGGCGATCGCGCGCAGGGTTTGCCGCGGATTGGCGCCCATGGCGACGCGCGCCACATATACATTGCCATAGGCCACGGCCAGCAGGCCGAGGTCTTTCTTGGCGGTTTGTTTTCCGCTGGCGGCAAACTTTGCGACTGCCCCGCGCGGTGTGGATTTCGACATTTGCCCGCCGGTGTTCGAATAGACTTCCGTATCCAGTACGAGCACATTCACATCGCGCCCAGAAGCGAGCACGTGGTCGAGTCCGCCGTAGCCGATGTCGTAGGCCCAGCCATCGCCTCCGATGATCCAGATGCTGCGCCGCACGAGGTGGTCGGCGAGGGGAAGAAGGTGCTTGGCCTCGGGGCGATCAATCGCCCGCAATTGGTTCTTGAGCGCCTCGACGCGCGCGCGCTGCGCGATCAAGTCCGCGCGGCTGCGCTGTGGCGCGTCCAGGATTTCCCGCACCATCGCATCGCCCAACACACCGCCGAGATTCGCGAGCAACTCGCGCGCGAATTCGGTATGCTTGTCGAGGGTGAGGCGATAGCCGAATCCGAACTCCGCATTGTCCTCGAAGAGCGAGTTTGACCAGGCCGGGCCGCGCCCATCGGCGTTGTGTGTCCACGGCGTGGTCGGCAAGTTGCCTCCATAAATGGAGGAGCAGCCTGTCGCGTTGGCGACCAGCATGCGCTCGCCAAACATTTGACTGACGATCTTGAGATAGGGCGTTTCGCCGCAGCCCGCGCATGCGCCGGAGAATTCGAATAGGGGGTCCAGATACTGCAAGTCTTTGGCCATGGTCAGATCCACGGCGCCGGGGACGGCGGCGGAAAGGGTCTCGAAGTAATTCACATTTGCGATTTCCGCTTCGAGGTGAGGCGCTTTGTCCTCCATATTGATCGCGCGGCGGCCCGAGACCTCCTTGTGTTTCACGGGGCAAACGCTGACGCAGAGCGAGCACCCTGTGCAATCTTCCGCGAAGACTTGAAGGACATATCGCGCATCGGGCGGAACATCCTTGCCGCGCAGAGGGGCGGACTTGAGGCTCTCCGGCGCATCGGCGAGCGCGCTTTCGCTGCAGTTCTTAACGCGAATGACACTGTGGGGGCAAACGAGTGCGCACATGCCGCACTGCGTGCAAATGTCCGGAAGCCAAACGGGTATTTCCTGGGAAATGTTGCGCTTTTCCCACTTCGCGGTTCCGCTCGGATAGGTGCCATCCACCGGCATGGCGCTCACCGGCAGTTCGTCGCCGAGCCCCGCCATCATGCGGGCCGTCACCTTTTGCAGGAAGTCCGGGGCTTTGGGCGAGAGGACGGGCGGGATCGGGGCGCCTGTGAGGCTGCCGCCGATCGCGACTTCGTGGAGGTGGGCGAGGGTTTGATCCACCGCCTCAAAGTTCTTGCGGACGACGTCTTCTCCTTTTCGGCCGTACGTTTTTTCGATCGCCTTTTTGATCTGCGCGATCGCTTCATCGCGCGGCAAGACGCCGGAGATCGCGAAGAAGCATGTTTGCATCACCGTGTTGATGCGAGTGCCCATGCCGTTTTCTCGCGCGACGCGATAGGCATCAATCACGAAGAATTTCATCTTCTTGTCGAGAATCTGCTTTTGCGCGCGGGCGGGAATGCGGTTCCAGACCTCATCCGCGCCGAAGGGGCTGTTCAGGAGAAATACGCAGCCCGGCGCGGCATTTTTGAGAATATCCGTCTTTTCGAGAAAGTTGAACTGGTGACAGCCAATGAAGTTGGCAGATTGAATCAGATAGGCGGAGCGGATGGGGTTGGGCCCGAAGCGCAGGTGAGAGACGGTTTGCGAGCCGGACTTCTTTGAGTCGTAGACGAAATAGCCCTGTGTGTAGAAATCCGTCTCTTCGCCGATGATCTTGATTGAGTTCTTGTTGGCGCCGACTGTTCCATCCGCGCCGAGTCCATAGAACATGGCGCGGACAACCTGGTCGGGCTCGATGATGAAATGGGGGTCGAATGGGAGGCTGGTCTTCGTTACGTCATCGTCAATTCCGATGGTGAAGTGGTTTTTCGGCTCTTCCTTCTTCAGCTCGTCGAAGACGGCCTTGACCATGGCGGGCGTGAACTCCTTGGACGAGAGCCCGTAGCGTCCTCCGATGACGCGCGGCATCGCATTCATGGGAAGGGTGTGGTTGCTTGCACCTTCGACCAGTGCGGTGATGACGTCTTGATAGAGGGGTTCTCCGGCGCTGCCGGGTTCTTTGGTGCGATCGAGGATGGCGAGGGACCGTGTTGTCGCAGGCAGGGCGGCGAGAAAATGATGGACAGAAAAGGGGCGGAAGAGGCGGACGCGAATGTAGCCGACCTTTTCGCCTGTTTTCAGGAGATGCTCGACCGTTTCGTGCGCCGTCTCTGCGCCCGAGCCCATCAGGATCATGACGCGGTCCGCATCGGGCGCGCCGAAGTATTCGAAGAGGCCATATTGCCGTCCGACGATGCGGGCAAATTGAGCCATGGTGTCTTCGACGATGCGAGGGGTGGCCTGGTAGAAGGCGTTCACGGTCTCGCGGCTTTGGAAATAGACATCGGGATTTTGCGCTGTGCCGCGGATGACGGGGCGCTCGGGATTCAGCGCGCGCTGCCGGTGGGCGAGGACGAGGTCGTCATCAATCATGGCGCGAATTTCATCGCGGCTGAGGAGGGTGACCTTGTTCACTTCGTGAGAAGTGCGGAAGCCGTCGAAAAAGTGAATGAACGGTACGCGCGCCTTCAGGGTGGCGGCCTGTGCAATGAGGGCCATGTCCATGCACTCCTGAACGGAGCACGCGCAGAGCATGGCGAAGCCTGTGCCGCGGGTGGCCATGACGTCTTGGTGGTCGCCAAAAATGGAGAGCCCTTGCGCCGCGAGGGCCCGGGCCGACACGTGAAAGACCGCAGGCGTCAGCTCGCCCGCGATCTTATACATGTTGGGAATCATCAGCAGGAGGCCCTGCGATGCGGTGAACGTTGTCGCGAGCGCGCCGGTTTGTAGTGCGCCGTGTACGGCTCCGGCAGCGCCGCCTTCGCTTTGCATTTCCGCGACGAGGGGCACCGTGCCCCAGAGGTTCTTGCGGCCTTCGCTGGCCCATTGATCGGCCAGTTCGCCCATGTTGGACGATGGAGTGATCGGATAGATCGCGCACACCTCGGCGGTTGGATAGGCGGCGTGGGTTGTCGCTTCGTTGCCGTCTATGATCGCGATCTTCGTTTTCATCAGGTCTCGTCCTCCAACGCGGGCGGTATGGCCCACGGCTATTTCCCTGAAAAGGGTTGGTGCCGGCGCTGCGTGCCTATAGGAGGAGTGCCTGGGGGGGACGGCGAATGTCTCTCGCCGTTTGAAGGTCACGCTTACGCCGGCACCAAATTCCAAATCTTGTCGTTGACTCTGTTGACAACCCGCTCACGGTTCACTCCTCCCTCGCTTGCTGTTCTGTCGTTCCGGTGAACGGCTCCTCCTTCCGTAGTTGCTGCCCAGAACATAGCGCGCGGGACTTATGTCCGGTATCAGGGTGGGGCACTATTCGAACGTCAGGTTTCGCCCGATAGCCGGTCGAAGCGGATCGCGGTATAGTGAGAGTGGAGAACAGGACAACACGGAGGGCTCAGCCATGGCGGAAAATCTAAATCACATCATGGATCGAATCCGCGCGGTGCACCGTCAGCTCGCCGAGCGGTTTGAGCGCGTGGAGACGACGCCGGAACAGTCGCGCTTGCGGCTTGTCTTGGATTACGTCGCGCGCTACGAGAACGGCCTCGACGAAGCGCTCGAGGAGTATCAAGCCCGCGCACCGCGCGCCATGTTGGACGCCGTGTTCAAATCCATGCCCGGAAGGCCGCTGGAAGATTGTCTGGAGGAGGTGAAGATTGATCCGAACGACCCCGATTCAGTGTTGCATTCCGTCGTTGCGATGAATCGGTGTTTGATCGAGACGCTCCGAAAAATGTCCAGCGGTGTGCTGGCGCATGATGCGCGCGAGTTCTTCGATCTGTTGATTCAGATTGAAGAGCGGGAGGAGCGCCGGCTGGTTCGCGATGCGGTCGAGATGGACGATTTGTAGCCTGCTGCGGCTCGGAGCGCGATCTGGCGCGTGGGCGGCCGGATGTGTAGAATCCCGGCGCGCACCATGAATATTCCTGTGCTCGTTGCTCAATACGGTTATTTCGCCATTCTCTTCGGGACCTTTCTGGAGGGAGAGACGGTATTGTTGACGGCGGGCTTCTTGGCTCATCAGGGCTATTTGCGGATTGAGTATGTCCTGCTTGTTGCTCTTGTGGGGACGATCTGTGGCGATCAATTCTTCTACTATTTGGGCCGCACCCACGGCGCCACGCTGCTGGATCGTCCGAAATTTCGATCCGTGGCTCAGCCTGTCCGGGATTGGTTGCATCGCTCGGGCACGCCGCTGGTTGCCGGATTTCGCTTTCTGTATGGACTGCGGACTGCGGTTCCGCTGGTGTTGGGCGCTGGGCGCTATCCCTACACGCGATTTGCGGCGCTGAATGTGCTCGGGGCAACGGTGTGGGTGTTGACCATCGGAATGGCGGGCTATCTGTTTGGACAGGCGCTAGAGGCCGCGCTCGCGAATTTCAAACGCTACGAATATCTCGTTGTGCTGGCCTTTGTCGCGGTGGGCGGTGGCGTTGCTTGGTTTGCGCATCGCAAATTGCGGGCGTTGCGAAGAGGTGTTCCGAGCGGAGATCCGTCGCGTGATTAGCGGGGACGCCAGCGCCGCAGCAGAAGGGAATTGCTCACGACGGAGACGGAACTCATGGCCATTGCTGCGCCTGCAATCACGGGGCTGAGCAGTCCAAACGCCGCAAGAGGGATTCCCAGGACGTTGTAGACAAAGGCAAAGAAGAGGTTTTGTCGAATCTTTGCAAGAGTGGCGCGCGAGAGAGCGATGGCGTCCACAATGGAGAGCAGATCGTTGCGCATAAGCGTCACATCCGCCGCTTCCAGCGCCACATCGGAACCGCCGCCGATCGCAAACGAAACATCCGCGGCGGCGAGGGCGGGGGCATCATTGATTCCATCGCCCACCATCCCGACGCGCTTTCCGCCCGCTTTCAAGCGGGTGAGGGCCGCCGCCTTGTCTTGTGGAAGTATCTCCGCTTCGAAGTGTGCTATTCCTGCCTGGGCCGCAATGGCGGCCGCCGTCGCGCGGTTGTCGCCGGTGAGCATGACAACTTCGATTCCCATTTGAGCGAGGCGCGCCACTGCATCGCGCGAAGTTGGGCGCAGCGGGTCGGCGATGCCGATCAGGCCGAGAAGATCCGTTCCGCGCGCCAGGCCCACGACGCTCTTCCCCGCCGCTACGATGGGGGCGAGCAGGACGTCGGGAATCCGAACGCCTTCCTCGGCGAGAAACGCGGGCGACCCCAAGGTGAAGCGATTGCCGTCGAGCTTTGCGGTCAGGCCCTTGCCCGGTATCGCCCGCAAGTCCGTTGGCTGCGGAAGCCGCAGGTTGCCTTCTCGCGCACGGGAGACGATGGCTTCTGCCAGCGGATGCGTTGTTCCCTGCTCCAGCGCGGCTGCGAGCGCTAGAAAGTCGTCCGCCGAGCTGTCGTTCGCGGGAATGATGTCCGTGACCTCGGGTTTGCCCATGGTGAGGGTGCCCGTCTTGTCCACCGCGAGGATTGCGACTCCTTTCGCGAGTTCCAAGGCCTCCGCATTCTTCACAAGTATGCCGGCCGATGCCCCGCGACCCGTTCCGACCATGATGGCAGTCGGCGTGGCCAGGCCGAGTGCGCATGGACACGCAATCACGAGGACGGCAACTGCATTCACAAGGGCTTCGGTGAAATTGCCGCCGACCCCCCACCACGCGAGCAGGGTGAGGAGCGCGATTCCGGTCACGATCGGAACGAAAATGGCGGAAATACGGTCCGCCAGCCGTTGGACGGGCGCCTTGCTTCCCTGCGCCTGCTCGACCATGCGGATGATCCCCGCGAGCAGCGTGTGACTGCCCACGCCCGTCGCGCGGCAGTGGATGAGCCCCTCGCCATTCACCGTGGCGGCAAAGACTTTGTCGCGCACGCGCTTCGCCACCGGCAGACTCTCTCCAGTTAGCATGGATTCATTGATGCTCGACTCGCCCTGCACCACTTCGCCATCCACGGGGACGCTTTCGCCGGGCCGAACGACGAAGCGGTCGCCGGGCGTCAATTCTTCCACTGGCACTTCCACCAGCTCTCCGTCGCGCAAGACGCGCGCGGTTTGCGGTTGCAGACGGATCAGGGCTTCGATTGCCGCCGATGTTTTCGCTTTCGCGCGCGCTTCGAGCAGCTTGCCCATCAGGACGAGCGTGATCACAGAAGCGGAGGCTTCAAAATAGACGTGCAGGTGGTGCAGGTTCAGGATCGTCACGACTGCGCTGAAGAGCCATGCCATGGAGGTGCCGAGCGCCACCAGGACATCCATATTTCCTGCGCCGCCGCGAAGCGCGTGGTAGGCGCCGGTGTAGAATCGCCAGCCGATCCAAAACTGAATGGGCGTGGCGAGCGCCAGTTGCAGCCCGCGCGGAAGCAGTTCTCGATGTCCGCTCCCTGAAAACATGGCGATCATCTCGATGACGAACGGGAGCGTCAGAACAACCGCGATTCCGAAACGCCTCAATTCTGCGCGATACGCTGCCGCCTTTCGCTCCTTTTCTGCCGCTCGCGTGTCGGCTGTGGACTCGCGCGCGCTATAGCCTGTGCGCCGAACGACCTCCATCAACTCCGCCGGCGTCGTCTGGCCGGGCGTGTAGTGGATTGTTGCTCTTTCGCTCGCAAGGTTCACCGCCGCCGTCACATTGGGCAGCTTGTTGAGCGCCGCCTCGATGCGCGCAGCGCAGCTTGCGCACGACATGCCGGAGATCGCGAGGTTCAGCGTCTGTTGCGGCACGGTGAAGCCCGCCGCGCCAATGGCGTGTAGAAGGGAGGCGACTGTTGTGCGGGCGGAGTCGTAGTGAATGTAGGCGCGCTCGTTGGCCAGATTGACCGCGGAATTCACGCCCGGCAGTTGATTCAGTTGGCGCTCTATGCGAGTGGCACACGCAGCGCAGTGCATGCCCTCAATGGGAAGGTCAATTGTTGCAAAAGTCGTTGTTTCCGAATTCATCGTTGCCACGCGCCCGTGCTTCTACACTCGCTGACATTTGGACGTAGTCAAGGGCATCTCGCGAGGACCTTGCGTTGGCTCAGTTGAGGCGGAGCGGCCCGAATTGCCAGGTCAAGCCGACTGTAAATTGCCAGTCGGGCGATTCGCCATGAATGCGCGCGCCACCTGCGATGTCCCATGTGAGGGTGTCGCTGGCCGTCCATCGGAGCCCCGTGTTTCCCATCACGAGATCGGGAGTGTCGCTGTGATGCTCGCGGTCCGAGAACACTTCTCCGACCCATTGGAGTGAATCGGTGAGCATTACATCCAGCGCAGCGCCGTAATGGAGGACGTTGCAGTCCGCCCCGCCGATCCAGGAATATCCCAGATTGAGATGGATCGCGACGTTATCGTTGATTGCTCGAGAGACGATCCAAGTCGCGTCGTAGTCCGTGTGGCCGCTGCCCAACTGGCGACTCTCGTCTGCCGTCGGAAATTTTATGGATGCGGCGATTGCGTGGCTTGCGCCGAGCGGGCATTCGGGAATGAGCAGCCACTTTCCGCCGAGCGTCAAATCCCCGATGCCGCCGACGTGATCCGTTCGATGCTCGTCGTGCGACAGGATTTCGGTTCGCTCCTCAAGCTGCCCGCCAAACCCCAAATTGACTTGGACAGAAGGCGCAATGCCATACGCCAGTTCTGCAGGGAAGTCCCAGTGGGTGATCTCGGAATCTCCCTCACCTGCGGCACCCACCTCGACTTGGTAAAGCCCTTTCTCCACGACACCGGCATCATCAATCGTCAACGGTCTGCCCGCAAAACTTGCAACAGGGGTCAGCATCGCGCAAAGAAGGGACAACAGGCGTGATCTCGTCATAGAGCGTTCTCCATAGATGGGGTGTCTTTTCATTGAGGGCTGATTGGATAGCCAATTTGTCGGACCGCAGCAAGTGTGATGTCGCCGACCATGCGAATGGGACGGCCATTCCTTTCGCTGCGCGGTTTCTTGTGCTATAAGGCGCGCCATGTCGTTTTCCAAACAACAGGCGCGGTTGATGCCCGCCACATTGTGGCTAGTTGTGCGCGAGAGCGTGCGCTCGTTTTCGCGCAATCGAGATCTCGAGTCCGCTGCGACGCTCGCCTTTTACGGCTTCCTCTCGCTCATGCCGCTTCTGCTCTTGCTGGTCTTTGCGCTGAGCTGGGTGGTGAGTGCGTCCGACACGGTTCTTGCTGCGCTGAGCGAACAGCTTGCCGATCTTTTCCCCGCGTTTGACGAAGCGCTTTTGAGAGAGATTGCGACACTAGCGCGGCAGCGCGTGTGGGGCGCGGTCAGCTTGCTCTTTCTGCTGTGGTCCATGACGCCGTTTGCGGGCGCGGCGCGCCACGCGGTGATTTCCATTTTCAAGGGACAGCAACGCCGCACATTTCTGACAGGTAAGGCAATGGACCTCATCGTCGTGCTGGCGGTCCTTCTTCTCTTTCTCCTGCTGACGATCAGTCGGGTGCTCCTCGTCGCGTTGCCGTTGGACCTGACCCAGGGTGCGCGCAGCGTTCAAGCGCTGTTTTCCTGGGCGCTATCGGCTGTTGTGATCGGAATATTCTATCGCGCGTTCGCCTCGGTTCCGCTGCGGGCCCGTGAAGTGGCGGTTGGCGCGGTGGGTGCGGCGCTGTTGCTTTCTTTGATTCGACCGCTTTTCGGGCTTCTGCTGCAATTCAATCCAAACTTTGGCTATGCCTTTGGCTCGGTGAAGGCGATCTTTTTGCTGCTTGTGTGGGTCTATTACACCTTTGCGGTGCTGCTGTTCGGCGCCGAGTTGGCAGCCAACACGCGGCGTCGCGAAGCGCTTCTGCTGCGCGGCTTTCTCCGAGATGATCGGCATGTGCGCCGCGCGCCGCGCCGCCTGCTCGAGCCGTTTCTCCGGCGGTTTGAAGATGGGGATGTGCTGTTTCGCGAGGGGGATGCGGGGTGCGAGATGTTCTTCATCCGTGCGGGCTCGGTGCGCTTGACGCGCGGTGAGGTGGAACTGCGGCGCCTTGGGCCGGGCGACTATTTCGGCGAGATGTCGCTACTGCTCGGTGCGCCGCGTTCGGCGACGGCGACCATTGCAGAGCCGGACACGGAATTGGTCGCAATTGCCGAGCGAAACATGGACCTCATTCTCGGCGAAAATCCCGAAGTCGTGCAGCGCCTCTTGCGCGACATGGCGGCGCGACTCCGCGATATGAATGAACGCATCACCGCGTGAAGCGGGCGCATTCGGCTACTCCGCTTTTACCTTGCTGAGCATGCCATCGAAGGTGAGGGGTTCATCGCGCCCGATGTACTCCCATCCCGTTAGGAAGCCGTGCTGTGCTCCCAGATCGCGCGCCTTTCGGAACGTCTCGAACGAGTCGTCTCGGACCAGATACACCATGTAGTGCAAATTCGTGCTGAATGTCTTGAGGAGTTGATCGAAGTCGCCGTTGGGTTCTTCCTCGTTTGGCGGCGCGATTCCGGGGACGCCGGGGCGCGGGATCAACGCCGTGACGCCGAGCATGATGAAGCTGTTGTCCAGCCGATAGTAGGTGTTGCCAATATCCTCGGAAAGCGCATCGGCCAGCGTGTTGGTTTGGCCGCTCAGGGCGCGTCTGCGAGCCGCCTCCTGTGCCGAGCGCAACGCCTGCATGATCTCGACGCGATCAATGAAGTAGAGCTGGTTATTGCGGCACTCGACATAGACGGGCATGTTGGTGGTCTCAATCGCGAGCGGGGTTGGCCGCACTTTGGGCGTGCGCAACGCAATATCAATCACGATGACCATCACCATGAAGAGGGCGACGATCGAAACCGTGATGATGTCGCAGAACGATGTGACATTGAGCTCGGGCTCCTTTTTTTGCGGGCGCTTTGCCATGAAAATCAGGTTTCCGGAAGGTGAATGTTGAGTTCCTTTATTTCCTTTTTCCAATCCAAGACGGCGTTGGAGGGGAGCACATCGGAACCCGCGACAATTCCGCGCCGAATCAATTCCTTGCGCAAGTGGCGATAAACCGCGAAGGACCCCGGGCGCGCGAGGAGGACGACATATTCTTTATCGGCATTTGCCTGAATGCGAGCCAGCAGCCGATCAATCGGATTGCCGTGCAGCAAGATGTCCTGCACCGATACAGAAATATCGCCTGGAAGCACCACGGCCCGATCGGGATGACAGTCAATGTACACGGGCTGCAATCCAGCGGGTGTCTTTCGCTGCATCGCTTTGACCAGTTGGGAGAAGGAGAGGACTTTGTATTGCTGTGGGTTCTGAATGACCGGCATGATCATCACAACGAGAACAAGGCAGATCAGGCTCATCATAATAACCAGCGAGTCGAGAAAGGGCGTCATCTCGATCTTGGCTTCGCGTTTTGGGGGGCGGCGCATGGTGATCGCTGGTGGATTGCTCTGCGCTTTCTATCGCGACTCGGTCAGGACGATTTGTCGCGGTTTGGTGAGCCGCTTGACCAGGTCGTCGGTGGTTTGCAGGTGTGTGCGCAATTCCGACATGGCGAGGCGGAAATCCTTGCTTCCCGCGATGTCGCCGAGGGCAATTTCAACTGCCTTTGTCGCCTGCAGGAGAGATTCAATGCGCGTGCCGACATCCACGAGGCGCGTCATCTGATTGGCGAGACCGCGCGCGGCTTCGTCCGCGCCTCGAGCGGCGAGGGAAGAGGCATCGCGAAGGGCCTGCACCGATTGGCCAAGCTGTGAGGCGGCATCGCCGACTTGTTTGCGGAGGTCGTCGGACACTTCCTTCCAACGCGTGGATTCGCGCTCGCTCGCCTGATCGAGCGTGCCGAGATAGGCCTGCACCGCGGCGGCCTGCTGTTCCACCGCGCGCGCTCCGCTGGTTTGAATGGCCTGCGCCTGCGTGTCGAGTTGTTTGGCCAGTGTCTCGGTTCCCTCGCGAAAACGCTCGGACACACTGAGCAGTTTCCCGGCGAGCTGCTCGCCCAATTCCCCCACGCGAATTTCGTAGCGAATCTGAAACTCGCTATATTTGTCGTTGATCAAATCGCTCGCCTTGGCAATGGCTGCGGCAAACACTTCGTCATATCGCTGCGGGCTCGGAATGCGGCGGAATCCCTCTTCGATGGAGGAGATCAGCTCCTTGAGGGGGGCCGCGAGCGCCTCGGCCATGTGGCCGATGTCTTCGCGCATTGCGAGAATGCTCTCGACGGGGAACTCTAGGCGCTTGGCAGACGGCATGCGCGAGGTGAGCCGCTCTTCGATGACGGCGTCGAGATCGCCGAGCAGCACTTCTTCGCGCCGCTCGCCGCTCATGCTGGGGAAGGCCGCGCCGCCAGCGGCCCAGAGGCCGACGAGCGTCGTGTAGAACGCCACGGCCAGACCTTGCGTAATGAGACCGACCTGAAACTTGATGTCTTCCGCAGAGACGTCCCCGCGCAAGAATTCGGCGAATCCGCCGATGCCATAGCTGACGCCATAGACGGTGCCGAGGAACCCGAGGAGGGGCATGGCCCAGATGTAGAGGCGATTGGCGCGGAACGAAGAGTCGGAGCCGAAGACGTCCATTTCCGCGTTTTCTCGCGTGTACTGAATGGTGCGATCGAAGTCACGCGTGTTGATCCACATCGCGAGAACGCGAATCACGCGCGTGTAGACGATGCGCTTCTCCCAATTCGGGATGGAGGTGATCTCGTTATAGACGGCCATCAGATGCGCGTCGTCGTTCAGATCGAGGTCGTCGGGGAGGGGGAGATCGCGTAGGGCCCTGGTCTCCGCCCGGATTTTCTGGCGCTTGAGGAAAATGGTCATCGTGGACATGAAGAACATGAAGAGCGTGGAAAACTGGAAGACCACGCGCCCCCAATCCCACCCATTTCGCTCAATGAACAAATCGCGGATAAACGTGCCTTTGAGCGGCGCCAGAATAGCGAAGAATAGAATATCTAAAACGAGCGCACAGGCGACCGCGATCAGCGTGTTGACATGTGTATCCGGGCGCTCGCCGGTGGGAAAGGGAACTTGTTCCTGACTCATGTGACCTCGTCTTTAGCTGTTAGTCGCCACCCAAGGGAAGACCGCGCGCCAAACGGTGAGATGCCGCCGTTCGAAACGCATGTACATAGTAGAGTCTGTGCACGCGGAAGCAAAGCCGGAAGTCGGGTTGGTTCCGGCGCCGTTCAAGCGTGAATGGAACCCGAGCGCTGCCGAAGGAAGCCGCCCTCGCGCCCCGCGTGTACCGCGAGCATTTCCGCGACAATGCTGACGGCAATCTGTTCGCCACCCTCCGCCTTGACATCGAGACCCGCTGGGCCATATATGCGCGGTCGAACCGCATCGGGCAGACTTTCGAGGATGTCTTCCCGCCTCGATATGGGGCCCATCAGGCCGATGTAGGGGACGGAAGTTTCGGCAAATAGCGCGGCCCAGGCTTTATCAATCGCGATTGCATGGTTCTTGATGACCACGTAGGTGTGCCCATGCTGCGGGAGCGCTGTCAGACCCGCCTCCGCGCGGCGCTGGACCCGCTGCTGAGCATCGGGAAAGCGCTCGGGCGTCAAATGGGCCGAGCGATGATCCACCACCGTGACGCGGAATCCCGCCTGCGCTGCCAGCGCAACCAGCGGGATGGAATCATCGCCAGCGCCAACGACAACGAGATCCGGTGGCGGCTCTAAATAGTCAACAAACTCGCGCTCTCCATCGCTGGCGACGATTCCCGACGCTCCGCCGAGCGTCGGCGGGCCTGTTTGAATGGCGCCGGAATGCGGCCCATCCAGCGCGGTGCGCATGGCAAACGCCTCCAATCCGAGCAAACTCTTGAGCACATGGGCGATGCTCTCCGCATCGCGCTTCGGGTCTAGGCGCTGCAGAAACGCCTCCAGCTTTCCATCGCAACCCAGCCCCAACCCCCAAAGGGTATTATCGTCTGCGCCCGTGTCATAGTGCACGAGCGTGGGAGGCGCGACCGTCTCAAGCATCTGCTGCGCGCGCTCGCGCAGATCAACTTCCAGGCAACCACCACTGACCTGCCCCAGCATGGAGCCATCGGCGCGAATCAGCAGTTTTGCGCCCGGCCGTCTATAGGAAGATCCCTCAATCTTCACCAGCGTGCTGAGCGCCACGGATTCGCCCGCATCGAACAGGCGCTTAATTTCGGTGAACACGCGAGTTGTTTCTTGCCACGATTTCATGGCCCGATTATGCGCTCCGCCACGCGAGCAAAAAAGTATTTATTCCGCGAAGCGCAAGAAAGCGCAGTCGCACGCGCGGGCGCTACCCGCGGCGGAAGAGGAAGCCGATAAAGCTGCCGACATAGCCCAAAAGGCCGATGGACAACAGGATGAAGGCGAGATGGTATTTGGCCGTTCGCGCATTGCGGCGGCGGATGAGATTGATAAACGACTGATCTGTCGTCTCGCTCCGCCACTGCGTGGACCAGCGCAAGCGGAGCGGGCCCGCGAGCGTCAACACGGCGGAAACCAGCACGAAGCTAAGTCCATAGACAATGCAGAGTTTCGAGAACCGACCCGATGCCGCGATATTCGGCCCCGAGAAACCCGTGATCGTCAGCACCACGGCCACCAAACTCAGCAAGAGCGAGGAGCGCTGTTGAAGCACATCGTATGCGTTCGTGATCCAGTGGGCCATTTTCTCATAGTCGCCACTGCAAATCTCTTTGAGGTACTCCAGCTCTTCCGCTGGCGTCAGTTTTTTGTTTTTTGTTGTATTCATTCTGGGGGCCAATAGACGCCGCCAGTATGAGTGATCGCGCGCCCATTTCAACGCGATTCCCAGGCTATTCCGCGACCGTGTTGGAACCCGCGTCCTCCATGATCTCCTGAATCGCCGGGTAGGCCAGTGGATCGGAGGGATTGGCCGGAAGAGCGGCGATCCATTTTGCCAAAGCCGCGCCACCTTCGCCGCGATAGGTGGTGGCGAAGGTTCGAAAATCCACAGAGGCGTGCTCGTCAGCACGATCACTGATTACCCTCCAGATGAAGAGGGGAACCGCATGATCTGCGCATGCCTCAACAAGGCCAAAGCTATTCATGTCAACGGCGGCCGCGCCTGTAGTCGCTCTCAATCTATCTCGATCTGAAGTTGTTGCGATGAAGGCTTCGCCGGACGCCACGGAGAGATCGCTCGCGCCATACAAGAGAGAATCAATCACGGCGCTCGATGGCAGCCGCGCCCAGTCCGCACTCCAGGTTGCGTCCATGGGGCGAGACGCGCCGTTTCCGCGCTGATAGGCAAAAACCTGTGCAACTCGATGCCAGCATCCTAATTCGAGGTTGTCAGATAGCGCTCCTGCAGGGCCGATGGAAAGGGCCCAATCGCAGCGAAAGCGCGAGAGGAGCGCTTGCGCAGAAAGGGCGGTTTCGACACAGCCGGACCCCATTTTTACGGCATAGACAGAGTGCTTGCCAATCGCGAGGCGCTGAATGTGACGCATGCCCACCGAGATGGGTTGCCCCGCCTCGCGCGCGTTTTGCTTCAACGCGCCTGCGTCGCTGTCGAGCGCATAAAAAACCGCGATCGAATCGGCTCGTGAGCAGAATTGAAGAAAAAAGAGGGCTGCCAATAGTGTCAAGCATCTCATGGCGCAATAGTAACACGTTGTTGTTGACCGTGTAGCAGAAAAGACAATATTATCGCAAAAAGTTCTTGCTCCTTCCTGGATGAACCGCTTTATTCGAGCGCATGACTTCTATTTCGCGCCGCAAATTTGTAAAGCTGATCGGAGCCGCATCGGTTGCATGCTCGGTTCTCGGGTTGGCTTCTGGCGCTGCGGGTCGAGATCGAAAGGTCGGGCGAGTTGTGCGCGTGAAACCAGGGCGGAATGCAGCGATTAGCCGTTCCGATTTGGCGTTCTTTCGATCGGCGCGATTTTCATCGGCAGCCGATGCGATGAGAGCGATGGGCCGTAGAGGAGTCATGGCTGTTCTTTATACGGAGCCATAAGAGAAAACCATTTTGAATGTTGTTAGAGAGGACCGCCGATAGGTCCGTCCTCTAACTACTTTGGCCGGGACGCGAAGGTTGCTTTTTGCGCTGAGCTAACCGGCCTCACATTTTTGAAAAGTGATTACACTCAAGGAGGGTGCGATCGTTGATATGAAGACCGAGAGAGGGCGGTTTCGAAAGAGAGTATATTCGCGGCCTCGCGACAAGACGGAGTTGGCGGCGGCATTGCGCCGAATGGCGGAATTGCTTCAGCAGCGCGACTTCGAATCGTCGCTGACGCAGGCCAATCGCCTGCTTTCCAATTCCGCGCTTCCGCGCCACCAGCGGGGGAGGGTTCTCTCGCTGGTTGCTGATAGCGAATTCAAGCGAGGGGCCTTTGATTCTGCCGCTGGCATTTATCAGCGCGCGGCGGCGCTATGTCTTGACGATCCACGATTGTGGGTTCGCCCGCTCGTGGGGCAGATTCGCTCCTACATCAAAATGGTCCGCCCCGATGCCGCGCTGATGATTGCTCGCCATGCGCACGAGGTTGCTGTTCGCAAATTCGCCGATTTCGATGCCCGCGTGAGTCGAGCCAACGCCGATTTGGCCCGACACGGTGAGCTGACAGTTCCTGTTCGACCACCGCGCGTTAGCGATGTGGCCACGCGGCTCGGATTTCTATTCTTACAAGAGGGCGAGATCGCAATTGCCAAAGAGTTTTTCGAGAAAGCGGTGCAGGCGAGTTCGAGACGCGCCTGTCGCGCGCGGCACGGGCTGGCCCGCGTTGCTCTCGCGATGGGCGAGCCCGCCCGCGCAATTATTCTGGCCTCTGACTGCATTTATCGCGGCCGTTACTCGGCGAAGACGCTTTCCGCATGGGCAACATTGATCGCGGCTCGGCGCAAATTGGGCGGCTGGCAAATTCGAGAGAATCTCTTGCGTGGCCTTGACCGTGTGGAACCCTCAATGCGCGCGCGTGCAACGCTGAGCATTGTCACGGAACTTCGCAAGAACGATATGAGGCAGTGGCGCCCTCTGGCAGAAAGCTGGCTGAACCGTGAGGGATCTCGATTTCCGATCATCGCAACCGAGATCCAAAAGATGCTGTTGGCCAGCGCTCGGCATGTCGCTGGCGATGCAAACCATGGCAAGGTTGCCGAGCGCCTCCTCCGAATGCCAAAGCTTAGCCCCAATGAGTGGCTGGCTGCAGCCAAGGTTGGTATGGAAATCCGCTTGCGCGGCAAAGCGCATGCCCACGAAGAAGAGTTGATTCGGCAAGCGACAAGAAACTATGGAGCATCCTTTACCCCACGCGCCATCCATAGTTTGGCGCTGAGTTGCCAAGAGGCAAGTCGGCCTGATCTTGCGCGCGCGCTGTTGACGAGAAATATTCGCGCGCTAAAGCCGGGTCCGGGGATCTGGTCTCGCTCGGCATGGGCGCTTGCTAGGTTGGAGGCCGCCACAGGCAACCCGGCGATTGCCGCAGACCTGTTTGAAAGAGTGGCCGATACCGATGCGGTGCCCCTGCGATTCCGCCTGCAAGCGCGTTTGCTAGGAGCTCAGCAATGGATTGCTGCGGGCGATGAAAACGCCCTGCTCAAGGCCAGGCCCAAGATCGAGGAAGCGCTGCAATCCGCGACGGAACCCACTATCGCGATGGACTTTGCGCGCCAACTCTCGGTAGCCGCGCCCGCAGCGATGCGTGAATGGGCGCGCGATATGTTTGATGCAGCGAGCAAACGTGCGCGCGCCGATTTCATGGCCGCACAACACCCTGCCATTGCGAGCGACTTGCTGTTTCGACTGGCGCGTCGCCAAGTGAACGACTTCGGAGAGTCCGCCGAAGTTGTCCGCTTTTGGGAAGGGCTGGGTGCGGAGAAAATTGATTGGCTGTGGTCTGAGCGAGAGCAATTCTGGGCCTACCTCGGCGTTGTATTGGAAGCCTATAGTTTGGTCGGCTCCCATGCCTCCGTAGATGAATTTGCCAGCGAATGGTTGCATGATCCGGCTACTCCGCCCGTTGGCCGCGTACACGTGGGTATTCCCTATGGTCGCTGGTTGATTGCACACCGCCGCGCGAGTGAGGCAATGTCACTTTTTGATAGACTCGTTGTGGAGTCGCCCACCCATGGGCTCTGCGTAGTGGCGTGGTATTGGAAAGCGCTCCTCGCGTATCGGCAGGGAGATCGGGCTGCTTGCGAGCAATGCGTGCAGCGCCTTCGATGGGCTCGTGGCACTAAGAGTCTCGCACCTCGCGACGGAGACCTTCTCGGCAAAGCCCTGCTGCTTAGCGTCGGTCGCGATATTACGCGCGCTCTGGAATGCGATGAAAAATATCCGCAATGGATTTGGGAAAACTTCAATCGCCGCATAACGAACGATCTTTCGCTGCTGTCATGAAATCACTGTCTCAAGGTTTGAGCGTGTTGTTAGTCGCATTGGGTATTCTCTTCACGGGATCTGCCGTTGCAGGCGTTATTTGCCCAGATATATCGCTGCGAGCCGATTCCGCTGTTAGCACTTGTGGATCAAGCGTTGGTGTCTGTGCGCGGGTCGAAGTGACTCCGGGTGTATGTTTCGACGGAGAGCCGTTCACGTATTCTCACATGGAATGGACGTGGCGCGTCACCGGGATAGAGGCTGATCCCCAGAGCGGCTCTGGTTCGTGCGCCAACTTCACCGTGCGATCCGGCGGTTTGGGTTCGGTCACGTTTTCGCTCAGAGCGACATCCGGTGCCTGTGAGCCTTGCGAGAAGACCTTGTCCATTTCAACCGGCATCCAAGCGGGGGACATACGGTTGACGGTGGATAGGACCTGGCTGGGGATTGACCTGACCAGTGAGGGAAGAATAGACACATTGCGAGCGACCGCCTCGTCGTCCGCTGGCGGAGCCAATCAATGGAAGCTGGCGGGAGCGGCGCGCGCTAGATTTATTCCCGATCCACCGGTGTCTGCCAATCAGGTTGCCGTGCGCGAAGTCGGCATTCCGAGTGCGTCAACGAGTGGCGAGGTTGTGAGCGTGATCTCGGGGTCCTGCCAGGCGGAGCGAAATTTCACGGTAGTGAAGCTTGATATTCAGAGTCGAGTGCTTGAAGCGGAGGAAGAGGAACCGGGCCTCCTGATCGGAGTGAACGACAACGACAGCGATGAGAGCGAAAAGCCCGATTTCAGTGAGTCGCCGCTGGCGGAAGACGATCCGGATATGATCCCCCTCACGATTTCGATCGCGCCCGGAGATTTGCCAGACGAGGATAGGATTGAATTGGCAGGAATTGAACACTGCTACGAGGATCGGCGAAAGATGACCCGAGCCGCTGCCCACTATCCCATGTCTCGCATTCGCCAGGGCCTAACACTCTATGTGGAAGGCACCATCCCCGGCACCTACACCCTCTCCGCCCGACACCCCCCAAGCGGCGCACGCGATCAGGTGAAAGTTGCCGTCATTCGAGTAGACATCGGAATGGACGGGGATCGGGACGATTCCATCGACTTCGACGATCCCGATGACGCCAAATATCTCTTCTGGGTGAACGATGACGTCGACGTGATTTCCGGCGGAGAGGAAGACGACGCGCAGAGCGGAACGGCGAACTGCAACGACAGCGCCATCACCTGCAAGCGTGACTTGGAGGACTTCACCAGGCTTCATATCAAGGTGGACGATACCACGGCTAATCTGTCCGGAATCACCTACTTCCTGAAGTTCGAGAATGTCAGTTCCGGCTCACCGTCGGTCAACATTTTCGAGGCGGTCGGGGAATCTTCCGCCTATCTCTCCGACACCAGTGTTGCCGCCCAACAAATCCAAAAGACCAAACTGATTACGGTCGGGACAACCGAAGTCCAATTGCCGAATCAGTACATCAAGACCGGCGATCAGGTGTCGCCTTTCATCCTGGAAGGTAAGACCGCAGGCAAAGGCGACTTGACCATCATCGTGAAGAAGGACGGTAACGAGGTCTGCAAGAAGCCGGTGACTCTTGACCTCCGCCCGATTACAGCGTTCTACGAGAAATACGTCGTTACCGTCAGCACGGGCGATGACGTGAACACCACCGACGGCGGCAACGCGAATTCGACAACCTACACGCCGGAAACGGACGAGTACGTTCTCCATGTTCATGGGTGGAACATGGCCGATTGGGAAAAGGACCGATGGACAGAAACCGTGTTCAAACGCCTCTGGTGGCAGGGGTACAAAGGCCATGTGGGAGGTTTTCAGTGGCCGACGTACACGGGAAGTCTGACCTACGATGCGAGCGAACTCCGGGCTTGGCGATCGGGTCAGGCATTGAACAATCGCATTACGAGCCTGAATGCCAGTTATTCAGGTCAAGTCAGGGTGCTTGCCCACAGCATGGGAAACGTTGTGATGGGCGAGGCGCTCCGGCTGTTCTCCTCATCCGTGGTTCACACGTACATTGCGGCTCAGGCGGCGGTCCCTGCCCACTGCTACGACAACGCCATCGGCAACTACTGGACCGGGTTCAACACGCCGAACATTTACGCCCGTTATTCGTCAAGGCTGTCGCCCGACACGCCATATCTTGCCGCCAACTCAAGCCATGCCGGGGCCATGGCGCTGTACTTCAATGCACAGGACTACGCCTTGGGTTGGTGGGAGAACAACAACGAGATGAAACCAGACTATGCTTACTGGAATACCGACGGCGATTCCAACGTTGATTCCTACGCTCCGGCCTCTGGTGACCGGTTCTACTTCGACAATGTTCTCGTCCCGTTCGATGAACGCACCATGGTCATTCCTGCCGATCGGTTCGAGATTTTTGCGCGCATCGTGGAGTCACGATCCAGAGCGTTGGGGCGGGAATCTTCCGTGAGCGGTTTTGGGACAGCAAGAAATCTACAGAACTGGGGCTACGACGCTGCACACTATTCCCACAGCAGGGAATTTCGATCGAACGTCGCGGACGAATGGCTGTTTTGGAGTACTTTCTTTGGAGACGCTGGGCTTACCCCGTAGACGGAGCACACACGATGATGAAACGATTTTACACGGCTGGGCTTCTGTGTTTGCTCGCTTTCGCGGCGATCTCATCAGCGGCGGAAAACGAGCGTGAAGCCGTTCAACGCAAGGCAGACGCAGACAAAATGGTGCGGATAGGAGAAGAACTGAAGAAACAGGACGTAAAGATTGCTTTCTACGGAAAAGTCATTGATCAGAACCAAGCACCGGTCGAAGGCGCGAGCGTTGAAGTTCAAATTACGCAGTTTAGCCCGGACATGGATCGGTTATTCGGGAAGGTGAAGTCAGTCAGCGTGCGGACGGACGCAACCGGATCATTCACGGTGGAGAAAGAAAAGGGTCGCAGTCTCTACGTGAAGAGCGTTTCGAAACCAGGCTATGAATACATTCGGTCGCAGAACACAAACGACTCATTCCAGTATGCGAGGCACGGGGTGGAAGAACCCTTTGTTGCCGCGAAGACATCGCCTGTTGTTTTCCGATTGCGGAAGGAGGGCGAAACGGTCTTCTGTTTTGAGGTGAAATACTGGGACTTACATGTCTACGGCAAGGAGTCCGGGCAGCCGAAGGGATACGACTTTATCCGTCAAGAACCTCTGCGCGATCTGGCGAAGCCTGTCCTTAATGGCGCGGCTCTCGTCTGTGACCTTCAAGTCAAGGCCACGCTCAACACGAACGACGCAACATGGGCGGTGGTACTGTCGCCGGGGAACACCAACGGCGGAATCATCGTCTCTGAGCAGTTGCTTTACGAAGCGCCTGACGCGGGTTATCAGCCGGAATACACTTTCACGCCCGAGGACCGGAAGCCGGTGAAGGCGAAGTACGTCTACTTGAAGAGCCGCGATCCGGCGATCTTCACGCGCTTGGAGATCGAGCACATCAACGCGAACAAGGAGTTCTTCCGGCTGAGCGGCAAGTCGGTAACGAACCCCTACGGCGACCGCAATCTTGAGCAGGCGACAGACCTTCCCTACGAGGTGACGAAGCAACTTACCGACGAAGCGAAGACATCCTTCCGCCAGAACAAACGCCCTGAGAAGCCCGACCTTCCGAAGCTCATCAAGAAAGCGAAAGAAAAGACGGAGAAGGGCAAGCCGCAGCCGTAAGCATTCCCCTCATGGACGTTGACCAAGCCATAGTGATCGTTCAGAAACTTGCCGACGGTGTTGACCCGACCACCGGCGAGCGGTTCCCTGCCGAATCCGCCTATCAGAACGCCGACACGGTCCGCGCCCTACACCTGGTTAGAGGGGTCAGATAGCATGAAAGGCGGTTAGAGCTCCGGAGATGCGGCGTATAATGCCCATCAAGCTGCTGAGGCGCGGCCATGGTGGCCCGCCAGGAAGCACGGAGGTAACCGCCATGAATAGTATAGGGATAGACTACCATAAACGCTACTCGGTCGTGTGCGTCATGGACGAAGGCGGAAGTATTCTGGCGCTGAGCGAAGGGGTGTCGTCGGGGCGAGTGGCGGCGGTTTGAGCCAAACCGCCCTACCTTTGTGGGTGGAGGCATGAGCGGGTGGGTTTGGCGGTGCAGGTGAAGACGGACAAAGTCGGCGCGCGCAAACTGGCCCCACTTCTGTTGAAGTGAGTTCTATTGCTGGTGGGTGTGGTCTGGGTTCGGTGTTGGACGAGATGCTGGCGCGAGTTGCTGGATGGCTCACTTGCCTGCGACGAACACTGCGACTTCGCCGGGTTGGAGCGTTAGCTGTGCGGAGTTGTCCTGCACTTGCATGGTGCGTCCTTCGAGAAGGTCGCGCCAGGGTCCGGGATGGGGCAGGGTTAGGGTGGCGCGCTGGCTCTTGCGGCCTAGGTTGCCGACTGCAAGGACGGATCCGCCGTTGCCGGTGCGGTCTATCGCTAGGATGTTGTCCGGCATGTGGTCGTGCAGGTTGACCCATTCGCCGCGGAGTGCGGAGTGGGTGGTTCGGAGGCGTGTCATTGCGCGTGCGGTTGCGAGCAGGGTTCGATTTTCGCGCTTGGACCACCCTTTTGTTTTGTTCCACTGGATGGGATTCGCGCCGACTCGCTTTGGGGTGTCTTCGCCGAATTCCTGTCCGGCGTAGATCATGGCGGGGCCGGGCGCCATCAGAGTTATGACGTAGGCGAGTTCGGCTCGTCGTCGCGCTTCGGTGGTGGAGTAGCGCCTTTGTTTTAGTTCGCGCATGACGCGCTCTTCGTCGTGGCTTTCGGTAAAGGCGATGCGTTGCAGTGCGCTTGTGAAACCGATTCGGGTGGGTTGCATCATGTCTGCGAATTGGCTCCGGTCGAGCCGCGCATTGAAGACCATGTCGCGGAAGTTCCACATGAAGTAGTCGCCCCAGGTGGTGTCCATTTCGGTTTGGTTGATCAGGGCGGGGTCGGATGGCATGTGCTCGGCGATCTGGTAGGAGGTGGGGTCGGCTTGATGCCCCACATACGCGAACCAGCCAGCGCCCCAATCGTTGTAGCCTTCCCATTCGACGAAGCGGGTGGCGTCGTAGCGGATTCCATCTATGCGGTATTCGCGCAGCCAGTGGGTGATGGTTTCTTGGAAGTATCGTTTTACGGCGCGCGATCGCTGGTCAATGTCTGGGAATCCCCAGTTTTCGCCTCGGAAGTTGTGGAAATAGGGACTTGCGTCGTAGTCGTGGCCGTAGAGCTGGAAGAGGGGGCCGCTTCGATCCATGTGGTTGTAGACTGCGTCTTGGATGACGGCTAGGCCGCGTTTGTGGGACTCGTCAATGAGACGCTTGAGATCATCGGGTGTGCCGTAGGTTGATTCTGGGGCGAGGTGAAACGCGGGGTTATAGCCCCAGCTATGATCCTGGGCGAATTCGGTCCAGGGCATGGGTTGGATTGCGTTGAAGCCGAGGTCGCGAATGGCGTCGAGTTTTTGGATCAGGCCGGTGAATCCACCGCCGGGCTGCATGTCGTCTATGTGCAGTTCGTAGATGGCCAGGTGATCCAATTCGGGGCGGACGTAGTTGGTGGCTGTCCAGGTGAATGAGGGTTGGCCGAGTTGGAGCACGCTGCGCGCTTCCCAGGGTTGATAGCCTTCGCGCCCGTGTTCGTCTTTCCACTCGACGTCGGTTGACATGGGGTCGGCGAGGAATCGTCGCCCTTCGATGGCATATTGGTAGCGGGAAATGCCGTTGGAAATGGGTTTTCGCAACCACCAGGTTCCATCGGGGGAATAGTTCATCAGGTCCACGTAGGGGTCCCAACCGTTGAAATCGCCCATGACGGAGACGAAGCGTTTGTTTGGCGCATGCAGTGCGAAGGTGACTGTTCCATCGCCGTGGTCCGTTGCGCCCCATGCGGTGCCTTCCGGGATTGATTCGACTCTGTGAGGGGGGAGTTTCCAGAAATAGATTTGCTGCATGCCGACTTGGCCATTGCGCTCGGCGCGCGCGGTTAGCTGGTGTCGGCCGAATGGGAGTTGTTGGAAGGGGAGGCGCAGTTCGAATGGGGTTTCCGCGACGTTGGCAATGAGTCTGTCGTTGAGGCGCAGTTCCACTTTGTCGGCGCGTTCTGCGCGCAATTCCACGGTTGGAGTCTCGACCACGACTTCTTCAGAGAGTGGGGAGAGGATGCGCACCGAGGGCGCTTGCGTGGGGGTCAGGAAGGAAATTTCAACGTTGTAGTTTCGCCCTGCATCGGTGTCCCACTCGTCGCCCCAGTGCACCGCCATGTGCAGGGTGTGGATGACCTGCTCGGAGCGATTGAACGGACCGAGAATGGCTGTTGAAACGCCATTGGAGTCCGGTTTCCCGAGGGGTGAGTCTACGGCAAGGCCATCGCGGGCTGGAACGGTTCCTGTCGGCCAGTAGTCCTTGATGGGCGGTTGCCAAAGAGTGTTTTCCGCGTTGACGCCCCAACGAAGTTGGCCGCCGTCTCGGCTGCGACTCACCTTCACAAGGATTCTATCGTTGATGGTGGGGACTTCGGGAACTGTTCGGATTCGGCCGAATGAAACGGGGACGTTGTAGTTTCGCTCGTTCTTGTTCTGCCAACTCCCGTCATCCCACTGGATGGCAAAATTGAGGGCGCGGATGAGCTGATTGGTGTTGTTGAAGGGACCGAGTGTGATCCGACATGTTCCGTTTTCGTCCGGCCCTGCAAACCGGGTGCGCGTTGCAACGCCTTCCATGGCCGAACCCTCAGGCCTGTAGGGCTCAATCGCCTGCTCCCACAATCCGCCCACAGCATTGACGCCCCAATGCAGGGTGCCGCCCTGTTTCGCGTCGGTAATTTCAATCGTAATTGCGTCGTATATCGAGGGATACAGTGGCGAGTGTCGAATCACAAGCTCTTCCGCCGTGGCGACTGTTACGAGCAATCCTGCGAGGAAAACAGATGCAAGCCGATATCGCATGGGCAAATCCTTTCGTTGGCTGCCCAGCTTAACCGCATCAGCTAGAAATAGCCAGACCGAGTCTTGAATAAAATGTTCGGCGGGAAACGCGGTGGAATCGCGGTGGGAGGCGATTTGCTCTTCGCTGTGCCGCGAGAGGCGTTGGGAGGATGTGGCGCTGGGTCAGGATGCTGGGGGGTGCGCCTTCTTGCCCTTTCCGGCAACCCAAAACTCCATACGGCGTCCGAGCATGAGGCGGGTTTGTGCATCCAGGGCCGGGAGTGCGCTGAAGAAGAGGGTGATGACGGGGACGAGGAGCCATTCGGCTGCGTGCAGGATTCGGAAAAGTGTGGGTCTGCGCGAGGGGGGGCGCGGGAGCAGGAGTTGGCTCAAGACAATCGTGATGAGCAGCGCGAGACCGGCCAGATTGAAAACAAGACCGCTGATTCGCGGCGCATTGAAATACATGACGGAGCTGGAAAACTCGCGGCCGGCGAAAAGTGCGGGGAGCCAATTGAAGGCGGAGAGCATGAATCCCCAGGTGGCCCAGGAAATGTGCGCTTCAAACATTTTGATGATGTGTTTGATTTTCTCGCGGAAGGCGATGCGAGGGGTGTGCAAAAAGCCGCGCACGACGAGAGGGAAGTTCTCGACGCCCCAGGCCCATCGGCGCTTTTGTTTGTAGAGGCCGCGCAGTGTGTCGAGCCAGCTATCCGCCGAGACGACGTCCATGGAAAGTGTGGTGTACATCGGCACGGCGCGATAATCGCCTTCATAGTGCAGGTAGGATTTCCAGAAGATCGCGCTGTCGTCTGAAATCATATCCACGGGCCAGTAGCCGACTTCGACGAGCGCTTGGAAGCTCATGCTGTGGCTGGAGAACGTGACAAGTGTTTCCGGGTTGGTGGCCTCGATGAGCTGGAAGAAGGAGGAGCCGACCTCCAGCACGCGGGCGGAGCTTGGCGCTTCCCAAATGTTGTTGTGATAGACGGGAATGGGTTGGAAGCTGGCGCGAGTTCGATGGGGTTCCATGCAGTAGTGATAGGTCAGGCAACTGAAGTAGCCGGACGAGACCACGGTGTCGGCATCAAAGCAGGAGACGGTTGCGCGATCGAAGGGGATGTTGTGGGCGCGGAGGATGGTCGCCGCTTGTTTTGCGGCGTAGGTGGCGTTGGCGCCTTTGACGCGCGCTTCGTCGGGGATTCCGTCGGGGTGGAGCGCCACGTGCACATCGAGAAAGTACGGGCGGAATCGCGCGGCCAGTTCGGCGGCGTCGCGTCGAACGTTCTCGGCAGCGCGACCCTCAACGGCGAGCATGACGAGAATGCGCTGCGTTGAAAAATCCTGAGCCTGCAGGCTGCGCAAGCCCGGTTCAATGATGTCGGCTGTTTCGCGCGCAATGGGGATGATGACGACGTGGTGGATGTCGGTTGGGTCCTGCGGTTTCTGGTGGAGTTGTTGGAGCGCGCGCAACCGTTTCCGGTGAAGCAGTCGCGATCGGCGGGAGGGGATGTCTTCCTGATCGAGGTTGAGCAGGCGCTGTTGCCAATCCGTTTCGCTCTCTGCGCGGAGGAGCGAATAGGAGAGAATGAGGAAGATGGTGGAGTGAGCGAGACGCAGGAGCCAATAGAGGTTGAAGGCGATGACAATGGCGGCTGCGAGTTGGGGCGCGGAGAGCCCGAGTACGAGCATGGTGATGAGAATACACCAACTTGTCGCGCCGGGCAGGATTTCCAAAAAGCGCTGGAGTCCCGCCTCGCGACCTTCGATTCCCATGCGCGTATAGGAGAAGCTCATTCGCGGGTCTCCGCGTGGAGTGGCAGTGGAATCAGCGAGCGCGGCGGCAGCAGGCGCAAGCGGGTGAGCCGGCCCTCCTCGTTCAGCGCGTATAAATATCCGGTGCGTTCGCTGAAGTAGAACGCTCCCTGCGCGCCGACGGGACCCAGATTGCGTGGAGCGCCTTCGCCGCCGCGTTCGAGCGCGAGGAGCAAGAGGCGTCCTTGTGAGGAGAATAGGATGTGCGTGTCATCGTGAATCCAAGCCGCGCGCTGGATGGTCTGATCCTGCGAGTGGATCCACTGCAGGCTCCACGGTTCGGACTTCTCCTGGGCATTCAGACCGAGGAGGCCGAGCGCGTGGTCTGCCACTACAAGCCATTGGTCTTCCTTCTCGTCACCCACGATTTGGCGCACCCCTTGGGGCGCGAGTTCGTTGGAGAGGGCGTTCAGCCACAGGGCGCCCGTTGTGTTGCGCACGAGCAGGGCGTCATCTGGGAGCAGGTGAATCGCATAGGTGTCATTCGTCAGCGTTGCGGCGAGAGCGGTGGGCAGAAGGTAATCGGTACGTTCTGTTGCGCCCTCTGAGCCGACGCGAAGCAGGGAGTTGCTGAAGTTGAGTATATAGAGGTGGTTTCGATTCAGCGCGAAACCCTTTGCGGGCGGGGCGCAGTCGGGAAAGATCGCCATGTCCTTGAAAGAGAGGCGGTGGATGCGCGACTGGGCGCGCGTGTAGATTTCGCTGTGGGTGCGCGGATCCCAAATAACTTCATCCGGCGCGTTGAGGAAAAGTCGAGTGACATCGAGAGGCTCTTCCTCTTTCGCGCTGAAATCGAACCAGAGATAGCGATCTCGATCGTGTTGTTGGACTTGGAAGAGGGCGTGTGGGCTGTCCTTCCGAAACCAGGTTTGCAAAACGTGCGCATCGCCCCATGCGGAAGTGGTGGGAAGGAGGGGACGCAGTCGCCCTTCGCTCGCGTCCAGCATGGCCCAGTCGAGAAGGGAACGGGGAGATTCCAGCACGATATTTCGCTCGCCGGGCTCGCTGTGCATTTGGCTCCACACCTCAGGGGCGAGGGGTTGAGGCGTGCGGTTGGCGGGGAGAAGAATAATGTGATCGAGCACGGTTGCGCGCTCTGCCCTAACCTCGATCTCGCCCTGCCATGCATCGCTGTTTCGCTGGGTGAGGCGGAGGTTGTAGATGCCGGGAAGAAGATCGCGAATCGCGGTGGGAGTCCGCCGGGTATAGCGGCTGTTGCCGAGGTGTATCTGAGCTTCATCAGGCGTGCTGGCAATGGCGATGAGGCCCGAGCGAACCAGGCCGCGTTCGGCTCCTGGCGCCCAGATATAGCCAAGCGCATAGAGGATCGCGACTGGCGTTGCGATCAGGTATGCCAGCAGGAAGAGATAGAATAGAACCTGGCGCAGCGTGCGCATAGTCAAGGAGTGTGAGGGGGTGCAGGTGAATCTTCAACAGCCCTGTTGGGTGTCTCACGAGAATGGTCTTGAACGGCTACCATTCCACCGGATCGGACGAGAAGAGCGCGGACCAGTTTTCCTTCGCGCGGGCCAGCGCATGGGCCCGGTGCGATATCTTGTTTTTCAGTTCGGACGACATTTCGGCAAAAGTTTGCGAATAGCCTTCGGGTTGAAATAGAGGATCATAGCCAAATCCGCCTTGCCCCCGCGCGTGCTCCACAATGACTCCCGCGCAGCGCCCTTCGACCGTTTTTGCAGCTCCCGCGGGGCTTGAGAGTGCAATGACCGTTCTGAATTGCGCGCGGCGATCGGGCTCCTCGCGCAAGGCGGCGATCAACTTTTCATTGTTGGCTGAGTACTTGACGGGCTCCCCCGCATAGCGCGCCGAGTGCACACCCGGGATGCCGCCCAGAGCCGCGACCTCCAGACCGGAATCATCGGCGAGGGCCCAGAGGCCCGTTGCGCGCGCCAGAACGGTTGCCTTCTTCACCGCGTTTTCCTCGAATGTGAACCCGTCTTCCTCGACCTCGGGCGCCTGAGGGATGTCGTTTATGCAGAGCACGTGCAGGCCCGGAACATTCAGGAGAGCGCGCATCTCTGCGAGTTTGTCGGGATTGCGAGTTGCGATGAGCAGTTTCATGGTCGGCTAGAGGGCCAATCAACACAAACGGGGCCGAGAAAGCGAGTCCAAACATGTCCGCTGCGAGCGAGTCTTCTCGCTTGAACAATGGGGGCAGAGGGGCCTAAATGCCGCCTTTGTTGTCCGCTTGGGGCGTGGTGTTGCATGCTGTTCAACAGCTTTCAGTTTATCCTCTTTTTTGCGATCGTATTTGGGCTCTATTTGGCGCTGCCGCATCGGGCTCAGAACCGGATGTTGCTGATTGCGAGCTACATTTTTTACGGCGCTTGGGACTGGCGCTTCCTCGGCTTGTTGGCCGCCTCGACAGTTGCGGACTATTGCTTCGCGCAGTGGATTGAGGATTTGCGCGTGGATCGCCGCCGCAAACAACTCGTGGCGGCCAGCATGGCCGTGAACTTGGTCTTTTTGGGATTCTTCAAATACTTCAACTTCTTCATTGATAGCTTTGCTGATGTTTGCGGTTGGTTTGGATTCAGCCCACACGTTCCGACGCTCAAGATCATTCTGCCGGTCGGGATCTCTTTCTACACGTTTCAGTCCATGAGCTATGTGATTGACGTGTACCGTCGGCGATTGACCGCGTCGCGCAGCCTGCCGGATTTTGCGCTCTATGTGGCCTTCTTTCCCCAATTGGTCGCGGGGCCGATCGAGCGCGCGACCAATTTGCTGGCTCAAATTGCGTCCGAGCGGCGCGTCAGCTCGTTTGGTTTGGCGCACGGCGGTTTCCTGATTCTGTGGGGCTATTTCCAGAAGATCTATGTTGCCGACAATTTGGCAATCATCACCGATCAGGTGTTCGCTGCGGGCGCTCATCCGCCCGGCAATATGGTGCTGCTCGGCGCCTACGCATTTTTCATCCAAATCTATTGCGACTTTGCGGGCTATTCGAACATTGCGCGCGGCCTCGCTCTTTGCATGGGTTTCCGCTTCATGTTGAACTTCAACCTCCCGCTTCTGGCCTCGAGTCCCTCCGATTTCTGGGGGCGTTGGCACCTGAGTTTTTCGACGTGGCTGCGCGATTATCTTTTTACGCCGCTGGGCGGTTTCCGGAAGGGCCCCCTGCTTGCCTATCGCAACCTTTTCATCACCATGTTTCTCTGCGGTCTCTGGCATGGCGCGGCGTGGCACTTTGTCGCGTGGGGGATGTATGCGGGGTTGACGCTGGCTGTGCATCGCACGCTGCAAGCATTCCGACCCTTTGCGAAGTTGGGTGAATGGTTGGTGAGTCGCTCTGTCACGCTGGTGCTCTGCATTTTGTTCCGTTTCCTCGTGATTGACTTCCTCTCGCCCATTCTCTTCCGGGCACAGTCTCTGAATCAGGCCGGTCAGCTCTTGTCCTCGCTGTTTCAAGGGTGGGGCGCGATGGATTTTGATGTGTGGGGCCGTTTCTTCTTCTACATCGCCCCGCTATTCGCGATGGAAATTATCCAATACCGAGCGAACGACCAATATATTGTCCTGAAGTGGCCTCTGCTCGCGAGGGTCACGCTCTATTTGGCGCTCTTTTACGGCATCGCGATTTTTGGAATGCAAAATGCGCAATCGTTCATTTATTTCCAATTTTAGATGGCTCCGCTCCGGCCTGTTGCTGAGCGTCTTGGCGGTGCTCGCGATTGAGTGGCAGCTTGGTCGCACTCTGCCGGGCCACTATTTTCGGCACGAGGTGGACGATCTGCTCTATTCGCTGGATCATCGGAGCTATGATGCGCGCGTTCTCTCGCTCGGCAACAGCGTGGGCCGCCAACTCGACCAGGGTATTCATCGGCTCGATCGCGGTTTTCTGCGGCCCATGTCTTCGAATGCTGCGCTCGAAATGACCGGCCAATACTTCCTGCTGTGCCGCTATCTTGCGCGCAACCCCGCGCCCGAGTCGCTGATTCTCTGGGTGGACAATCCTTTCTATGGCGACCTCAGGTCGGTGTATACCGAGAACTACATTCAGCGCTGCTTCCTTCGCTGGCGCGAGATTGGATTGCTCGCATGGTGGCGAGGGAGCCCCACCTTCACGGCCAGCATGATCAGCTACCGCCTGTTGCCATCGTTTCGCTACCGCGTGGACATCCAGAAGGACATTCCGATTCTGGGCGTGCGCGAGGTGAATCTTGCGCCCCAGGTCGCGTTTGGAGGTCGCCCTCAATCGGCCCGCAAGCAGAATGCGCTCGCGCGCTGGTGGCAGCGATGGGTTCACGGAGGCCAGTCCATATCCACCACCGCATTCGAGCGGTTGCTGGCCCTGTGTGAAGAGCGCGGGATTCGCATCTATTTGATCCCGGCTCCGATTTCGTCGCGCGTGGCGCTGGATAGAGGCCCTCAGCAAGGGCGTGCAGAAATTAATGAGCGGCTCGCGGAGTTGCAGAAGAAGTTCGATGTGCTGCACTACGAGACCGAGTCGAGAGTCTATCCCGACAATGAATTTGTGGACGGCACGCACTTTGTCGAAGGCGTGGTGCTGGCGCGCGCCGCCGAATATCGCGATCTTCTGCAGGAGAGGATGAAGCCATGACCCTGGCGGAATATGACGCGAGCTGGGCCGCGCTCACTGCCGTTTGGCATGCGCTGCAGCGAAGCATTGATACGCCGGAAAGCGCCGCCGCGCTTCGGGGGATGTTTGCCGCGCTTCGGGCGCTCGGCCGCTTTGCCGCGGTGCGCGGTGGCGAGTCGGTGAAGTCGGATGTCGGGATGGAGGAGCGAGGCTATGCCGTGCTGGAGTCGCTCCGCGAGCGTGACTGTTTGACGGCGGACGACATTTCCGCGCTGCGCGAGGTCTCGCTCTTGCGCCAGCGCATGAACTCATTTGCCGACTACTCCGAAGAGGAGGATCGAGCGCGCGTCAATGTGGTCACCCGATGCTTGCCCGCGCTTTGGCGCGCGGTGAATCTATTGCAGGGCGACTTGCGTCGCGAGCGCCCCCGCGCCTTCTATTTTCGCCGCCTTCGCCGCGGGGTTCATTTCGCGTGCATGGGCGCGGCGGTGTGGATAGCCATCGAATGGCTCGTCATTGGCATGGGGCTGATGAATCCGGAGGGATGGCGCGTGACCTACTATCGGCGCCCCGACTTCAAGCGCCCCCGCGCCGTGCGGAGCGAGCGCGCACTCGCGCAGGACTACGGGCTTTCGGCTCCCGCATTTCTTATTCGGCGCGATGGCTGGTCCGCGCGTTGGGAGGGACAGCTCATCGTTCCGGAAGACGGGACCTATTCCTTTGTCGGACAGGCGATTGATGGCTATCGAGTCACCTTGAACAACGAGGTTCTTCTCGATGCGTGGAATCCTCGCAATTGGCGCGCGAGCGTGAGGAAGGCCGAGGTGGCGTTGAAGGCCGGCGCCTATCCCATCGTCGTGGAGCATGTCAATCGGGAGGGGCCAGCGGAGATTCGATTGCGTTGGAAGGGCGGGCCGATTCAGTCGGTCACGGCCGTGGGGCCTCCGTATATCAGGAAGCCCACGCGGGACCGCCGGTGAGCCTGGTGCTCGGGGGGGGACTTGAACCCCCACGCCTTTTGGGCACATGCACCTCAAGCATGCGTGTATGCCATTCCACCACCCGAGCAGGAGGGGTAAAAGCTGCAAAGAACGTAGCAAGGGTTCCTGCGCAGGGCAAGGGCGATTGCTATCCGTTCTATTCTTCGTGAGGCGCGAAGAGATCGGCGCCTATGGTGCCGCGAAGCGTGTTGACGTAGCCGGGCGCATTGACGGTTGCCATGCGTTTGCGCACTTCTGCCAGGCGCTGCGCGATTCCCAGTCGGGCGGCTTCGCTCTTATATTCCGGACGCGCAAGAAAGGCTTCGATGCGGGCAGCGGTTTGCTGGAGGAAAGCGCGATTCCGCTCGACGCGCTTTTCGAGGCGCTTGAGATACCACGGCGAGTTGATCACGGCATCGTGTGTGAACTGTTCGCGCAATTTCGGGTCTTGCAGGGTCATTCCTTCGTAGTGACCATGAGCCATGATGTGCAGCAGGGCGCGCAGCGGGGGCACGGCGAGGTCCACGGACCCGTCGCGGAAATACTGTTCCGCAACCCATTTGTGCGCGGAGACGATGTTGTCCATGGCGTCGGCGAAAATGGCTTTGTCCTGACTTTCCGGGCGCAGCATTTCCGGCGTGAAGACCATGTCGGGTGTGGTGAAGACGCGGCCACCATAGATCTGCATGAAGCGCGCGGTGATGCGGTAGCCGAGTCGGCTCGCGAGAACCGGTTTGCCCTCGTGTTCGAAATCCACGCATCGCTCGAGGCAGCCTTTGGCAATCAGGTCGGCTGCGGTGCGCTCAATACGCTGCATTCGGCTCCAGATCTCGGGGACGATGAGGCTGACATCGTGATCCACGCGGAAATTCGGTCCGACGCAACCTGCGGCAGTGATGAAGACATCTTGCGCGCAGAGCGCGAGTGAAACAAAGGCGTTGTTGAGATCGTGGATGGGCAGGAGGGCGTTGAAGGGGCCTTTGGTCAAGGCGCCTTCCGAGCCGGCGCCCGTCGTCGAGGGCGATTTGCCCGTGATGCTGGCGATGAACTCCATGAAGAGTTCAGGCAGTTCCATGTGATGGACGGGGTTGAAAACGCTCAAGGGCCGAACGCCGGGTTCAGGCGGATTGTTGCGGCGCCCGGGCAAGACCGCGTGGACGGGGGTGGCGAGCGCTTTGTCCGTGGTCAGGCGGCGGTAGAAGCGAATGCCCATTTCGGCGAGATAGCGCTGACGCGGGTCTTCGAGGTCCGGGCGACTCTGGAGATAGCGGGGATTTTTTGTCGGTTTGCCATCCACAATGCGCGGGCATGCGGAAGAGACGATGTATTCCGGACTCGGGTTGTCGAGATGCTCGCGAAAGAGGCGCTGCATCGGTTCGGTGTATTGGCCGAACCAGATGGTGTTTTCCACTTCATCCGTCGCTTGGCGTCGGTTCAGCGGTTCGTAGTTGCAGAAAAAGTTATCCGGTCGCGCCATGTCGGCTTCTGCCTTATGGTCGTAGCCGCGGTGAATCGCATCGTCGGGTCGTTGGAAGAACTTGTTTTCGCAGTTGATGACGAATTTAGCCGATGGGTAGAGGAAGTCGGGATCAATGCGCTCAATCATGGTGCGCGGGGCAGTGATGGAGGCGGTGATGTCATCTTCCGTGGAAATTTTTTGCGCGGGGATGAAGTCCTTTCGGACGCTGAAGATTCGCCAGGAGCCATCGCTGCCGAATCCGACGCGGACATAGCGCGTGTTGATCTTGGTCTTGCGATAGCGCAGCTCGTTGCCTGGATTTCCGTTGATGCTGTCCACGCTGAAGCGATTGCGCCAATCGTCGCCCCAATCGGGCTTGTAGTAGCGCTTGATGAGGAAGACCAAGTCTTTGATATAGGCGGGCAGTGTGTTGAGCCAGGCGTTGTAGCTGTCCGTATAGAGTTCGGATGGCGTCAGGAGTTTGATGACGGAGCCGAGTGAGCGCTCGGGACTCAGCAGTTTACGGCTCTTGCGCCCGTGCGGCGGGTTCTTGAAGTGGTCCGAGTAGTCGCGGTTGATGATTTGCTCCACGAGATCGAAGTCCTTCTTCATGTCCGCGACGAAGATGGAGCCATCGAGCATGGCATCGGCGATAGGTTTGGAGATTTCTGACTTTCCGCCGCCGGAGACGGTGCACGGCTTGTGGCAGAGTGTTCCCTCGGCGCCTTCGCCGACGAGTCGCCAGCGGCTTCCTCGGGCGGGCTTCAGCATGCTGATCTTGTAGCCGGAGGGGAGAACGTAGACGTTGTCGGGCAGCAGTTTGATCCGCTGGGTTTCGTTGTCCTTTTCCCACGTGATGGATTGGTCCTGCAGCTCGATGGCCACGTTCTCGGGAATATAGACAATCGAAGGGAAGTGGCGGTCCACGCCGAAGCCCTCGGGGCGCAGTTCCATGACATCCGAGAAGAGGCGGCTCACTTCGGCGAAGGTCTGGCCGCGTTCGGGAATCGGGTTGTTCATGGCGAAGGATTCGCCCAGATCGTAGCGGGGGAATACAAAGGCGCCGCCGGAGTGCTCTTCCTCCGCGAAGCCCATCAGGTTGGCCGCATAGCTGATCTGCGTTTTGATCTCTTTCTTGCAATAGCCGAAATAGTTGTCGGCAATGAGCGTGACGATCACGCCGCGCTCATCGCGGGAGGTGATCTTGAAGGCGCCGCCATCGTTGTAGCGCTCGTCGGGATTTTCCCAACACATTCCGTCGCGCTTTTGGCGGTCGGTTGCGGCGGAGCGGTGCGGCAGGCCGAGTTCCTGCTTGGTCAGGCGCGTGAGGTGGGGCGCGAGGATGATGCAGCCGGTGTGACCGCTCCACGAAATGGGGTCAATGCCCGCATCGTTCTCGGGTAGATACGGGTCGCCAGCGTTGCCGAAAATGCTTTCGACGAAGTCGAGGTTGGCCACCATGCTGCCGGGGACGAAGAATCGAATCTCCATCCGTTTTTCCGGTGTGAAGCCGGGCACTTCGGGGCACACAATAGGGCGCAAGAGCAGCGAGACCATGGTTGCCGCTTTGGCTGCCTGGCTCTCCGTGAACGGGAGCCGGTTCAGCTCGACTGGCGGTTGGAATGCTTTGGCGAGAAGGCGCGCGAAGACCGATTGTGGGACCGCCTTCTTGTCGTCCGCGATGGGAAGACCGCCTTCGGCAACGTGGAAGACACCCTGCGTTGTGCGGCGATCATTGACGGGGTTGTGGAGGATGCCGTTTGCGACGCGGTAGGTGCGGATAATATCCGATTCATAATAATCGGCATCCGGCGGGAGCGAGAGCATGCGCGCCATTCCGGGGCGGTCGAGCACGAAGGAGCGCCCCGCGATTCGCGGCGCGGTTGTTCCTTCGCTCACGCTCGACAGCGAGTGGGTGAGGTATTCCTGGATGCGGCGATCCGCCGGGCAAAGATAGTCCGAGAGAAGGCGGGAAAGTTCCTGATAGTTCGACAGGAGCGAGCGGCTCAGCGAGATGAACGGATATGCGGACGATACGCCAAAAATTGGCAGCCCCAACGCGGCCAATTTCAGGTTGATATACTCGATTAGGATGCGTTCTTCATTCGAACGCGCGATGCGATCGCTGTTCATTTCGGCTCCTGATACAGATGGGGCGAGAGTCGCAGGTTGTTTGTCTCCGTGCAACCTTTCGTGTGCGGGAAAGTGGAGGTTTGCAGGCGGTCGTTTGGGCGGGGACGAACACGCCCTCTCGCGATCCCGATGTAACGAGTGCGGGGCGAGCGGATGTCCGCTCGCCCCGCCGCGCACGAGGAGGATTGAGACCTACGAGCAGCCCATTGAGTTGCCGCAGTTGAAGCATTTGTAGCACGCGCCATTGCGGACGGTTATGGAGCCGCAACTGTCGCAGGCTGGCGCATCCTCTTGAAAGTGCTGAAACTGCTCATCCACCCGCTGTGGGGCCGATGGCGGCTCAACGGCTGCGCTGGCTGGCGTCGCCGCCAGAACTGCGGACGCGGCGCTGCTGGTCGCCGCGGCGGCCGAACTGTGCTGAGCGTTGCCCGCTTCGAGCGTCAACGGTTTGGAGGGGGAGGGCTCTTTGTATCCGTCGAGAAACGTCGAGCCGAACCAGCGGAAAATATAGTCCGGCAGCGACTTGGCGATCGGGATGTCGGGGTTTTTGGTGAAGCCGCTCGGTTCGAATCGCGTATGTGCGAATTTTTCGACCAGCGACTTCACGGGAACGCCGTATTGGAGGCACATGGAAATGGCGGTGCCGAAGGCATCCATCAGACCACCCACGGTGCTGCCTTCCTTGGCCATGGTGATGAACAACTCGCCCGGCGAGGAATCGTCATAGAGGCCGACCGTGAGATAACCCTCGTGTCCCGCAATGTCGAATTTGTGCGTAACCGAGCGGCGTGTGCTCGGCATACGGCGGCGAAGCGGGCGGATTTTCGATCCGTTGCCATTGCTGCCGGGCTCGGCGGCTGGGGCGGGTTTGGCGACGGCCTCTTCAGTCTTTGCTTCCTTCTTGCCGGTGCTGACCGGTTGGCTGCGCTTGCAGCCATCGCGATAGATGGCCAGCGCCTTGAGGCCCAACTTCCAGCCTTCGATATAGGTCTGCATGATTTCGTCTGCCGTGGCCTCGTTGGGCATGTTCACGGTTTTGGAAATGGCGCCGGAGAGATGCGGCTGAACGGCGGCCATCATTTTGACGTGCGCGCGATAGGCGATGAAGCGCTTTCCATTGCGCGGCTTGAAGGCGCAGTCGAAAACGGGAAGATGCTCTTCCTTGAGGCCGGGCGCGCCCTCAATCGTGTCCTTCTCATCAATGTATTTGATGATGCTTTCAATGGTTTTCGAATCGTATCCGAGTTTGTGCAGGGATTGGGCCACGGTGCGGTTGACAATCTTGAGCATGCCGCCGCCTGCGAGCAGTTTGTATTTGACGAGCGCGATATCCGGCTCGACGCCGGTGGTGTCGCAATCCATCAGGAAGCCGATCGTGCCGGTGGGGGCCAGAACCGTGACCTGCGCGTTGCGATAGCCAAAGCGGCGGCCGAGATCGGCGGCCTCGTCGGCGCAGCGCGTCGCCGCTTCGCGCAAATACGCGGGGCAGGAGGCATCAATTGCTCGCGCGGCTTCGCGGTGCAGCTCGATCACTTCGAGCATGGGCTCGCGGTTGCGCGCATAGCCTTCGAACGGCTTCAATTTTTCCGCGATGCGCGCCGATTGCGCGTAAGCGTGGCAGTGCATGATGGCGGTGAGCGAGGCGGCCAGCGAGCGGCCTTCTTCGCTGTCGTAGGGAAGGCCTTGCGACATCAGGAGGCTGCCGAGGTTGGCGTAGCCGAGGCCGAGCGTGCGGTAGATGTGGCTGTTGCGCGCAATCTTGTTCGTCGGATAGCTCGCGTTGTCCACGATGATGTCCTGCGCGGTGATGAAGATTTCGACCGCCGCCTTGAAGCGCTCCACGTCGAACTGATCCCCGTTCATAAACTTCATCAGGTTGAGCGACGCGAGGTTGCACGCTGTATCGTCGAGGAACATATATTCGCTGCACGGATTGCTCGAGTTGATCGGGCCATCGTTTTTGCAGGTGTGCCAGCGCTGAATGGTGTCCTCGAACTGCATTCCAGGATCGCCGCAGATCCACGTGCCCTCCGAGATGTTTTTGAGGAGCTGACGCGCCTTATACGTAGGACCGGCTTTGCGAAGATCGGTGACCCAGTGTGTGGTCCAATCGCGGTTGTCCAAGGCCGCCTGCATAAAATCGTCCGTAGCGCGCACGCTCAGATTTTCGTTTTGGAAGGCGACGGACCCATAGGCCTCGCCATTGAAGTTGCCGTCGTAGCCCTGTTCGATCAGCGCCCAGGCCTTCTTTTCCTCGTTCGATTTGGCGTCAATGAACTCCTTGATGTCCGGGTGCCAGACTTTCAGAGTGTTCATCTTCGCCGCGCGCCGCGTTTTGCCGCCCGACTTTACCACACTGGCCACCGCGTCATAGACGCGGAGGAAGGAGAGGGGCCCGCTGGGGCGTCCGCCGCCAGAAAGTTTTTCGCGCGTGGAGCGGAGTGTCGAGAGGTCTGTGCCGCTGCCGCTGCCATATTTGAAAAGCATCGCCTCGGAGCGCGCGAGGTCCATGATGTCTTCCATTGTGTCTTCCACGCGCTGAATGAAGCAGGCGGAGCACTGCGGATATTCATATTGCGAAGGCGCGGTCTCCACCTGGCCCGTCGTGCGGTTGTAGAATGCGTTGCCCGGTCCGGCGTCCTTGCCCACGCCATACTGCTGATAGAGCCCGCAGTTAAACCACACCGGCGAATTGAACGCGCCAAATTGATTCACGCAGAGAAACGCCAGCTCGTCGTGGAACACCTCTGCATCTGCCTTCGATGCGAAGTAGCCATCGCGCAGTCCCCAATCGGCGATCGTGCGGGCCACGCGGTGGATGAGTTGGCGCACGGAGAACTCGCGTTCGGATTTCGTCACATCGCCATAAAAGTATTTCGAGGCCACCACATTCGTTGCCAACATGGACCAGCTTGCCGGCACCTCCACATTGTTCTGCTCGAAGAGAACCTTGCCCTTGTCGTCCGTGATGGCGGCCTTGCGGCGTTCCCACTGCACTTGGTCGAATGGATTTTTGCTCGCCGTGCTGAAAACTCGCGAGATCGAGAGTCCTCCCACGTTTGCCGTGCGCCCCTTTGCGGCGCCCGGTTTGCGCCCCTTGCCGACGGCGCGCTTTGATTCCGTCCGCCCTGAAACTTCGCGATTTTCCAACATGTGCAGGCTCCTATTCCCCATTGCAAAAAATGAATGTGCTCTAACTCTCTGTCCGTGTGTCGCTTAGGCGAAGAGTGCGAAAGGAAGTACCACAAGCTATAGGTGCACCGTAGCGATGAACAAACAAGTAGCCCCATATGTTGTGGTGGACAAGAACTTTTTAACACTTTCGTAATCGTTTTATGGATAGCACCTTAGGAGGTCACTTTTTGAGAGAGCTTTTGCAGCAAACGGCGAAATGGAGCGCCGTGCGACGCCGCACTTGTTGAAGGTGGAATGAGTTGCGTTTGGAGTGGCGATTTCTCGATGAAAAGGCGCGGTATGAGCCGACTCGAATTGCGCCTGCCTCAATGATTTCTCCGCAGCGGAAAAAAGCGAGAGAAGGGGATATGCTGAACGGCGCCGGCGCAGCATCAGCGCGACGTGGGCGCGCTCAATCGGATCTGTGACTTCCAAGGATTGGAAGGCGCGCGAGGAGCAATTTCCAATTGTTGGAAGCGTCGCGTGGCGGTATCAGGTCTGATCGCTGTCAGAGGGCGCGGCCTCTTCGCCCTTTTTCTTCCGGATAATGCTGGCCTTCATCGCCAAGATCATACCGCCCACAAGCAGCAGCAAGTTTGCGGTGCCCGGTTCGGGAATGATGTAGAAGTTGTTCGTGTGGGTGGTGACGAGTTGGTTGTCCTGATCGAAGCGCACGGTGGACACGCCTGCCGTGATGCCGAGTTCGAAGATATCCGATTCGCCCCAGCAGAGCAGGCCTGTCAACGGTCCCGTCGCATCGAAGAATCGGACATAGACATTACTGATCACGGAGGAGTCGTACTGAACTGTTTCGTAGAAGATGCTTTGATAATCGGGATAGGCCGCTGGAATGGAGAATATCTGGACGATTCCGAGGATGACATCGTCTCCTGTGGTGGAATTGGCGATGTAGCCGTCGTTATACGTCTGCATCGGGTCAATGACATTGTCGGAGCTGCCGATGATGTAGACCCATGAGCCGTCTGCCAGGGGGGTGCTTCCATCGCAACCGAGGGCCGGGTCGAGAATAAACGCATCCAAATCAACTATGACAGCACGCGCGGTGGACAGTCCGATTCCACCGAACACGAGCAATGCGGCGAAATGCCGCCTAAGCTTTTTGAATGCTGCCAACATATCCAATCGAGAGAGTGCCCTCTTCCCCGTCAACCTCAACCCACCGTTTTCATCACGCCTTAAAGTATGCCGAGTCTGCTGTGATGTTAAGCATTCGCATCAGCCCACGCTGAATGTGCCAACTCAATCATCTGGACAGTCCACCTCGGCCATAAAGGTAGTGAATTATCGGGTGAGGTCAACCCGTTAATCCGCGATTCGCGGGAGATAAGAAAATCGCGGGGGCGGGATTTTTCGGATTAACTTGACCCCCGCCCGCGCTAAGGGCAGTCTACACGGGATTTTATGCGGCCGCTGACAAGGGAGTGGGTCACAACCCACTCTTTTGTGTCTGGGGATATGGCGATCGCAGGAGGAAGTGCGCGCGATGGGGTGTGTAAGTCATGAATAATGAATTGCTTGCGGTTCTAGATTATATGGAGCGAGAGCGCGGGATTGACCGCGAGACGCTCATTAGGGCGGTCGAAGGCGCGCTGATGGCGGCTTCCAAGAAGAGCGTCAGTCTGGCCAAAGATGTCCGCATTGAGATTGATCGCAAGACCTGCGACATCAAGGCGTTAGCCCGTGTCCAGGTCGTCGAGCGCGTGCGTGCGCCGCACGATGAAATCACCCTTGAGAACGCACAGCGCATTCATGCGGATGCGAAGTTGGGCGATTTTCTGGAAATCGAAGTGACGCCGCGAAACTTCGGGCGCATTGCCGCGCAGACGGCCAAACAGGCCATTTTGAATCGTATTCGCCAGGCGGAGCGGGACAAAGTGTTCGACGAGTACAAAGACCGCGTGGGCGACATTGTCAGCGGGACAGTGCGCCGCTTTGATCGCAGCGATGTGGTGCTTGGGTTGGACGGCTTTGCGGAGGCCATTTTGCCATCCAAGGAGCGCGTTCCGACGGAGGAATATCAGGTCGGCGACAAAATACGCGCGCTGGTTCTCGATGTGGTGAGCGATCAGGGCGGAACGAAAATCATTTTGACGCGGAGCCGCCCGGATTTTGTTCGGCGGCTGTTTGAGTTGGAAGTTGCGGAAATCAACGACAAGACCGTTGAGATTCGCGCGATCGCGCGCGAGCCGGGTTTCCGCAGCAAGCTCGCCGTTATCTCTCGCGACGAAAAGGTGGACCCTGTCGGCGCGTGCGTGGGTATGCGTGGAATCCGCGTGAAGAATATCGTGCGCGAACTTTCCGGGGAAAAGATTGACGTGGTGCGCTGGCACGAAGACATCAAGACCTTCGTCGCCAACGCGCTAAACCCCGCCAAGCTCTCATCCGTTTCCGTGGATGAAGATGCGCACACGGTGAACGTCATTGTTGCGCCGGATCAGCTCTCGCTGGCGATTGGCAAGAAGGGCCAGAATGCGCGGCTGACCGGCAAATTGACGGGTTGGAAGATTGATATTCGAAAAGACGAAGCGGCGATGACATTCGAAGAGAAGTTGGCCAGCGCGCAAGCGGCGCTGGCCGCCATCGAAGGCATTGGATCCGAGCGCGCGGAAAAATTGGTGAAATCGGGCTTCTTGACCGTGGATGGCGTTTTGGCCGCCACAGAAGAAGACCTCTTGGCGATGATCGAGGGCTTTACGGAAGACGATGCGCGCGCGGTGCGCGCCGCTGCAGAGGCCATCGCTGGACCGGCGGAGACATCGGAGCCGGAGCAACCTGCGGATTCTGAAAATATATGAGAGTTTTTGAACTAGCGAAGGAACTGGAGCGCCCGACCAAAGAGCTGCTGGAGAAGATCCATGCGCTCAACGTTGGAGAGGTGCGCAACCACATGAGCGTGCTGTCGCCGGAACAGGTGACCGTGCTTCGCGTGGCCTTCAGCAAACAGACTGAAGCGCCTGCAGCCGCCGCTGCGCCGGAAGTGTCGAGCGATGCGCCCGTCTCTGCTTCCCCAGAGACCCGCGTCATCACTGTGAAGCCGGGCACGCCGATTATTGTGCGCGAGTTTGCCGAACAGATGGGCGTGAAGCCCAATCTGCTGATAACCGAATTGATGAAAATGAACATCTTCGCTTCGATCAATCAGAAGATCGAAATGAAGGTGGCACAGCAGCTCGCTACCAAGTGGGATTGGAAAATTGAGCTGGAAAAGAAGGTGGAGGTCAAGCCGCCGCCGCCGCCCAAGCTGGACAAGCCGAAGAAGCCAGCGGCTGAAGACGTCAACGCCCCGAAAAATATCGTTACGCGCCCTCCGGTGGTCGTGTTTATGGGCCACGTTGACCACGGCAAGACGTCGCTGCTCGATAAGATCCGGAATAGCCGTGTGGCGGCCGGTGAAGACGGCGGCATCACGCAGCACGTCGGCGCCTATACGGTTGAAGTCGGCGAGAAGAAACAGAAGATCACCTTCCTGGACACCCCGGGTCACGCGGCCTTCACCGCGATGCGCGCTCGAGGCGCGAATCTTACGGATATCGCGGTAATTGTGATTGATGGTGTGGATGGCGTCATGCCGCAGACCAAAGAGGCCATTCAGCACGCGCAAGCGGCGAAGGTGGCCATCATGGTTGCGCTCAACAAGAAAGATTTGCGCGCCTTCAATCCCGATCGCGTCAAACAACAATTACAGCAGCTCGGCCTCACCCCGGAAGATTGGGGTGGCGAGACGATTTGCTGTCCGGTCAGCGCGCTCTCGGGCGATGGCGTTCCAGAGTTTCTGGAAAACATCATTGTTCAGGCCGAAATCCTTGAACTAAAAGCGAACCCGCGCAAACCTGCTCAGGGATTCGTTGTGGAAGCAAAGATGGAGACCGGAATGGGCCCGACTGCTTCGCTCCTCCTGCGCGACGGCTCCTTGCACGTGGGCGATGCCATTCTGTGTGGCCCGCATTGGGGCCGCGTGAAGGCGTTGATCAACGACCGCGGTCAGCGCGTGAAAGTTGCTGGTCCTTCCGATGCCGTAAAGTGTCTGGGTCTCTCTGGCGTTCCGGATGCGGGCGCCGAATTTGTGAAGATGAGCGATGAGAAGGTCGCTCGCGCGGAAGCTGAAGCGCGTCAACTTGCGCTGCGCGAAGTTGCCTTGGCCGGGCAGGGCCCCAAACTGCTCACCGTGGAAGATCTCTTTCAGGCGAGCGCCGATGCGGGCAAGAAGACCCTGTCGGTTCTGCTCAAGTCCGACACCCAAGGGACGCTCGAGGCGATTCAATATGCGATGTCGCAGATCAAGAGCACGAAAGTGGAGCACAACATTGTGCTCGCCAGCGTCGGCAATATCACCGCGAACGACGTGATGCTGGCCAGCGCATCCAAGGCGATCATTCTCGGCTTTCACGTCAGCAAAGAGGGCGATTCCAATGCCGCCGCGAAACGCGAGGGCGTGGAGATTCGCCTCTACAGCGTGATTTACGAAATGCTCGATGAGATTCAGGAGTTGATGCAGGAGAAACTCGATCCCGTCGTGCGCGAAACGATTTTGGGCCACGCGCAGGTCAAGCAGTTGTTCGATCTGGGCAAGAAGGGCAAAGTGGCGGGTTGCATTGTCGTGGATGGCAAAGTTACCGCTCGCGGCCGCGCCCGCGTCAAGCGCCGAGGCGATGTGCTGTATGAGGGCAACGTTTCCACGCTGCGCCGGTTCCAGAACGAGGCGGCGGAAGTGCGCGAAGGCCAGGAGTGCGGCTTGCGGCTCGAACATTTTGGTGACTTTGAACCGGGCGACGTCATCGAAATCTACGAAGTGGAAAAAATCGCCCAACAGCTTTAGGCCGAAAACAGCCGATTTTCAGGAGGAAGCCTCATGCGCCCACAACGCTTGACGCGAATCAATCAATTGCTTCGCCAGGAGGTGGCAGAGCAGATTTTTCGCCTCGTGAACGACCCCGATTTCGATGCGGCCGCCGTCACCGTCACGCGCGTGATCACAAGCGCCGACCTTCGGCACGCGCGCGTGCTTGTTTCTGTGCGCGGAACACCGGACGAGCAGAAAATCGCGCTCGATTTAATCCGCCAGCAGCGCGTGGAGTTGCAGCAGATCATCAACCGCAAGATTCGGATGAAATATACGCCGCAGCTCATCATCGAGCTTGACCAATCTATTGCACAAGGCGACCAGGTGCTCTCGCTCATTGCGGAAATGGAAGCGGAGCATCCCGAATGGACGGAATCGGAGCCGCCCAAATCCACTGGCGAATGAGGCCGCAACGCTATAGACGTCCGCCGCCGCGCGCGGTGGATGAATTGGATGGGCTGCTGCTCGTGGATAAACCCGCTGGGCCGACGTCGCACGACATTGTGGATGCCGTTCGCCGGATATTCAATTTGCCCAAAGTGGGGCATGGCGGAACGCTCGATCCCGGCGCCACCGGCCTCTTGATTTTGCTCTTGGGCCGCGCCACAAAACTTTCGCAAGCCGTCATGAGTACCGATAAGGTGTACGAAGGCTCGCTGGTGCTCGGCGTGACCACGGACACGCACGATGCCGAGGGGGCCGTTCTGGAGCGCCGCGAATCCGCAGCGGTAACGCGCGAGCAGTTGGCGGCTGAGTTTCGAAAATGGGTGGGGGATGTGGAGCAAATTCCGCCCATGGTGTCGGCGATCAAGAAGGACGGCGTTGCGCTGTATAGAATGGCGCGGCACGGGCAGGAAGTGCCGCGCGAGCCGCGCCTCTTGCATATTTTTGACTTTGTCCTGTTGAATTTTGCGGCGCCCCTGGCGCAATTTCGGGTTGTTTGCTCAAAAGGCACATACGTTCGAACCCTGTGCCACGACGTGGGCGAGGGGTTGGGTTGTGGCGCGTGTATGAACACACTCCACCGCGTACGCTCGGGGAAGTGGGATGTGAAAGATGCGGTTCGATTTGAGGACCTCGTCGAATTGGATCGAGCGGGCCTCGCGGCGCGGGTCCTTCCCTTGACTTCCGTCAATCTTCGTGTCCCTTGATTGGAAGAACCATGCGAACCATAACACGCTTGGAAGAGTTGAGCGGGGAGACAAAGCCGATTGTGTTTGCCGCAGGCGCGTTCGACGGGATTCACCGAGGGCACCAGACCGTGCTGGCGCGCGCCCGAGATGTGGCCGAATCAATGGGGGGCCAAGTGTGGGTGCTCACATTTGAGCCGCATCCGCTGAAAGTCCTTGCCCCGGAGAAGGCGCCCGCGCTCCTCACTTCTACGCCGCACCGCCTTCAACTGCTGCGAATGCAAAAGGTTGACGGAGTTGCCCTGCTTCCGTTCACCCGCACGTTTGCTTCCCAGGAGCCCGAGGGGTTCATTGAGCATATCCATGCGACGGTGCCTGCGCTTCGCGCGTTTGTAGTGGGATCCAACTGGACATTCGGTCGCGCGGCGCGAGGCGAAGTGGCGCTTTTGCAGAAATTGGGCGCGCAGCTCGGATTTGAGGTTCACGCCATGCCGGGTGTGAAGTGGGAGGGTGCGCTCATTTCCAGCACGCGCATCCGCCGCGCTGTGGTCAATGGCGAGCTCGACGCGGCGGAGGCGATGCTTGGCCGCCCCTTCAGCATCTATGGCACGGTCGTGCACGGGACAAAGCTCGGCCGAAAACTCGGCTTTCCCACGGCTAACATTGATCCGCACAACGAGGTGCGTCCCCCGCCGGGCATTTATGCGAGCCTCGCGCTGGTGGATGATCGCGAATATATTGCAGCGGCTTTCTTGACCGCGACGCCCGATCCTCGAAAAGGACCGCTGGACGTGGTGGAAGTTCACCTGCTCGATGCCGATCTCGATTTGTATGATCAGGATGTGAACCTGCGCTTCATTCGTAAAATTCGGGATGAAGAGAAGTTTGAAGACCTTGATTCGCTCAAGCGCCACATCGCGGCGGATGTCGCCGCGATTCGGCAGCTTCTCGCCCCCTGAGTGCGATTCGGTGTCGGGCCTGCCTGCAGAGACAAAAAACGCGCACCGAGCGGCGCGCGTTCTTTGCATACAGCGTTGGGCTGTAAAAGGTTAGGCGTCGGCTTGGTCGCCGCCCTGTCGGTCGAGTTCTTCGAGGGCCTGGCGACGGCTGAGGCGAACCTTGCCGTTTTCCTGCACTTCGATGCACTTGACCCACATCAGGTCGCCGACTTTGCAAATGTCTTCGACGCTGCGGATGCGGCGATCCGCCATTTCGCTGATGTGAACCAGGCCTTCTTTGCCGGGGAGGATTTCGACGAAAGCGCCGAATTCTTTGATACCCGTGACGCGGCCGTGATAGAGCTTGCCCTCTTCCGCGTCGGCGCCGATGAGATTGACCTCGCGAACAGCGGCATCCATCGCGTCCTTGTTGACGGCGAAGATTTTGACGGTGCCATCGTCCTCGATGTCAATTTGCGCTCCGGTGGAGTCGGTGATGCGGCGGATGTTCTTTCCGCCGGGTCCGATGAGCGCGCCGATCTTTTCGGGATTGATGCGAACAACCGTGATGCGCGGTGCGTAGGGCGAAAGCTCTGCGCGCGGTTCTGCAATGACGCCCGCCATGTGAGCGAGAATCTTGCCGCGCGCATCTTTGGCCAGCGAGAACGCCTTTTCGACGCTGCTCCACGCGAGGCCACGAATCTTGAGGTCCACCTGGAAGCCGGTGATGCCATCGCGGGTTCCGGACACCTTGAAGTCCATGTCGCCGCAATGGTCTTCGGCGCCGAGAATATCGGTGACGAGTTCCGCTTGCCCGTTATCGCCGGTGAATAGGCCGATCGAGATGCCCGCAACCGGCTTGGTGATCGGAACGCCAGCATCCATCAGTGCGAGGGTGCCGACGCAGACCGAAGCCATGGAACTGGAGCCGTTTGAGCCCATGATTTCCGAGACGATGCGGATTGCGTAGGGGTAATCTTTCGGAACCACAGGGAGCAGAGAGCGCTCCGCGAGGTTGCCGTGCCCAATTTCGCGGCGGCCCGTGGAGCCGAGGCGGCCGACTTCGCCGACGGAATAGGGCGGGAAGTTGTAGTGGAGGATGAACTTCTTCTCGGTGGGGCCACCGCCGACGCCGTCGAGATCCTGGGCATCATCACTGGTGCCGAGAGTGACGGCGGCCAGCGCCTGGGTTTCTCCGCGGTTGAAGACGGCTGAGCCGTGCGCGCGCGGGAGAAGCCCGACTTGCGCTGCTAGCGGGCGAATTTCATCGAACGCGCGTCCGCCGATACGGACTTTGTCTTCGAGGACCAGCTTGCGCGTGACTTCGATCTCGAGGGCATCGAAAATCTGGAAGATTTCTTCCTTGGTGGTTTCAGGTCGGCGCTCAGGCAGTTTGGCGGCGAGCTTCTCTTTGGCTGCGGCCACTTTGTCCTGGCGCTCGAGTTTTCCGTTGATGCGGAGGGCGTCCTTCAGGTCGCCGCCGGCGATTTCGCGCGCCAACTGGAGGAGCGCAGCGTCCGCTGGAGTATCGGCCACTTGTTTGGGCGGCAATCCGAGCAATTCACGCAACTTGAGCTGGGCGTCACAGAGGGGCGCCATGGCCTCGTGTGCGAACTTCATGGCGGCGACCATATCGGCCTCGCTGATTTCATTCGCGTTGCCTTCGATCATGATCGGGAGGTCGCGCGAGCCCGCGTAGACGAGGTTGAGATCGCTGCTCTCCATTTCTTGAAACGTCGGGTTGTACTTGAATTGGCCATTGATTCGGCCTACGCGAACGGCGGCGATGGGGCCAAAAAACGGGATATCCGAGATGGTCAGCGCCGCGCTGGAGGCGAGGATGCTGAGGATGTCGGATTCGTTCTCTCCGTCGGCGCTTTGGAGCGTGTTGTTGATTTGCACGTCGCAGCGGTAGCCATCGGGGAAGAAGGGGCGGAGGGGACGATCCGTCACGCGGGCGGTGAGGATTTCGCGTTCAGAGGGCTTCGCTTCGCGCTTGAAGTAGCCGCCGGGAAACTTGCCGGCCGCGTAGTACTTCTCGCGATATTCCACTTGGAGTGGGAAGAAGTCCACGCCTTCGCGTGGGGTTTTGGTGGCCGTGATGGCCGAAAAGACGATGGTGTCGCCGATTCGCGCGGTTACAGCGCCGTTGGCTTGGAGGGCGAGGAGTCCGGTTTCGAACGTGATTGTTTTTCCGCCGAGTTCAACGGCGATTTTTTTGCTGCTCATGCTTTTTCCTTTGTGCCCCGAATGGTCCTTGCATGGAGAGATGGTGAAGCGTGAGCGGACAGACAGCCCGTTCGCGCGCCGGTCCCCCCTGGGGCGACCACGCGGATGCGTGTTTGAAAGACAGTCCTTCCCGGAAGATGTCCGGGCGGAGACTAGCGGCGGAGGCCGAGTCGGCCGATCAACTGCTGATAGCGCGTTGCGTCGCGGCTGTGGAGATAATCGAGCAACCGGCGGCGTTGGCCGACCAAATGGATCAGTCCGCGCCGTGAGCTGTGGTCTTTCACATGCTTTTGCAGGTGCTCCGTCAGTTCTTTGATACGTTGAGTGAGCAAGGCCACCTGGACTTCGACAGACCCGGTATCCTTGTCGTGGAGCTTGTATTCCTGCTTGATTGCCGCTTTGTTCTGCATAACCCGTTCAAGCCCGAGAGAGGCTTGTCTTTCTTTATTTACCTTTCAGATGTAGGCGGCGGTTATAGGGGGCTGCAATCCGCTTGGCAAGATGGAAAGCGAAAAAATTGCCAAATCCGGTCTGGCGGGCGCCGACCTCGGCGAAATAGGGCCGTGCTGCGCTCCACACTACCTATTAAAGAATAAAAAGCGTGGCTGAGGGCGCTGGCACAGGTGAGCGCATTCTTGCGCCCGAGAAACGGGCTATCTTGGGGTTTGCATCGGTACGTTGAGTAGAAGCGCCGGTTAGTTGCACTAAATGCCGCAAGGAGGCCCGTCCAAGACGCTTTTCTCGAGAAAAGTTTCTAGAAAATTGCCGATTTTCTGGGTGACAAGCCGCGCTGCGATGCGAAGCTGACTTAAAATAAGCTGCTTTATGGTGAGTGATCGGACTGAATACGGCGAGGTTGTGGATTTTGCTGGAAATGTTGTTTTGGATGGACTGCGGCGAACTCGGCTAAAGCGGTTCGATTGGGCTTTTTTCTCAAAAATCACTTAACAAGCGGTTCTCGCTATCGTAGTCTATTGGGTCGGGAGGTCGTGTCTATACGGGGGACGCGACCGATCTCTTTAATTTTGGGATCATGATTATGGATGCGTGGGATAATTTGGGTGGGCACATGAAGAGGACTTTCTCTCGGAGTCTGACGTTGTTGCGGCGCGGCGTTTCATCGCCCTCTCGCAAGCGAGTTGCCGCGGTGATGAGCGTTGTGCTGCTCGCCATGCCGTCGTGGGTTTCGGCGCAATCTACGGTGTATTTTCGCAACGGCGCAACGTCCGGCTGGTGGTCGTCGGGAGATGGGGATGAGAACCGCTGGTATCGCGCTTCGGATGGGTGGGATGTTCGGCGCGAGGACCTGGCGGATGGGCAGTGGAGTTCGAGCGGCACGAAGGCGTATGTCATTGTGGTGTTTGACAACGCGAATCAGCCGACGATGACGGTCAATGCGCTCGGCGGTGCGCAGCATTCCATTAATAATATTGTATTTTCCAATTCGACCAGTCGCTCGTTTGCCCAGGATGGCGGCGCTTTCCTCAGTATGGGTGGCGGCAGTGGGAATGCGAAGATCGAGGCGGCGACTGGTGGGACGGGGACCTACACCTTTAACTTGCCCTTGCGTTTGGAGAAAGATACGGAGATCAACCCTGTTAATGGCACGCTGACCATCAATGGCACCATCACAAACGCTGGGCACAAGATCATTGTCTGGGGCGACAATGGCAAGACTCTCAATTTGAATGGCTTTATTTCGGGCAGCGGCGGGCTGGATGTGAACCAGCACTCATTCGTCAATATTACCAATAACAATGTTGGCCTCACGGGCGGGATGCAGATCAACAAGGGTACTGTTCGCGTCGGCGGCAGCACGAACGCGATTGGAACGGGCTCGATTGCGGTCGGGACGAATGCGACGCTCGAATTGAATCTGAATTCGGTGTGGAGGCCGACTTCCCTGACGCTTAACGGAACGGGGACAAACAGCAATGGCGCCTTGCGCAAGGAGACCGGGAGCGGCGACATGACGTGGCCGGGCGGCGTCGTGATTAACAATACCGCGTCCATTCATTCGGGTGGGGGAACCCTGATACTCAATGGCACGGTGAGTGGATCGTCGGGCTGGAGCAAAATTGGCGCTGGTGCGCTGACTCTCAATGGAACGAACAGCTTCAGCGGTGGTCTCACCCATGCCAGCAGTGGTGGCCGCATCAATATCGGCCGATCCAGCGCGCTGGGGTCGGGCGCCTATATCATTGGCGGCGCGAGCACGGAGTTTGACAATACCTCGGGTGGCTCGCTTTCCATCGCCAATGCGTTCACGTTGAGCGGTGGCAGTCCGACCTTCGTCGGATCGAATCCGCTGACAATCAGTGGCGCGGTTTCCCTTTCCGGCGCGAATCGCACGATTACGGTCACGGCCAGCACGCTGACGCTAAGCGGAAACATATCCGAATCCGGCTCGCGAAGGCTGGTCAAGGAGGGATCGGGCACGTTGACGCTGAGTGGAAACAACGCTCATAGCGGTGGCACCGAGTTGAATAGCGGCACGTTGAATATTGGCCACGCCAACGCATTGGGCAGCGGCACCTTCTACACGGATGGCGGCACGTTCGACAACTCGTCCGGCGGCGCGCTGACGGTTGCAAACGCGGTAGAGTTTGATGGGAACCCGACCTTCACGGGCACTTCGCCGCTGACCATTTCCGGCGCGGGCACGCTCGTTGGCGCGGCGACGCGCACGTTGACAATTTCCGCTAGCACGTTGACGCTATCGGGTGTTCTTGGTGAAGACTCTGCGGGGCGGAATCTGACCAAACAAGGGTCGGGAACCTTGATTCTTTCGGGGAACAATACATACAGCGGCAACACGACCGTCAGTGCGGGCACGCTGCAAATTGGCGCTGGTGGCACCAGTGGATCTGTTGCGGGGAACATTGCGAACAGCGCAACATTGATCTTCGATCGCTCGAATGATTTGACCTATTCCGGAGTCCTGAGTGGTTCGGGCACGGTGGAGAAGAAGGGCGTTGGCGCGTTGACCCTGAGTGGCAACAACACCTTTAGCGGCGCTGCGACGATTTCGGCTGGCACGATCAAGCTGGGTCACGCGAGCGCGCTCGGCACCACGGCGGGCAACACGACGGTGGCCTCCGGCGGCGTGCTGGACCTGAACGGTCAAACGGTCGGCGCGGAACCGGTTGTGCTCAATGGGCATGGCATCAATGGCGGTGGCGCGTTGATCAATAGTAGTGGCACGGCGAGTCATAGCGGCACTATTTCGCTCAACTCGAATGCGGCGATCGGCGGCGCGAACCAGATGACGTTAAGCGGCGTGATCAGCGGCGCCAATCAGCTCACAAAGGTGGGGGCTGGAACGACGATTCTTTCGGGCAACAATACATTCACAGGGAATGCGATTGTCAGCAATGGGGCGCTGCGTATTGCGCATGCGAACGCGCTCGGCACGGGTGCGGGTACCACGCGAATTGATAGCGGCGCCGCGTTGGAACTCAGCGGCAATATCAAGCCGAACGAGGCGATAACGGTGAGCGGAACGGGCGTTTCGGGCGCTGGTGCCATTCGCAACATTTCTGACAACAACACTCTTATGGGAACCGTGGCGCTGGCGGCGAATACGACCGTGGCGGTGGATAGCGGGATGCTCGGATTCAGCAATGTGGTGTCGGGCGCGTATGCGTTGACGAAAATTGGTTCCGGCGCCCTCACGTTGGACAATCAGGCGCACACTTTCAGTGGCGGTCTTAACATTAATGAGGGTGTGACCTATTCGCAGGGCAATGCCAGCTCGCTGGGTTCTGGCACGGTGACGATCGGCGCGGCATCGGGCAGCGCAAATGCTCATTTGGAGTTCTCGGGCGCTGCGCGTACGCATGCGAATGACATCGTTATCGCCTCGGGTAGTTCGGGTGTGGCCACCATTACAAACGCGGGAAATGTTTCCATTACCCTTAGCGGCGCAATGACGTTGAACAAGGCTGTGGGTGTGAGCGCGATTGGCGGCGGAAGCAGCGTGGTCAATCTCGATGGCGCGATTTCCGGTTCCGGTGCAATCAACGCGGATGCCGCGTCCGGCAACTACATCAATCTTGCGGGGAACAACTCCAGCTACACCGGCACGCTCAATGCGAATGGCGGAACCGTTCGGCTGTCTGCCGCAAACTCGTTGACCTCTGCGAATTCGCTGGCGGTCGCGTCAAGTGGAACCGTGGATGTGCGCGTGGGTGTGACAGTGGGCTATTTGACAGGAACCGGCACGGTTCTGAACAATTCGGGCTCGGGTTCCACGCTGACGTTGAGTCCGAGCAGCGGCACGACGACGTTCGCCGGTTCTCTGCAAAACGGCGCATCCACTCTTTCGTTGACGAAGTCGGGAGCGGGCACGCAGGTGTTGACGGGCGCGAGCACCTACACCGGGAATACCACGATCAGCGCTGGCACGCTGGTGATGAATGGAACAAACACGAGCACGGCCGCCACGGTGTCGAGTGGTGCGACGCTGATGGGCAGCGGCTCGATTGGCGGATTGACGGTGTCGAGTGGCGGCACCGTGCGGCCGGGTGCGAATGCCAGCACCATTGGTCGTCTTGGCGTTTCATCGCTGACGATGAACAACGGCTCCTCCGCGCGCTTCAAGATTGGCGATGCTTCGGACACGACGGATCGCGACTACATTAACAATAGCGGCTCCGCGACGATTAGCGCGACGACGACGATCTATTTGGATGACAGTCAGTTGAGCAATTTCAACCCCGCGCTGAGCTATAGCTGGAATTTGATCGTGGGCGGCATTACGGCCGCGGGCAATTTCTCGCTGGACGACTCGACATACTGGAGCACGAGCAAGGCGGGCGGCACTTTTTCATTGTCCGCGAGCGGCAACAACCTCGTCCTGACCTTCACGCCGGTTGCGGGCGAACCGACGACGCAGGCGACGAGCATTGGATTCAGCTCTATAGGCGCGACTTCGATGACGGTCAGTTGGACCAGCGGCGATGGCGCAAATCGCATTGTGGTTGCACGAGCGGGTGGCGCGGTGAGTTCGAACCCGAGCGACAGCTCGACCTACACAGGCAATGCCACCTTTGGAAGCGGGTCGGAGATCGGAACGGGCAATTTCGTGGTGTACAACGGCAGTGGAAGTTCCGTTTCGGTTTCGGGATTGAGCGCGGGCACGGTCTATCACTTCCGCGTGTATGAATATAATGGTTCGTCCGGCAGTGAGGACTATCTGACGAGTACAGCGACGGGCAATCCGGCGAGCCAAACGACACTTGCGAGCGAGCCGACGACGCAGGCCACAACGGTCACCTTCTCGTCGCTCGGCAACACGAGCATGACGATCAACTGGACTTCGGGCAATGGCGCGAATCGGCTCGTGATTGTTCGTCAAGGCTCCGCGCCGAGTGGCGGGCCGGTGGATGGCACCGCCTACACTGCGGATGCGGATTTCAGCGGCAGCGGCTCTGCCTTGGGCAGCGGCAAGGTGGTTTATCAGGGCTCGGGCAGCTCGGTGGCGATCACCGGACTTTCGGCCTCCACGCTCTACTATGCGCAAGTTTTCGAATATAACGGCAGCGGCGCATCGCTGAATTACAATACGAGCGGCGCGAGCGGAAACCCGGGCAATCGCTACACGCTGGCGGCGGAGCCCACGGGCCACGCGAGCGCGTTTTCGGCTTCCCCGATCTCGGCCTCGCAAATTGATCTGAGCTGGACAGCGGCGGCGGGCCCGCCGTCGGGCTACATCATTATTCAGCGCGCTGGCGCTGCGCCGACAGGCGCGCCGTCGGACGGCACGAGCTATACGGCGGGCAACACAATAGGCGATGGCACTGTGGCCGCGATTGTGACTCCGGGCTCTGCGACCTCAGCGTCTATCACCGGTTTGAGTGGCGGCACCACGTATCACTTTGTGATTATGCCGTTCAATTGGGACGGCTCGAACAATCAGACTTACAACTATCGCACTGCGGCAACAATTCCCTCTGCGAGCGCGACGACCTATGCTTCGGAGCCGAGCACGCAGGCCACAAGCATTACATTCCCCGCGCGTACCAAGTCTTCGATTGATGTGAGCTGGACCAGCGGCAATGGGGCGAATCGCGTTGTGGTGGCGCGCGAAGGCGCGGCTGTGAACAGCGATCCGGTGGACGGCACGGGTTACACCGCGAATGCGACGTTCGGATCGGGCACCGAGATTGGAACCGGCAACTTTGTGGTCTACAGCGGGTCGGGCAGCAGCTTCACGATCACGGGTCTGAAGACGAACACGACCTATCACTTCCGCGTGTATGAGTTCAACGGCAGTAGCGGAACCGCGAATTACAACGTCAATACGGCGAGCGGCAATCCAGCCAATCACGCGACGGCCGACAATGAGCCGGGTATTGGCGTGGGCAGTGGCATCAGCGTGAGCACGACTGTGGGGTCGGACCCCTCGGCTGGCTCCTTTGTGGTCACGAACGTTGGCGGCAGCTCTCTCTCGTACGTGATCAGCGATGACGTCGCTTGGTTGTCCGTATCGGCGGAAACCGCGACGAACAAGACGAGTGGCCAGACGCAATCGCATACGGTGAACTACAACGTTGCGGGATTGTATGCGGGCGTGAGCAATGCGACTATCACGGTGACGCAGTCGGGCGGCGGCGAGAATGCGGCGACCAACTCGCCCCGGACGATTCCCGTCACGCTGACGCTCAATGCCATCCCCGATCCGACTTCGGTGAGCGTGCAGGGCGAAGCGCCGGAGTTTAATCGCTTGTTCTGGACGAAGAATGCTTCTTACGACGTGATGGTTGTCCATCGCGCGGGTGGCGTTCCCTCTGTGCCGGTTAACAACACGGCCTACAGCGTGGGCGACACCTACGGTTCAAGCACGCGCGTCATCTACAAGGGCGCCGCGGCGACGTTTGAGCACGTCGTGACACCGGGGACGACCAATCAGTACGCATTCTACTCGATCAACAACAACCACTATTCTGCGGGCGTGGCTGGCGGGGCGACGAATCCGGCCTATCAGGCCAATATCGTAATCGAGCAGTTCTCCTACACCAACGGTCTTTCGATCAGCGCTCGCGCCGGAGGCGCGGGCTGGACGAACGCGTGGGATCTGTCGTCGGGTTCCTATTCGATCGCAACGCAGCAGTTCGCGCAGACGGCGGGTTATCCCACCATGGGCGGCAATATTCTGGTCGGTACGAACGCGCAGGCCTATCGCAGCATCACGAACATCTCGTCCGGCAAGCTCTATGTGGCGGTCAAGTTCCGCAACACCTCGGGCAGCGGCACGGAGTGGAGCGGGTTGAGCTTCTACAATGGAGGAACGGAGTTGAAGTTCCTCGGCGAATCGTACGCGGCTGATCGCGGATTCACGGTCGGTTCGACCGTGCTCGGCACCGCGACGCTGTTGCCCAATACCGATTACACGATGATCGTGATGCACGATTTCAGCGCCAACGCGACGTATGGAAATCTCTACACCAACGCCAGCCAGACGGTTCCGGCAACGGAGCCGGGTTCATGGCAGGTGACGGACTCGGGTTCGATGGCGGCGGTCAACCGCATTTGCTTGGGCGGCAATGTCGGCATGCGCTGGGATGAAATTCGCATCGCGACGAACTGGACGGCGCTGTTGAACCTGGCCGACACCGAACCAAGTCTTTCTGTCACGCCGACGAATATCGCGATCTCGATGACCAAAGGCAGTGTTACGTCGAAGACATTTACTGTTTCCAATTCGGGAACGCTCGGCTTGATTTACACCAATACCATTACCTATGGATCTGGATCGGGATGGCTTTCTGTCGCTCCGACGGGGCAGTTGGTCGGCGGGAATGGGAGTTTGATTAATACCGGATCGGTGAGCGCCGTAGGCATGGCGGTTGGCAGTTACGTCGCGACAAACCGCGTTGCCGGCAACCAGACGAATTCGCCTGTTGACGTGGTCTTCAACCTAACCGTGACCGCGATCTCCACGCCGACATCGGTTTCCGCGACAGCGGACGGCGCGGAGATGGTGCGTCTTGCTTGGACATCGGCTTCTGATGTGATGATTGTCTATCGGAACGGCGCCGATCTCTCTGCCGATCCGACTGACAATACGGCATACAGTGTGGGCGACTTGCTCGGAGGCGGCACCGTGATCTGGAAAGGCAACGCGAGTGCGCTCGAACACATCGTTGCGACTGGCGCTACACACTATTACCGGATATACGCGATCAATAACAATCACTACTCGGCACCTGCTTCGGCGAACGCGACGACCGTTTCGTACGTGGCAGGTGAGATTGTGGAACCGTTCTCCTACACGAATCTAGTGTCGCTGGGTTCAAATAACGGCGGTAGCGGCTGGTCTGCGGCGTGGTCTGTGAGTTCGGGCACTTGGGGCGTGCGCCCATCTCTCAGCAGCAACAACATGCACGCCATTTCCGGCTATCCGATGGAGACGGGCAACAAGATCCGCATGGCGGATCCGGGCGACGGAGGTAGCGCCTCGGCATATCGCAACGTGTCGCCCATCAGCACGGGCAAGGTCTATATCGCGGCGATAATGAGTTATGCATTCCGGGGTACGAGCAAATGGGCTGGCGTCTCATTTCTCTCCAATGGAGTCGAACGCGCGTACTTCGGAAAGTTGTACGCCAGCACGAACAAGTTCGGCTTGAACAGCCAGGGCGGCTCGCCAGTCGAGTCCACCTATGAGCTAGGCCCGTTCTCTGGAAGTGTGGGCAGTACGAACAACACCTACCTGATCATCGCGCGCTATGACTTCGCGACGCGCGCGATGGACATCAAGGCATACTACCGGACCGATTCGGTTCCGGACGTGGAGCCGGGATCATGGGATGCATCGGACACGCTGCCGGCGGGGCGCATGGATCGCTTTGATGGAATCCGACTCTCCGGCGGATCGGCGGCTGGCGGCACGATCGGTCGCGTGGACTGGGATGAAATCCGTGTGGCACAGAGCTGGGCGGAATTGCTCAATGTCACCCCGGCGCTGCCGTTCGCGACAGCCTATCAGATTGGCAATGCCGCCAATGAAGTGACGGATGCGCAGTTGAAGGATGGGACTTTCCCGGTTTCGATGACGCTGTGGGCGGATTCAGGTGTTGAGTCGGTCAGTGTGACGCCGCCCTATTTCAAGCCGAACTTCGACTTGTTGCATCCGACCAGCGGGCAGATTGTGACAGACAAAGTCTTTTCGTCCTTCTCTTATCAGGGCGCAGGGAAGACGCTGGTCGCCTCGAACAACACGCATTCGACGGTGGATTCTGCGGCCATAGTCCTCGGCGTCTATACGGGGCGCTGGAGCGCGATTTCCTCGAATGCGTTCTCAAAGATTGACGCGGCAGCGTTGTCCAATGGAACGGCGATTTCTTTCACCGTGCTCGATGACGACAGCTTGGCGCCTGAGCCTGTGACGATCAACTCGACAAACGTCGGCGGCGGCTCTGCGCGTCTCCTACACATCGCCGTTGATGGCACCAACATTTCGGCGAACGGCGCATCGTCGAACAACATCCAATATACGACGACCGACGGCGTGTTGGCCGAAATATCGAGCGCCAAGCCGCTGCTGTTCTGGTTGGGTGCGCGCGACGCCTCGGGGTTGAGTCGTGGAGGCAATGCCGAACTCGACTCCCACCTGAGTGTTGGCTCCGCGATCATCAGCAACGTGACTCAATACGATGCGACGCGCAGCGATCCATTTGCTTCGACGATGAACGCGAAAGCAACGAACGTGTGGAGTTGGATCACGCCGCTATCGAACACCGAGCTGCAGAACCTCGTTACCAATAGCGCTGCCGCAGGTTCGAATGCCGTGGTGATGACATGGCGCGATGCCGACAACGACCGGCCGGGCGATCAAACCTCGGTGGTCTATACGCAGGGCTGGTTCAAGGTGAACGACGACGACACCACAGCGCCGACGATTCAGAACTTTGTGGTGGGCGGCGCCGAAGGCGCGGGCACGGTACGCGTGGATGAGTTGTCCTCCGGAACCGGCTGGAGCATCACGGGGCGTGTCAGCGATTCCGGAAGTGGCATCAATGTGAATGGGACAGAGACAAACCAGCCGGACAGCTCGCCCTATTTCGAATTGTGGGACCCGACGGGCGCCCTTCGCTATCGCAAGGCGTTCAGTACGTTTGCGTTCACAAACGGTGAAGCCAAGACGCTTTCCTCCATCGGCAATGGCGCTGAAACGGTCAGCGGCGTGACGTTCTCCGATACGGGTGTGTGGACCGCGCGGGTGATCGTGGCCGATGCGGATGCGGATTATGGGCCGAACGATCACTCGATTGGCACTAACGAGATTCCGTTCACCGTGATTGTCGGCGCGAGTTTGGGCGGGCTGGGCAATGTGCCGGCGGCCTTCGCGGTGACCTCGTACTATGGCACTGTATCGAGTACGAATCCATGGCCGAACTTCGTTGTGACGAATATCGGCTCGGGCACACTGAGCTACGATGCGACGGTCAGCTATGGCGGCCCAGGCGGCTGGTTGCAGGTTGCGCCGGGCAGCGGGTCGCTGACGGGCCATGGCGCCACGCAGATTCACACCAACTCGATTGATGCGTCCTTGCTTGCGCCGGGCGTTTACACGGCGACCATCACCCTGAATGGCAATCAAACCAATTCCTCGAAGACCATCGCGGTGACGCTGCGCGTGTTTGGGTATTACCCCGGCGAGATCATGGATCAATTCACCAATTCGACCGGATCCCTGGAGGGCATGACGGGCGGCACGGGGTGGTCTGCCGGATGGGATAACAATCCGGATTCGGGATATTCGATCAACTCGAGCAGTCTCACAGTTCCGGGCAACTATCCCGCATCCGCAGGCAACAAGGTGTGCGGCGATACATCGGGTGGAACAGAATTGCAGACGTACCGCAAGTTTGGGTCAACATTCTCGACGGGCAAGGTATTCGTCGCCATTGCCGTTCGCAAGACGGATAGCAACTCAGACGGCTACCACGGCATCTCGTTCATGAACGGCGGGACGGAACAGGTATTCTTCGGAAAACTCTTCAACGGCGGCAATTTTGGAATTGACCTCCTCGGCAATGGCGGCGCTGTGGCCGGAAACTTTGGCGTCACCGGGGTGGGGGATCCAGGCTATTTCTACATCGGAATGTACGACTTTGCGGAGAACAAGGTGTTCGGGCGCGCGTACAACAATTCGGATACGATTCCGACCACCGTTCCAGATTGGGCCGTTTCCAACACGCCCACCGTTGCGATTAGCGCCATTGACGGCATTCGAATTGCGGCGAAGGACGAGGGCACCTTCTGCTACGATGAAGTCCGTGTGGCATCGAGCTGGGAGGGCTTGCTCAACCTGTTCACGCAGGAGCCCAACGTGCACGCCAGCGGTCTGAGCTTCCGCGAGGTGAAGACGGATTCGATGATCGTCGGGTGGACACCCGGCAACGGCGCGAACCGCATCGTGATTGCGCGCGAAGGCTCTCCGGTCACCTACAGCCCGACGGACAGCGTGTCGGTGGCATTCAACAACAACTACACCTCCGGAACCGACCTCGGTGGCGGCAACAAGATCGTGTACAACGGTGGCGGCACGAACGTCACCCTGACGGGTCTCAATCCGGCGACCCGCTACTACTTTGCGATTTACGAGTACAACGGCGCTCCGCCGAACTACTACACCAACGCCGGTTGGGCGACGGGGGATCGCTGGACAATTTCGACAGAGCCGGCCAATCCTATTGTGACCTTCAACGCCTATCCGGCGTCGGATACGACGATGACGAACAAGTGGTCGCTGCCCGGCGGCTCGCCCGCCCCGGATGGCTTCTTGATCTTGAGCCGACCGGAGAGCGCTGTGGATCAAGTGCCTGTAGATGGAGTTGGCTACACGAATGGGCAGTTGATATCGGATTCGCGCGTGAGGATCGTGACGCCTGGCAGTGCCACGGAAGCGCTGCAGACGGATCTCACCTCGTGTGTAGACTACTACTTCAAGATATTCCCATTCCGCTGGAACGGATCGAATGCCGAGACGTACAACTACCTGACCAATTCCGCTGCCACGGCCACGGCGGAAACCGAGTGCTCGGCGCCGACGTTGCAGGCGAGCAATATCGTGTTCAACATCACGGACACGAATTCTGTTACCCTGTCGTGGCAGCGTGGCAGTGGGCAGGGCGTTTTGCTCGTGGTTCGAGGAACCAATGCGGTTAGCCAGAATCCCGTGGACGGAACGACCTACACGGCGAACGCGCAGTATGGCAGCGGATCGCATTTGGGTGGTGGCAATTATGTTGCCTACATTGGCACGGGAACAACGGCCACGATTACCGGACTTCTGCCGGGCAATACCTATCATTTCCGCTTGTATGAGTACAACGGCGCGGGCGCGGGAACGGATTACAATGTTACGACCGCGAACGACAATCCGCGCAGCACGACAACGGCGGCCTTCGGCCTGGTGGAAGATAAGTTCGTATGGAACTACTTCGGCAACTATGCGAACAACAATCTAGATAGCGCGGGTACCGGAACGGGGTGGAGCGACTCCTGGTCCACATTCGGCGGCTATGTTGCCGTGGACGATGCAAATTCGCCTCCGTTCAAGGGGTATCCTGCCGATACGCGCTCGGGCTGTGGAAACAATTGTGACGACAGCCGACAAGTCAAGATCGCCACCGTTTCCGGCACGGGCTATGGCGCCACTCGCCACTTCCCGGCGCGAACGAGCGGCAAGCTCTATGCGGCGGTCAAGATCAACATTCAGGACACATCGCAAACCAGCGCCTGGGCGGGGATTTCGTTCTACAGCAACGCGACGGAAGTCGCCTTCCTCGGGAAAGGATCGGGCTTCACGAGTGATCTGGCGCTGAGCGACACGTCCACAACGGTCACGAATGACTTGTCTCGAGGCAACAGCAATTGGCAGCTCTACGGGGGCAACCCATACTTGATCGTGATTGAGTACGATTTCGACAACAAGACGCTGCGCGGCATGGGTATTTCCACAAACCTAATTCCCTCTGCCGTTCCGGAGGCGGAACTGGGCTGGCAAGTCGAAATGACGAATGTGAACATTTCGAGCATTAATGGCATTCGTCTCGCGGGCCGAAATGTGGGCGATCTGATTTTTGACCACATTCGTATCGGTCCGACGTGGGAGAGCACGATTTGGAACTTGCCTGCGAATTGGCACCAGGACAATGGTCCGGTTCCCACGCTGGTCTACATTGGCACGAACTACAACTCGGCGGTGTACGATCAAGTCATCACGAATTTGAGCGACGCGGAGCTCAAGTCGTCGCAGCTCATTGATTTCGCCATTCGCTGGAATAGCTCCGATGGGGTGTTCCTGACCAATTCAACGGGTGGCCTATTGAACCAAGGCTCCCGGAATGCGCGTGTGAGTCCGAACTGGGACCCATTGGCCGTCGGCGTGGCTTCCAATCAGTTCAACTTGGATCGCTATTTCACCAACTTCTTTGGCCAGAATGGCGCGACCGTCGTCACGACCTATCAGAAGAACGCCTTCAGCGTAACGAATATTGACTTTGAAACGCGCTACTTTGTCACGGTGTCCGCCGAGACGTTCCCCGGCGGCTCGACCGTTGCGCCCGACACGAGCGGATACAGCTCGTACGATCGCGTTCCGGTCAATCGCGCGATCACCATCAACGAGGCGCTGCGCTTCTATGTGTATGACGACGATACGAACTCGCCGGCCATGGGCGCACGCGCCATGCGAGTGCTGACCAATGTGACCCCGACCGCGGCGCAGAGCGCGGGTGACGGGATCGAGCGCCACTTCGTCTACGACGGCGATTTGGGGCAAATGGGGATGCGCGTTTCGCTGGGCGTCTACGACACCTACAGCGGCCTGCAGCGTTCGTCGTCTGGCAACGCCGACACCAATATGACGGTGACAATTCCCTTTGTGACAACGAACAACAATGCGGATTTCAAGACGGCATTGAGTTCGGCGGATACCAAGTCGTCGAGCGCGACCAGTCTTTGGGAGTTCGCCTCGAGTGTCTTTACCTGGCAGCGCATTTCCGACATGTGGGGTGGCGATGGCACCTCTCCGCAAGGACAGGACTTGTCTGTCACGGCGCACATTCCGGATGCGGACGACGACCGCGTAAATGACCAGATGTGGACGAGCAACCAGCTCATGGGCTTCATCCGCGTGCTGGACGACGATGTGTTGCCGCCGGAGGAATCGCGACTCGACTTCGCGGGAGCGGGCGCCAAGCCGTTCTATATGAACACCAATGGATACGCCATTGGCAGCGGCGATACGCTCATTCGCGGCACCTATCCCCGCCGCTCGGGCACGGGCTCGAACACGATCTTCGCAATTACCGACGAAGAACTGGCCAAATCGTCGAGCCGTTCGCTGCAGTTCGTCTTCGGTAGCGTGGACTCGAATAGCGGTGTCGCACGTGGGATATCGGGAACGACCAACTCCATTATGAGCTTCAGCGTCGGCGGAGATATTATTTCCGGTGTGACCGCGGGCTGGAATGCGTCGCTCTCCACTTCGCTGAATCAGCCGGGCGTTCGTCAGACGAACGTTTGGACGTTCTCCGATGGATATTTCTCCGGCCTAGTCATTACGCAGCTCATGAATGTGACGGGAAGCAGCGGAAGCGGCTCCAACCGTGTGGCCGTCACGATTCCCGATGTGGACAATGACCGCACCAACGACATGGCGACGCTGTATGATCGCACGGTGGGGTGGCTGCAGGTGTTCGACGACGACATTAATGGACCGGTCATGAGTGTCGCTCGGGTGAGCGAGTCTGAGGGCGGCGGCGTCCTCCTGTCCTCAAGTTTTGAGACGAATCAGGGCTGGCTCACAAGCTACGGAAGCGGTACCGCGTGGACGAATAACGACGGTATTTATGGCAACTGGGTGGGTGTCGGCGTGAATCAAACATCGCTTGATCCGAAGAACACGGGCACGCGCCGAATCGGGTTGCTGACCAATGGCATTCCCGAGCCGCAACCCTACATTCAGTTGCCGCCGGTGAACAATCCGGGACGATTCAGCTTGTATGCCGCGCGTGTGGGAAGTGGGTCTGGAGATCCCATGCTGCGCTTGGAGTGGCGCAATGGAAGCTCGTGGGAAAGCCTGGGCGACCAGGTTGTTCCGGGGACCACCTATCAGCCGCTCACGTGGGATTTCGAACTCGAGAGCGCAGGCGTCACGCTGCGTGTGACCCGGGTGAACAATGGCGAGCAGCGCTCACAGGTCTATCTGGATGACTTTGCGGTCAACTCGATCCAGACCTGGATTGGCACGAACGACATGACCAATGGCGAGGTGCACGTCGGCTGGGAGCATGGCGTGGATGACTATTCCAATGTGAAGGAATACCGCGTGGTTGCCCCGACATTCGGATCCGTTCTTCCTACGAGCAAGACCGAAGGTTCGTATGTCAATCCGTCGGTTACGTCTCAGACCTTCAGCATTGAGGGTCAGGGCGTAATCACCGGCTACGTGTTCGCGGTGGATAGCGATGACGATCGCGCGGACGACGACACCATGGGCAACGTGCTGCCGCTTTTGGTGAAGGTGGACACGAATCCGCCCCCGCGCGTGATCGGCCTTCGCGCGACAGATGCGGCGAATGATTATCTGTTCGATCCCAACATTGATGAATCGTCTGAAATCAAGGTCGAGTGGACACCGGGCGGCACGAATGTGGCGCAGGCGGCCGGCTGGCGCCAGGTGGATAACGCGCCGCTATCGGGTTGGGATACCTTCATTATCCGCTACTATGAGGTGCACGACACCAATGGCGTGCCCGTTGCTAACGCCATCACCACCACGCTGGATCGCACGGTGGCGGCGTGGTCGAATGTGCTGAACAACTGGGCCTTCACGAATCTCGTGTTGTCGAACTTGCAATTCGACGCGCACTACAAGATCGAGATTCAAGCGAGCGATCGAGCGGGCAACATTGGCCTGACGACGAGCGTGGTGGGCAACACGGATCGCTTCCTGGTCACGCAGGGTGTCACGCGCGTGAACATGGGCCTGGACGTGCGCTGGACGGGGCCGACGAATGAGATGATCACGCGCGACTACGATGTGATCTATGTGGATAGCGCCAACGGCTTCCGCGCCTCGCTCTCGAATAGTTGGGAGTGGCTAACCTACACGAACCATCCGCGCCTTGTGGATTACGGCGGAACGAACCGCCTCACGCCGGGATTGTTGACGGGCACGACCTATCGCCTCTATCGCGTGGCGAAACAGGATCGTTGGCGCACGAATCAGGCTCAGCGCTCGGCGAGCGTCGAGATTTATGCGGCGAAGGGGTTGCGCCTGCATCCGGGCGAGAACTGGTATTCGCTGTTCTCGCTGCCGGATCCTGCGACGACGAACGAGGTGGAGAGCACGGTGGCCTACACGTTTGGAACAAACACGCTTCCGGCGGGAAGCAAGGTGCGACCTCCGCGCGCATCGCGTGGTTCGGTCCGACGATTGGGGCGACGAACTTCGGCACGGTGGCCACGTCGGTGGTGTGGCTCTCGCAGTCGGATGGCTGGCAGTATTCGGTGGGGGGCAGTGGAGCGGCGAATAGCGCGAGTGCCGCTGGGGCAAGGGTTTATGATTGAGTTGCCGCTGACGGCTTCTCCGACGAATTTGGTGCTGATTGGGCGCGTGGCGACGCAGGCGTTGGTGCGGACGATTCCGGCGCCGATGTCAACGAATGCGCCGGAGTATCACCTGTTGAGCCAGCAGATGACGGAACGGATCACGTAGCGGATTTTATGAAGCAATTTGGGAGCTTTGGAGCCGGGTACTTCCCTGGGGCCGCGGATGAGTTGCGCGTGTTGAGCAATGTTTCGACCAACGGGGTGTCGTTCGGCTCGCTGCGGCAGCCGCGGCTGCGCATCTACAAGAGTCTGGCGCTGGTTGGCCCACGCCGCTGCGCCGTGGCGCTATGTGGACGGGGCGGCTCGGCCATGAGCGCGATTATAGAGCCGGACGATGCAATCTTCATCCTGCGGCGGTCGCCGGGGGCCGACATCGTCTTTACGAACGCACCGACGTATCCACCGCCTACCCGGACGATGTCGCCATGAGAACGATTAGACAGACAGAACAAGTGAAATCTATGTGCAATAGCGCTATTGATTGCGGCGAGCGCCGTTTCGGCGCAGGCGCAGATCAATGCGCCGCTTCCGTTTGAGACGGGTGGGGGCGGTGACGAACGAGTTTGGAGCGATTCTGCTGGGTTCGAGCGGGTCGGGGCCGTGGGTGGAGTTTTCACGGCGCCTGGCGGGGTGATAAATCCCCCAGAAGTGGATGGGACGCCGAATCCGCCCAACGAGCTGATCTGGAGACGGCCATAGGGGGCGGGCGTGTTGGAGTATGGAGAGGGGTTGGAGCGAAGGGTGTCGGGCGCGTTGCTGATAGACCGGTCGCAGCCCACGAAGTTCTTTGCGCGGGTGTTTTCGAGGAGGGAGCGTTCTATGGGGATAGTTTGATATACACGAATCCGACGGCAGAGTATGCGGGTGATGGAGATTGAGTTGGGTTCGACGGTGCATCCGCTGGATGTGGGGGATGACGATGGGGATGGGTTGAACAACTCGTGGGAGACGAGTTATGGGTCGGATCGGAAACAATCCGGATACGGATGGGGATGGGATGTCGGATGGGGATGAGCATCGAGTGACGGGCTTGCTGGATGAGAGTTCGTATCTGGCGATGGTGAGGATTCAGCCGGATGGGAGCGGGTTGCGAGTGGAGTGGGATACGGTACCGGGGAAGAAGTATCAGCTAGAGTTGTCGTCGCCGGATCCGGATTACGACGAAGTGTATGAGGCGGTGGGTGAGGTGCAGACGGCGGTGGCGGACACGCTGTTCACGACGGTGACGAATATCGCGCCGGGGCCGCTCCAGTTCTTCCGCGTGAAGTTGGTTGAGGAATAGGCCGAGCTGCCCGCTTGATCGCAGCCGCCGCGCGATTCTTTTCGCGCGAGGCGGCAGGTGTTGTCTGCTCGCCTTGGGCGCGACAACCGGTGAGCAAAACGGGGCAGGCGCATCCCGCGTCGCGCCCCATGGTGTGCAGATTGAAAACTGCGCTGCGCCCGGTTGCGGAACTTTACCGCTAGCGACTTGCTTTAGAGGCAACGCGCCCTAAACAAATTGCTCCGACTGGACTACTATTATGTTGTCATAGGAGAAGACGGCGACTATAGTGCAATCAGCTGTGGGTGTGGCAAGAGTGTCAGGAGGTGTGTGTCGCGTTGGGGTTGCGAAAAAATGTTGAGCGCTACCGCTCCAATTCGCAAATCGGAGAGCGAGATTTTTGGGGTGTTTCTCTGGGATTTTTGCGAGGTGGCACGCTGACGCAAAGCGGCTTTGACGTGACGATGGGAGGTTGGCGGCTTCCGAAGCCGAAACGAGGCAGATGAGGAGAAGGCGCGCTGGGCGCGCATAGCGCGGGGGTGAGAGAGGCTATGCATGGGGTGAAGTCTGAGGCGAAGTGGCGCGGGGTTGCGGGTTTACGGCTCTGCACGGGACTGCGGGCGCCACACGAGTGGAAAAGCGCTTCACCTTTTCGGGCTTGGTGGCTCTGCACAATCTTTACTGTCTCGCTAGTTGCCGTTCTCGGCGACGCACGGGGCGATCTATTGGTTGGTTTTGATGTCGCTGGCGCACCAGGGAACCAGTTGGCGACAACCGGATCCGTGAGCGCGGCCAACACACTGACCAGCGCGCCCTATATTCGACTCGCTCGCGGCTCTGGCTTGAGTGCGTCTGCAGCGGGGAGTTCATTCACCTCAATAGGGTGGACGGTTGGCGGGACGAATAGTGACGCAATAAGCAATAATGACTACGCGACGTTCCAAATTGCGCCCGACTCGGGCTATTTGCTGACGGTCACGAGTTTTGCGATTCGCGTTCAACGCAGCGGAACCGGACCCACCAACTGGTTCGTTCGCGCCAGTCACGATAACTTCACCAGCAATCTGGCCCAGTGGGCGACCACGGGGACCTCCGCATCCGATCATACGCATCCGATCGCGGGGTTGAATAGTCTCACGGGGGTCGAGTTCCGCGTGTATGGGTATCGAGCGAGCGCAGCTGGCGGCACGGGTCGCACCCCGATGAATGGCGCCAATTTTGGGTCGAGCGGTATTGATTTAGCCGTATTTGGAACCGCATGCTCACCGGTTTCCCATGTGCGATTCGTTCAGCAGACGAACTATTACACGAAATTCACCGACGGGGGTGACATCTTCAACGAGGGCGCGACCAATATCGGGATGTGGGCCAACACGGGCAATAAACAGGTGGTCGCCTGGCGAAACTTTCGTACAGATGGCAGCGGGGGTGGCGATTTGCGCGATCTGCAACCGGGCGATCGGTTCCGCGTGACGGTTCGCGGCTATTCACCGTACGGCATTCTCGGCGTGTCCATAAACGATGGCGCATCAACAGGCTCCTGGGCGAATCGGCACAGCAATACGCGCGGGTACATTGAGGCGGGGAACATGTATGGCGATCTGTACGTGACGGACGCGAATGGGAGTCCGAGTTGGTCCGGCGTGCGCCCGTGGGATACGTCGCTGACGCTGGTGTTCGATATCCTGTCGAGCAAAGAGTTCACGGCCAATGTGGAGGGGCAAACGCCGAAGCACGATCTGACCATGCAGAACTCACCGGGTGACGATGATCGAGTGGATGGCTTCAGTCTCTACTATAATGATGATTGGAATGGCAGCGCCAAGGTGAATGCCTATTGGGCACAGGACACGATGGTGACGAATTTGGGTTATGTCCTCTTGGGCGCCGACAATGGGACGCGAAACATCGTGGGCAAGATCACGGATAGTACGGATCCAGCGTGCACGGACACGGCGAGTCCGAATCTTCTCATCAAAATGGGAACCGGAACCGTTACGCTTCAGCACACGACAAACACGTATTCGAGCGGAACACGGATTGAGGGCGGGACGCTCGCGATTTTTCACGATGGGAGTTTGGGCGCGGTGCCGGGCAGTGCGACTCCGAAGCATATTGATATTTATAGCTCGGGCACCCTGCGCGCCACCAACTCCTTCACAATCAGTGCGAATCGAGGCATTGGGTTTGGCGATGTGGATGGGCCGAGTGTTGAGGTGGACTCCGGAAAGACACTGACCTATGGCGGTGTATTTGGCGGCAATGCGGGTTGGAATAAGAAGGGATCCGGCAGTCTCGCCCTGACCGGAACCGCGAGCACCAACAACGGCAAGGTGTCCATACAAGCCGGCACGCTGCAGATTTCGGATGATCGCGCGCTGGGCGCGGTGCCGGGTTCGTCTGCGGAAAAGATCAATATCTGGGATGCAGGCACACTCGAAGCGACTGAGACCTTCACGCTCAGTGCTTATCGGTTGATCGAAGTGGGGACAGTGAATGGACCGAAGGTGTCTGTCGCGAGCGACAAGACGCTCACGTATGCGGGCAACATCAGTGGCTCGGCAAACTGGAGCAAAGAGGGGGCTGGCACGCTCGTTCTTTCGAGCAACAGCACCGCGAGCGGCACGTTGACAGTCAATGCCGGCACCGCTATTTACAATGGCACGAACACCTCGCAGACCATGAGTGTGGGCGCGTCGAGTTTCCTGTACGGCAGCGGTTCGGTGGGCGCGCTGACGATCAACGGGCAGGCGAGCGCCGGAACGGCGTCGAATACCGTCGGAAGTCTGCGCGCGACAAGCCTGACGCTTCCGAACAATGGGCGGATGCAGGTGAACTTTTCTGCGATGACGGGGACTGCGGGTACCGATTGGGATGTTATTTCGGTGAACGGTGGGTCGGGCACCTACACGGTCAGCGCCTCCGCTGGAAATGAGTTTGTCATTGCGCTGAAAGGGAATCCGATATTCAACAACACCCAGGGCTATACGAATATCATTGTGGATGCGGGGACGGCCTCGGGGTTTGCCTCGAACAAGTTCACCGTCAGCACGGATGAATTTGTCCCGGGTCTTGGGGGGGGCAGTTTCGTTGTGGACGCGAGTGGGGGCGATCTGCGTTTGATCTTCAAGCCTGCGCTTGTCGCCGCTCCGATTGCGATTGTGTTGGGGACGAACGGAGCGGCGATTGCGAATGGCGACAACACGCCCACTGCGGCAGACGGAACGGATTTCGGGTCCGTTCTCTGGTCTGGCACATTTGCGGTCACGAATACGTTCTCCATCACCAATGCGGGGAACGCGGCCTTGACGATTTCTGCCGTCACGACCAATAGCGGCATGGGGGCCGCGGGCGACTTCCTTGTTCTTTCCTTCCCTGCGACAGTGGATGCTGGAGCCATCTCAAACTTGGTGATCGCCTTCAATCCGACGGCGGTCGGGGTGCGCACGGCCGCCGTCGTGATTGCGAACAACGATTCGACAAATAATCCGTATTCATTTGCCGTGGCGGGTGTCGGTTCCGTGACGAATCCGACCGTATCCACCACCATCGCATCGGCGACGAACCTCACCTCGGCGACATCGGGAGGCAACGTCACGGATGATGGCGGCGCGTCGGTTACCCTGCGCGGCGTGGTCTGGGGCACAGCGTCGAATCCGACCGTGGGCGGGGCGGGGCAATCCACCAATGGGACGGGGACGGGATCGTTCACCTCGACGTTGACGAATCTGGTGCCGGGGCAAACCTACTACTATCGCGCGTATGCGCAGAACAGTGTCGGCACGAGCTACGGCTCGGAACACACGCTTATCACGCCGTGCTTTTCGACGATTGTGACGAATCTACGCGCGAGTGTGACGAATGATGTCAATTTTACCGCCGCGTGGGATGCCTTGGATCTTGCGACGGGGTATCGTTTGGATGTAGCAACGAACGCCACCTTCTCGACCACGGGCAGTGGCGATGTATTCGAGGAGAGCATGGGCACGGGCGGGTCTAACGGGGATTCCATTTCTACTCATGAGTCCAATGATCGCTTTGACCATGACGATCTGACCATGAGTGGAACGGGCGACATGCGGAACACCTCCACCTCGTCCGGCTACACCGGAGCTTCGGGATCCTTCAATGTGATGCTCAACACATTGGGAGAATATTTCATCATTGCCGGCATCAACACGGTTGGTTCCTCGAATATGAAGCTGTATTACGGCATTCGGAAAAACTCGACATCGGAGGATGGGAGCGGAATGACCGTGGAGGCGAGCACGAACGGCTCCTCCTGGGTTTCTTGTGGCGCGGTATCCCTGCCGACCGGTGCGGGAACTGCGACGTGGCACTATCGCACCAATGCCGTTCCTGCTTCCATGGAAGGCGCGACCAATATGCAAATCCGCTTCACTTCGGGCAACTCCGTGGAGTGGCGGTTGGACGACGTGAAGTTGACGGCGGATGTGAGCGTTCCCGATTTTGTTCCCGGCTACTCAAATCGAGCGGTTTCCGGGACTAGCGAGTCTGTAACGGGGTTGACAGAGGATGTGACGTACTACTTCCGCGTGCGCGGGACCTCTTCGTTCTGCACAACAGAGAATTCGGCCACGGCCATGGTCACGACGGTGGTCTTGCCGAGCACGATTGATGTCCTGGGCAACAGCGTTGTGATTGCGGACGGCAGCGTCACTCCGCAGATAAGCGATCATACAGATTTCGGCGCAGTGGGGTTGATGGGGACCAATTTCTCTCGGACCTACACGATCACGAATGCCGGACCGGGCGTGCTCCGGATTTTCGATGTGTCGCTCAGCGGTGCACATGCGGCGGATTTCAGCATCAGTTCGGCGCCCGCGACAACGGTTCTGGCGAACGCGCAGACGACGTTTGAGGTTCGGTTCAATCCCTCGGTTGTGGGCACGCGCACGGCGACGGTCACGGTGTCAAACAACGTGTCGGGCAAGACGCTCTACGACTTTGTGGTTCAGGGCACGGGTGTGCCCGCCTCGCTCGTTCGGGGTCCAGCTAGCCTGTCCGTGACCTCGGTGGTGGGTTCCGCGCCGTCGGGTTCGTTTGGCGTGACGAACGAGGGCTTGGGCTTCCTGTTCTATGGAACAACGACCAATGCGTCGTGGCTCTCGGTGAGTCCCGTGGGGGGCACGAACGATGCCGGCGAGTCGCGTCAGCACACCTTGACGTTTAATCCGGTGGCGATGACGGCAGGGGTCCACAACGCGACGGTCACGATCGCCGATGCGAATGCAGTTGGCAGTCCGCAGACCGTGACCGTGGAGTGGACGTTGACGGCGATCCCGTCGGTTCTATCGGCGGGTGTGACCAATGATGGCAAGGAGCTGGTGCGCATTGGTTGGACGAAGGATGCCGGCTACGATGTGATGATCGTCCACAATCAGACCAACGCGCCTGCCGTTCCGGCGAATGGAACCGCCTACAGCGTGGGGAGTGCGTATGGAGGCGATGGGTCGCGCGTGATTTACAAGGGGAGCGGGTCCAGTCTTGAGCATGTGGTTCCCCCGGGCAGTGATAATTACTACGCGTTCTACTCGGTGAACGGCAACTATTACTCAGATCCAGTCTCGGCAAATGTGGCAATGGAAACCTATTCGCCAACGGAGATTGTCGAGCCGTTTGCCTATACCAGTTTGGTGACCATGGTGTCGCGTCGGGGTGGCGCGGGATTTGGCACGAATTTCTGGATAGGCGCGACCAATGACTTCAGCATTAGTCAGGGCAGCTTCGCGGGGCAAACCAACTATCCAGCGCCGCGGGCAAACAAGCTTGTGGTGACGCCTCCGAGCGATACGAATCTTACGCTTCGTCGCCAGTTCACGAACTGGTTCGGCAGCGGCCGCATTTATGTCAGCTACATCGTCAACTTCCAGTATGACGGAGCGGGTAAGTATGTGGGCTTGCAGTTGATGTCGAACACGACCGAGCGCCTCTTTGTGGGCGAGGTTTCCACGGCGGATCTGCGCCTCGGCATTGACGGCAGTTCGTCCAATCGGGTGATGAACAATGGGACCGGGAACGATTACATCGTGATTTTGCGATATGACTGGTCAACGGGTCTTGCGGCCGCCAATGCCTATGAGATTGGGGTGGACGCAGTGCCCGACAGCGAGCCGGCTGTGTGGGATATGATGCTGGCCAAAGCGAGCAATACCGTGGGCCGGATCAACGGCATTCGACTCGCATCGGGCACGACAGGGTCGGGCACGCCGGGCGACACCTATTTCGATGAAATCCGAGTCGCGACGAATTGGAACGATTTGATTCAGATTCAACCCAGTCGTGTGATTTACGATGGGTTTGGGGCATCGAGCGGATCGCTCTCGGGCGGATCGGGTGGCACGGGGTGGTCCGACACATGGGCGCTTGGCGGCAATGGGCCCTTCGCCGACTATTCATCCGGGTCATTTGCGGTGGGCAAATCGAGCTACTTCACACCCACGGGGCACAAAGTCGTTCTCTACGGCGATGTGGATGACCGCACCGTGACGGCTGAGCGCACCTTCCTTGAAGCGCAGACAAACGGGACGGTCTATGTTTCGTGGATCATGAACTACGAGTTCAATGGGAGTGACAAATGGGCGGGCCTGTCTCTCTTGCAGAGCGGCACAGAAAAGGCGTTTATCGGCAAGGTGTCGGGAGGCAATAAACTGCTGGGAATTGACAGCAGCAGCGTCAATTCCAACGCCACCGATGAGCTGGAAAATGGCACAGGCAATGACTATGTCATCGTCGTGAAGTATGATTTCGCCACACGTGAATTGAGTGCGACTTCGTTTGAGCTAACGACAGAATCCATCGCGGAAGAGCCAACCGGATATTGGCAGGTTACCACGACGCAGACGTTGGGCCACATCACGAGTTTGACCGGAGTTCGCCTCAATATTGGCGGCACGGCGGGAACGCAGATCGGGGATGTCTATTACGACGAAGTGCGCGTGGGGACAAATTGGTATGAAGTGGCGCGCAAGGATGGAGAGCTGCAGTCATCCGCTATGGCGAATGGGCCAATCCCCCGCCTGCTCTATGTGGGAACGAACTACAATCCTTCTTTGAATCCTCAGGGCGATCGCTCGGATATCACGGTGTACGATGCCGATCTCGTGAATCTCTCCGATCCGCTGGATATCGCCGTGCTCTGGAGCAATCAGTATGGGGTCTTCCTGACCAATGCAAACGGCGCCCTGAATATCGGCTCGCGCAATGGCCGCGTTGTCCCGAATTATGATCCGGTCGTAATCTCCACGCAGGAGCTGATTCGGTTTGGGTTCGATGCTGCGTTCACAAACTATTCGGGGATGAACGGATCGCTGGTGGTCACAACCTATCAGCACCGCGCGTTCAGCATCACCAACTCGACCTATGACGACACCTATTTCATCACGTTGAGCGCCGAGAACAACAATCTGAGTGGCGGCTCCTTCGCGGCGGCGAATGGCGCTGACGATGTTCCGTATTGGCGCGCGCTGACCGTGAACACCGCGCTGGAGTTCTTTGTGCAGGACGACGACATCAATTATCCAGAGATTTATGAATTCACCATTGATGGCGTGGGGGGGTCGGGCGTCTCCAATTTGATTGGCGGCGCGGTGGCGATCATCGGTGTCAATGGCACGTATACCGGCACGGCGGATCGCTTTTCATTTGTGGTGTTGAGCCCGTTCCCATCGGGGACGCGGTTCTATTTCACGGATTGCGGGTGGGACCCTGTGTCGAACTGGTGGTTCCGGCCGACCGAGTTTCACACGAATGAATGGGTGGCCGTTGGCAACGCGGATGTGGGTCAGGTTTTTGAATTGTCGCTCGAGAATATCAATAACGCCGGCGACCAAGTGGTCATCTATCAGTATGACGGTGTCGGTTCGCCATCGAACGATCCGAACAATGTGCGCTTCATCTATGCGGTCAATATGGGGCCTCGCTGGTACGATCCGCCGGGCGATCCTATTCCCAACAACAACGAGAGCTCGGCTCTCTATCGCGGCTTGACCAATGGGGTGACGGCCGTGAGCGTGCCGATCGGAAGCCGCGCCAATGTGCTCTACTCGGGGCCGACGACGGGAACCGCATCCTATCTCCTCTCGCAGATATCGGATTCGAGCAATTGGATCAGTTCCACCAACGACACCATGGCGGTGACCAATTTCCACTTCAAGGTTACCGGCGCGGGCAATTTCGATTGGGTTATCCCGCAGTTGACGGATGCACAGGTGCGCGAGGGAACCTATTGGGTGACAAACGTTCTGCAGGATCTGGATAGCGGCGTGCTGGCGACGAACTCCAGCTTCTCGCATGCGCCCTATTTCATGCTGTTCAATACGAATGGCGATGTCGTGGTCTCGAATCTCTTCACGGTGAGTTTCAGCAACAGCGTTCGCACGCTCATCACGAATGCGAACGACGGGTTCATCGGCGCCTATGAGATGATTACCCTGGGCGATGGAGAGGCCTTGGTGGCCTATTCGGATACCGATAACGATCGCGCGAATGACTGGCTCTCGATCACCAGTACCGTGCCGATATTTGTGGTTGATGACGATTCGGATCCTCCTGCGGTTGGCAGTGGAGCTGTGGAGGTGATGCTGGGCAATGCGAGCCTGCCGAAGACGGGCCGCGTTGATGCAATCGCCGTATGGAACTTCAATAATGTCAGCGCGATGGAGACGGTGAGCCACGGCGCAGGAACGATGGTCAATTCGATTGCCACGACGAACGACAGCGCGGGCACTTCCGTGAATGCCTTTGCGGGCGATCTGGCGGGTCGGGATATTACGATTTCGGGCGGAGCCAATATAGGCCGATATATCAGCTTCACAGTTGATATGTCGGGTCGCAAAGATCTTGTGGTGTCGTTCGCAGCCCAGCGCTCCGGCACTGGGTATGACAGCAACAATATCGAAGTTGCCATTGGCAATGGCCCGTTCACGACGGTTGAGGCGGGGTGGCTTCCGGGCGCATCGTTCGCCACCAAGACGGTGGACTTGAGCGCAAATACCAACCTCAACAACGCCGCTTCCGTGACGTTTCGCATCGTCTTTGGTGTGGATACGGCGTCCGGTGGTGGGAATAACCGCTTCGACAACTTCCAATTCAACGCGAACTACATCACCTACTACGAGGTTACAGACGGCCAGTTGGCTTCGGTTGGCGCGACCAACCCGCTCCACTTCAGCTTTAATGCCTATGATTCGTATAGCGGGTTGGCGCGCGGAACGGCGAATGATGGCACGAACATGGCGGTCACCATTGACGGGTTTGCGACGAACAATACGGCCGACTTCCAGGCGGCCATGAGCAGCGCGGCCAGCACGAACGAGACCGCGACCAACTTGTGGAGCTTTGCGAGTATGAGTTACGCGCAGGTTGGCGATCTCTATGGCGATGGCACCAATATGCGCCCGATCCGCGCGACCATGCACGATGCGGACAATGATCGTATTCGTGATTCGCTGTGGGTGAGCAATGCGCTGTTCGGAATGTTGCGCGTGATTGACGACGACTCCAACACACCTGTTGTGGTCAATTTGAGCTACTCGAACGCTGCGGCCACGCCCTTCCTGGTTCTAACGAATGGCGGCACCTTCGCATCGTCCGAAACGGTGCGAGGGCTGGATCGTCGCAAAGGAACCTCGACAAATATGACATGGACGGTTACCGATGGCGACCTGGCCGCATCCGGTGCGATCGGACTTCAGTTTGCCTTTGGCGCACGGGATGTTCACACCGGGGTGGGCCGCGGAAATTCCGGGACAACGAATACCGTAATGAGTTTCAGTCTGGGCGATGTGATCAGCGGAAACTTTTCGAACTATAGCGCGGCGCTCTCCAGCGCGCAGGTTGCGACCAATCAAGTTTTGACGAATATTTGGGATTTCGGAGTCGGCGCGTTCGAATACAACTATATTGGCACGCTCATGGCGACGAATATCGGGGTGAACCCGCTGGCGAGCACGACGCGGGTTGTGCGCGTGACGATCCCGGACCTTGACGATGACCGGCCGAACGATTCGGCTACACTATACTCCGCGCAGGTGGGCTTTGTGCGAATTATCGATGACGATGCGCGCGGGCCGATTATCGCCTCGGCCATCGCCGAGGGAGCCAGTCTGAGCGGAACAAACTTCCTTGAGACGTTTGAATCTTCGCAAGGCTGGACAAATGTACTCTCCTTTAGTGGGGCCTGGACGTATCCGGCAGACAATGGAACGTATATTGCCGAGGGCAATGTGTTGTGGGGTTCGCTGAATCCGAAGGTTTCGGGCACGAAGCGAATCGGGTTGTTGACGACGAACACGCAGACGAGCCTGCAGTTGCCGCCGATCGAGGATGCGGGAAATCTGACCGTGTTTGCGGGTCGCTTTGGCGGCGAGGATGCCACGAACGATGTTCTTGTCAGCCTCGACTGGCGCGATGGAAGCAGTTGGGTGAGCTTTGGGACGCAGACGGTGTCGGCGCTGAATCCGGAGTTCGAGATGCTGTCGTGGGTCGTGAATCGGGATGGCATTACAACGCTGCGCATCTCGCGCGTCTCCTCGACGGGGCCGCAGGTCTATATGGATGACATCAATGTCACCCCGATTTCCGAGTGGATCAGCACCAATCAGTTGGTGATGCGCTGGACGGAGGGTGTGGACGACTATTCGAGTGTGGATGAATATCGTCTCGTGGTTCCGATGATTACCAATCGGATTCCGACTGTAACCAATGCAGGTATCCGGATCAACACGGGGACCACAAACCACACGGCGAGCATCCTCGGGCAGCAGGGCGTAATCACGGGCTTTGTTTTTGCCGTGGATGATGACGATGATCGCCCGAGTGATCGCGCGATGGGCAGCCTCAAGCCGATTATCGTTCGAGTGGATACCAATCCGCCACCGCTGATCTCGGCGTTCCGCGCAACGGATGCGGCGAATGATCTTCTATTTGACCCTGGTATTGATGAATCGTCTGAAATCAAGGTTGAGTGGACGCCGGGTGGCGCGTCGGCTGCGCAGGCGGCCGGCTGGCGTCAGGCAGACAGCGAGCCGCTATCGCCGTGGGATACATACATCATCCGCTACTATGAGGTGCACGACACCAATGGCGTGCCTGTTGATAACGCCATCACCACCACGCTGGATCGCACGGTGGCGGCGTGGTCGAATGTGCTGAACAACTGGGCCTTCACAAATCTTGTTCTTTCGAATCTGCAGTTTGACGCCTACTACAAGATTGAGCTAAGCGCTCGGGATGAGGCGGGCAACATCGGCTCGGTGACGAGCGTCATTGGCAACACGGATCGCTTCCTGGTCACGCAGGGTGTCACGCGCGTGAACATGGGCCTGGACGTGCGCTGGACGGGGCCGACGAATGAGATGATCACACGCGACTACGATGTGATCTATGTGGATAGCGCCAACGGCTTCCGCGCGTCGCTCTCGAATAGTTGGGATTGGCTCGCCTACACGAATCATCCGCGTTTCCAGGATTACGGTGGGACCAACCGCGTTGCGCCGGGACTGTTGACGGGCACGACCTATCGCCTCTATCGCGTGGCGAAGGAAAATCGGTGGAGGACCAACGTATCGCCTCGGGTTGCGAGTGTCGAGATTTATGCGGCGAAGGGGTTGCGCCTGCATCCGGGCGAGAACTGGTATTCGCTGTTCTCGCTGCCGGATCCTGCGACGACGAACGAGGTGGAGAGCACGGTGGCCTACACGTTTGGAACAAACACGCTTCCGGCGGGAAGCAGTTATGCGACCTCCGCGCGCATCGCGTGGTTCGGTCCGACGATTGGGGCGACGAACTTCGGCACGGTGGCCACGTCGGTGGTGTGGCTCTCGCAGTCAGCGGGCTGGCAGTATTCGGTGGGGGGCAGTGGAGCGGCGAATAGCAAGCGAGTGCCGCTGGGGCAAGGGTTTATGATTGAGTTGCCGCTGACGGCTTCTCCGACGAATTTGGTGCTGATCGGGCGCGTGGCGACGCAGGCGCTGGTGCGGACGATTCCGGCGCCGATGTCAACGAATGCGCCGGAGTATCACCTGTTGAGCCAGCAGATGACGGAACGGATCACGGTAGCGGATTTTATGAAGCAATTTGGGAGCTTTGGAGCCGGGTATCTCCCTGGGGCCGCGGATGAGTTGCGCGTGTTGAGCAATGTTTCGACCAACGGGGTGTCGTTCGGCTCGCTGCGGCAGCCGCGGCTGCGCATCTACAAGAGTCTGCTGCCGGCCCACGCCGCTGCGCCGTGGCGCTATGTGGACGGGGGTGGCTCGGCCATGAGCGCGATTATAGAGCCGGACGATGCAATCTTCATCCTGCGGCGGTCGCCGGGGGCCGACATCGTCTTTACGAACGCACCGACGTATCCACCGCCTACCCGGACGATGTCGCCATGAGAACGATTAGCCAGAGACAGAACATGCGAAATCTATGTGCAATAGCGCTATTGATTGCGGCGAGCGCCGTTTCGGCGCAGGCGCAGATCAATGCGCCGCTTCCGTTTGAGACGGTGGGGGCGGTGACGAACGAGTTTGGAGCGATTCTGCTGGGTTCGAGCGGGTCGGGGCCGCGGGTGGAGTTTCTCACGGCGCCTGGCGGGGTGATAAATCCCCCAGAAGTGGATGGGACGCCGAATCCGCCCAACGAGCTGATCTTGGAGACGCACATAGGGGCGGGCGTGTTGGAGTATGGAGAGGGGTTGGAGCGAAGGGTGTCGGGCGCGTTGCTGATAGACCGGTCGCAGCCCACGAAGTTCTTTGCGCGGGTGTTTTCGGAGGAGGGAGCGTTCTATGGGGATAGTTTGATATACACGAATCCGACGGCAGAGTATGCGGTGATGGAGATTGAGTTGGGTTCGACGGTGCATCCGCTGGATGTGGGGGATGACGATGGGGATGGGTTGAACAACTCGTGGGAGACGAGTTATGGGTCGGATCGAAACAATCCGGATACGGATGGGGATGGGATGTCGGATGGGGATGAGCATCGAGCGGGGACGGGCTTGCTGGATGAGAGTTCGTATCTGGCGATGGTGAGGATTCAGCCGGATGGGAGCGGGTTGCGAGTGGAGTGGGATACGGTACCGGGGAAGAAGTATCAGCTAGAGTTGTCGTCGCCGGATCCGGATTACGACGAAGTGTATGAGGCGGTGGGTGAGGTGCAGACGGCGGTGGCGGACACGCTGTTCACGACGGTGACGAATATCGCGCCGGGGCCGCTCCAGTTCTTCCGCGTGAAGTTGGTTGAGGAATAACAGAGATCGCGAGCGATGAAGCTGCTCTTTCGCGGCGCATCTGATCTCGGGCACAAGAGGAGGCTTGATCCGCTATTCGGACGGTGTGCTCTCAGGACGAGAGGGGTTTGCTTTCTCAAAGGCTTCCGCGAATTTCGGATTTAATTTATGCGCCTTCTTCGCTGCTTCAGCGGCGGCAGTCGAGTCGCCGTTTTCGTTCAGGACGCGAGCGAGCCAGAGCCATGACAGGACATTGTCGGGGCGGAGCTGTGTCGCGCGTTCAAGTGCAAGGATGGCGTTGGTGCGGTCGCCATTCCTTTCGAGGCAGATCCCGAAGAGTTGCCACGCCAGGCTAAACGTGGGAGATCCTTGGACCACGTCTGACAGGAGGGAGCGAGCTTCGTCAAAGCGTTCGAGCGAGAAAAGAAATTGTCCGGCGCTGATCAGCGAGGGTTCATTTTGCAGATAGCCACCAGCGGCGAGCCGATCTCTGTAGATTCGCCGTGTTGATTCAAAATGCGCGAGTCCGCTCTGTTGGATGCTGGGGTCTGCGATGAGGGCTGCGTTTTCATCGGTGCGGCGCAGGAGGACGATGGTGGTGCCATCCCAATAGGCGAGCGCCCACTGCCCGGAGTCAATGAGCCGCCTGGCGGCCGGGGCGGATCCGGCCCATGTGCCGTTGAGGATGACGGCGCCGATATCGAATCGCTGTATCAGTGCGTTCCAGGTTTCCGCGTGTCCGCCGAGAGCGCCTGCCAGGCCCTGGTAGAAGGGAATGCCATAGACGGGGGCGCGTGTATCGGTGAAGATTTTGCGCCCCGGCAGACGCCATGCGAGGTAGCCGCCATCATGGGCCAGATTGACCGCATGTTTCGGGAAATCGGGATGACTCAGAAGGACCTCGCTTGCTCTTTCGGGGTAAAGGTTTTGGGTGATGCCCAGCCCAAAAGTGGAGGAGCTTCCGCTGCGGTTGAAATAGTAGTTGCTTCCGACGACCAGGATGGTGGCGAGGCAAAAGAGAAAGAAGATACCTCGTCCGATGACGGCCCATTTGTCGTTGCCGGTCCGCTTCGTTAGCCACGTGGCGATGCCTTGGAGACCGCAGGCGGCAAAGGGGAAGACAAAGAGTCCGCTGAACAGGTAGTAGCGAGGGGAAATGACGAGCAGGAATGCGCCGAACACGCCGAGTGTGGTGGGCACGAGCGGAAGTCGGTGTGGAATCGCGATGAATGCGCTGGCAATGACGGCCAAAAGGAGGGTGGCGGCGTGGCGGCCAAAGAAGGGTGCGAAGTCGGCTTGAAAAGGTGAAATCCACTGGATCAGCGCGGCCGCGTTGGGGTCAACGATGCTCTTGAAAGCGAGCTTGTGGAGTTGGATCCCGTAGGGGTTTGCCAGGGTGGCTGCCAGGAGAGCGACGGGTAGCCAGATGGCGAGGCGGTTATCTTTCGTTGTGCGCGCAGATTCCCACCAGTAGAGCGCGCCGAGCAATGGGCCGAGGAGAAAGGACCCGTGCATATTCGTCCAAATTATTTGCACGGGGATGAGAATGAATAGGGCGGTGCGTGTGGAGGCGACGGTGAGGATCCGAATGGTGAGCGCGGTGGCGAGGAGTGCGGGCACGGCGGGCGATGGGGTTAAGATGGGCGCCATGAGCCAAGCGATGAGGAGAATGGCAAGGGCCTGCGAAGCGCCACCGGCGCCGCGCCGCGCGAGGGGGAGCAGGAGCGCGAATGCCGCGAGAATGCAGGTCAGCGTGGCGATGGTGACGGCAGCCGCGCCGCCGAGTTGCCAGATGCGATAGAGGGCAGCGTCATACATCCAGGCTGGATTGATCCAGATTCTGCTTTGGGTTGTGGTGAAAGAAAAGGGGTCGGTTCGAATCCATCCGGATTCAGCGAGCGTTCGACCGACAGCGAGGTGCATCCAGAAGTCTGGATTCGAAATGGTGCGCAGGCCGAAGAAGGCGAGGACCCCAAAACTCAGAAACAGGAGGAACTGGGCCTCTGGATACGATGTGGGAGTGGAAGATTTATTCATAGTTTCGCGGTAGGTATAGCTTCGGAACCTGCGGCATGAGGGTCAAGAAGGAAGAGCGATCCGAGCTCGGCCAACCCGCCGTGCGCCGTTGGAAGAAAACGGGGCCAGGAATATCCCTTGAGTGGCGCCTGTGACAGTTCTATGATCCTTAAGTTCCATGAAAATCCACGAATACCAAGCGAAAGAACTGTTTGATCAGTTCAACATTCCGACAAAGCTCGGGCGCGTGGCGACAAGTCCTGAAGAAGCCGGCGCGATTGCGCGGGCGATTGGCGGGCCGGTTGTCGTCAAGGCGCAGGTTCACACCGGCGGTCGCGGGAAGGCGGGTGGCGTCAAGCTGGCCCATTCGCCGGAAGAGGCGCAGCAAAAAGCTGCGGCGATCCTGGGGATGGACATCAAGGGCAGCCACGTCAACAAGGTGCTTGTTGTCGGGTCGGCCGATATTGAGCAGGAGGTTTATCTCGCAGTGATTCTGGATCGCAGCTCGCGTGGGATTTTGTTCATGGCGAGTGCGGAGGGCGGAATGGAGATTGAGGAGTTGGCCAAGACGGCTCCTGAAAAAATCCACCGATTTACGACACTGACACGCGCGTTCCCTGAAGAGGATGCGCGCCGGGTTGCGCCGCTGCTGTTTGGTTCTGCGCACGCGGTGGCGGTGTTGGGGATCATGCGCAATTTGTTCCGCCTATTTCTGGAACTCGATTGCTCGTTAGTGGAGATCAATCCACTCGTTCTGACGCCTTCGGGCGAAGTTGTGGCGCTGGATGGCAAGGTGAATTTCGACGACAATGCGCTGTTCCGCCATCCCGAGGTGGAGGCGCTCCGCGATCTGGCGGAAGAGAATGCGAATGAGGTGGATGCGAAGTCGTTCGGGTTGAGCTATGTGGAGCTGGAGGGCGACATTGGCTGCATGGTCAATGGGGCGGGGCTCGCGATGGCGACGATGGACATGATTAAGCTGTTCGGCGGTCAGCCGGCGAACTTTTTGGATGTTGGCGGAAGCTCGAATCCGGACAAGGTGGTGCAGGCGTTCCGCATCATTTTGAGTCGGCCGGGGATCAAAGCGATTTTGATCAATATTTTTGGAGGGATCACGCGCTGCGACGACATTGCGCGGGGAATCTTGGCGGCTTTTGAGCGCACCGCCATTGATGTGCCGATTGTGGTGCGGCTGACCGGAACCAATGCGAAAGAGGGGTTGGAGTTGTTGAAGGGCACCGCGCTCATTCCGGCCAATACCTTCTCGGAGGCGGTGAAGAAGGTGATTGAGGCGGCGGGTGGCGCGAAGGATGGAAACTCATGAGTATTTTGATTGATCGCAATACCCGCGTGTTGGTTCAGGGCATTACCGGGCGCGATGGGTCGTTCCATGCGAAGGGGATGTTGGATTATGGAACGAATGTTGTTGGGGGTGTGACTCCGGGCAAGGGCGGAGAGCAGGTGCACGGTCTTCCTGTGTTCAATTCGGTGAAGGAGGCCGTGGCGGCGACGAAGGCCAATGCGACGGTGATCTATGTGCCCGCCAAGTTTGCTGCTGCGGCGATTCGCGAGGCCATTGACGCTTCGGTGCCGCTGATTATCGCGATTACGGAGGGAGTTCCGACGCTCGACATGATGGACATCTATCATCAGGTGCGCGAGCGCGGGTTGCGTTTGATTGGTCCGAATTGCCCGGGAGTGATCACGCCGGGGCAGTGCAAGATTGGAATTATGCCGGGGTATATTCATGCGCCCGGCCGCGTGGGTGTCATTTCGCGCAGCGGAACGCTGACGTATGAGATTGTCTTTGCGCTGACGAATTTGGGTGTGGGTCAATCCACGTGTATTGGAATTGGTGGCGATCCGATTGTGGGGTCGGGTCCGATGGATCTCTTGCCGTTGTTTGAGAGGGATCCGGACACGGATGCGATCGTGTTGGTCGGAGAAATTGGGGGCGATGAGGAGGAGCGCACGGCTGCCTTTATTCGCGAGCATATCAAGAAGCCGGTTTTCAGCTACATCGTGGGTCGGACCGCGCCGGAAGGAAAGCGGATGGGTCACGCTGGGGCGATTGTTTCGGGTGGCGCTGGTACGGCGGAGTCAAAGATCAAGGCCTTTGCCGCAGCGGGTGTGCCCGTTGCGGACACGATTGATCAGCTTGCCGAGGCCGTGGCGGCGGCGCTGAAGGCGTAGTTGCTTCCGGTGCGCTCGATGAGCGCTTCATCGAAGGCTCATGCGCTCATGCGCGGCGTCTCTCGCGCTATCCCTTCTTCTAGGGGAATGATGTCCAGCTTGATGTGGCGTGGTCTGCGGCGCGGATGAGGAGCGGGGTGGCGGGGTCTGCGTTGAGGGTTGGCGATGTCGCTTGCTCGGGAGAGGTTTGGCTGGGGGGAGTGATAGCGATTTGGGAGAGGGTGAGCGCCGGTTGCCCGCCGGAGAGGCCGATGGCGCCGCGCAGTTGGAGTTTATCGGTCTGTGCGATGATTTCATCGCCGATGGTTGCGGTGAGTTCCGTTTCGCTTTGGCGCAACCCGATTCTGTAGGGGGTGCGCGGGTTGAGCGGCGTGCCGCGCGTGGCGATGCGAACGAGGCGTCCATTTTCCACGCGACCGAGAATCCAGCCGCCTTCTTCCCAGTGCCAACCGAAGCAGGAATAGTTCTGGTCATCTTTGATGTCAAAGGCGAGGCCGCCGATTTGGCTTCCAGTGTTGTAGAGGACGGGTTGGGTTTTTATGAGGGCCGTGAGTTCGCGCGTATTGGGGGGGAGCGGATCGGCAAGCTCGACGAGCGCGCCGCCACCTGTGGTGGCGAGAGTCCATGTTCCGTCGTCCGCTTGCGTGAGCGCGGGTTGTGTTTTTGCGCCCGCGAGTTGGCGGGTGGTGAGGTCGGAGAACCAGGTGATTTGGACGGCGTCGCGATCGGGGTCGGCGCTGTGTGCGGTGAGTTGTGTGGTGTGATCCGCCAGATTTGAGACGGTGATGGAGGGAGGGGAAGGCGGGCGGTTCAGGCGCTGGATGTGAATGGGGAGCGGCGCGCTTTGCACTTGCGTGTTGTTTGTAAAATCCGCGAGGAGTTGGAGGCGGGCGGGGCCCGGGCCGATGGTGGAGGCCGGGAGAGTGACGGTTTGATTATTGGGCGAGGCGGGCCCTTCCCAGAGCGTTCGCTCATTGACGATGAGGGTGTAACGAGTTGCGTTTGTGCTGGAGCCGATGGAGAGTTTGATGGGGCGCGTGAGGTCGAGATTTGTCGCGGTGCCTTCAGCGAGGGCGATGTGCGCTGATTGATCGCGATTCTTCACGGTAAAGCCGAGTTTCGCGAGGCCCTGGCTTCGGATGGGGCCGGGGGAGTAGGCTATGGCCGTCAACTCGTGATAGCCATCGCTCAGGATGTGGGTGTCAATTCGGATTCCAGTGGTATTGCCGGCGGTGGGAACGGTGCGGCCATCGAGGAGGAAGAGGATGTTGAGATTGGGGACGAGCGAGGATGCGTGGAAGGATGCGATGCCGCTGAGGGGCGCTTTTGTGTCTTCCAGACTGATGAGGGTGAGGGGGATGGGGCGGCTCCAGGGTCTGCAGAGCGGATCGCCGACGGGGAGGAGCTGGAGGGGGGAGGCGACAGATTGCAGATAGCTTTCGAGGGCGGTGCAGCCGCGCATGTAGTGGGCGAAGATGCGGGCGTGGGGAAACTTTCGCCAGTTGGCGTAGGGTTCGCCGACGGTTCCGGCACTGGCGGCTGCGCCGGCGGCAAGCCAGTGCGAGATTCGGGTTTGTTCATGGATGTGGAAATAGGCGCCGAGGCTGGTGAGGTTGTCGGCGATGGAACCGGGTTGGAGGCGACCCCATGAGTCAGCGGTGTAGGCGGTGCCGAGCATGAGGCCGGAGAGCGGGGCGTTTTCGAGTGGGCGGTTGGAGGAAATGGTGGAGGGGATTCCGATTTCTTTGAGTTCTGCGGCGATGCCGTCAAATTGCCAGCGCCGCGCTGTGGAGCGGACGTCGTCACTGAGGTGAAAGTAGACGGGGTCTCGCGGTTTGGTTCCGTCGGCGGTGATTGCGCGGCGGAGTCCATCCAGAATGGTTTCGACGGGGAGGCCGCGCGCGCCGGTGTAGCCGAGCATCATGGAGGGGAGCGGCATTTTGTCTTGCAGGACGACTGCAAACTCCTGAAGCGATCCGGCGGGGCCTCCGGTTTCGCCTTCTCGAACCGGGCCGCGGAAGAAGGGAGAGGGGAATGTGCCCTGGTCTATTTGCTCGCGTTGGGGAACTTCTCCGCGAATAAAGGTTGCGCCGGTGAGCGAGATGGGGGCTGCGGTGGTGATGCGGATGGGGAAATCGGCGGAATAGATCCATGCGAGGATGTGATCTTGCAGTTTGCGCTCGGCGAGTTCTTTTTGGACGGGTTCATAGATCAAGCGCTGGAAGTCGGAGAGCGAGATTTCCGCGCGCAGACTGTCGGGGTTATTGGGCAGGTCGAGATAGAGAATGTTGGATGGGGGGATGCGGCGCAGGTGGGCGTAGGTGTGCGCGATTTCGATGGAGTCGTGCGAGTTCTGGTTGACGATGAGGGCGATTTCGTGTGGGCCTTGTGCGCGCGCGAGGGCTGGGGCGACGAGGAAAAGCACGAAGGCGAGAAGTCGAGAAAGTCCAACTGGGGCCATGGCTGTGAAGATACCCGGAGGGGGGCTCATTCTCAATAGGCTCCCTGCCCGGAAGAGACGGCGCGGAACGTGCGGGCGAGGATGACGATGTCGAGCCAAATGGACCAGTTGCGGACATAGTAGGTGTCCCAGCGCGGCATGGCGGCGTGTCCGGCTTCGCTGCGGCCGGAGACTTGCCAGAGGCCGGTGACGCCGGGGCGCACGCGGTCGCGAAGTTGTTGAACGCGCACGGGGAGTTCGTCGTAGTGATAGCGCGGGAGGGGGCGCGGGCCGACGAGGGACATGTCGCCGCGCAGGACGTTGAAGAGCTGGGGGATTTCGTCGAGAGATGTATTGCGGAGAAATCGGCCGATGCGGGTGATGCGCGGATCGTTGCGGAGTTTGAAGTGGGCTTCCCATTCGGCGCGAAGCTCGGGGTTCTCGTTGAGGCTGCGCTGGAGGATGTCTTCCGCATTGGGATACATGGTGCGGAACTTGAGTGTGCGGAATGGGCGGTTGTATCGGCCGATGCGCTCTTGTCGAAAGATGGGGTCTGCGCGGTCGGTGAGGAAGACCGCGATGCCGATCAGGAGGCAGAGCGGCATCCAGATGGGCGCGAAGGTGAGGACGAGCAGGAGGTCGAGGGTGCGTTTGGCGAAGCGGGCGAGGGGGTCGAGAAGGTTGCCGGGGATCTCGATGCCGAGCATGCCCATGAGATCGCGCGGTTTGACCCACAGTGTGGCGGCCTCGGAGATGTCGGGGATGACGACAATGCGGCGATAGTTTGCAAGTGGGCCATCGAGCAATTCGCTCACGCGTTGGGGCGAGAGGCCCGCAGTGGCGAGGAGCGCGATCGGGGCGGTTTCGGTGAAGGTGTCGGAGGGTCCGAGCATGGCGAGTCCCGCGACTTCGGTGGGCGCGTTGCCGGATTCTTCGAGGAATACCCCTGCGGGAAGGTATCCGAGCCCGCGTTCTTCCCGCAGCGCGTTGGCGACTTGGACGAGCGGTTTCGCATGGCCGTAAAGGACTGCGGGGACGCCCCAGAGATTTAGCCGAAGCAGGCTGCGTTTGACTTCGCGGCGGATGAGGGGGACGCAGACGATGCTGAGGAGGAAGCCCAGGGTGAGCGTGAAGCGGCTGGTGATTTCCGCCGCTTTGCCCCAGAAGAGCATCGCCGTGGTGCCCGTGAAGACGGCGGCGAGAAGAAAGAACGTGCGACGCAATTCTTCGACGGGCCCGAGTCCCCAACCGGGAAGGAGTCGCGTGATGTAGGCGCCGATGGCCCATGCAGCGAGGAGATACCACATCCAGTTGGCGAGCATGGGCTCGCCCTTCCACGCGAGGCGGATGATGCCGCCGAGGAGGAGGGAGATCATCAGCGCGATGGCTTCGAAGACGCCCAGAACGATGACGTTCGTGAAGAATCGTCGCGCATAGGGATAGCTGGAGGTCTCTGGTTTCAACGCGAATCGCTCATTCATGGGCTGATGCGGACGAGGTCGCACCTTGATGCAGGAGAGGATAAATCTGTTGGATTAGGTCGTCCAGCCTTTGGAGGGGCTCATTGCCGGGCCGATCATAGGCGCCCGCGATGGAGATATAGGCCCAGGGATAGGCGCGGTTGTGAACGATTCGGTCCCAGGCCATCCAAAACATTCGGGCGGGTTGTGAGGCTGTTTCGCGTCCGCGCCCCGCGAACCAATAGGCGAAATAGGAGCGCGCGGTGGCCGTGCGGCCATCGGGCAGGCGATAGGTCTGCTGAACATCGAGCAATTGGAGGTCCAGCGATTTTTGGTTGGGGAGGGAGACGGTATGGATGCGGCGTCCTACAATTTCTGTTCCGGCGGCGATGAGGCAAACTTCGGGGCGATGGATGCTGGAGCGATCGCGCCCGCTGAAGACGATGGCCGCTTGGAGGATGGCGCCATCGGTGCGCGTATATTGCCGCTTGTCTGCGCGGGTGTCCGCAGGGAGCACGGCGAGTTCGAAGCTGGAGAGCGGATTGAGTTCGCCGCCGCATTCGGGGCAGACCGTAGGCCGCTCGTCGAGGATCAGCGTTTCGCCGTGGGCGGGGTTTTGGCAGAAGAGGATATAGCGTCCGCTCCAGCTCGGCATGCGGTCGGGGAGTTGGGTGGCCACGGATGGTTGATCAACGAACTCGATGCGCGTCATGCGGGGCATGGCGAGGAGCGTGAGGGCGAACAGGGCGGCCGCGAGGAAGAATGCAGATGCCGGTTTCACAGAAGACCATCCCGAGTTGAGGGCGGTGGCGGGGCATCCCCTTGCGGCTTGATCATGTTTTGGAAGCGAGAGGCGATGCTGCGCGGGCGGATGGCGAGAAGGCGAATCCACGCGAGTTGCAACAGCAGGAAGAGGAGGAGCATCAGGAGCGCGGGATAGCGCTGATTGAGGGCGTTTGCCGTTTGTGCGGAAAGCCCCTGCGCGAGGAAGCCGAGTATGATTCCGCGCAGTGTGGTCGTGGCGAAGAAGAGGATGGGCGTGGCGGCGATCAGCAAGAACATGCGGCGCGCGGCGTGTCTATAGAGAAGATCGGCGAGGAAGAGGGTCCAGAGTGTGAGCGAGAGGAGCGCAAAGATTCCGCTGGTGGAATCGGCGAGGTCAATCATCCACGCGTGTGATTCCGATTCGATGAGGAGCGAGCCCAGCGATTGAACGGGGAGCCCGAGGCCGGATCCGATTGCTGCGGATAGCCGGGTGGCCATGACGCGGAAGGGATTGAGGAGATAGTCGAAAAAATTGAGCGGCACGATGAAGATCATGGCCAGAAGGGGATAGCGCAGCGCGCGCCCGACACCGGGGCCGAGCGCAAACCATGGGAGCCCCCACAGAATGACGACCATGGCGAAGAGACTGAGGCGCGTTTGTTGGGCCTTGGCGCCGAGGATGTGGAGCGCGAGGCCGAGCAGGAATACAAAAAATCCGGCCCACGCGACGTGCAGTGTCGCCGCGCGCAGCTCTGCGCGTCGGCGAAAGAGGAGCCAGAGCGCAAGAGGGGGGGCGAGAAAATTGATGGCATAGTGCGATCCGGCCCAATCCACGCGCCATCGCCAGAAGAGCCAACTGAAGCCGGATGTGCGCGCTTCGTTGGCGATGTAGCCAATATCGGTGACGCCCTGAAAGTGAAAGAGAGCCCACCCTGCAACAAGCGCGACAGCCGCTGCAATCCATGTCGCAGTGTTCCGCTGCGATTGTGCGCGCTGTGTGTTCACGCGATGCCTTTCGAGTTATGTTGCGGGCGCGACCAGCTTTGCCCAGGAGGGCGGCAGGTTGCGGGGCACTTCGATGCCTTCGAAGGGCTTGCCCTTGCGCGCGCCGCTCTTCTTGACCCAATCCGTCATTCGAGCGAGCCCTTTTTCGAGCGAAATGTTCTTGATGAGGCCGCCAAAGTGTTTCTGCACTTTGTCGTGCGACGAGAATGCGTGGACGACCTCGTTGCGCGCTTCCAGGTGTTTGACGTTGGGCTGAACACCCATCGCCGCCGCGACGGATTCCGCGAGCGTCAAGATGGAGTATGGTTTATCGGCGCCGACATTGAAGACTTGGTTGTAGGCGTCTGGAAATTCGACCGAGGCGGCGATGACAGGCGCGACGTCGTCAATGTAGCTGAATGCGCGCGTTTGCTGGCCGTCGCCGAAGACGGACATCGGCTGATTCTGGAGAATCTGGTTCATGAAGATGCCGATGACGTTGCGGTAGGGATCGCCGATGTTTTGGCGCTCGCCATAGACGTTGTGCGGGCGGAAAATGATGTAGGGCAGGCCGAACATTTCGTGCGCTTCTTTGAGGTCGAGTTCGACGGCGAATTTGGCAATGCCGTATGGATCCTCAGGTTGCGGAGTGGCCTCTTCCGTCATCGGAACTTGATTGCGTCCATAGACTGCAATGGAGGACGTGAAAACGAAACATTTCACGGTGCCCGTGTTGACAGCGGCGTTGATGAGGTTGACGCTGCCGATCAGGTTGTTGGTGTAGTTGAATCGCTTGATGAAGTGGCTCAAGCCTTCGGCTGCATAGGCGGCGAGGTGGAAGACATAGTCGAACTTGTGCTCGTTGAAAAGGCGGTCAATCAGCGCGGAATCGAGAATGCTGCCTTCGACAAACGTGGCTCCGGCGGACACGTTCTCAGTGAAGCCTCCTGAGAGGTCATCGAGTGCGATAACGCAGTGGCCTTTCTTGACGAGCGCTTCGGTGACATGGGAGCCGATAAAGCCGGCTGCGCCGGTGACAAAACTTGTTGGCATGCGAGTGAATCTCCTTCGATCAGAAAGGGTGTTAGGGTATGGAATTTGCAAGCCTGTGGAAAGCTAATCTTGGGGGTGAATGGGCTTGAAAAGCCTGTAGTGCGCCGAGGTGGCGGCGGGTTGATAGCGCGTCTCCAGCTCGCGTCCATAGACCTCGATGATGCGCGCTTCATAGGGCTGGTTTCGTGTGAGAAGAATCCACGGGTCGCCGCGAAACACGAGGGCGGGCTCGGGGTGAAGTTGCGCATTGAAGTTGAAGTCGGGATACCAAAATGTCACGCCGCCGGATGGAGGAGTGCGGTGAAGAGCGAACGCGATGGGGTCGGCATAGCCGAGTGTGAGGACGGGCGTATCGGGCGTGGTGTTTTGCTCGACGAGGAGGATACCATCGTTGATTTCGGTGAAGGTATCAACCCGGATAGGGGCCATCCGAAAATCGGTGAGCCCCGGGGCGCTGAAGCAGGTTTCCTGGGCGCGTGAGCGCTGAGCGCTGCGCCAACTGCTAATGAGGGAGCCGCCATCCCTAATGAGTTGAAGTCCGATTGCGAGGCCCACGAAGACGAGTACAAGCGCCCGCCACATATTGATGCGGGGCGGCAGGCGGCGCCGAATCTCGAGTGTGATGAGAAGGGCGGCGATGGGCAGGAGATATTCCTGGCGCTGCTGACTCGCGATTGCGGCCATCACGGCAAGGCTCCAGCAGGCGATGTTGATCAAGGCGAGTCGCAGCGCGTCGCGCGGGGAGAGTCGCTTCCAGAGCGCGGCGAGAAGGGCGAGCATGAGGGCAAGATAGGGCAGCCCTTTAATGGAGCATGCCCAGATGCGATATCCCTGTGAAACCTGATAGCCGATTCGGAAGGGAGTGGTGACATCGCGCCACCAAGCGGAGGGGGAAATTCCTGTTGCAAACACGAGCGCAAATGAGCTGAACACAATGCTGGCGAGCAAGATGAGGAGATTCTGTCCCTTTGTGCGCCCGAGGATGAAAGCCAGACCCAGAAGAGCCACGCCGCTCAGTGTGTAGCTGATTTTTGTGAAGGTGATCAACACGAGAAGCAGCCCGACGATGAAGGACTCTGTGGGCGTGATGCCGCGATCGCGTTTGATGGGAGGGAGAAAGAGAATCCAAATAAGAGGGGCGAGAAATCCTTCCGCCACTCGGTTGTAAAAGAACGCGTGACTCCGCAGGTCGAGTGCTTCGCCCGGCTGCCGAGTCGCCATGACGAGGAGGGCGCAGAAAAGGGAGCCCACTGCGGACAGCGAGGGGCAGGTGCGCCTGCGAAGGATCAAGAACGAGAGGAGGCCCAGCGCGGCGCCGAGGACGGCCTGGCCTGCGGCGATGCTGCCGGAATAGGGGCCGCGGATGAGCATGCCGAGAGCAGTCAGGTAGCCGAGTGAAGTCCCCGTGGACAGGGAAAAGTCGTTGTGCGGGATTTGCCCGTTCAGAATGCGCCATGCGCTGTTGAGAAAGAAGAAGTCGTCGCTCAGGGAGAAATTCAGCTCACCACTGCCAGCGGTCAGCAGACTCCATGAGGCGGCAAAGAGAATCAGGAAGGTGAGAATGCCCGGAAGGATTCGGCCGACGCGACGGGCTTGATGGACCTCGTATTCGTCTGCTACAACTGAACTCTTTACGGGACTTTCTTCCATGGGACTACGAATTGCTATTGCCGGTATCCGCGGTTTGCCATCCACCTATAGCGGCTATGAAACCTTTATTGCTGAGCTGGCGCCGCGCCTCGTTCAGCGTGGGCACGAGGTGACCCTCTATTGCCGGAAGAGCCTTTTTGCCGAAAGACCCGCCGAGTTTCAAGGCATGAAAATGGTGTACTTGCCGAGTTTGGAACACAAGGCATTCAGCACGCTTTCGCACTCCTTTCTTGCGGTGAGCCACGCGTCTTTTCAGAAGAACGACTTGGTGTTTGTCGTGAATGCGGCCAATGGAATGTTCGGCTTCATCCCTCGCTTGGTGAGAAAGCCGTGCGTGTTGAATGTGGACGGGATGGAGTGGCTTCGTCCGAAATGGAACAAATTGGCTAAGTGGATTTTTCACACGTCGGCAAAACTGGGTACGAAATTCTACCATGAAATCGTGACGGATGCCGACGAAATGCATCGCCTCTATGCGAAAGAATTCGGCATTGATTCGGAATATATTGCGTATGGCGCGAACATTGAGGACTCAACGCACCCCGAAGTGTTGAAAAAATATGGGCTGAAGCCGCGTGAATACTATCTCATTGCGAGTCGGTTGATTCCGGACAACAACGCCGACATCATCGTGGAAGCCTTTGTGAAGTCGGGATCGAAGCGCATTTTGGCCATTGCCGGGGGCGCGGATTACAAAGGGAACACGATTGAAAAGGCCTTCATTGACAAACTCCGCGAGTTGGGTGGCGACAAGGTGAAATTTCTCGGGCACGTCAATTCGACGGAGCATGTCAAAGAGCTTCACTGCAACTGCTATGCCTATGCGCACGGACACCAGTTTGGAGGAATCAATCCCTCACTTTTGAAAGCGCTTGGATTTGGCAACGCGATTCTCGCTCTCAATACGCCGTTCAACGCGGAGGTGTTGGCCGATGGGAAGTATGGCGTTCTGTTTGAGAAGAATGCGGAGGATCTGGCGAAGAAGATCGCTGAGCTGGATCGCGATGAAGCCAAGGCGTCGGCGTTTCGCCGGTCTGCGCCCGATCGCATTCGCGAGCGGTTCACTTGGGATCAAATTACTGACGAGTACGAGCGATTGTTTCAGGGTCTAGTGGACAAGAAGAAGCGCTGAAGTCTCGCGCGCGGACGCTGTTGTGTCTTCCATGCGCGCGCGCGATTGGGTCATCATTGTGCGGAGAGGCTATGACTGATTCTCATCCGGCAGCGTGTGAGCACTGTATCGGGGCGTTTGAGCTGCGCGATGCGCGTCGGCTGTTGGCCGCTCTCGAATATTTGGCGATTCCCTTTGAGATAGAGGAGATGGATGGCATCCGCTCCGCGTCGTCTCGCGGGTCGTATGGCCGGCATACCAAGATCGCCATTTGGGTGTGCCCACAAGATCAAGAAGTGGTCGAACGCGTAACGAATGCCGTGCTTAAAATCACGACGTGAGCCAGGTGGGCGTAGCACGGCGTTGAAGGGCCGGTGGTTACTCGTTGGCAGCCGACTTTGAGTCGGCGGACTCCGCAGGCGTTGCTGGTTGCGCGGGTTCCACCGCTTCGGCGGGCTTTGGCTGGTTGCGAGCCTTTTCACGCGCAATAAATTCGCGAGCGAGTTGGCGGTAGGCATTGGCGCCCGTGCAGTTTCGATCGTAGAGCAGAACGGGTTGCCCATAGCTGGGGGCTTCGCTGACGCGAACACTGCGAGGAATGAGGATTTCGTACACCTTGTCCTGAAAGTGCTCGACCACTTGTTGCACTACTTGATTGGAGAGGTTCGTGCGCTGATCGTACATCGTCATCAGGATGCCCTCGATTTCCAGATTTGGATTCGCGCCGCTATTTCGAATCTGATCAATGAGGCGGATCATTACGCTGAGTCCTTCGAGCGCATAGTATTCGCACTGGATCGGCAACAGAATGGAGTCGGACGCGGTGAGTGCATTCATTGTTAGGATGCCCAGAGAGGGGGGGCAATCCACAAAGATGAGGTCAAAGCGGCTTGTTTCGGCGAGCGGCCGAACGGCGTCGCGCAATTTTTGCAGATAGCGATCCATCTGAGGGATGTCCACTTCCGCTCCGGCGAGGTTGACCTCGGCTGGAACGATCGAAAGACGCGGGACCGCCGTTTCGGTGATAAGTTCTTCGATGGGCTTTTCGCCGAGTAAGACGGGGTAGAGGCTGCGCCCCTCCGTTTTGGCCAAGCCCAAACCGCTTGTGGCGTTGGCCTGCGGATCGAAGTCGAGAATGAGTACACGCTTGCTGCGTTCTGCGAGTGCGGCCGCGAGGTTGACCGTGGTCGTGGTCTTGCCTACGCCTCCCTTTTGATTGGCAAGCGCAATGATGCGTGCTGGCATGTGCGTCGGTCTTCTTTAACGGCTCTTGCCGAGTGCGCGCACTGCGGCCTTATCATCCACATCGGCGGGATAGACTCCCATGACCTTCATGCGGAAGAAGACTTCGTAGGTGGGCAGGCCGCCGCTCAGGCGCTCATAGACGCTGGCGGGTACTTCGCGATAATTGATCTCGGCGCCATCCACCAGCTCGATTTTCAGGGTCTGCCTGGCTGCGTCGTAGGTTGCCGACCGGAGAACTTCATTGCGTGGGCCAGGAAACTCATAGACCTGTTTTTTTGACGGCTGCTTCTTGGCCGCAGGCTCCGGTGCTGCTTGGCCTTTGGAAGATTCTGTCGTGGAATCAGGCGCTTTTTGCGCGTCATCGGCGGACCCTGTAGATGCCTCTGCCATCGGAGTCGCCTCTGCTTCAGAAGCGGCCGCGAGCCTTGCTTCAGCGGCCTCGAGCGCCTGTTGGGCTTCTGCCAATTTTTCCTCAGCGGCCTTTAGTTTTTCCTCGGACAGCTTCAGTTGCGCTGCCGAACTAGCCTGAAGTTCGGTGAGGCGAGTGTTCAGTTCGGTGGCCTGCTGTGCGCTTCGTGTGGCGTCGGATTGCGCCTTTTGAAGCGCCTCAGAGGCGGATGCAATCTCTGCCTCTGCCTCGTTCAGGCGCACGGTTTGGCGTTCTCCCTCGCTTTTCAAGGTGGTGATCGCTGTATTGATATTGTTCCAAAGATCGCTCCACACGATGGGCGCATTCGTATCAATCGCGATGCCCAAGGTTGCAGCGGCAGCGCTTGCTGCCGCGTGGTGGGTGGAGTTCTCCGCCGTGAGGCCACCTTGTTTGCTGAAGAGAACTCCCGCTCCCCCGAGGCCGACGACGGCCAGCACGCCTGCCACGATGAGTCCGATCAGCGGGCCAGCCGATTTCTTGGGCTTTTGCGGCGGCGCAGGGCGAGGTGACATTGGACGAGAGGGCGAGGGCGTGAGGGCCATGAGTTTTTCTCCTGAACTGATGATTTTGCTTATACCCCGATTCTGTCGGGGAATCAAGCATCGTTCGGACTTTCTGCGATTGCCCGTTGTGCGATGTCGCTGAAAAATATACCGTCGCTCCTGCGAGTGAGGACTAGATGTATCGGTTATCGTTCCTAAATGGCCGCTTGAAGGGCCGGCGCGTGACAGTTCAGCAGGGTGTTCTGCTGATCGGCCGCGATTCGTCTTGCGAAGTCGAATTGTCGGACGACGCCCTCGTCGCGCACCAGCATATTCAGCTCGAAACGCGGAAGGATGGTGTGTGGCTGCGCGATCTCGACACGATGACCCCCGCGATGGTCAACGGCGAGGCGGTGACCGAAGTTAAGCTTCGCGCAGGCGATCTCATTCAAGTCGGCAACACCCAGATCGAGTTTCAGCCGGTCTCCATGACCCCTGTTTCTCCGCGTCGGCGGCGAAGTCGCCTGCACGCGCTGACCGTGCTGGCCGTCGGCGGGATCCTCGCGATTGAGGTGGCCTTCATTTTTATTTTCCCCATTTGGCACAGCCGGTTCATGGAAAAAACCGCGCCCGCTGCGCCGACGAATGCCCCTGCCGCAGTGGCGAGTTCCGCGAGCGCTCCTGCAGGGCCATCCGCAGCGACGGGCACTACGGAGACTGTCGAAGTGGATCCGGCGCTTCAGGCGGAAGTCTCCGAACTCAAGCAGGCGGTGAGCGGGTTGCGCGAGCAGGTCCAAGCTCTGAGCCCTCAGGCGACATCAAACGAAGAGAGCGTGGCTGCTGAACCATTGCCTCCACAGCCGATCGTCCTGCAGGCGAAGCCCTCCGTAAGCCCGACCCCCCCAGCACCCGTTGTGGAGCAAAAGGCGAACGCCGCGCAGCCGCCTCCGATGATCCGCCCGGAACCAGAAGATCCGCTCGAAGCGAAAGTGCGCGAACTCATGACCTTTGCGCAAGTGGAAGCGCGAAAGGGAAACCTGCTCTCCGCCGATCAGGCCCTGGAACGTGTTCTAATGCTTTCGCCCGACTCTGTATCGGGCCTGATGGAGCGCGCGCGACTCTACGAGAAGCGCGGCATGTTGAAGGATGCCGGCGAACTCTGGGCTCAGGTGCTGCCACTCGTCGTGGGAACGCCCGAATATGACGAAGCCATGGCCGAGCGCCAGCGTCTCGCCCGAGAGGAATCGGCGCGCCTCACCGCCGCCGTTGAGGCAGAGCTGAACCGCCCGCCTGCTGCGCCGTTGCGACAAATACGGATCACCTCGATTGACCGCGAGCGGTTTCAAGGCAACGAAGAGTTCGACGAAATGCGCGTCCTGCATATCCACATCCGTCCGCGCCTCGACGAAGGACGAGTGGACTCCGACTCGCTGGAAGTGCGCGTGGTTTTCTTTGATCGCGCCTCCGGCTCTTCCACGGCAGTCCCCACCGATGCCACCGTTCCTACCGAGCCATTGCGTGTGGATGGTGACTGGGCGCCCGGCGAGCAAAAGACCGTCACCGCCACCTACGTGATTCCGCGCCGCTTCCGCGAGGAAGAAGCCCTGCGAACCGGCCAGCGTCGCGTGTACGACGGCTATCGCGTTCAAGTTTGGTATAAAGGCGCCCTGCAAGACGAAGAGGCAACCCCGCGCAGCCTGCTCAAAGGCCCGATGCCGCGGCTCGCGCCGCCCTCCACCTCCAGGCCCGCTCCCAAACCTGTGCTCCCCAGCGCCAAGTCCGCCCCATCTGCCGCGCCAGAGCCCGCCCATGCGAGCACGCCATCCCTCGATACCCCTATGCGGAGATAATTCATGGCCAACACCCCTCCCGTTCTCGGCTCGAGCAACATCATCCTCGTCGGCTTCATGGGCACAGGAAAAAGCGCCACCGGCAGAGCGCTCGCCGCGCGACTCAATCGCGAATTTCTCGACATGGATACACTCATCGAGCAGCGCGAACAGCGCTCCATTCCCGCCATCTTTGCCGACTCCGGCGAGCCCTATTTCCGCGCCCTCGAACGCGCCCTCGTTCAAGAACTTTCCGCTCGCAACGACCTGGTCATTGCGCCCGGCGGCGGCATTGTCTTGAATCCCGACAACATCCGCGACTTCAGCCGGACGGGCCACGTGATCTGCCTCCGCGCCACTCCGGAAATGATTCTTCAGCGCGTCGGCGACGACCCGAACCGACCGCTACTCCAAACGGCAGACAAGCTCGGCCGCATCCGCGAGCTGCTCGCCAAACGCCAACACCTCTACGACGCCATCCCCCTCCAGATCGAGACGGACGGCAAGACCGCAGACGAAGTCGCTCTCGAAATCCTCGCGCTCCTCAACCCGCCGCGCTGAAACTTCCAACGCTTGGAAGATTCGGCCTCGACGAGTCTGCGCTCCGGCCAGTCCGCGCTTGCGCGCGCGCGAGTTCCCCGCTACACCAGCGCGCGAATGAATGCACCTGTCGCTCATCCGCTGCTGATTGTGATCGGCACGCAATTGTTGTTCACGCTGTCCGACTTCATGGGGCGCTTCTACATGCGCCGCAACGGTCTGGATTGGTCCATCCTCGCCTCGGGCTGGTTCTGGGGCTATCAGGCCCTCCGCCAAGTGGCGACGGTGGGTCAACTGTATGTCTTCGCCTATGTACCGCTGGGCAAGACGATGGCGCTTTTCGGTGCGACATCCATCGTGTTGAGCAATGTGCTGGGCTTTCTCTTCCTGAAGGAAGTGCTCTCGCCGGCGGCGTATGGCGGGGTCGCGCTGGCCGTGGTTGCGATCCTCGTTATGGCGTTTCGGTGACGGGCTCGTCCGCAGTCGGCTGGGGCGTTGAAGCTGGCGATTCGATCGCAGCTTCCGGAATGACGGGAGTGGGGGTGACGCCCTCGACCTCTTCGCCCATCGGCTCTTCCTCGGCATCCTCGGAGAGATCGTCCTGCGATGCGTCTTCGCTCTGCGCACCGTCTTCGCGGAGGTAATTCTTGCGCGTGCGGTCTTCGACGTTGCGAACGCGAAGAACCGTTTTTGTTTTGGCGGGCAGGCTGGTGATCTCGATGTCTTTGATGACCCAGCGGCCGTTGATCTTCTTGAAACTCTTCACATCCATTCGGCGAATGGGATTATTCTCCGCGTCATACGTCTCTGCCTTGAGCATGATGTTGATGTGCGGGTCAATCCACAGGCGCACACCCGAGCAGCCGGAGAACGCATCGGGCGCGGCAATGTCCACCACCCAGCATTTGCGCCCCTTCACTTCTTCGCGGCCCTTGGTGACGGCATCGGGCCACCAGAGGAATGACAGGCTCAAATCCATCCAACTAAAATCAATGCCCGGGATGGGCGAAACGAGATCGGGCAAAGGCGCCGCTTGGAGTGGGCGCCCCTCAAAGAAGTGATATTCGGGTTGATGAAGCGCGGGCCACGTGATGGCGAGATGTTGATCCGCCGTGCCGAAGGCGTCGCGCAAGGTGTAGCGCGCGGTGGGTGGCTCCGCTTGCCAATCGAGCAGCATTTCCACGCTGCGCCGCACATCGGGTTCGCCATCCCGGCCGCGCGCCTTGAGGTCGCCTGTGATGCGCAGCGGGATGTCGGGGAGGGCGAAGATCACGCTGTCCAACAGCTCTCGCGCGGCGGGCAAATCCGTGCGAAGAGGCGGCTGCGCCTCGCTCGGCGCAACGGGGAGCGCGAAGAAGGTGAGCGACGCGAGGAGGAGGAGTGCGGGGCGAGCGCATCGTGCGCGGAGCGGCGCGAGAATGTTCATTTTTTATGACGTCTTTTTGCGGGGCGTTTGGGCGGGGAGCTGTTGAGGATGTAGCGCAATGCTGAGTCCGCGCTTTGTGCGAAGCGAAACGTGACTTTCTTGAGAATCTCCGGCGGCACGTCTTCGAGGTGGCGCCGATTGCCAGCGGGCAACACGATCGTGGTGATCTCCGCGCGGCTGGCGGCGAGGACTTTTTCTTTGATTCCGCCCACCGGCATAATGCGGCCACGCAGCGTAATTTCCCCTGTCATCGCAGTGTGCGAGGGAATCGGTTTGCCCGTCACGAGGGAAACCAGCGCGGCGAGAATGGCCACCCCTGCGGAAGGTCCGTCCTTGGGAATCGCGCCCGCTGGGACGTGAATGTGAAAATCCGTGTTCTCAGCAAATTTCGGGTCGAGTTTCAATTCCGCCGCGTGGGAGCGGACGTAGCTCAGCGCCGCCCGGGCCGACTCCTTCATCACATCGCCGAGCGAGCCCGTCAAAATGAGCTGTCCACTGCCCGGCATCTTGGTTGCTTCAATGAAGAGAATATCCCCTCCCGCAAACGTCCAAGCCAGGCCCGTGGCGATGCCGGGCAGGGTCTGTGTTTCGGCGGTTTCCGATTCAAAGCGCACGGGTCCCAGCCACGTATGGAGCATCGCCGGTTTGATCGAGATGCGTTGGGTTCTACCCTCCGCAATTTTGCGCGCGCCTTTTCGGCAGAGGCTGGCCAATTCGCGATCGAGATTGCGGACGCCAGCCTCGCGCGTGTAGTGGGCAATGACCTGCGCCACCGTTTCGCGCGGGATCGAGAGTTGCGCGCGCTTCAGTCCGTGATTGGCGATTTGGCGCGGGAGCAAGTGCTTCATCGCGATGAACAGTTTTTCCTGCTGCGTATAGCCGGGAAGCTCTATCAGCTCCATGCGATCGCGCAGGGGGGCGGGCATTGTGTCCACGATGTTGCCGGTGGCGATGAAGAGGATTTGCGAGAGATCGAATGGCGCATCGAGATAGTGATCGGTGAATGTGCTGTTTTGCGCCGGATCCAAGACTTCGAGCAGCGCCGCTGCCGGGTCGCCGCGAAAATCGGCGCCGAGCTTGTCAATTTCATCGAGCATAAACACGGGATTGCGCGACCCCGCCTTGCGCAAGCTCTGAATGATGCGCCCCGGCATTGCGCCGATGTAGGTGCGCCGATGCCCGCGAATTTCGGCTTCGTCCCGCATGCCGCCCAGCGACATCCGCACAAACGAGCGCCCCAACGCGCGCGCGATGGATTGGCCGAGGGAGGTTTTGCCCACGCCCGGCGGCCCCACGAAGCAGAGGATTGGGCCCTTCATGTCCCGCTTGAGTTTGAGGACGGAGAGATATTCGAGAATACGATCTTTGACCTTCTTCAGGTCGTAGTGATCCTCATCGAGGATTTTAGCTGCGCGCGGGATGTCCAGGTGATCCTCGGTGGAGGTGGTCCAGGGAAGTTCGCTGAGAATGTCGAGATAGGTTCGGATCACGCCGTATTCGGGCGATGCAGCGGGGATGGAGGAGAGGCGATCCATCTCTTTGCGCGCGATCTTCTCGACATCGGGCGGCATCTTCGCCTTCTTGATCTTTTCTTCCAGCTCGTTGGCGTTGAGTTGGCTCTGGTCTGTTTCGCCCAGCTCCTTCTTGATCGCCTTGAGTTGTTCGCGCAGGAAAAATTCGCGCTGCGTCTTGGAGAATGTTTGGCTGACCTGCGACTGGATCTCGTTGCCCATGCGCAGCACCTCGCGCTCGCGGTTGAGCAGGGGGCCGAGTCGCTTGAGGCGTTCCTGTGGGCGGTTCTCTGCGAGCAGCGCCTGACGGTCTTCCAGCGACATATTCAGGTTTGCCGCAATCAAGTCGGCGAGATTTGCGGGCTCGTCAATGTTGACCACCGCGATCTTGAGCTCGTCGGGCAGCATGGGAGACATGGCGATGATGTCCTGAAACTGCGTGGTGGCATTGCGCGCCAGCGCGGCCGTTTCGATTGTATCCTCGACCACTTCGCTCTGCACCGTGTAGCGACTGCGGAGGTATGCGCCTTCTATTGCCGGGCCTTGCACGATGCAGCGCGAGACGCCTTGCACCAAGACGCGCACCGTGTCATCGGGAAAGCGCAGCATCTTGAGCAAGCGGCACAAGCAGGCGGCAGACATAAGGTCTTCCAGTGCGACTTGATCATCCGGCACGCCGCGATTCTTCTGAAGAGAGCAGATCAGGAAGCGGCCAGTGGCGCCCACATCCTCGACCAGCTTGGCAGACTTCTTTGTATTGACCAGAAGTGGCGCGATCATGCCGGGAAACATCACGATGTCGCCCAGCGGCAGCACCGGCAGGACCGGAGGCGGCGTGTCCTCGCTCGAATCGAGTTCAAAGGGCGTGTTCTGCGGCGGTGTCTCCGGGGTTGGCGCAGGCTGTGATTTCTTCTTTTTCGACATGTCAGCCACCCACCTCGATTCGAATGCGCGTTGTGTGCGGAGTGGGCGCGCGTGGGACATGGATGATCAGAATGCCTTCCTTGAACGTGGCGCGCGCGTGTTCGCCATCCACGGCGAAGGGGAGGGGAAAGATTCTCTCGAAGCAGCCAAAATCAATTTCCATCTGTCGCAGGCGATAGCCGTCGGCGGTTTCCTTGCTCTGGGGATCGCGCCGCGAGCCGCGCACGGCAAGCGTCTGGTCATCCGTCTGAATTTCCACATCGTTGGGCGAAACGCCCGCCAACTCGATGCGAATCAGGAGGCCCCCGGGACTCTCGAAAACGTCCGCATTGGGCGACCACGCGGGCGCTCGCGGCGCCGGGCGCCCGCCTTCATCGAGCCCGCTGAGTTTGCGTTGCAACTGGCCCCACTGAAAAAAGAAATTCCCCGACATAACAGCGGGAACTATACGCCGTTCCAGGCTGAGCCTCAAGACGGAAGGGGAAATTGGCATTTGTGCATTTCCGGCTGCGCCGCTATTCTTTGCGGCATGAAAATAGTCCTGCGTATTGCGGCCTCTCTATTGCTGATTGCCTTGGTGGGTGGGCTGGTTGTTCACCAGTTGATTAAGACCGAGGCGCGCCGATTTCTCGTGGCGCAGACCGGGTTTGACCTCGATATTGGGAAAGTGAAGGCGGGCCTTTTTTCAACACGCGTCGAGTTTGACGATGTCACGGTGCGCAATCCGCCGGATTTCCCGGAGACCACAGCGATGGTCATTGATCGGATTGTGTTGGACTTGAATGTCGGTTCGCTGTTGCGCGGCAAGACGCACCTCACAGAATTGCAGCTCGATGTCCCTCGGATCGTGGTGGTGCGCAAAGAGACGGGCGAGACCAATTTCCAGCGGATGTCCGATACCATTCGCCGCAAGGCTGACGAGGCGGCGCAAAGCAAGAGCGCGCCGACCGAAGCTCCGCCTGCCCAGACACATGCGGATGACTCTGCTGCGCCCAACTCAGAAGCGGGCAACCCGGAAGAATCCAAGTCTGACACCCAGCCTGAACCCGAGTCCGTGCCGAAGACAAAGGCGACACGCCCCTTCCTAATTGATCGGCTTGCGGTAAGAATTGGGACCGTGGAATATCGCGACTACGGCGCGCCGGACGCCCCGGCTGTGAGCCAGATTGCATTGAATGTGGATCGCGAAGCCCAGCACGTTGAGAATGCGCAGCAGATTCAATCGCTTTTGATCGGCGGGCTGATCGGCAGCTTCTTCAAGCAGGCGCTCAACGACGGCGGACAGAGCCTGAAGGCCGTCTTGGAAGATGAGAATCTGCGCAGCGAGGCGAAGCGAGTGGGGAAAGACCTCAAGCGCGCATTCAAAGGCTTTCTGGAGCAGGTTTCGCAACCTGCGGGAGATGCCGCGCCACAGAGTGAGTAAAAACGGCCCCGCAGCGTCGGTCAGCGCAGCAAGTTTTTCTTGAGATCGCGTGGGCGATTCAGAAAGGCAGTGAGGGTGAAGGCGAGGACGACGCCGATCGCGATGCCTGCTCCCAGCTTCCACCATCCGCCGCTGCGCGGGGTTTCATCTGCAACCTCCTCCGTCTCCTCGTCTGCGGCGAGAATTGCCGCCTCCAGGTTGGAGGCCGTTGCCGCAATTGCGGTGGGCGTTGATGTCGGCGCGGATGGCGCGGCCGAGGGAGCGGGAGTTGCGGGGCGCGGGACGGCATGGAATCCCGCCGTCAGCAGTTCGGTTGCCTTTTGATCGCGCACCTTCCGATCCTCGCTGCCGAGCACAACGGCAATGATGCGCACACCCTCACGCTGCGCCGTAGCCAGGATGGAAAACCCGGCTGCGCGGAAGAAGCCCGTCTTGAACCCGTCCACGCCTTCCACCACGCCGAGCAAATTGTTGTGGTTGCGCATTTGGAACGTGTTGTCGCGAAAGCCGCGCTCCTTTTGAGAGGTATAGCGAAAGACGAGCGGGTGTTTGGCGAGTTCAACGCCGAGTCGTCCGAGGTCCCGCGCCGTTGTGGTATCCGGTGTTTGATCGGCGGATGGAGGGAGGCCGTGCGGACTTGCGAAGTGTGTATTCTTCATGCCCAGCGCTTGAGCCCTCTGATTCATCAACTGCACAAAAGCATCCCGCGATCCCGCCACATGAATCGCGAGGGCGAGCGCCGCATCATTGGCCGACTGGATCATCAGCGCTTCGAGCATTTCGTCGAGCGCGAAAGATTCCTTCTCCTTGAGATAGACCTGCGAGCCCCCCATTTTCGCTGCTTCGGCTGTCACGTTGATGCGGTCCGTCAGGCGCAGTGCGCCACTTTCGACCTTCTCGACCACTATGAGCAGCGTCATCAGCTTCAGCACGCTGGCCGGGTAGCCGACTGCATCGGCATTGCTCTCGAAAAGCACCGATCCATCAGCCGCATTCAGCGTGATGGCCCCGCGATATGGATTTGCGGAAAGGAGTTCCGTTTTTGCAAAGGCCGATGACGCGGCGATTGCGAAGAGAACGGCGAGAAAAGCGGAAAGAATGCGCATGCGAGCTCCTGATAAATGTCCGTTACCGTCCGGCACACCGAGGAGAGGGTCAAGGAAGAAGTGGCAACCCGCCGACGGGCGATGTATTCGCTGTGGTCGAATTGCAATCTGGGATTGCGATTTGGCGCCAATCGTGTAGTCTCGTCCCCCTTGAAGGTGTGTCGTTTGTTTGCTTAGGGGTGCTTAGTGGGTCTTCCGTTCACACAGAAAATGTTGATGGATTGGGCCGGATCGGCCGTGTATCGCGATGCGCAAACCCTATACGACCGGGGTGCGGTTCAGGAGTCCTCTTTTGAGGCGCCCATCATTCGTGGCGTTCTTTCCTTTGGCAACCGCACTATTACCTCGCGCGCGCAAGTTCATTCCGATGGCACCTGTGAGAATCTTTGTCCCTGCCGCGACAGTGTGGAGCGCGGGATTGTGTGCGCGCATGTCATTGCCGTGAGTATGGCGCTGGTGAAGCGCCATGCCGATCCCGACCGCGAGCGAAAGCATCTCGAAGAGACGCGGAAGGCGGCACGCCTCGCCAAGGTTGATGAATCTGCCTACCTCAAGCGCGTTTCGACGCCTCAGGCGGGTGCGCAGCCGGCGCGCGTCGTGCTTTGCCTCGGAGGAGCCTGGGAAGCATCGTGCCGCGCGCTGATGGCCGGGCAATCGGGCCGAATCCCGCTCTTATGCGCGCTGGAATGGAAGGCGGGGCGTAAGCCTATCAATCAAGTCTCGCCGGCAACGACGTTCTATCTCTCGAAAAAAGACGAATCGCTGCTCTTTGTTTTGGAGGATATTTGTGAGGGCCCTGCGCAGAGTCGCATGGAGGTGGGTCCAGCCGACTTGATCAATTTGTTGAATCTCCACACCGGCAAGCCGTTATTTGAGGAGGGTCGTTCAGACCCGCTGATCGTGAACGCGGCGCCGATGCAATCCACATTGAAAATGGATCTCGATGCGGCATCGGGCGAGCTCGTGCTCGATTTGCAGACTGCGTTGCCGTTCAGCCCTAATGGACACCGACCGACATACCTGGTCGCAGGGAAGGCGGGCTGGGTCTATGACAGCGGGAACTTTTGGCCGCTGCAGGGGTTGCTTCCGGCCCCATTGCGCCAGATCTATCTTGATCCCATTCGAGTCGCACGCGAGGCAGTGCCGCGGTTCCTCCAACACGAGTTTCCCTTGCTTCAGCAGCATCTTGCCGTGCAGACCGATGTTTCCCTTGATCTTTTCACCATTGATCCGGCCTCGCCGCGTTTTTACGTGAAAGTCAAGGGCAGCCCAGCCTCGCTAGCCGCGACGCTCTACGCCGAGTATGGTAACCATCGGCTCGTTGCGGGCAAACAGGATCCGATGGGACACTTCGCTTTGCCCGATCCCGACGATTTGTTGCGCTTTACCGTTCGCAATCCACCGGCCGAAGCGCGCGCGCTCGACCGTTTGTCGCAGCTCGGCCTTCGCGGGTCTGTCGGCGACTCGTTGGAACCCCTGGTCGGGTGCCGCGAGGTATTGAACTTTCTAGGGCGCGACTTGCCCGCGCTTCAGCGAGCGGGGTGGCGCGTGGATTTTGAGGGCCCGATTCACGACCTCGCGGAGAACACGCCCTCGGTGACTCCGGTTGTTCATGTGAGCAGCGAATCGAGTCGCAACGATTGGTTCGAGGTCAACTACGAATTTGACGATGGCGAGGGCGGCACGCTTTCGCCTTCCGATGTCCAGCGCGCGCTGCTCAAGGGCGATTCCTACATTGAGCGCAACGGGCGCTTGCTCTTTCTCGACACTGGCGCGGTCACGGCGATGAACGAGGTGTTTGCCGACTGTGCGGTGGGCGAGGGCTCCCGCCCCGGCAGCTTTCGCCTTTCGAGCATCTATTCTTCCTACGTCAAGTCGTCGCTCGATGCGCTGGATGGCGTGGATGTCGAGGCGGCGCCCGCGTGGATCGCAGCCGCGCGGACGCAGAATCGCGAATTGAAGACCGCGTCGGTAACGCTGCCCGCGCGCTTGGATGGCGTGCTGCGTTCGTATCAGCGGGAAGGCGTCAACTGGCTCTCCTTTCTCGAAGCGAATGGGTTTGCGGGCATTCTCGCTGACGAGATGGGGCTGGGCAAAACGCTCCAAACCCTCGTGTGGCTCAGTCTGCAGCGGCTGCAGTCCGATGCGCAGGGCAAGCCCTCTCTCATTGTGTGTCCAACGAGCCTCGTGGAAAACTGGGTGGAAGAAGCGCGCCGTTTCACGCCCGATCTGCGGGTGATGTCCATTTCCGGCAGCGCGCGACACGAGAAATGGGGGGAGCTGTCGAATCAGGATGTTGTCGTCACTTCCTATGCGCTCTTGCGCCGCGATATTGATCAATATCTCAATCATGAATTTGCCTGCTTCATTCTCGACGAGGCGCAGCACATCAAGAATCGCTCCACGCAAAATGCGATTGCGGCAAAGCGCCTTCGCGCGCGGCATCGGCTCGTGTTGACGGGAACGCCGATCGAGAACAGCGTTTCCGATCTCTGGTCCATCATGGATTTTCTGATGCCCGGCTATCTTGGCTCGCACGAAAACTTCCGCAATGCGTATGAACAGCCCATTTCGCGCGGCGATCAAGATGCCGAAGTTGCGCAGGCGCGCTTGCGCCGGAAGCTCCACCCCTTTCTCTTGCGCCGCTTGAAGCGCGAGGTGGCCACGGACCTCCCGCCCAAGATTGAAAAGATCGCCACCTGCACCCTCACGCCAGACCAGCAGACCGTCTATAAAGAACTGCTGGAATCGTCGCGCCGAAAGGTGTTCGACATGGTGATGAAGCAGGGCTTCCAGCGCTCGCGGATGGAGATTCTGAAAACGCTGTTGCGCTTGCGCCAGACCTGCTGCCATCTCGACCTGCTCAAGTTGCCCGACCTCGAAAGCAAAATGCCATCGGCCAAACTTGATCTCTTCTTTGAGCTGCTCGATGAGATTCTGGACGGTGGCCACCGCGTGCTGGTCTTCAGCCAGTTCACCTCCATGCTCGCCATTCTGAAGCGCGAATTGGATGAGCGGAAGGTGGCCTATTCCTACCTCGACGGCGCGACGCAGGAGCGCTTGAAAGTCGTGCAAGAGTTCAACTCGAACCGAAAAATCCCCATCTTCCTGATCAGCCTCAAGGCGGGCGGGACAGGCCTGAACCTCACCGGCGCCGACATCGTGATTCACTACGATCCGTGGTGGAACCCCGCTGTGGAAGACCAGGCCACGGACCGCGCCTACCGCATCGGACAAAAGCGCACGGTGTACAGCATGAAGCTCATCACCAAAGGAACCGTTGAGGAGAAAGTGCTCGACATGCAGAAGCGCAAGAAGGCCGTCATTGATGCGACGCTGGAGACCGATGAACAGGTGCTGAGCACCATGAGCTGGGAAGATGTGCAGGAGCTGCTGAGCCTGTAGCCCAGCGCCTTCGGATCGAGCCGGGCAGCGTCTTTTCTTGCAAGGAGTCGCTCGAATGCGGTTCCATGCGGACGCGATTCGACACTTTCTATGGAATCTCTTTTCGGACTCATTTTGCTCGGCTTTGGCGTCGGCGCATTTGGAACGCTGATCGGGGCAGGGGGCGGCTTCATTCTGGTGCCCATTCTGCTGCTCCTGTATCCAACGATGAGCCCGGACGTGCTCACGGCGATTTCGCTGGCCGTAGTGTGTCTCAATGCGACGTCGGGTTCGGTGGCATATGCGCGGATGCGACGAATTGACTTCAAGTCCGGCCTCATTTTCGCAGCCGCGGGTATTCCAGGCGCTCTGCTCGGAGCCGTGCTGACGGCGCATATTCCTCGCCGCTATTTCGACATCGTTTTCGGCGCGTTGATGCTGATTTTTGCCGTCTATCTGCTGATCAATAGACAGACATCGAAGCGCGACAGGGCGCACGACCGCGCGGGCGCAACTGCGCGGCGTTTGGTGGAAGCCGATGGCACGGTGCACGAGTTTTCATTCGATCTTCGCCTGGGCATTGCATTGAGCGCCGGAGTGGGGCTGGTTTCGAGTCTGTTGGGAATTGGCGGCGGCATTGTGCATGTGCCGGCCCTGGTGCGACTGCTCGACTATCCGGTGCATCTTGCTACGGCGACCTCGCACTTCATTTTGGCCTTCGTCGCGCTGGCGGGAACGGTCGTCCATATCGCGACGGGCGCCTTCGCGGAGGGCGGCGTCCAGCGCACGCTTCTTTTGGGTGTGGGCGTGATTGCGGGTGCGCAAGTGGGCGCGAGGCTATCCAGCCGCGTTCATGGCGTGTGGATCATTCGCAGCCTTGCGGTGGCGCTGGCGTTTGTCGGCCTTCGAATTCTGTGGCGCGCGCTTGCAGGTTGAGCGCGCGGTCCGAAGGAAGGGCGTCCGCTCAGGCATCATCGTGGTGTTCCAAGTTCGGGAGGAAGCCGGTCAGCAGCCCGATGAGCGGGAGGTAGGAACACACGTGATAGACGTAGGTGATGCTGGTCATATCGGCGAGCTTGCCGAGTACCGCGGATCCGATGCCTGCCATGCCGAAAGCCAAGCCGAAAAAGAGTCCGGCAATCATCCCGATTTTTCCGGGCACCAATTCCTGTGCATACACCAGAATGGCAGAGAAGGCCGAGGCGAGAATGATGCCGATTGGCACTGTGAGGATGGAGGTCCAAAAGGCATTCGCATAGGGAAGCGCGATGGTGAACGGCGCGGCGCCGAGGATGGAAACCCAGATGATGTATTTACGGCCGAATCGGTCTCCGAGCGGGCCGCCGATGAACGTCCCCGCTGCGACGGAGAAGAGGAAGATGAACAGGTGAATCTGCGCGTTCACCACAGAAAAGTTGAACGTTTCGATCAGATAGAACGTGTAGTAGCTGATTAGGCTCGTGAGATAGAAATACTTGGAGAAAATCAGTGCGATCAAAATCAGGAGCGAGAACACGACCCGCTTTTGGCTGAGATGATGCGGCTGAAAAGCGTTGCTTCGGCTGTTGAGCGTCTCCTCCAAGTGCGCGCGATACCAGCCGCCGACTCGAAACAGCAGAATGGTAGCGCCAACAGCGATGACGGTGAACCAAAGGACATTGCGTTGACTGCGGTCGGCAATGACCAAGGCAGCCAAGAGCGGGCCGATGGAGGTGCCCGTGTTTCCGCCGACCTGAAAGAGCGACTGCGCAAATCCATGCCGTCCGCCAGAGGCCATGAAGGCAACGCGCGAGGACTCCGGGTGAAAAATTGCAGAGCCGAGGCCCACGAGGCCGACCGCGAGGAGAAGCTCGACGAAACTCGATGCGAACGCGAGGCCGATCAACCCCAGCAGCGTCAACATCATGCCGGTTGCGAGAGAAAAGGGGCGTGGCTTCTTGTCGGTGTAAAACCCAACGACGGGCTGGAGCAATGATGCCGTCATTTGAAAGGTGAGCGTGATCAACCCAATTTGGGTGAAGGTCAGATGGAACGATTCTTTGACGATGGGATAAATTGCAGGGATGAGCGATTGAATGGTGTCGTTCAGCAGGTGCGAGAAGCTGATCGCGAAGAGGATGGAATAGACGGTTGTTGTTGCGCGTCCTGCGCGGAATGGCGTCTTGGAAGTCTGCATGGTCTGACGGGCACTCTTGAGAAAGAGACGGTGCACAATCTCACCGCTCTTGCGGGTTGGCAACTCAATTTCAGATCGCCGCGCGGAGCCGCGAATTGAAGCGCGAAATGCAAAGAACCCTCGCTCCAGGCATTCCGGAGCGAGGGTTCTGATGGGTTGCGCTGTTGCGAACTGAGCGGTTAGGCGTTGTTCAGCCGTTGTTCAAGTGCGGCGAGTTCGGCATGCAGCTCGGCGGGCACCCGTTCGCCCATTTTCCCCAGGTGTTGGCGAATGCCATCGAGCTCCGCCTTCCACTCTTCGGCGTTGACCGTGAGGATTTCCTTGAGGTCTGCCGCGGGAATGTCCAGTCCGCTGGTGTCAATGTCCGCGGGGGTCGGCATGGGCCCGAGCGGCGAATTGACGGCATGGCCGGAACCTTCGCAGCGCTCGAAAATCCACTTGAGCACGCGGCTGTTGTCTCCGAAGCCCGGCCACATGAAGCGGCCGTCGTCGCCACGGCGGAACCAGTTGACGAAGAATATCTTCGGCAACTTGGAAGCCTCGGTCTTCTTTCCCATCTCCAGCCAGTGCGCGAAATAGTCGCCCACGTTGTAGCCGCAGAAGGGCAGCATTGCCATCGGATCGCGCCGGACCTGGCCCACCGCGCCCGTCGCGGCAGCCGTTGTTTCCGATGCTTGAATCGCGCCGAGGAAAACGCCGTGTTGCCAGCTCAGCGATTCATAGACGAGGGGGATGGTAGATGGTCGCCGCCCGCCAAATAGGATCGCCGAAATGGGCACGCCTGCGGGTTCATCATAGGCCGGGTCCACGATGGGACACTGCGAGAGCGGCGCGGTGTAGCGAGCATTCGGGTGTGAAGCCTTCTTTTCGCTGCCGGGTGACCACGGTTCGCCGAGCCAACTGGTGAGTTGCGCCGGAGGTTTGGACATGCCTTCCCACCAAACATCGCCATCCGGAGTGGAGGCAACGTTGGTGAAAATGGTGTTTGTTTCGATGGCCTTCATGGCGTTTGGATTTGATGCCATTGAGGTTCCCGGCGCTACGCCGAAGAAACCCGACTCGGGATTGATGGCCCAGAGGCGACCGTCCGGTCCCCACTTCATCCATGCGATGTCGTCGCCGACGCACTCCGCTTTCCAGCCCGGGAGGGTGGGCATGAGCATGGCGAGATTTGTCTTGCCGCAGGCACTGGGGAATGCGGCCGCAACATAGATTTTCTTGCCGGCGGGATTGGTGAGGCCGAGGATCAGCATGTGCTCAGCCATCCAGCCTTGTTCGCGTGCCATGCAGGAAGCGATGCGGAGGGCGAAGCATTTCTTGCCTAGCAGCGCATTGCCTCCGTAGCCGCTGCCATACGACCATATCTCGCGCGTTTCGGGGAAGTGTGCGATGTATTTCTGCTCCGCATTGCAAGGCCATGCCACATCGGCTTGCCCGGGTTGAAGCGGCGCGCCTACCGAGTGGATGCAGGGGACAAAGTCGCCATCACCGAGCGTGTCGAGCACGGCCTGGCCCATGCGCGTCATGATGCGCATGTTCACCACGACGTATGGGGAATCCGTCAGCTCCACGCCGATGTGCGAGATGGGGCCGCCGACAGGGCCCATGCTGAAGGGAATGACATACATCGTGCGGCCGCGCATACAGCCAGCAAAAAGGTCGCGCAGGATGTGGCGCATCGCCGTCGGGTCTTTCCAGTTGTTCGTGGGGCCCGCATCTTCTTTGTTCGCGCTGCAGATGAACGTGCGATCCTCCGTGCGAGCGACATCGCCCGAGTTGGAACGACAGAGGTAGCTGCCGGGGCGAGCTGCGACGGGGGTGAAGGTCCCATTCTTGACCAAGAGGGCGCAGAGTTCCTGGTTCTCTGCTTCAGAACCGTTGCACCAGTAGATCGAATCGGGTTTACAGAGCGCGGCCATGTCGCGCACCCATGCGTTCAGCTTCTTATTTGTGGTCATGCACTTTCCTTCCGATTAATTTCGGGACAACATCATGACGAAATACGAAATTCTCAAGGGAAATCAAGTATTTTCAGGGATTCCCCGATGGCCTGCTCGGGGTTTTCATAGAGAACACAGCGAAAACCCAGCGCTTGCGCGGCGTCAATGTTCTCGGGGCGATCGTCAACGAAGAGGCTGACCTCCGCGCGCGCGCCAAATTTATTCAGCGCGCGCTGATAATAGACGGGGTCCGGTTTGGCTGCGCCAACATAACACGACGCCGCGTAATCGCGGAAAAAATTGAGTGAGCGATAGCGATCGAAGACCCAGGGCACATGTTGGTCACTCGCATTGGTCATGAGAAATGTGGGAAGCCGCTTTGAGACGCGGTGTGCGAACTCGATCATGGGGGTGTTCTCGCGGAAGATGCTTCGCCAGATGGCGATGAATTCATCCAGCGATCCGCGAAATCCGGTGGCTGCGACGAAGTGGTCGAAGAATTGCTGTGCAGTGAGCTCGCCTCGCTCATAGGCATCCACGATAGGAGTGCGACCGAGCAAGCGGAGGAACTTTCCGCCCGCTGCCAGCCGTTCAGGATCGCACTGAGAAATGCACGCCGCCTGCGCTGGGGCATAGTCGAGGTGTAGCAGGACCACACCGAGATCGAACATCACATACTGAATTGGCGCTCCCATCGGGGGGAGAGTATAGCCGTTCGCCCGCCTGAGGAAAGGATTGGTTCACGCGGAGGTGCGGAGTCGCGGAGGGGGAGATTGATTAAGGAAATTGTTGATCCGGTTGCTGCGCATCCTTCATTCCTCCAACTCCGCGTTATCCGCGTCTCCGCGTGAGCGGGGAGTGGTTCACGCGGAGGTGCGGAGTCGCGGAGAGGAGATTGATTAAGGAAATTGTGAGCCGATTGCTGCGCATCCTTCATTCCTCCAACTCCGCGTTATCCGCGTCTCCGCGTGAGCGGGGATTGTTTCACGCGGAGGTGCGGAGTCGCGGAGAGGAGATTGGCTAAAGAACTTGTGAACAGGTCGGCAGCTCGGAGGTCCTCGTCTGTTCATCGAATCCTACTCCGCGCTATCCGCGTCTCCGCGTGAAAATGGGCTTGGTTCACGCGGAGGGCGTGTTGCGCAAATGGGTCGCGCTCGACAGGGTTGCGGCATTTGCGTAAAAGTGATGGCTCACAGGCGCAATGGCCCGGGTGGTGGAATGGTAGACACAAGGGACTTAAAATCCCTTGGCTGAAAGGCCGTGCGGGTTCGAGTCCCGCCCTGGGCACCATCGCGATGGCTTCAGATGAATCCTTCTTCCTGTAGCTTGTCGAGAAAGTCGGTGGGTTCGTTGCGGATGCCGCCGTGGCCAGGCATGGCGGGGGCGAGGCGATCGAGTTTTCGGCGTTTGATCCAGAAATAGGGCTGGGATTCGGCGAGGGCGATCATTTTGGAGTGCCGCACGATGCGGTCGAATGCGGCGACGTAGTCGCTCAGGAAGATGCCGACGATGGGGGACCATTCGTGGTTGATGATCTTTTCGGAGAAGAGGGCTTTGGCTTCGAGGCTCTTGTCGGAGTATTCGTCTCGCGCCTGCAGGATGTCGCGCGCCATCGCTTGAAAATCCACGTTGTCGGGATTCAGCGATTGGATGACGAGTTGGAGAACGCGGTCGGCGGATTCGAATAGGGTGAAGAGCGACTGTTGGGCGCTGCTGGAGAATGCGGCGCCTTTGGTGTGGAGGCGCTGTTCGGTGAGGTCGGCGATGTTTTCGTTGTGGTCGCCGATGCGTTCGATATCAATCATGCAGCGGTTGAGGTGCTGGATCATGATGGATTGGCGGCGCGAGAGATAGCGTTGGGTCAGCTCTTGTAGGTAGCGTTTGAGTGCGTTTTGGATGTCGTCCACGGCATCTTCGTTGCGCCGGATGGTGAGCAGCTTTTTGCGATCGAGTCGGAACATGATCTCCGCATTGAGCCGAAAGGTCTGGGCGCAAATGATGGCGACGCGCTGGAGTTCGCGCACGGAGAGATAGATGGCCTGCTCGGGTTTGGGCAGTTCTGCATCGTCGAGATAGCTGGAGGGGGGCGCCGATTTTCGGGTCCAGGTGACGAGGCGAACGAGGCCAACAAAGGGCCCCCGCAGTGGCATCAACAGGAGGGCGGTGATGACGGCAATGGCGGTCTGGAGATTGGCTGCCTGCCGGATGAGGTCGGGCGATGTGGTCTGGATGAAGGCGATGAGGTAGGGTTGTATGGCAAGGGCGATCGCGACGCCGATCAGATTGAAGAGGAGGTGGGTGACGGCGCCGCGTCGGGCTTCGATCGAAGTGCCGATGGAGCCGATGATGCCGGTGGAGCAGGTGCCGATTTGCGCGCCGAGCACGTAGGGAAAAATCGGTTCCAGGGAGTGAAATGCGCCCGCGCCGATGAGGGCGAAGAGAAGTCCCATGGTTGCGCTGCGGCTCTGCAGCAGGGCTGAGATTATCGTGGTGGTTGCGATTCCAATGATTTGGGCGGAAAATCCGCCGCCGTGAGGGTCGGAGAGCCAGCTTCGCAACAGTTCTTTGTGGGGCGCGAAGGTTCCGCTCATGAGCTTCATGGACATGAAGAGGAATCCGAATCCGATTAGCGCCTGGCCGATTTCGTTCCAGGGGCGGCGTTGGATGCTGATCATGATCAGCACGCCGAGGATGATGGGGATGTAGTAGAACTCGCCGAGGTCGAAGGCGATCAGTTGGAGGGCGAGGGTGGTGCCGAGGTTGGCGCCTGCGATGGGGGCGATGGCTTGCGGGAGGGTGAGCAATCCAGCGTGAAGAAATCCGATGATGAGGAAGACGCCTGCGTTGCTTTGCAGAAGGGTGCCCATCGCTGTGCCGAGGCCCAGTCCGACCCAGCGTCCGCGCGTGGCCCAGCGGATCGCTTCGCGCATCCAGCGCCCGCCAGCGGCTTGCAGGTTGGAGATCAGCGTCTTCAGCGCGAAGATGAAGAAGGCTAATCCGCCCAGCAGTTTCAGCACGATCCAGAAGAGCGAGTTGTTATCCATCGTCAGGTTGGCGCGGTTGTCGCGCGCCCCACGCTGAGATCATAGCCAAGCATGGAGTCGCCATCAAACAGGAATCGGCCTGTGAAGGGACGGCCTTCGAGCATGAGAGGAATCCAGATGTGGTCGTCGGCCCACATTTCGTCGAACGGGATTTTATCGAGCGGCGTCCAAATTGGATCGGCTTCGTCGGTGGAGGTGGGGTGGCCGGTGAACGCATTTGCGGTGAAGACGTAGCCGTGGATGGAGTGGCCATTGGTGAACTGGAAGAGCAGTTCGCCTGCGCAGTGAAGGCCGGAGGGGGTGATGCAGAGTTCTTCCTGTACCTCGCGCACGGCGCATTGCTCGGGTGTTTCTCCAGGATCGAGGCGGCCACCGGGGCCGTTGATTTTGCCCGCGCCGAGGCCGCGTTTTTTCCGAATCAGGAGCACATTGCCGTGTTGGATGAGGAAGAGGAGGGTGGCGCGTTCGACGGGTTTCCACGCGGTCCAGTCAATTTGATCGAAGCGCGAATAGCGAGTGGTGTTGGCCATGGTCTCCTTGACCTCCGGGGTGTTCGGGCGTAGCTTGCCTCAACGGAGTCAGTTATGCCTATTCTTTTTATTGCGGCTGTGGTGGTTGTCGGTTTGTGCGCATTGGGGTTGTCGGTCGGGTTGCTGCTGCGCGGCAAGTCGCTGCAGACCTGCGGGCGCGCATTGGGACCGAATGGAGAATCGCTGGGTTGCGCTTCCTGTGGAAGCGGAGGATGCCAGACGAAGAACAAGTCGGCTGATGACTCGCATAAAGTCGCCTGATGGGCGGGCTTATGCTGCGTTTTGCGCGGGCGTCCAGCGCCATGCCAGTAGCGCCAACGCGATCAGGCCGATGTTGCGGGCGATATTGAGCCACGACATGGATTCTGCCGTGCTCGCGACGGAGAAGCAGCCGCAGGCGATATCTACACCTCGGTAGAGATTGATGCTCATCGCGATGATGAAAACGACTAGCAGCGCGATCGCGAGCAGCAGCGCGCCTTTGCGATAGCGCGCGCCGGCGATTAGCGCGAGCGCGAGAACGGCTTCGGTCCAGGGCATATAGACCGCGAAGAGGTTGATTGCGCTGTCGGGGAGCAGGTGATAGCGAAAGACGGCCTCGGCGAAGGCTGCGGGTTGCGCAATTTTGGGCGCGGCGGCGAGTGCGAAGATCGCGGCGATAAAGAGTGCGATGATCCGTGCCGCGGTCGTTTTCCAGGGTGGAGTTGGGGTGTCTGCGCTCATTTGGAAATGGGGAGTTGTGCGGCGGTCCAATCCTGGTAGCCGCCGAGATACAGGACGAGGTTTGTGTGGCCCTGTTCTTTGAGGAAGAGGCAAAGCTCTAGCGATTCGTCGCAGGTTTGTCCGGAGCAGTAGATGAGGGTTTGTTGGTCGGGGGTCAGAAAGCCTGCGTAGTCGGGATATTTCTCGATGCGTTGGCTGTCGGGGAATGAGAGGGCGCCGGGCAGGTGTCCCGCGTCGTAGTCGCTCGCGCTGCGCGCGTCGAAGACGAGTATTCCGCCGCTGTCAATCAACGCCCGGGTGCGCGCGGTGTCGGCGATGGCGATTCCGGCCTCTGTCGCTTTTGTTTGCGCGCGGGCAGACCATGCTTCGCGCCAGGGGATGCGGGTGGGCGAGAGCCACTGAGCCGCGGTGCCGAGCGCCGTGGCGACGAGGAGCATCCACGCCGCTTGTGCCATGGGGCTGGTCCGCAAACGCGGCATGGTTAGGTGCCCAGGCCTTGCACGCGGATGGGAACATCAATGATGTCGCCGCCGCGCACATGGATGCGCAGGACGCGGCCGTTGACGTCGCCGTTGGGCACGAGGTTGTTGAGCTGAACGCGCAGGCCGTTGGTGCCGAAGGGTTCGGTTTTGACTTCGATAGATGCGTTGGGCGGTTCTACTCCGTCCAATTCAACGGGAGAACCATCGGCATTGCGGACGAGGATGAAGCGAGAGAGGGGGTCTTCGCTCGGTTTGTCAAACGAGAGTTCGCGGGGGGCGACGATGACCTCGCGAGAGACCATGAAGTAGACCGGGATTTCCACAGTTGGCCTCTTGGGGTGGTCGGTGCGGACGAGGACGGTTGCGTGAAAGTTGCCGTTCATCAGCGGTTGCTTGAGCGCGATGGTGAGGCGATGGGTATTGCCGTCGCCGCCGGGCGCGGCTACGGCCGACAATTCGGCGGAGGAGGATTCCACAGAGGTGATTTGGAACGCGGTTCCGTCGCCGGTGGAGAGGGTCACATCCACGGTGGGTTGGTCTCCGGGCGCGATGCGCGGCATCATGATTTGTTGGGGTTGCACGATGATGGGAACGCCCACGGTGCCGTGCAGGGCGAGCATGAGTTGTGGTTGGGTGGGATCGTTGGATTCAATCAGGATGGTCTTGTGCTGCGCGCCGCTGCGGCCTTGCAGGGAGAGGCGAGTGGTCAATCTCGATTCGCCGGCCGGCGGGATATTCTTTTCCGATATGTTGGCGACCGTGCAGCCGCAGGCGGGCTGAACGCGGGTGATTTCGAGTGTGAGTGTGCCGGTGTTTTTGAGCACGAAAGTGTGTTCGATGGTTTGAGAGGAGTCGGCTGTTCCAAAATCGAAGTTGGGTTCATCGCATGCGATGTGGGGCGCATTGGTTGTGGCGGGTTGTTGTGCGGGGGCGGTCAGGGCGAGCGCCGTTCCGAGCAATAGCAGGGCTGTGAAAAGACGAGTGAGCATGTGCGGCCTCCAGATGTACCTTTGTTAAGATAACAAAACGCGGTGTGCGTTCAATGCGGGATGGAAATTATTCTCGCGAGCCACACTGTGGGCGACGCCGGGGGCTGTGGCTTGAGTGAGGGGATGTGGGTTGGCGCTGCTCTATCGCGATTTTCGCGGCTTTGGCGCTTTGGACGCCGCCTCCTCGAAGGGGCAGGCGGGCTGGCAGTGGGGGCAGCTTGAGGCGTCGCGCTGGCAGTGGTTTTGGTGCGCGCGAAGCGACTTGAGGAAGGCAACTGCCGATGGGCCGTCTGAGCGGATGCACTCGATGAAGTTGCAGAGCTTGATGCTGGTTTCGATGCTGAGCAGATGCTCAATTTTGCAGGCGTCCACTTCGGCCTGCTCGGGGTCAACGCCGAGAATGTCGCGCAGGAAAATCTCGAGCAGTTCGTCGTTGCGCTCCACGATTTCGGCGAGGCGGCGGCCTTCGTCGGAGAGAAGGAGGAACTTGTTGGCGTCTTCGACGACGAGCCCTCGCTTCTTGAGTGGTTTGAGGCTGATGGAGCAACTGCCGCGCGTGATGTTGAGGCGCTTGGCGATATCGGTCACGCGCGCATAGCCCTGCGTTTTGAGCAGCTCATGAATGGTCATGAGGTAGTGGGCGGCGCTGTGCGTGAGCAGATTGTCTTCGTAGCTTTTCCAGACCTCGGTCGGCATGAATTCGTCCAATTGATTGATATGCCAAACAGGATACGCCCATTTGGCAGTCGGTCAAGCGGAACGAGCGCGGGGCCGGAGAGGGGTCTAGCGACTGGCGAAGAGCTGGGCCAGCTCGTCGGAGAGCGCGGCTTCTGCTCGGTTCAGGATGTAGAGGTGGATGCCGGGGACACCCTTCTTGAGGAGGTCCTTGATCTGACCTGCCGCCCAGCGAATGCCGACTTGTGCCGCTGCAGCGTGATCATCGCCCGCGGCTTCCAACTGCTTCTCCAGTTCGGCGGGAAGAACCACTTTGCAAATGCTGCACATCCGCTGCACTTGTTTGAGGGAGAGGACGGGGAGCAGGCCGGGGAGAATGGGGTGTTCGATTCCCGCTTTGCGGCAGCGCCTTACATAGTCGTAGTAGAACTCGTTGTCAAAAAAGAGCTGGGTGGTGACGAAGGAAGCGCCCGCATCGAGTTTTGTTTTGAGATGGCGGATGTCTGCCTCTGGCGATACGGCTTCGGGGTGGGTCTCCGGATAGCCTGCAACGCCGCAGCAGAGATCGGGATATTGGATTTTCAGGAGGTCCACGAGTTCCGCCGCGTGGGTGAATCCGTCTGGCGAGGGGCGAAACTGGGAGAATCCGCGCGGCGGGTCGCCGCGGAGGGCCATGATGTTGAGGTAGCCCGCTTGATGCCATTCGCGCGCGAGGGCTTCGAGTTCGTTTCGGCTGTGTCCGACGCAGGTGAGGTGGGGCATGACCGGCGCATAGCCGAGGTCGCGCAGGAGCTGGCAGACTTCCATCGTGCGCTGGCGTGTGGTGCCGCCTGCTCCGTAGGTGCAGGTGACAAAATCGGGCTTTGTGGCGCGCAGGGCTTCGCCATTCTGGCGCAGTGCGGCCATAGCAGCGTCGTCCTTGGGCGGGAAAAATTCGAAGGAGAGGAGCGGCTTGTTATTCCGCGCGAGCAATTCACTGATTTGTTTGTCTGACATGCGGGAAAAGGTAACGATTTATGCGAAAGCGTCAACCCGTGATTCCGTTCGAGCCGCATTCTGCGAAAGGTTGCGGGGTGTTGTTTCCGCGCGAATTGCGGGTTCAATCGCGCCGATTCGGGCAATCTGGAACGCGCGGGCTGAGAGGGGGTGGCGAGGGCGAGGACTCGAAATCAGTGCCCGCGCCGAGCGCGGAAGGGGAGGGTCAGGAGGAAGAGCGCGGTGACGACGAGGACGATGGCAGGCCCCGGCGCGATGCCGAGGTAGTAGGAGAGGTAGAGGCCGATTGCGCCGGATAAGGTGGCGATTAGGGCGGCGCCCACCATTAGGGTGGGGAGTCGCCGCGTGAGGAGCGATGCGGTCGCGGCGGGCGTCACAAGCAGGGCGATCACAAGCGCCACGCCGACGGTTTGCAGGGCGAGGACAACCGCCAGCGCGAGGAGTGCGAGCAGCAGATAGTTCAACAAGCGCACCGGCAGGCGGAGCGTCGCTGCAAGGACGGCGTCGAACGTGAGCACAACGAGTTCCTTATAGAGGAGACAGATGGCGCCAAGCGCGCCTGTGCCAAACAGCGCGATGCGCCAGAGGTCGGCGGAGGAAACGCTGAGCACGTTGCCGAAGAGAATGTGCGTGACGTCCACCGCATAGCTGCGGGTGGTGGAGACGAGGGCGATGCCGAGCGCGAACATTCCGGCGAAGATGATGCCGATGGCGGTGTCCTCGCGCAGGCGGGTTCCACGGCTGATGGCGCCGATGCCGAATGCAGAGAGGAGGGCCGCGCCGAGCGCCCACCAAAAGAGAGGACCGCGCGCACCTCCGTGGACCAAATATCCGGCGGCTACGCCAGGCAGGATCGCATGCGAGAGCGCATCGCCCATGAAGGCCATGCCGCGCAGAATCACGAAGGCGCCGAGGACGGCACAGACAATGCCGACGAGGACGACGGCGAGCAGCGCGCGTGTCATGAACGCATACTGGAACGGCTCGATCAAGAGGGTCAGGAAATCAGCCATTTGGCGTTTCCTCCTCGCGGCAGTTGTTGCTGACGAAGACGAGACCCTCTCGGGTCTGAATCGTGCGCGCATGGTGGCCGAAGGTCGCGGTCAGATTGGCGGGCTGGAAGACTTCCGCCGGCGGGCCGCAGGCGATCAGTTTGCGGTTCAGCAACAAAATGCGGTCGAAATGCGCGGTTGCCAGATCGAGGTCGTGTGTGGCGACGATGATGGTGGCGCCGCGATCGCTGAGGCGTTCGAGCAGGCGGATCAAGTCGTGTTGCGTGTGGTTATCGAGTCCGCTGAAGGGCTCATCCAAGAGCATGAGCGCGGCTTCCTGGGCCAGGGCGCGGGCGATGAACATTCGCTGTTGCTGGCCACCGGAAAGTTCGCTGATCTGGCGTCCGGCCAAGGGGGCGAGGTCAACCCGCTCCAAGCATTCTTCGACGAAGGCGCGATCGCGCGCGCTCGGCCGCCGGAAAAGCCCGATCTCTCTGGCGCGCCCCATCATCACCACATCGCGCACGGTGACGGGGAAGCGCCAGTCCACGGCGGTGCGTTGGACGAGGTAGGCGATGCAGGCGTGGCGGCGCGGTGGTGAACCGAACACGCGCGCGCTGCCCTCGCTCGGCTCGATCATTCCGGCGGCGGCTTTGAAGAGCGTGGACTTTCCTGCGCCGTTCGGGCCGACGATGGCGAGTCGTTCCCCCGCAGGCACGCTCAAGGTGACGGACTCAAGCGCGGTTCGTTCTCCATAGCGGATGGTCAGACCTTCGGTTTGCAATGCGGGTGCATTGGGTTCATGCGGCAGATGGCGAAAGAGGAGCGATTCGGATGAGTCTTCGGCGCTCATGGCGCATGCTCCTGCAGCGCCTCGGTGAGGGTGTTCACATTGAAGCGCATGAGGCTCAGGTAGGAAGCCGTCTCGGTGTTCGGCGGGCCGAGTGCGTGAATACGCAGGCGGACGATGCGGCAGCCGGCATCGCGCGCGAAGGCCTCGGCCATGGCGGGGTTGGCGGAGGCGCCGAGAACCAGCACGCGCGCGCCGCTGGCATGCAGATCGCGCTGGAGCGTGGCGAGCGAGCGCGCGGATGTTTCGGCCACGGTGGTGAAGTTGGGGATTAGCGCGCCCACAGTGGTGATGTCATAGCGGGCGGCGAAGTAGCCGAGTTCGTCGTGGTCGGTTACGAGGGCGCGGTGGGCACGCGGGATCGCATCGAATTGCGCGCGAGTCCATTCATCGAGTTCGCGCAACCGGCGTTTGTAGTCGTCGGCGCGCTGGTGAAACGAGTTGGCGTGTTCGGGGTCATGTTGGGCGAAGGCGTCGGCGATGTTGTCGGCCCACAGTTCCACCCAGGTGGGGTCGAGCCAGACGTGCGGATCGGTTTCGCCGTGCGCGTGCTCGTGTTCATGTTCATGTTCATGTTCATGTTCATGTGGGTGGTCGTGGTCGGCGGGGTGTTCTTGCGCCCGCGGAGCGCGCCCTTGCGAGACGATGACGAGGCGATTCGTGGAGGTGGCTCCGATCGAGGAGAAGATCTTTTCCAAGAATGATTCGAGGCCCAAGCCGTTGGCGAGGATGAGGTCGGCCGATTGCAGGCGCGCCATTTCGCGCGGGGTGGGGTCGAAGGCGTGCGGGTCGGCCGAGCGGGGAATCAGCTCGGTGATTTCAGCGTCGCTGCCTGCAATGTTTTGCGCGACATCGGCAATGAACGAGGTGGTGGCCACCACACGAAGGCGCGTTGCTTCGGCTCGCCCTGCAAGGAGGGCGAGGCCGAGAAACAGACAGCAGCATTTTTGATAGAGCGACACGGCGTGCGATGGTAGCAGCCGATGGGGGTGGAACAAGGAGATTTGGGGGCCGAGCGCGAGCGGGCCGGGTCCGGGTCAGCTGCGATTCGCGCGCTCAGAGCCAGCATTCGTAGACGAGGGCAGTGGCGATGCCGAGCAGCATGCCGAAGAAGACTTCGATGCGGGTGTGGCCGAGGAGCTCGGCCATTTTCTTCTTCTCAAAATGGTGTTCCTTGAAGAGTTCCGCAACGATTTGGTTGAGGAGGCGCGCCTGTTGACCCGCCGCGCGGCGCACGCTCTGGGCATCGAACATCACCACGAGCGCAAAGATGAAGGCCACGGCGAAGTTCGTACTGTCGAGTCCGCTGCGGTGTCCCACGGAAGTAGCCAGTGCGCAGACGGCTGCGGAGTGGGCGCTGGGCATCCCGCCGGTGCTGATGAAGTAGCGAAAATCGAATTCGCGGGTCTTCCGCCACGCCAGCGTCATCTTAATGCTCTGCGCAGCGGCCCAGCCCACGGCGCTGGACCAGAGAGAGCTATTGTGCGCCAGTTGTGTCCAAAGTGAGTCCATGGGGGGGATTCTACGCTAACGTGCCGGGAGAAAGTAAAGCTGCTTCCTTTTGCGTGTGCGCGCCTTTAGCTCGGGGAGGAGAATACGGTGACAGAGCGCGCCTGTATGGTGACGCGCGCGTCCGGGCGGTTCCATGCGGGCTGGCTCTCCTGTGTGGTCCATTCGAATTGCCAAGCTCGACCCGGCGCAGGGGGGAGATGGAAAGTTGCCTCGTTTTCGGATGCATTGAAGATGATGAAGAGCGAGTCGGCATCGGTGTGGCCGCCCGTCGCCTCGCGATAGCCGTTGAGGAGACAAGCCAGCGTTTGGTCGTGGTGCCACTCGGGCGCGCGGCCATCGCGGCCATACCACGCGATATCGGCGCCGCCTTTGAACGGTTGTCCGGTTAGGAATCGCGTGCGGCGCAGGGTGCGCTGTGACTTGCGAAAGCGAATGAGTTGGCGGACGAATTCGACGAGATCGTTGTTCTCGCGCAGGAGATTCCAATCCACCCAGGAGATGTCGTTGTCCTGACAATAGGCGTTGTTATTGCCTTTCTGTGTGCGAGAGAACTCGTCGCCGGCGAGGAGCATGGGCACGCCCTGGGAGAGGAAGAGAGTGGCGAGCAGATTCTTCTGCTGGCGAAAGCGGACGGCGTTGATCGCTTTGTTATCGGTCTCCCCTTCGACGCCGTAGTTGCGGCTGTGGTTGTTGCTTTCTCCGTCGCGATTGTCTTCGCCATTCGCATCGTTGTGCTTCTGCTCATACATCACGAGGTCGCGCAGGGTGAATCCATCGTGACAGGTGACGAAGTTGATGCTCTTGAGGGGCGACTGGCTGTCGCGGTCGTAGAGATCCGCGCTGCCGGTGAGGCGTGTGGCGAGGGCGCCGAGCGCTCCGGAATCGCCGCGCCAGAACTTGCGAATGTCGTCGCGATAGCGCCCATTCCATTCGGAAAAGCGCTCGCTGGGGAAGGAACCGACCTGATAGGCGCCTGCCGCATCCCATGCCTCTGCGATGATTTTGCAGTCGCGCAGGGCGGGGTCCTCGGAAATGTGCTCGACGATTGGCGGTTCCGGGAGCAGTTCTCCATCGCGTCCGCGAGCGAGGATGGAGGCGAGATCGAATCGAAATCCATCCACATGCATGTGCAGGTGCCAATAGCGCAGACAGTGCATGATGAAATCGCGGACGACGGGGTGATTGCTGTTCACGGTGTTTCCGCAGCCGGTGTAGTTCGCGTAGTTGCGGCCCATTTCATCCATGATGTAATACACACAGTTGTCAATGCCGCGGAACGAATAGGTGGGGCCGCCGTTGCCGCCTTCGGCGGTGTGATTGAATACGACGTCGAGAATGACTTCGATGCCGGCGCGATGCAGCGCAAGGACGAGTTTCTTGAACTCCTTGAGCTGTTGGCCATAGACGCCGCCAGCGGCATAGCGGCCGTTCGGCGCGAAGAAGGCGAGTGTGGAGTAGCCCCAATAGTTGCGGAGGTCTTTGCGCTTGGAGTTCTCGTGGAAATACTCCATCTCGTTAAACTCTTGCAGCGGTAGAAACTCAACGGCGGTCACGCCGAGGCGTTGAAGATAGGGAATCTTGTCATGGAATCCGCGGTAGGTGCCCGGATGCGACACGCCCGAGGAGGAATGCGCGGTAAAGCCGTGCAGGTGCGCCTCATAGATAACGGTTTCGCTGAGGGGAATTTTCAGTGTGCGGTCGTCTGCCCAGTCGAACTCATCGCGCACGATGATGCCCTTGGGGAACCACGAGCCGCGCTCTGGGTGTCGCCCCTTCACGAGTCCATCCGAACTGCCCCATGCGGGCGGCCGCGAAATGGCTTGCGCATAGGGGTCGAGAATCCACTGCTCGGGGTTGTAAAACGACTTCATGCCCGGCGGCGCGCGGCCTTCGAGGCGGTAGAGGTAGTACATTCCGACGCGCGCGGTCTTGATGTGGATGTGCCAGATGTCGCCGATGCGGTGCTTCTCCGCGTTCAGCTCGAATTCCTCGCTGGGCGTTTCCGCGTCGGGCGCATCAAACAGCATCAGCCACACGCGTGTGGCGTGGCGGCTGAAGAGAGTGAATTGCACGCCATCTTCCACGGGGTGGGCCCCGTAGGGGATGGGCATGGGAACGCTGGGGAGGAGGTGGCTGTTTTCTTTGACGGCGCGCTCCGTTCGAGTTCTACTCACGAATGGTTCCTTTCCTCATCGCGGCGCGAGCGGACGGCCGGGGCGCGATAGAGCCCGTGCACCGTGCGGCGCGATTGTTCTGCGGTCTCCTCGGGAGCTTGAGCGCGCAGGCTCTGAATCACTCCATCCACCGACTTGGCAATACCCTCAATAACCTGTTCAGAAAAGCCCGCGGCATCCGCAACTGCGGGCCCCACATGGTGGCGCAGGCGCAACTTCAGCATCGGCAGCACGTCGCGAATCAATGTGTCGCGCGTGACAATCAGCGAGTCCGTGGTCAGGTGATCAAGATGCGCGGTCGCCTGTGCGAGGGTCCAGCGCTGATAGGTCGTGCATCGGTGTATTGCGGCCTGCGCGGTCGTCCATGTGATCCAGATGACAGAGAGCGCCTGCCCGAGTTCCTGCGCGGCGGGCCCGGCGGGAGGACTGTTGCGATAGATGCCCTCGAAAAGCCGTTGACCGATGCGGAAATAGTCGCCGCGCACCATCACGCGCCACACATCGCGTATCACCATGGCATATTCCGCAAGCGAGGGCCTGGTCACATAGCAGTCCACGATGCAGCAGATCATCGTGAGCTGATGATAGAGAGTCAGCAGCGGGTGGGTGACGGGGAAGGGCGGCTCGATTGTGTCGCGCACCACCGCCTGCATTTTGTATTGCGCGAAGGTCTGGGCTTCCTTGCCCAAACGTTCGGTGATGGGCTGCCAGATTTCCGCTTCCGAATTGTTGATCGCGCGGCGGAGGTCGTCTAGAAGCGGATGCGCGCCGAGCATGCTTTCGAGATCATACGCCTTTTGGCGTATGCTGCGCGCATCCTCCGATGAGAAGGATGGGTGTCCTGCCACGCGCTTGAGACGCGCGATGAAGTGCTGTACAAAGAGCTTCAAGTCTTGAAATCGTGCCTGGTTGACGGGGGGTACGACTGGCGGGCAAAGCAGCTTGCCACCCGCGCGCCACGAAAGTGCGCGCAAAATGGCGAAGAGCGCGGCGAGAGCGAAGAGGGCAAAAAAGGCATAGCCCATCCACGGGTGGATGCGGCGAAGCATAAAGGCTATGCGGAAAATTTCCACGGCGACGATTAGCAGCGCAAGGGCGGACGCGCTCAGCGCTACGCGCCGGAGCGCGCGCCAGAGCCTTCGTGTGACCGGGTAGGAGTCCTGTTTCATGTGGAGAGGATTAGCGCAGCGCTACGTTCTGGTCAACAGGTCGCGGCGGGCGTCGGCTCAAAATATCCAGCGCCGCTGCGCGTGGCGCGGGCGATATATCGAGGTGATGCGCGAGAAAGAGACCCGCAAATCGCCCCAGCGCTGTGCGCTGCTCGAACGAGAGTCGCGTCGTTCGTGCCACCATGGGGCTGGAGACCGACATCCATCCGCTAAGCTTCTCCAGCAGCGAAGCGGCAATCCCAATCGCGTTTGGTGTCGCCGTGCCCGCGCGACAGCGCGAGCAGCGCCAACTTCCCTCTGCGATGGAGAAAGGCACATTCGGTTCATCGGGCCCGCCGCCGCACTCGCGACACGTCGCCAAGCGCGGCGCGAGGCCGAGCGTCTTGAGGAGGTGAAGCTCCTGCCAGCAGAGAACGGGAATGGAGCCTCCGTGAATGGCGGCATCGTCCAGAGCCGCATTGAGCCAGTCGAATATGTCCTGTCGCGACGCCTTCTCTGGAATCGCTCGCGCCAGTAGCGAACACAGATAGGACGCCACCGCGCACGCGCGCCAATCCTCGCGCAATGCTGTTCGCGCATTCAGCGCCGTGCACTCGCGCGCGATGGGCAAACCGTCTGTGAGTTTTGCATAATAGAGCAGCTCGCAGGTATAGAACAAATCCACCTGGCCGAGAAACGCGCTCTTCGGGCGAAGCGCGCCCTTTAGGAGCGTATTGATTCGGCCATTGGCGGGTGTCAACCACGTCACCACCCGCGAGGTTTCCGTGAACGGGTGCATACGCAACACGATGGCAGGTGTCTTGAGGATCACGATGCGGAGGGCGACGCGGGAGGGTGGGGCTCTGTCGGTTTGGGTGGTTCATCCTGCGAAAGCTCGTGGACCAATTCCACCAGCGATACCGGCGTCGCTCGATGCGTCGTGCCGGGATAAACTGCGCCACCTGACAGAACGAACTGCAGCGCCTCGCCGCTGGTCATGTCCAGCTTGGTGGTTGCCGAGCGAGGCACAATGCAAATCCAGCCCGATGTCGGGTTGGGCGCGGTTGGAATGAAAACGGTAACGCACTCCTCATCTGGCTTCGCGGAAGCGACGCCGGCGCTATGCGCGGCCGGAACGACGGAGGTGATGAAGCCAATCGAATAGACACCGAGCCGCGGATATTCCAACATCACCGCTTCTTGAAACAGGGTCTTTCGCTGCTGAAAAAGCGAGGTGATGATCTGGCGTATCGCCATGTAGACACGATTGATGAGTGGGATGCGGGAGGCCAGCCGGTCGCCGAATTTATAGATTCGGCGACCGAGGATGTTGCGCGCCAGCACGCCGATCAAGAACATCAGTGCTATGACGATCAGTAGCGAAACGAAGCGCCAGAGCAATTCGTGGTCGCTCTCGCGCAAATGCTTCGGCAGCAAAATTAAGACGCGGTTCGTGATGAACGTGAATAGCCAGTTGACCACAAATGCCGTCACCACAATCGGGGTGACGAGAACGAGGCCGACAAAGACGTTGCTTCGAATGCTCTTGAAGATGCGCGACATGGAAGTTGGCGTTAACACTACCATGCCCGCCGCAATTTGCCAGCCGCAACGGATGTCTTCTGATCCGACCGTCCGCGTGCTATAGTGCCGCCTATGTTGCAGCGCGTATCCCAGACGATTGAGCGGAATGCGATGTGGCCTAAAGGCGCACATCTCATTCTTGCCGTTTCGGGTGGCGCCGACTCCATGGCGTTGCTGCACGTCTTGCGCCGCCGGCAAAAGAAGGATGGATTCCGCCTGACCCTCGCGCATCTCCACCATGGGATTCGGGGCCGTGCGGCAGATCAGGATCGCGACTTTGTGCGCCGTGCTGCCGCTGCGCTCCAGCTTCCATTCGTGACTGAGCAGGTGGATGTTCCCGCGCGCGCGGCGGCGACAGGCGAGAGCCTCGAAATGGCGGCTCGCGCCGCGCGCTACGATTTTTTCCGCCGCCTCGCGCGCGAGCTCGGCGCGCACGCGGTCGCCACGGCTCACACGGCAGATGACCAGGCGGAGACCCTTCTTTTGCGCCTCCTGCGCGGGAGCGGTCTGCAGGGCCTCGGCGGCATGGCGCCGGTAACCCAGATTGGCGGGCTGAAAATCGTCAGGCCATTGCTCGATGTGGAGCGGAAGGAGATTGAATCGTTTCTTCGCCAACGCGCGATTGCCTGGCGCGAGGACGCCACCAACCGCGACCCCGCCTACTTGCGGAATCGCGTGCGCCGCCGTTTGATTCCGCTCCTGGAAAAGGAGTTTCAACCGGCAATCCGCCGCCTTCTGTGTCGCACTGCCAGCGTCCTGCGCGAGGAGGAGGAACTCTTGGCCCCCTTGATTCACCGCGCGGTCGCGCTGGCGCAATGCGCAGACGGCACGCTTTCACTCGCCGCACTGCAGGCGCTTCGGCCCGCACTGCGACACCGCGTCCTGCTGGACTGGCTTCGCAAGAGCGGTGTGCCGGATGCGCGGCTGGGATACGACACTGTCGCGCGTGTGGAAGCATTGCTCTCGCGCGGCGGCGAGTTGGAACTGATTCGCGGTGTACACGTCGTGGCCGATCGTTCGGCGCTTTCCGTTGCGAGAGGAGAACGCGTAGCGCCTCGAAAACGCCCCCGCGCGGCGCGGTTGCCCGTTCCCGGCGCAGTGGAGTGGGGCGCATTTCGCATCGCGGCGATGGAAGGGGTTGGAATCCACCGTCCGCCGCGCGGGAAAGTTGGCTCGGTCCCAAGTGAAGCGACCGTGCGCTTGCCGAAAAAGGGCGAGCACCTCACCGTGCGGAGTTGGCGGGCGGGCGATCGCATTGCGCCTTGGGGCATGAGCGGTTCGCTCAAGTTGCAGGACTTGTTTGTGGATCAGAAAGTCCCGCTGGCTAACCGCGTGCACATTCCGATTGTCACCTGCGGCAATGTCGTGGTGTGGGTGCCAGGCCATCGAGTTTCCCGCAATTGGGCGGTTCCAGATGAAACGGCGCCCAGCGTGCGATTGCGCGTCGAAGCGAAATAACTGCGGTATAGTAGAGCCATGAATCTGCCCGAGGCCGTCAAAAAGAAGCTGCAAGCGCTGCCGAAAGAACCCGGCGTCTATCTCATGCGCGACCGCGAGGGGCGCATCATCTACGTCGGCAAAGCCCTTTCGCTCCGCGCGCGCGTGCGCAGCTATTTTCAGCAGGCCACCCTGCGCAGCGCGGAGCCCAAGCTGCGGGGATTGATCCACAGCGTCGCCGATCTCGACTTCATCGTCGTGCGGACGGAGGCCGAAGCGATATTGACCGAAGGGCGCATGATTAAAGAATATCGCCCGCGCTACAACGTCGCCTTTCGCGACGACAAGCGTTTCCTCCTTCTGCGTGTGCATCCGGAAGATCCGTGGCCGCGCTTTGAAGCGGTGCGATTGGATCGGAAAGACGGCGCACTCTATCTCGGGCCCTACGCCAGCTCGCGCGCAGCCCGTGCCGCGATTGATTTCGTGAACCGCCGATTCCGACTGCGCTCCTGCGCCCCGCGAATCCCCGGCCCGGAGGACCACCGCCACTGCCACGCCGATATCCTCAACTATTGCAGCGCGCCCTGCATCGCCCGCATCTCGTCGGAGGACTATCGCGCCAACGTGACGGAGGCCATCGAATTTCTTCGAGGCAATCGGCCGGAACTGCTGCGCGAACTCGAAGAAAAAATGAAGGCCTACAGCGCCGACTTGGACTTCGAGGAAGCCGCCGCGCTGCGCGATACGCTGTTGATGCTGCGCCGCGTCATTCGCGAGCGCGCGAAGGGGACCAAGCAGCTCCATCTTCGTGCCGAGGACGCGCTGAACGGCCTGCGCGATCTGCAGAAAGAGCTGAACCTGCCCGCGCTACCGCGCGTGATCGAGTGCTTCGACAACTCGAACATTTCCGGCACACACGCGGTCTCCAGCATGGTCGTCGCGGTGGACGGCCTGCCCGCCCGCCAGCGCTATCGCCGATTCCGCATCAAGACCGTGGAAGGCATTGACGACCCCGCGATGATGGCCGAGGTGATCCATCGCCGGTATAGCCGCTTGCTGGCGGAGTCGAAGCCGCTCCCCGATTTGGTGCTCGTGGATGGCGGCGTGACGCAGCTCGGCGCCGCGCGCGCTGAACTGGCGAAGCTGAACTTGTCAGACCTGCCCACCGCCGGACTGGCCAAGCGCTATGAGGAAGTGTTCACCCGTGTCTCGTTGCGCGAGGATCCCATTCGGCTGCCGCGCGAATCCTTTGCACTGCGCGTGCTGCAGCAGATTCGCGACGAAGCCCACCGCTTTGCCCTCGACTACCATCGCCGCGTTCGCTCGCGCGTTATTCGCGATTCTGTTCTCGACGACATCGAGGGCGTTGGGGATAAACGAAAGGAAGTATTGCTGCGCCATTTCGGATCTGTGACCCGATTGGCGCGCGCATCTGAAGAGCAAATCGCGAGCGCGCCCGGGGTCGGACCCGCGCTCGCGCGCATTGTGAAACAGCAGTTGGTCCGTCGGTTGAATGGCGTCGCTCGCGCATCGCCAGATTCTCAAAGGAATGATTCGTGAAGCGGCTGTGGCTAGTTGGAGCGCTGAGTTTGTTCGCCGTTGTTGCCCGCGCCGATGACTGGACGCCTGTAGAACGCGGGGCGATGGACGGTTCGCAGCTATCCGATGTCGCGCGCGCGGTGCTGGACGCGCGCGAGTTCAAGTGGAAACACGCGCAAACGGAGCATTTCGTCATCCATTATGAGAATGGCGTCTTCGCTGCCAAGGTGGCGCGCCAGGCCGAGTTCTACTACCACCACATCTCGCGGGACCTCGGCAATCTGACCGATCGCGCCCCCGCGCGGTCGCACATCTTCATTTTTCGCAAACCGACCGATTGGCACATCTTTATTCGGTCTTATCTAAAGGCCGACCTCGAGTGGTCGGCCGCCATGGTTATCGGCCCCATCATGTATCTCAAGCAGGCGCAGGATATCTCCCGGAGCGCGGAGGTGTTGAGCCACGAAATGTCGCACCTCATCCTCAACCGATTTGTCGAAGGCCGCGCCCCACGCTGGCTCAATGAAGGACTCGCCGAGTGGTATGGCGAGTTTGCCTATGCGGCCTTCAAAGGTGTCCGAAAGAGCAAGAAGACCGCCTTCCAGCGCTTGGATTCGAGCTTTTCTGTGCGCGATTTGCTCGCTGCGAAAGAATACCCTGCGGATCGAGAAGCCATTCACAAATTTTATCAAACATCCAAGCACCTTGTCGCTTATCTGCAACTGGAGCAGCCGTCCGAAAAGTTCACGCCGTTTCTGCTTGCCACCGCGCGCGGCGTTCCCGTGGAGTCTGCACTGCAGGAGCACTACGGTCTGACCGTGGAGGAATTGATTGAGCAATTCCAAAAATACCGACGTTAAAACAGTATCCGAACACCCCCCCGCAACGCCCTGTGAGTCGCCTTGCGATGCGCTTGTCCTTCGCCGTCGCACGATGTGGGTCTCCATTTTGGAGGGCTCCTTCACCTTCACCTTTATGACGTGGACAAGCGGCGCTGTGCTCATTGGTTATCTGCTCGCCCTCGGCGCTGGCCCCCGCACGCTCGCCGCCGTGGCGAGCATGCCGATGCTCGTGCAGTTGTTCAGCCCCGCCATGTCGTGGTGGGCCGCGCGCCGCAAGCGGCGGCTCGTCTATATGCAAGTGGTCACCGGCCTCGGGCGCGGGCTTTGGGTTTTTGCAATTGTTCTCCCCTGGCTGCCCCCACTCGGCATTCCGCCCGCCTTGCTCCTCGTCGCGCTCGTCGGTCTTTCCGGCCTGCTGCAGAGTGGGGTGGGGCCCGCGTGGATTTCTCTGATGGGCGATGTGGTGCCCGATAAAATCCGAGGGAGCTACTTCGGTCTGCGCAACGGCATCCTCGGCATCGTGGCGATGGTCGCCTCGGTCGCCGCAGGACTCTATCTCGACCGCACCGCCGCGCCCGGCAACTTCCAGATGGTCCTCTTCGTCTCCGTCTGCTTCGCCCTCGTCGGTATCGTGATGTATGGCTGGCACTATGACCCGCCGCACGTTCAGCCCGATCTTTCGCTTTGGGAATCCATCCGCACACCCCTGCGCGACCGCGCCTTTCGCCGATTCCTCGGTTTCTCGATGTATTGGAACGCCGCGGTCCTCCTCGGCTCCCCCTTCGTCATTCCCTACTTTCTCAAACACCTTGGGATGACGTTCACCCAGGTCGCGATTTGGAGCGCCATCAGCGCCATCTGTACCTTTGGCACCGCACCGCTCTGGGGGCGGCTTGCCGATCAAGTCGGCCACAAAACCGTGCTGACCATCACCAGCATCCTCGCCGGAACCGCACTGCCCGCCTGTTGGCTCATCGCGCGCCCCGGTTGGCTCGCCTTCATCTGGATCAGCAGCGTGATGGACTCTCTGAGCTGGGGCGGCGCCAACACCTCCCTCTTCAATATGGGCCTCAACGCCGCGCCCGTTCGCTATCGCATGTCCTACCTCGCCATCCTCGGCGCCGCTGGCGGCATCACTGGCTGCATCGCCGCCCTCGCATCCGGCCCGCTACTCGAACTCTTCACCCCTTGGACCTTCGCCCTCGGCGACTACCAGTGGACTGGCTACCACACCCTCTTCGTCATCTCCGCCGCCATGCGCGCCTTCGCCTGGCGTCTCCTCCGCGGAATCCCCGAACCCCCGCGCCGCCCCCTCGGCGAAGTCCTGCGCGAGTTTGCCCAACGCGGCGTCAGTCTGCTTCCGCGCATCGGGCCCAACGCCTGACCGCCCCTCCGCAACCCGCGCCCGCCCGCCCATCTGCAGCGGTTGGCAATTTTTGTAAACGGCGCGCTATTTCGCCATTGGCGGTGGTTGTATGAATGAGTAGGGACGGGCGGCGATGATTTTCCATTTGTTCTCGTGTTCGGCCATGAGCAGCACGAGATGATTGTCAAATTCCTTCGGCTGGTTTGGGCCAAATTCGACGCCGGTTACGTGACCGGACACGTCCACGAAGGCATGGTGAGCGCCGATCCAACGGATGCCTGAAACGTCCAATCTTATGGTCGAATGTTTGAACGGGCCGGTTTGCTCATCGGTGAAGAGCTCGACGATTTCTGCATGGCCTTTTGCGACGCGGCCGACTGGAATGATCACGTCGCCGTCGGTGACCCATGCGTCGGCCATCGCGCTGGGATTGTGCATATTCCAGCCTTCGGCGAACTCGTGCACGACGTTCTTGATGCCCGCATCAGACCGGGCCTCTTCTGCACGGGACAAGACAGTGCCCAGCAGAAACAGGCTAAGACATGAACCCATCAACAATGTATTCATCAGACAGCCCCTATCTTCGACTTCGACAATGAGTGCACCAGCTTGTTCAGATTCTTCGAATACCGAAATCCGTGTGCTGCAATCATCGTGTTGTCAATAGGTTGCGACGCTTCTCGCCGCGCATCATAGATTGGTCTGTTTTTAATTGTTGGCGATCGGCCAGAGAGGTTGGCCCGCGCGGTCTATTTCATGCTGCAATCCGGCCAAGCCTTTGACGCCGAACGGATGGTGGCGCACCGCAGTTGATCGCCTATTCAAGGCTGTGGAGGATTCGATTGAATTCACCGTAGTATCCAGATTCCTTGCCGGTATTTTCGCCTGGAGGTGTCATAACGCTGATGAACGCGATTGCTATCGCCACGATGACGATGCTTGCGAGCGTCGCGAATATCCCAAGGGTTATTTTGGCGATCTTCTTCATCTTATCGTCCAGACCTTATGGCTGTTGCGGATGATTTCGGGCGACAGCCGTTGTAAAAGGTGGGCGCGCCTGCGGTAGGAACCGCAGGCTGCTCCGTGGCCGGAGCCTATCCGCATACATGGAGTACATGCAAAACCAACCACAGGACGTGCCCATGAAGAAAGCATATATCGGTCTGGATGTTCATAAAGCCTCAATTATCATCGCCGTCGCGTTGGCTGACGGCACCCCGCCGGTCCTCTACGGCAAGGCACCAGCAGGCGCTGGCGCAGGTGCTGGACCCGTTGTTCGATCCGGGATTCTCGGATCATTCGTATGGTTTCCGCAAACGACGCGGGGCGCATGACGCCGTCCGGCAGAGCCGGGAATACCTCAAGCAGGGATACACGTTTGCGGTGGATATGGACTTGGCCAAGTTCTTCGACACGGTCAACTTCGAGGTCCTGATGCGACGGGTGGGTCGGCAGGTGGGCGACCCTGTGGTACTGCGGTTGATCTGGCGCTATCTGCGCGCCGGAGTGATGGAGGACGGGCGTTGGAGCCCCAGCGAGAAAGGTGTACCGCAAGGCGGACCCTTGTCGCCGTTGCTGGCCAACATCGTGTTGCACGATCTGGACATGGAGTTGGAAAAGCGCGGCCACAAGTTCGTCCGCTACGCCGACGACTTTCTGGTGCTGGTCAAGAGTGAGCGAACCGGGCAACGGGTTATGGCCAGTCTGACGCGGTTTCTGGAGAAGAAGCTGCGCCTGGCGGTCAACCCCGTCAAAAGCAAGGTCGCCAAACTCACCCAGTGCCGGTTTCTGGGGTTCACGTTCCGGGGCAAGAAGATCGTCTGGTCAGACAAATCGGAGGCGCACTTCAAACGGCGGGTCAAGGAATTGACCGGACGTAGCTGGGGCGTCTCGATGGACTACCGGATGCAAAAGCTCTCGGAGTATCTCCGGGGGTGGATGGCCTACTTCGCGCTGTCGGAATACTACCGCCCTCTGCCAGAACTCGATGAGTGGATCCGCCGCCGTTTGCGAATGTGCTATTGGAAACAATGGCGTCGCTGCCGCAAGCGGGTACGTGAACTACTCAAGCTGGGCGTATCGGAAAGCCAAGCGGTTCTGACCGCGCTCAGCCGAAAGAGTTACTGGCATCTATCCAGAACGATGGCGACCCAAAGCGGCATCACCAACGCATGGCTGGAATCACAAGGACTGGTCTCGGTGGGCACCCTGTGGATTGCGTTTCACTACCCGGCAGCAAATCATACCGGATAACCCCCGTTCGGAATCGGAGGGAACTCTTCTGAACCGCCGTGTGCGGAGCCGCACGCACGGTGGTGTGGGAGCTCCGGCTAACCCTCACGGGTTAGTCGGGGCGACCCGATTCGGCTTGTTTATTCTTCAAATGGATATTGCTTCCCATAGAAATGTTTCAGAAACGCATATTTTGGATGCATCTGGTATCCTGCAGTAAGAACTTGATTCGTAATCATCGCTGGAAAACTCACGGGCATAAAAAACAGGAGACGATTCAGAACAACAAATATGCACGGCAGCCAATGACCCGATATTCCGAGCCACACAGCGACACCTAAATGGACGAACCATCCGATATAGGGAAGTCGCACCACCATAAACAATGGAATAAAAGCGCGTGAATATGCCACCCAAATAAAAATGGCAGAAAGTATTCCGACAGCAACTGCTATCACATAAGCAACGAATCCGCCGATGGTTCCCAATGCCCAGAAAATTGTAGTAATGAGATATGTATGTCCAGCCAACTCAAGAGGAAGTTGATACCATGATTCAATTTCCAACTTCTCGTCGATCGTGGTATATGAATTCCCTAACGTATATACGCTTCTCTCAGCGTGTTTTCTTGCAAGTTCAACCGGTGATTCCATAGCGTGAGTTCTTTTTTACCGAATGCGAAGCTGACCGGAACCGCGCACGAGAATCAAGACGAAAATGAGCGGAGCGCAATTTGAGTCGAGAATCGAGGAAGCGGCGGAACCAGCGCCGGGGGGCGCGTCGGTTCGGTCGAGCGCTTGGTTAGCGCGGAGCGCGAGCGACGCGCCAAGCGCGAGACTGAGGGGCAGCTTCGCATTAGCGCGGAGGCGGCGGGGGAAGCCGCCAGCGAGCGACACGGCGCTTTGCTTTTTACAGACCATGACGCTTTGACTCATGTGTCGCGGGGGCCGTAGTGGAGCGAGCGGTCCGCGCTAACGTCTGCGCTCAGGCGCGTGCGTCTCGCACGTCGCCTGCAGCGCGTTGTTGGGCGTCTGCGAGGCCAAGTTGCGCCAACCCAGATAGGTTGTCCCACTCAGCCCACGCTTCAACAATGCGACCATCTTCGATTCGATAGATGGCGATGTACTCCGAGATCATTCTCTTACCTGACGGCGGATGCGGACCCAATGCGCCTTTCTGCGTTCCTTGGAACCGATGCCGAACTGCGACTTTATCTCCGTCACTGAAGATGTCCTCAATGCTTTCATGAGCATCAGGGAATGTCGCGAACTCATCTTTGAGGAACTGCACGAGCTGATCTCTGTTTGAGACTCCCGGCGTACCGGCAGCATAACTGTGCCGCCGAAAGTTCAGAGCGACCAGAGACTGCAATAACGACCAATCTTGGCGATTTACCGCTTCAACGAACGAAGTGATCAGCCGTTCCTGCTCTTTCATTGTTCAGATGCCCAACGGCAGCGGTCAGCGGATTCCGAACCCGCCGCGGGTGAGGAATACGCTGAACCGCCTTGTTCGACCTTTGTTCACTCCCCAATGTCTCCAAGAACTGAATCACAGAGATGGTGCCACGACAGCATTATCTTGTGCCGACTGCCTACGCGTAATCGGTTGAGGATCCTGTCCGGAATTGCACGAGCTGTCCGGCTCGATGCAGTCCCATCGGACCCAGTAATTAACCACACGATCGTGAGGATTGGGGCAAGAGCCAAGCGTGCCGACAGAGGAAGCTTAAGTCTGTTCATCCCGACGATTGCGAATACGCTAAGCAAATAGATCAGACCAGCAAGCAGGAACATGTTTCTGAAATCGTTGGGTGCCACGTAAGCGTCGTACGATAAGTTGGCGGTTCCGCCGATGATGTAAGCAACGATGTGGAACTTCAGGAACCACATGGCCTTCATCACATCTGTGCCGAATGTTGCTGGAGTCGTAGACTCCTGCATTCTAAGGACAAGATACCATGCGGCAGTGAAGCCGAACGTGACGTACAGTCCGACCGTTGCAGCAAACAGACAGCCACCGCCCATGTCTGTGTTGCCCTGGAGAAACAAGGCGCGTTCAAGATGGCCGTGGATTTCAGGCGGGTCGCCGTAGATTAACAATGACAGCAGGGCGAAGACTAATCCCGTGGGGATAATCATCCACGGTCCGAGAAGTAATGTCGTGATCTGTTTTGCCGTTGGCTTCTTCATCTTATGGTCGAACGTCTGGGCTCTGCGGACTGGCGAGCCGTCCGCGGGTCGCCAGTACGCAGGAGCCCCTGGTTCGCCTCTTCATTCCTATGGTGGATCGGCCCATTCCGGCCATTCAAAGGTTGAGGCCAATTCCTTTAGGAACTTTCCCTTTGGTGCAATCTTGATGAAACGTTCTCGTCCCCGATGGTCTTCATATCCGACCATAAAATCAATGCCTAGAATCTTCTCTCCTTTATAGGGATTGATTCCCTCCGGATACCTCCAGTCAGTGTCAGATTCCGGGTACATGATGCGCTGGAGTTGCGGCTCCCGATCGTCATCCCAATTGTGCCCGATCAATCTGTATCCGGCTCCGTCTGATCTCAATCGAACCGAATGAATCCGCAGGGTTCGCCGCGTGTTGTTGCGGACGATCACGCGAGACATGCTTTCGCTGTACGGACTACGACCCCGTATTTCGAGATCGATACCGCGAATAAATGCCTTGCGAACAATCGCGTCGAGTGACGATGTAATCACGAGTTCGATAAGTGCCCATGTTGCTGCTGCGGCAACACCTATTATAATCCCCTCGAGTATGGCATTACTGTGGGCGGAGAGCCATTGAGTCGCGTGGTTCATAAGTGGTCGGAGATGTAGTTCGGCATTCATCTATTTTGTGGCGAACGTCGCGCCTCATTTTCGGCGCGGAGCGACGTAAAATGCAGGCGCTGGTTGGCTGTCTTCATCTCTGTTTGAGTATCAGCAGCCGGATTCCCTTGGAGGTGCAGAGGCTTTCTACATGAGCGATCTCGTCGTTCATGCCGGCATCTGTCTGGTTTTCCGTCCGTTCGTAGATCAGGGCCAGACAGGGCGTGATACCCTTGACACTGGCATAATGGAGAGCCTGACCGATGCCTTCCTTCCACTTGTGAAGATAGTCAATTTCAATGGCGTAGGTCCCAGTCAAGACGTCAACGCGACCATAGGGGACAGTGACTTCCGCCTGCCCCCCCAGACGTGCGGCGAGAGCCGCAGTCCAGTTCTTTTCTTGTGTGCGGTCCTGGACCTCAAGTTCAATCACCGGAACCAGCAGTGTGTCGCTCAAGGTGGAGAAGTCGGCAAAGGGGGCCGCGTGCGGACTGTTGCCGGAATCTGGCCTGTTGTGCTTCAGGAAGCGTACCGCCAGCCCAAGCATGGCGAGGACAACGACGGCCACAATGCCAATGCGCAGTGCGAATGACTGCGAGTGCTTCTTGATGATTGTGACGGTCATGCTACTTCACCATCAGGAAAATGATGATGCCTATGACGATGGCAACGACAATGATGACGGTGTTGTTGTTCTTCTTGACGTGGATGTCTGTCCTGCCGCTTGCCGTCTCGAAGGATGAGTTCACTTCGTAATCGGACTTGCTCGAATCCTCAAGCGCACCGACAGCCTTGATGATTGTCGCCATGTCGCGCGTGCTGTTCACGAAACGTTGGTCTGCCTTGTGCTGCGAAACGTCAAGCTGGAGCTTCTCCTCAATGACCCTCGGTCTTAGGGCGCGCTGTTCATCCACGGACAGATCGCTTGCTGCAATGTTGAGCAAGCTCCCTGTGTTGGTTGGTCTGACGAGTGCCTTCTCCAAAGGCTCCTTCTTCATGAGTTCATGGCCTTCATTTGTCATACGCCTTCCTCCTGTTGCGGTTCCGAACGTCTTTTCCCAGAATGTCGGTTTGGGGATGGCGACAGTAACATGAATATCGCCTTGCGGCACGGTAATCGTGTGGTTGGCCGATTGCGTGTCCCGCACGTGCCCGATAAAGATCTCGATTCGCTTAAATTCTGCTTCAAGATAGGCAGAGCGTAGTCGGGCCTCGTCCTCTTCTGCGGCATGAAGAAGATGTTGGGCGGCAGCAACATCGCCGCCCGAGAGCCACGTCGCCTTCTGGGCGAGGGCTTCGGGCAGACGAAACTCCCGGCTTTTCGCGATGACTTTATTGATCGCCTCTCTGACGGGCGTTCGCCAGTTGTCCGGCGTAACAGTGATGTATTCGGATTGGCGGCGGATGTACTTCGCACGAAGTTTTTTGACAAGGTCGAAACGTTCACTGGCCGAGAGATGCTTTGGCAGAAGTTCCAGAAGCCGCTCGGCGGTCGCTCCGCTGAGTTGCGTCCGCCCGCTCCTCCAGTCAGGGTATGTCCGGCGGGCGTATGATTCCGCGCTCTTGCCGTAGTTCTCGCCGTAGTCGAGAAACAGGGCTTCGAGCTCGTAGGATGGAAGGTGGAGAAAGGATTGTTCGACATCCTGAACGACCTCACCGAAATGATACTGGAGCACCGTCTTCTTGCTTGGCCCCGAGGAGTGCCAGCCACGTCGTCTCCGGTATCCGTAGTATCTGCTCATCTTCCCTCAGCCAATGCGAAGCTGACCGGAACCGCGCACGAGAATCGAGACGAAAATGAGCGGAGCGCAATTTGAGTCGAGAATCGAGGAAGCGGCGGAACCAGCGCCGGGGGGCGCGTCGGTTCCGGTCGAGCGCTTGGTTAGCGCGGAGCGCGAGCGACGCGCCAAGCGCGAGGCTGAGGGGCAGCTTCGCATTAGCGCGGAGGCGGCGGGGGAAGCCGCCAGCGAGCGACACGGCGCTTTGCTTTTTACAGACCATGACGCTTTGACTCATGTGTCGCGTGGGCCGTAGTGGAGCGAGCGGTCCGCGCTAACGTCAGGCGTGAGCGGACGCGAACCCGAGGCGCGGGGGGGTGCGTACGCAGCACCCGTGCCGCAGGTGAAGCGTACGCTCCACGCAATGGTTGGACACTCTTCATCTCATGCTTGCCGCCATTAATGCCGCGCATCCTCCAAAGAATAGGAGAGTGACGAAGAAGTACACAGCGCCAATCAGTAGAACTACTGGGATACTCGCGACGAACCATTTCAGCATGAATACAATCATCGACGAGATCGGCATTTTGATATCGGTAATTACAACTCTTTGAGATTCGCCACTTACAGAAGATAATGTCTCAGCTGAGATCTTCGCTCCTGAAGCGATGCGTGTCGGCTGTGCTGCGTGAGCTTTGGAGGAGCCTCTGGGGTTCTTTATGTATCGTCCGCACGACGGACATTGAACCGTGTCGGCTGTTGTCTCTGGGCCAACTTCAAGAAGCTGTTTGCAGTGGGGGCAGGCGAACTGCATGTCAGTATTCCTCTCTTCGTCCAACCATTGATTGGGAAGACTTTCCGTGCGATTGGCTATTATGGGTCTTTTCGGAAAGTAGTCCAAACCTCATACTTCACCTTTGGTTGCGAGGTTATCGTGTCTGATCTGGGGGCAATCGAAAAGAGGATTCTTGAAAGGAGCTCGGGTGATGGCCGAGTTCAGAGAACGCTTGAGGTCAGATGGCATGAAGGGCGGTTAGCTATCCGGAGACACGGGCGGAGAGTGGGTCCGGCTGTTGAGTGGCCGAGTTTGGAATCCATGATGAGGGCGAAGTATTTGGGTTGGGCTGGAGCCTCAGCCGGCGGTTTGAGCCAAACCGCCCTACCTTTTGGATGAAGGCGTGAGTGGATGGGGTTGGCGGCGTCTTGGGGTCAAGTCGCCTTACCATTTGTGAATGATTCGTGTGGCGGTGTGGGTAGGGCGCGTTGGCCCAACGCGCCGGAGCGGATTCGGGTGTGAGCGAGTGAATTGCGCGAGCGGTGTTTATGCGTGTGTGTTGAGGGGGGGGGTGCGATCGAGGGGCCTGGTTGGTCGGAAAAAATGCCTGCCTTCTCTCTTGCAAAACGGAAACCAGATGCTACCTTCCTCCCTTCATGCCGGCTCTGATTCGGGCCGCTGAGGGACCTATTCATGAAAGCTGACATCCATCCAGAATACGTGGAAGCGAAGATCATTTGCGCCTGTGGCAATGTGCTCAAGACGCGCTCCACCCGTAAAGAGATGCACGTGACCACCTGTTCCGCGTGCCACCCGTTCTACACCGGCTCCGCCAAGCTCCTCGACACCGAGGGCCGTGTGCAGCGCTTCCAGAAGAAGTACGCCAAAGCCAAGTAGCTTCGTCGAAACCGGGCCGGCCGACCTCCGCCTTTCGCGGATGCAGCCGGCCCGTTTTCTGTTCCAGGGGCGGTGTTTTCCAACCCTTGGAAGTCCCGTCACCCCGAATTTCCAGACGTTGGAAAAAATTGTGTCAAAAGTTCCGAAGGTTGGAAGTCGCTGCGGCCCGCTTTTCCAATTGTTGGAAGTTGCGTGTCCCGCGCGGCGCTGCGCGGCCTGTGAGGCGAAATGAGCGCGAACGGGAATGTGATTGATCCGGCGTATGTGGAGAAGTTGACGGCGCGGATCTCGGTGATTGAGGCCGAGTTGGGCGATCCGGCGACATCGGCCAATCAAAAGAAGTATCGCGCGTTGATCGCGGAGCACCGCAATTTGCAGGATGTGCGCGCGCGGGCGGATGCCTATTTCCGGCTCCTGCGCGAGCGCGAGGAGTCGCTCGCGTTGGCCGCAGGCGACGATGCGGAGCTTGCCGAGATGGCGAAGGCGGAGCTGGGGCGCGTTGAAGCCGAGTTGCCCGCTGCCGAGCAGGCGCTCAAGATTTCCCTGCTGCCGCCGGATCCGGATGACAGCCGCAACACGATTGTCGAAGTGCGCGCGGGAACGGGCGGCGATGAGGCGGCGCTCTTCGCGGGCGATTTGTATCGGATGTATTCCAAATTCGCCGACACGCGCGGCTGGCGCGTGAGCGTGATTGACGCGAGCCCCGCGGAGATTGGCGGGTACAAGGAAATCATTTTCAGTGTCGAGGGCGAGAACGTCTATCGCGTGTTGCGCTACGAAAGCGGTGGCCACCGCGTACAGCGGGTGCCGGTGACTGAGGCGCAGGGCCGCATTCACACTTCCGCTGCCACCGTGGCCGTGCTGCCGGAAGCGGAGGAGACCGACGAGGTCAATATCAAGCCCGAGGAGATCCGGATTGATTTGTATCGCGCCTCCGGCGCGGGCGGGCAGAAGGTCAACAAGACGGAATCCGCCGTTCGCATCACCCACCTTCCGACCGGCCTCGTTGTGCAGTGTCAGGACGAGCGCTCGCAGCACAAGAATCGCGATCGCGCGATGAAGGTGCTTGCCGCGCGCCTGCTCGACAAGATTCGCACCGATGAACAGGCCCGCCAGGCGAGCGAGCGCAAAATGCAGGTTGGTTCCGGCGATCGGAGCGAGCGCATTCGCACTTACAACTTTCCTCAGAACCGCGTGACCGATCATCGCATCAACCTCACGCTCTACAATCTCGACCGCGTGATCGAAGGAGAGATGGACGATCTCGTCAGCGCGCTCTATCAGCGCGATGTGGAACTGAAACTGCAGCGCCACCTTGGACTGTGAGTGGGCCCGCCGAGTCAGACCGTTCGGGCGCAGCTCGCTGCGGCTGAAGCCGCGCTGGTTGCCGCCGGGCGAGACGAAGCGCCTGTGCTGGCCGAATGGCTCGTTTCTGAAGCGGCGGGTCTGCGCCGATTGGATTTGCTGGTGCGCGGCGATGCGGCGCTCAGCGACACCGCCTGCGCTGCGCTGCGCGAATGGACGCGCCGCGTGGCGGCGGGGGAGCCGCTGCAATATGTGGTAGGGCACACCTCATTCTTCGGACGCGATTTCCAATGCGATCCGCGCGCGTTGATTCCGCGCCCTGAAACCGAAGAGCTGTGCGACCGCATCCTGGCCGATGCCCGCATTTGGCGCGACCCCGCGCCGGTCGTGCTGGACATCGGAACGGGAACCGGCTGCATCGCAATCACGCTGGCGCTGGAGCAGCCCGCCGCGCGCGTGACGGCGGTGGACCTCTCGCCCGATGCACTGGCGCTCGCGCGCTCGAATGCGAAGCGATTGGGGGTGGAAGGGCGGATCGCTTGGCGACGGGGCGACTTGTTGGACGGCGTGGAACCCGCGAGCGCGCGGGCGATTGTGTCGAACCCGCCGTATGTGTCCGAAGCGGAGTTTGCGACACTCGACCCGACCGTCCGCGAGCACGAACCCGCCCTCGCGTTGGTTTCCGGCCCCGAAGGACTCGATATCATCCGCCGCCTTGCGGTCCAAGCTGGCCTTGTGTTGGCGCCCGGTGGTATTCTTTGGCTCGAAATCGGCAATGAGCAAGGTTCGGCCGTTTGCCAGATCGTGCGCGACAGCGGATTTGACGCCGTCGCGCTGCATCGGGACTTGGCCGGGCACGATCGGATTGTCGAAGCGCGACGACCCTGATGCTTCCCATAGAATCCAAAGCCAAGAAGAAACGAAAGAAAGAGCCCAAGCGGAATGACCCGCGGCGGCAGTTGTACATTCTCGGCATCGTCGCCGCGTGCGGCCTCGCGCTGATCGGCCAGACCTATTGGGTTTCCAAGAACAAAGTCCGCTTCGCGCCCTTCGCCATCGAGCGCATTCGCTGCGACGAATGCAAAGGACTCGGCCTCGTCTCGCAGCCCAGCGCGGATGATTCCAAGCGGCTCGTAATGTGCGAGGCGTGCTTCGGGTTGGGATCCCGTCAGATTCGACGCATAGACGATGCGGATTCGCTGTGCCCCGCTTGTGTAGGCTTCGGTCGCGTGGAAGAAGACGGCTCGTGGCGATGGTGCCGCCGCTGCGGCGGACGCGGCCTCATACGCCCGCCCCATGCGCCGCCGCCGACCTATCAACCCACCTTTCCGAGCTACGGCAGCACGAATGTCTATGAATCGCTCGGCATCAAGCCGGAAGACATTCCTCCATCGTTTGACCTTTCCGCTCCCCAACCGTTACCGTCGGAGGAAGCTACACCCGCGCGCGAAGGCGCGCCGTGAAGCGCAAAGGCGCGCGGCGATTGAGCGCCCTCCGATTGCTTGCGGCCTCTGCACACATGGGGTATCCTCCCCGCTCCATTTAGGCACTTCTCATGGCACTCTTCGACAAACTATCCGGCGCATTTCAGAAGGTATTCCGCGACCTGCGCGGACTCGGGAAGCTGAGCGAGAAGAATATCCAGGACGCCCTGCGCGAGGTGCGGTTGGCCCTGCTCGAGGCGGATGTGAACTTTGTTGTCGTGAAAGACTTCATTGCGCGCGTTCGCGAAAAGGCCCTCGGCGCCGATGTGCTCGAAAGCATTTCGCCGGGCCAGCAATTCATCAAACACGTGAACGACGAACTCGCTGCGCTGCTTGGCGGCGACACGCGCGAGTTCGATCTCTCCGGCAAGCCCGCGACTGTGATGATGATCGGCTTGCACGGCTCCGGCAAGACGACGACGACCTCGAAGCTCGCCGCGCGCTGGAAGAAGAGCGGCCGCAGCGTCCTGCTGGCCGCGTGCGACATCCGGCGCCCCGCCGCGGTGGAACAGTTGCGCATCCTCGCCAATCAGGTGGGGGTGGGGATCCTCACGCCGAATCCCGGCGAGACCGTTCCGCAGATCGGCGCGCGCGCGCTGAAGCACGCGCAAGAAAACAAAGTGGACGTCGTCATTTTCGACACCGGCGGGCGATTCCAGATTGATGCAGAACTGGTTGCGGAACTCAAAGACCTCAAGACGGCGATCAACCCGGCGAATGTCGTCTTGGTGCTCGACGCCGCCATTGGTCAGGAATCGGTCAGCGTTGCCGAGACCTTTCACAAAGAACTCGGGATCACCGGCCTGATTTTGACAAAGCTCGACGGCGACGCCCGCGGCGGCGCCGCGCTATCCGTCCGGCATGTGACGGGCTGCCCTATTTTGATGGTCGGACTGGGTGAGCGGCCGGAGGATTTGGAGGTATTTCACCCCGACCGCATGGCCTCGCGCATTTTGGGCATGGGCGACATCGTCTCGCTCGTTGAGAAAGCGCAAGCCGCCATTGACGAGAAGTCGGCCATGGAGATGCAGGAGAAACTCCTCTCCGACGACCTGACCCTTTCGGACTTCATGGATCAGATGCGGCAGATCAAGAAATTGGGGCCCTTGGAAAATCTGCTTGAAATGATGCCCGGTGCCGCTAACCTGCCCAGCCACGTTCGGGACTCGTTCGGCAAAGACGCCGGGCGGGAAATGAAGCGCACCGAGGCGATCATCCAAAGTATGACGCCGCAGGAGCGTCGCCAACCCAGCCTGCTCAATGCGAGCCGTCGCCGCCGGATAGCGGCCGGCAGCGGAACGCAGGTGCGGGACGTGAATGAACTGCTAAAGCGGTTCGAAATGGCGCGGGATATGACCAAAAAGCTGAAGAAGCAGCGAAAAAAGTTGCTCCGATTCGGCCGTTAGGGTATCACCGCTCGTTTGTTTCGGGAGACGGAGAGAAAGCATGGTCAAAATTCGTTTAGTGCGCATGGGCAACAACAAGAAGCCCTTTTTTCGCGTTGTGGTTTCGGAAGCGAACCGCAAAATCAATGGTCGTTACTTGGAAAATGTCGGATGGTTTGATCCCAAGCTGACCAAGAACAATTTGAAGATTGAGCTGGATCGCGTGGACCACTGGGTTGCGCGCGGCGCTCAGTTGACCGATTCTGCCGCCGCGTTGGTTCGCAAACAGCGTCGTGCGAAGCCGGTTGAAGCCGCTGCGGCGACCTGATTGGCCTTGGCTGTATCATGAAGGATTTCGTGATCGGAACCCTGCGCTGGTTTGTTGAACACCCTGACGATCTGCGCGTGTCAGCGCTTGACGGCGAAAAGACGCTGGTCATGGAAGTGCGTTGCCATGCAGATGATGTCGGCAAAGTGATCGGCAAGAACGGCAAAGTCATTCAATCGCTTCGCACACTTGCTTCCGCGCTGGCCAGCAAGAGCAATCGCCGCGCCGTGCTGGAAATCGTAGAATAGCCACTCATTCCCCCCCGAAACCGGCCCGCCCCGAAAACGCTCGCGGCGGGCCGCTTTGTTTTCTATCCTCACCGCGCAGTCGGATATTTCGAAGCCGCGCTCGCTCATGAAGATTGATGTCATAACGATCTTTCCCGAAATGTTGGATGGTTTCCTGCGCGCCAGCATGATGAAGCGCGCCGCGCAGAAGGGGGCCATCGAGCTGCGCACGATCAATCTGCGCGACTTCACCCACGACAAGCACCAGACCACGGACGACCGCCCCTTTGGCGGCGGCCCGGGCATGGTGATGAAGGCGGAGCCCATCTTCGCCGCGGTCGAATCGGTGCGAACCCCGGAGAGCCGCGTGGTCCTGATGTGCCCGCAAGGGCGCGTTTTCCGGCAATGCGTCGCGCGCGAACTTTCGGCGGCCGCCCACCTCATTTTTATCTGCGGTCACTACGAAGGCGTGGACGAGCGCGTGCGCGAGGCCTTGGTGAGCGACGAAATCTCCATTGGCGATTATGTGCTGACCAACGGCGTCCTTCCCGCCGCCGTCGTGATTGACGCCGTCGTGCGCCTCTTGCCCGGTGTATTGGGCGGGGAGGGGGCTGCGGAACTGGAATCCTTCACCGAAGCCGCGCTGGAATACCCGCAATACACGCGGCCATCGGATTTTCGCGGCATGACCGTTCCGCCCGTTCTTCTGAACGGAAATCATGAAGAAATTGCGCAGTGGCGCGCGGCGCAGTCCAAGCTGCGCACCGAAGCGAGACGCCCCGATTTGTTGAAGAGGCGCGCCGAAAAGCCGACAAATCCGAACCAATCTCCTTGACTATCGCGCTGCGCCATCTATCTTCTCTCCCCTTTGAGCGAGGTATTTCTATGTCCCAATCCATCATTCAGACGATTTCGGCCGAACATCTAAAAGACAGCAAGCTGCCCGCGTTTTCCGTTGGCGACAGCGTCAAAGTGTTCGTGCGCATCAAAGAAGGCGACAAAGAGCGCGTGCAGGCTTTCGCGGGCACCGTGATCGCGCGCGATGGAGTGGGTCACACCGAGACCTTCACCGTCCGCCGTATTTCCTATGGCGAGGGTGTGGAGCGAATCTTCCCGGTCTGCTCGCGCAGCATTGAGAAGCTCGAAGTCGAACGCAGCGGCGCCCCGCGTCGCGCCAAGCTCTACTACCTGCGCGGTCGCAGCGGCAAGAAGCTCAAGATTCGCGAAGGTCGCGCCAAAGCCGGTGCCGAGTCCGCGAATGCTTCTGCATGAGCGAGAGGCTTGGTCTCAAGGCTATCTGACGCTTGCGGGCGTGGATGAAGCGGGCCGAGGGCCGCTCGCGGGTCCCGTTGTTGCTGCTGCCGTAGTGATTCCGCGCGATGTGCTCGAAGCGGAGCACACACGCCTCTTTTCGGGAATCGCCGATTCCAAAACCCTGACGGCCAAGCGGCGCGAAGCCCTCTTTGCCAGACTCTCGGAGGAAACCTCGGTCGCGCGCGGCATCGGTTTGGCCGATGTCGCGGAGATTGACTCGCTGAACATTCTACGCGCCACGCACCTCGCGATGAAGCGCGCCGTCGAAGCGCTCGACCGCGCCGTGGATATGATTCTCGTGGACGGGCGGCCTGTGCCGGGACTTCCCTTTGCCTCGCGCGCCATCGTCAAAGGCGACGCGCAGAGTCTGCTCATCGCCGCCGCCAGCATTGTGGCCAAAGTCACGCGCGATCATTTGATGGACGAACTCGATCGGCAATATCCCCGCTACGGCTTTGCGCGGCACAAGGGCTATGGAACGGCGGAACATTTGGCCGCCTTGCGCGAGTGGGGCCCCACGCCTGTGCATCGCCGCTCATTCGCCCCTGTGGCCGCTGCGCGGCGGCTGTGCTAGTCTTGATCGCGTATGAATTGGCGACGGCTATTCCCGTGGTTGAAGCGCGGTCCCGCCCATCTCGCGACGGGGCAGTGGGGCGAGGCTGAGGCTGAACGCCTGTTGCGGAAGAAGGGATTGAGCCTTGTGGGCCGCCGCGTGCGCGTGGATCGCGACGAGATTGACCTCATCATGCGCGCGAAACAAACGCTCGTCTTTGTCGAAGTCAAAACGCGCAAGAGCGAAGACTTTGGTCGCCCGATCGAGTCGGTCAACCGCGCCAAGCGCCACCGCCTCTCTCGCGCGGCCGTCCGCTATCTCAAAGGCCTGCGCGCCAAGCCCGCGTACATTCGATTCGACGTTGTCGAAGTCATTGGTCAGCCCGGCGCGGGCGCGCCGCGCCTTGTTCACATCGAAAACGCCTTCGCGCTCTCATCGGGCTATCGGCTGCCGTGGTGAGCCACTGCGCGTGGGGGCGCTCTTCAATTCTGCTCGCGCATTTCATCGCAACTGCATAGAAGAAGGCATGCCCAAACAGCGACTTGCACAATTTTCCGCCGCCGCGCTCGCGTGCGTATTTGGGATTGCCCAAGCCGCAGACGCGCAGGAATTGCAGATCCAGTCCCTCTGGCAGCAGGGCCTCGATCTCGCCGATGAACACCTCGCCGATTATGGTTGGGCGGTGGATCGCGAAGCGCTCGCCGGCGTGCCGCGTTTGAACGAGGCCCTTCAGTTTCTCGATGGTGTGGACGACGCGCTGGAGAACGGCACGCTCGAACAACTCGCGCAGATGAAGCCCACGGTTGAGGCGAGCATTCAGTGGCTGGAGCAATGGCCCGCTGCCGAGCCCTACACCGCGTGGCTTCGCCAGCAGATGGACTACTTCGACGTCGCCGAAGAATCCGTTGCCGAAAGTCGCGATGTTCCCGCGCAGACCGTCCCTCCTCCGCGCCCCCTCTCCCTGCCGCCAGCGCCTGCGCGATCTTCACCGACCGCGCACAAGAAGGCCGAGCAAACCGCGCGCTCGGCGGCGATGTGGGAAAAGCGCATGGCCCATCGCGCTGCGCCCTCCGGCTCCGCCGCGCTTGTTCCCAAACTCAAACCGATTTTCCGAAAGAGCGGACTTCCTGAAGAGCTTGTTTGGTTGGCAGAAGTTGAATCGGGCTTCAAACCTCATGCGCGCAGTCCGGTGGGAGCGGTGGGACTTTTCCAATTCATGGCGCCCACCGCGCGACGTTTTGGATTGAACCCCGAGCGCCCCGACGAGCGACTGGATCCCGAAAAGAGCGCCGCTGCCGCTACCGCATACCTGCGGATACTCCATCGCCGATTCGGGTCATGGCCCCTTGCTTTAGCCGCCTACAACGCAGGGGAAGGCCGCGTGTCAAAAGCGCTGAAAACAGCGCAAGTGTCTAGTTTTGAGGAGATTGCGGATATTTTGCCACTGGAAACCCAGATGTATGTCCCCAAGATAGACGCCGTTATCCAGAAGCGCGAAGGGACCCGTTTGACGCGGCTTCCGGCTCCTCGGTGACCCCCCAAAAAAATGAGCAAAAACGTTACAATCATCTTTACTTTGGGGGCCGCAATTGGGACTCTCGATCCGTGTTTTAACTCTCTCAACAAGGAGGCATAGGTAATGAAAAAGGTAATGGTTATGATTGTTGCTGCTTCGCTTGCAGCGACGAGCTCGTTCGCTGCGAACCTCGCAAGCGACAACGGAGGCAACTACAGTGGCGGCTGGACGAACAATTCGAATGGTGGTTCGGGCTTCTCGGCGTGGTCTATCACCGCGAATAATGGCACTGGCTTTGCCGGCGCCTTCATCGGCGATCCGGCGTCCGCTGGCATCAGCGGACTCAGCTCGACATCGTTTGGTCAGTTTGCGAGCCCGCAATTGTCCGGTGCGACGGTTGACGCGGGCCGTGGTTTCACCGGCGGTGCGCTCGCTGTGGGTCAGACCTTCAGCTTCGATTGGGGTGTGAACTGGGATTCCGATGGCGCCGGCAACAAGGGCTGGAATCTCTACAGCGGTGGCATTGGTGGCACGCAGCTCATCAACGTCAACATGGGTGGTTCTGCCGCCATCACGATTGATGATGGCGGTGGCGCAGCGACCCTGTTTTCGAACTATGGCACGGCTGCGATGACGATCAACATCGAGCAGTTGGCCACGGGCCTCCGCATCTATGCGACGGGCCGCGATGGCATCGAAACCTATGACAACACCTTCATTGGTGTGTCGGGCGTTGATTCCTTCAAGTTCTACTCGAGCGAGTTGGGCACGGGCGACAACCGCCAGCAGTACTTCAACAATCTGGCCGTTGTGCCGGAGCCGTCCACGATCGTGTTGGGCGTTGTCGGTGTGCTCGGTCTGGCGATTGCTCGCCGCCGCGCTGCCAAATAATTTCGCTGCATAGCGAAAATGCGCAAAGGCTCGGGAGCGATCCCGAGTCTTTGTTGTTTAACCGCGTGGCGAGCGAGCGAGAGGCGGCGTGAGGGGAACGAGTTTCGATCGGCGCGCTTGGAGGGGAAGCGCTGTGCCTATTCGGGAAATGCGTCGCCGAGGGTGAATCGGGGTGGCGGGGTGCGTTTTTGTTCGCGCGCCACGTCGCGATCGAGGCGGTCGAGCCATTCGAGAAATGAGACACAGGACATGGCTTGCGCGTTGACGGCGGTGACGGTGTTGCGCTCGAGAGTGTCGGCCGTGACGACGCAGATTTCGGCGGGCGCAGGATCGGCGTGAACCGATTGCTCTATGACCGCGTCGGCGGTTTGGCGTTCTGGTGAATAGGTTAGGTGGAGGTTGCCTGCGCGATAGGATTCGCTGCTGGCGGAGCGGCCATCGAAGACAATTTCGACTCGCTGTGCGAGGGCGTGGGCGAGGCGGTCAATTTTTCGGATGAGCCGTTCGCGCGCCTGGCGCATATCGTGCGGGCGCAGGCGGGCGAGGGAGGGATCGCGATAGAGCAGGCTGTAGCCGTCAATGATCAGTCGCCGGATCATGAAGGTTCATGGGCGGTGGGGGGCGGGGCCGGTGGATTCGCGCGCGATCATCTGGACGGGCAGTGTTTTCTGAAGCAGTTTTGAATCGCCATTGAAGAGGGCGAGCGCGGCATCCACGGCGAGGCTGCCGATGTGGAAGAGGTCGTGGCGGATGGTGCTGAGTCCGGGGTTGGTGAATGCGGAGGCGGGGGTGTCATCCACGCCGAGGACGGAAATATCATCGGGCACGCGCAATTTGCGCTCTTTGAGGAGGCGCATGGCGCCGATGGCCATTTTGTCGTTTCCGCCCATGAGGGCGGTGATGCGCGGGTTGCGGTCGAGGAGCCACTGAGCGGCTTCATAACCGCCTTGTTCACTGAACCAGCCGTCTGCCCAGGGGAGGTCTTCTTCGCGAAGGCCGCTGGCGACGCAGGCGTCAATGAATGTATTTCGAAATTCCAACGCGGTGTGGGTATTGGTTCCGCTGAGGATGCCGATTTGGCGATGGCCGAGGCCGAGGAGGTGATCGGCGGCGATGCGCGCGGTTTCCTTGTAGTCGGCGGCGACGTAGCTGAGTTTGTGGCCCGGCATGAAGTGGTTGACGAGGACGACGGGGAGCTGCTCGGTTTCGAGGCGGGTGAGGTATTCGTCGTAGATAGAGGAGCCGATGAAGAGGGCGGCGTCCACGCGTTTGGAGGTGAGCAGGGCGACGTGTTCGCCGGTGGAGACGAAGCGCTGATTGGCGACGTCGAGGAGGACTTTGTATCCGATTTCGGATGCGCGGTCATAGATTCCGCTCACGATTTCGCCGAAGTAGGTGTCGGAGAAGACGTGGTTGAGATCCGGCATGACGACGCTGAGGACGTGGCTGGAGCGCGATGCGAGGCTTCGCGCGAACACGTTGGGTTGGTATTGATGGCGCTCAACGGCCTTGAGGACTTTTTCGCGTGTGCTGGCGCTGATTCGCGGGTTGTTGTTGAGAACCAGCGAAACGGTGCTCAGTGAAACTCCACACTCTTCAGCGATATCTTTGATTGTCGTGCGCGCCATGAGTAAACCCTTTTACGATGGTGCATTGTGCGTCCTGCGCGGGGCTGGCGCAATGGAAAAGATGGCGATTCAAGGTTCGCCGATTTTCCAGCGCTCGTAGCGTGGGTCTTCTTTGATGGCTCGGATGACGGGGATATCGCGGGCGAACCAGGAGTCGGTGGCAGGGCGGAGGGCGAGGGGGATTTGATCGAGGTCTTTCCACGCTTCGTCGGCGTGGTTTGTGCCGTAGGCGATGGCGGCGCGGAGGAGTGTGGCTTCTTCGTCTTTTGCATCGCCGAGGGCGGTGTTCACGATGTGGAGCGCGCGGTCGAAGTGGCCGCCGAAGAGGGAGAGGTAGATGTAGTAGCGGGCGAAGGCGTGGCCGCGCTCGCTGGCAACGAATTTTTCGAGGTCGTCCAGGCGTTTGTCGGAGGGGGTTATGAAGTAGGCGCAGAGGGAGAGGTCGTAGTAGAGGGCAGGGTGGGCGGCGCCTGCTTTGCGTATGTTTTGGAGATGGAGGATGGCGGTTGTCCAGTTGCCGCTTTGCATGGGTTGTTTGAGGGCGGCGAGTTCGTCGGCGATGGTGGGGAGGGCGGTGTCGGGGTTTGCGGTGTCGGGCAGGGAGAATAGGGCTTTGGCGTATGCTGCGAATCCAGCTTCGCGCGCCATGCGGGTGACGAGTTTCCGTTCGCTTAGGAGGCGTTTGCTGATTTCGAGGAGTTCGGGGTTGGTGAGGTTGGCGCTGATTTTCCCGGCTGTTTCGAGGTCGTTGTTGCGGAGGGCACCCATGATTTGGAAGTAGTGCGTGGTGAGGTCGGTGGGGGCGAAGCGCACGGCGCGACGCAGCGCTTTTTCGGCTTCGGCATCGCGGTTGAGGAGCATGAGGGTGCCGCTGCGTTCGGCGAGGAAGGTGGGGTGGTTGGGATATTGCTCGAGGAGTCGGTCCCAGGCTTCCAGGGCGAGTCCGAAGGATTCGGTGTTGTTGTAGATGCGGCCGGCGAGGGCGATGATGATGGGCGAGCCGGGCGCGGTGGCGTCGGCTTTTTGGATGAGTTGTTCGGCCTTTTTCCACTGGCCTTCGACGAATGCCTGCTGGGCATCGAGGAAGAACTTGGAGGCTTGCTCGATGATGGGCGCGGTATCAAGGTCCGCCTGCACGCGGCGGGGGACGGGCGCGGTGAAGGCCCAGGGTTCGTTGGCGGGGAGTTCGCGCGCGGGGAGGAGCAGTGTGAGGGCGGCGAGTCCGAGGCCGCGAAGGGCGGCGTGGCGAGGAATGTATTTTCGAGTGGCCATGTGGGAACGATGGACAGATGCGGCGCGGTTGGGCAATCAAAAATGAGGTGTTTGCTTCGGGTTTCTCGCGCAATCGGGAGGGTGGGTGGGGGGCGGGGTTGAGGATTATTTGAATAGCGGCGACCTTTTTGCGTCTCAGCTTCAGATGGCAATGGAATCCGGGAGGATTTCTGGTATAAGGAAGAATGTATCTGGGAGATCAAGCGATGAAACTGTATTCCGTTTTGTTGGCAGGCTTGTTGGCGGTGGGTGGCGTGGCGCGCGCTGAGGCGCCGATTCGCGCGGTGGTGTTGGAGTTTCAGGATCAGACGGGCCAACGCTCCGATGCGCTCCTGGGCGGCGCGATTGCGCCGGGTGCGATTGCGGAGAAGGGGGTGTTCCTCATCGGCAAGGCGCTGGCGAATAAGGAGGGGTTTGTGCTGGTGGATCGTCGCGATTTGCTGGCGCAGATGGAGAAGTTGCGCCCGATGGATGGCGGGGCGACGACGCCGACGAAGCCTTCGTTTATTCAGGCGGCGCAGGCGCTGCGCGCGGATGTGGTGTTGCGCGGGACGCTGATGAGTCTTTCGACGGGCAAGCAATTGGTGAATCAGGGTGGGAGTCAGGCGGAGTTCACGGTGTTGACGACGCGGGTGGGGCTTGAGGCGTTGGATGCAAAGGATGGCACGGTGATTGCGGCGAGCGATGGGGTGGCGAAGCAGAGTTTTCGTCAGACGGCGGCGTTGGCGACTTCGCTGAGCGAGGATGATGTGTTGCAGTTGGTGGAGAAGGCGCTGAACGATGCGGCGGTTCCATTGGAGAAGCGGCTGGCGGCGCGGACGGAGGCGGAGCGGAATCGGCCGATGGTGGCGTTGTCGGTGAAGACGGATGCGGATCCGGCGTTGATCGAGGTGGATGGTGTTCTGGTCGGCAGCTCGCCATTGGTGAGTTTGCAGGTCTATCAGGGCGATCACGTTTTGACGATTGGCAAGCCGGGCTATCAGCAGGTGACGAAGCGGATTCTGTTGGAGAAGGACACGGAGATCGAAGTGCCGATGTTGCGCGAGCAGTTGACGGCGGATGAGCTGAAGCAGATCTATGAGAAGATCGAGCTGAAGGTGATTCAGGCGGAGCCGGGGTTGATTATTCACACGATCGAATAGCTGCACGGCGATGTGGAATGCGGCGGCAGTTGCGCTCGATAGTGTTGGCCATGTAGCGGGGTGGGCGGCGGTTGTGCTGCTGTGTTGTGTGGGGGTGGCGCTGTGCGGCATTGGCCTTTCGGGCATGTGGCTGGTCGTGGGGGCGAGCGCGATTGCGACGATGCTTTCGTCCAGCGGGTTTCCGACGTGGACGGGCGTCGTGGTGATTGCGGTGTTGGCTGCTTGCGTAGATGTGGCGGAGTGGTGCGCGGGGCATTGGGGGGTGCGTCGGCGCGGGGGCTCGCGGCTGGCTGCGTTGGCGGCGACGTTTGGCGGGTTGTTGGGGGCATTTCTCGGGTTGTTCATCCCGATTTTTCTGATGGGCAGTTTGCTCGGCATGATGGCGGGCAGCTTTACGTGCGCTTATTTGGTGGAGCGGCATCGGTTGCAGAGTGCGGGGCCGGCTGTGCGGATTGCGATGGGGGCGTTTCTGGCGAGTTTGTCGGTGGTGCTGCTGAAGATTACGGCGGGCATCGGGATGGCGCTGTGGCTGTGGATTGGGTTGGTGGTGTCCAGTGCGAGCTGATGGGCGAAAGTTCCAAGCGTTGGAAGTCCTGGGGAGGGCTTTTTCCAAGCGTTGGAAGTTTTGTTTGGCGGCGTTGTTTGCGCTGCCGGTTTTGGGGGAGGGTGTGGATTTTTCGGTGGTGGAGCGGGAGTCGTTGGATCGCGCGTTGGGGGCGATGAATGCGGGGGTGTTGGACCTCGGTTTCAAGAAGGATGTGGGGGAGCCGCGCTCGGCGTTGAATTGGGTTCGCGGCGCGCTGGAGCGTCCGTTGGAGCTCAATCGGGCGGGGCAGGAGTTGTGGGATTGCGCGGTGGCGGGAGAGGCGGAGGGTTGGTGGCGCGTTGCGGCGAAGCAGTTGGAGGTGGGGCCGCTTGCGGGGCCTGCGGTGGGGGGCGATGTGGCGGCGCCGGAGTGGCGTGGCGCGTCGGCGGAGTTGGGCGCGGCGCTGAGTGCTTTTTTTGTGGCGGCGGTTCAGGCGGAGCAGGCGCTGGATCGCGCATTTGCGGGGTTGTCGGAGTTTGAGTTGCAGTATTTGGCTGCGAGCACGCTGGCGGGTGGTTTCAATCTCGAGGATGAGGAGGCGACGCGCGCGGCGTTTGGGGGGGCGGGGATTTCGGCGCTGGCGTTGGAGGATGTGTTGGCGGAGGGGAAGGCGTTGGATGCGACGCCGGGGGCGACGCGCTATTTGGATGCGGCGCTGAAGGTGGATCGCGGCGCGGTGTTGTCGGCGGGGCTTATTTTTCAGCGGGCGGTTTTTGCGTTTGGCGAGGCGGCGGAGAGGGTGAGGGAGTGGCCGGGGTCGGATTTGGAGTGGGATACGCCGTTGGGGCGGATTGCGGTGGTTGTGAGTGAGGGGGCGGTGGTGACGAATGCGGCGCTGCTGGTGGTGAATCCGCGCGGCGACACGGTGTATCGCGGGGGTGTGGGCTCGGCGAATGGGCTGGTGGGGAATCGGCTGGCGGCGATTGTGGATTTGGGCGGCGACGATGTCTATCAGGGCGACGGCTTGTTCGCTGCCGGTGCGGCGCTTTTTGGTGTTGCGGTGGCGCTGGATGGCGCGGGATCGGATGTGTGGCGGGCGGCGTATGTGGGGCAGGGTGCGGGCTTTTTCGGCGTGGGCTGGGTCGAAGATCGCGCGGGGGATGATGGGTATTGGGCGCGTTCGTTTGGGCAGGGCGCGGCGGTGGCGGGGGTGGGTGTTTTGGCGGATGGCGCGGGGGGCGATTCGTACTCGGTGGGCTGGCAGGGGCAGGGTTTTGCGGGGTGGATGGGGTTTGGGTTGTTGGTGGATCGCGCGGGGGCGGATCGGTATTTTGCGGGTGGGCGCGAGTGGGATTATGAGCGGAATCCGGATCGCTATTTGAGTTTGTCGCAGGGGTTCTCGATTGGGGCGCGTCCCTTCGCTGGGGGCGGGGTGGGCGCGTTGATTGATCTGTCGGGCAATGATGTTTATGACGCAGATGTGTTTGGGCAGGGAGCGAGCTATTATTACAGCGCGGGATTTCTTCTCGATGGCGATGGGCACGATCGCTATGCGGTTCATCACTATGGGCAGGGGTGCGGGATTCATTTGAGTTTGGGGCTGTTGGCGGATTTTGGGGGCGACGATTTTTACAAGGGCGGAACGCTGGCGCAGGGCGCGGCGCACGATTTCGGAGTGGGTGGCTTGTTGGATCGAGCGGGGAACGACACCTATGTGGCGAATCGAGATGCGCAGGGGCATGGGATGAACAATGCGCTGGGCTGGCTGGTGGATGGGGCGGGGGACGATGTGTATTCGGGGCGCGATGTGGATTCGACTCAGGGCATTGGGAACAGTGGGGGCACGCGCGAGTCGGGGAGTGTGGGGCTGTTGCTCGATCTCGGGGGGAAGGATCGCTATTCGAGTGCGGGAGGGGATGATCGGGCGCTGCTTCGGCCGCTTTATGGCGTCATTTATGATGTGAATTCAGCGCCGAGCGAAGGCGGTGCGCCGTGATGCGCCGGGTCGCTGTTTGGGCGTTTTTGTGTGTGGCGTCGCTCGGCGCGCGCGCGGTATCGGCGGCGTCGCCTGACTACGACGCGCTGCTCTATCGCGCGCTTCGCTATGGGAACACGGAAGAGCGGCGCGAGCAGAAGGAGGATGCGCGACAGGCGTTGTTTGCCGTGGGCGCGGACGCGCTGCGCGAAGTGATGGCGCGGGCTCATTATGAAAATGTGATGCTGCAGGTGTTCGCATTCGAGTTGGTCAGCGGGCACGTGCCGGCGGAGGCGGGTGTGCCGGTTCTTGCGGAGTTCTTGAATTCGGAACACGAGCAAACGCGCCGCGTTGCGGCGTATCTGCTCGGATTTTATCCGCGCGCGGAGGACCAGGTTCCCGCGCTGATGGGGATGCTGAGCGAGGAGAAGCTGCGCGGTGTGGCGTTGCGCACGTTGGGGAAGTGGAAGGTGGACGCGGTGCGGCCCGTTGCGCGCGAGCTGCTCCGAGACGAATCGGAGCGGATTCGGATTGCGGCGTGCAATGCGTTGGGCGCGTTTGCGGATCCCGCTGATCTCTCCGCGCTGATTGAGGCGATGGGCGATGGCGCGTTGTTGGTGCGCAATGGGGCGACGCGGGCGGTGTTGCAATGCGGCGCGGCGGCGAGGGCGGTATTGGAGGCGACGCTGCCGGAGAGCGAGGGGACGAAGCGCCGGCAAATCGAGCAGGCGCTGCGCGTGTTGAAGGGCGAATGGGAGGGCGAGTTGCCCTACTATTGAGTCCTTTTCGGGCGCAGGTGACTTCGCTATTCTGCCGGGCTATGTCAGCTATGCACTACATCAGTACGCGCGGCCGAACGCCGCCGATGGGTTTTCAGGACACCGTTCTCGAGGGCTTGGCGCCGGATGGCGGGCTGCTGATTCCAGAGCGTATTCCCGACGTGCGGGATCGGCTGTCCTATTGGGCGACGCTGTCGTATCAGGATTTGACGTTTGAGGTGTTGCGCGAGTTTGTGGATTTGCCGGGCGAGGATTTGCGGGGTTTGATTGAGCGGGCGTACAAAGCGTTCGCGCATCCGGAAATTGCGCCTGCATGGCGCGTGGGGCCGGTTTGGATTTTGGAGCTGTTCCACGGTCCGACGCTGGCGTTCAAGGATATCGCGCTGCAGTTTCTGAGCCAGTTCTTCGAGTATGTGTTGGAGAAGCGCGACGCGCGGTTGAACATTCTCGGCGCGACGAGCGGGGACACGGGCAGCGCGGCGATTCACGGTGTGCGCGGGCAGAAGCGCGTCAACATTTTCATTATGCATCCGCACGGTCGCGTGTCGCCGCTGCAGGAGAAGCAGATGACGTCGGTGTTGGATGCGAACGTCTTCAATCTAGCGATTGATGGGACGTTCGATGACTGCCAGACGATCATGAAGTCGGTTTTTCGCGATGTGGAGTTCAAGCGGCGCTATTCGCTCGGTTCGATCAATTCCGTGAACTGGGCCCGTGTGATGGCGCAGATCGTGTACTATTTTTCGTCGGGTCTGTATGTGATGGCGCAGACGGGCGCGCCGCGGGTGAGCTTCTCTGTTCCGACGGGCAATTTTGGCGATGTCCTGGCGGGTTGGTATGCGGCGCAGATGGGGCTGCCGGTTGGTCAGTTGGTTTTGGCGACGAACGAGAACGATATTCTCGCGCGGTTTTTCAACACGGGAACCTATCGTGTGGGGCATGTGGTGCCGACGCTGAGTCCTTCCATGGATATTCAGGTGGCGAGCAATTTCGAGCGATATTTGTTCTATCGCATGGATCGGCGCGCGGATGCGTTGAGCGCGGCGATGGAATCGTTTGCCAAGACGGGTTCGCTCTCCGTTTCGGGTCGAGACGAGTTATTCCGCGCGGGCGTGGGGAAGACGGAGGATACGCTGGCGACGATCAGGCGCTATCGCGATGAGCACGGCTATTTGATGGATCCGCACACGGCGGTGGGGGTTCATGTCGCCGAGCGGCACGTGCGCGCGGAGGAGCCGATGATTTGCCTTTCGACGGCGCATCCGGCGAAGTTCAGCGCGGCGATTGAGCAGGCGACGGGCAGCGACTGCGCGCACCATCCGACGCTCGACGCGCTTCGCGATGCTCCGACGCGTTGCGACCGCTTGCCGAATGACGAGAAGGCTGTGCGCGCGTATCTCGCGGCGCGAGTGGGCTAGGAGGCGCGATGGCGGCGAGGCGTGAACCGGGCGTTTCGTTGGCGTGGATGGCGCGTCCACTTCGCGGCCTGGTGAGGTTCTGCGGGATATTCTTTTTGTGCGCGGTGTTCGCCGCGTTGCTGGGGTTGCCGTGGCCGGTTTATCGCTGGCTGAGCATGGTGCATAGCGATGTGGAGGGGACGCCGGATCTCATTGTGATGATGGGTGGCGGTGGCATTCCGAGCGAGTCGGGGCTGACGCGCGCGTGGCAGACGGCGTATGAGGCGGCGAAATATCCCAAGGCGCGCGTATTGGTCGCGATGCCTTTTGAGCCGGGCGAGGGCGGGGCCAGGCGGAGCGCCGTTCAGCGAGAATTGCAGTTGCGCGGGGTTTCCGAGGCGCGGCTGTTGCAGGAGGGGTACGGCCGCCACTCGCGCGAGCAGGCGGTGCGGGTGTATGAGCTTTGCAAGGAGCAGGCCGAGCACACGCGCGTGCTGATTGTGACATCGCCGGAGCATGTGCGGCGCAGTGTGCTGGCCTTTCGGAAGGCGGGTTTTCCCAAGGTGCGCGGGCGGGGAACGGAAGATCAGCAGCTCGATGCGAAGTTGGAATATGGACGGGACGAGGCGGCGGATTCGGGGTCGCGTGGCGCGCCGCTTGTGGGACGAAGCCTGATGGTGCGCTATCAGTTTTGGAATAACCTTCAGATTGAGGTGAAGGTCGCGCGCGAGTTGGCTGCTTTGCTTTATTACAAAGCCAAAGGCTGGATTTGAAGCGGCCGGCGCTTCGGTTGAGCGCTCAGTATTTCTGCCACTCGGGTTTGCCTTCGAAGACCCAGTCGTAGTAGCTGGTATTCTGAAGGAGAGATGCTGCGGGGGCGTCGAGGAAGACCTTGACGACAGGGTGCATCTGGAGAACCGAGGCGGGCATCATGGAGGTGACGGGCCCCTCGACGGTGCGCGCGATGGCGTTGGCTTTTCGTTTGCCGAAGGCGAGCAGCATACACTTGCGCGCGGCGAGAACATTGCCGAGGCCGAGGGTGACGACGTAGCGCGGCACGCGCTCTTCGCCGCCGAATTGCGGCGCGAAATCGCGGCGGGTGCGCGGGGTGAGCGTTTTGGTGCGCATGGGCGAGCTGAGGGAAGAGGTGGGCTCGTTGAAGCCGATGTGGCCTTCCACGCCGATGCCGAGGATTTGCAAATCAATGCCGCCGGCTTTCTGGATGGCGTCTTCGTATTGGCGGCAGTGCTCTGGAATATCGGTGGCCATGCCGTCGGGAATGTGGATGTTTTTTTGCGGGATGTTGATGTGTTCGAATAGATGCTTGAACATGAAGCTGCGATAGGACGCAGGGTGATCGGGGGAGAGGCCCACGAATTCGTCCAAGCTGAAGGCTGTCACGCGGCTGAAATCAATGTGCCCCTCGCGAAACTTTCGGACGAGTTCTTTGTAGAGCGGAATGGGTGTTTGTCCGGCGACGAAGCCGAGAACGGCATTCGGCTTTTCGCGGAGGAGGTGAGAAATGTAGCGAGCGGCGATGACGCTGACCGCTTGCGCGTCCGACTGGATGATCAGTTCCATAGATTTTTATTACTTGGCCCTTGGCATACTGTCAACGCAGTTCCAACTCGGACACGCGAAATTGATTGGGAAGGTCCGGGGATCCGCGGCCTGCGGGCATCTGGATGATGAGTCGTTTGAGTTGGGTGGAGGGGAGTGCGATCGCGGTGTCGGGGGTCGGTTCGAGGTCCTCAAGCTGGGCGATGGAGTTGGAGGCGTTGTTTGCAGTGACTCCGCTGATGTGGAGTGCGCGAGGTGTTTGCGCCTGTCCGCGATCGAGGGGCCAGACGATATTCAGCTCGGAGAACGCGGTGGGCTGTGGGAAGTCGAGGTGGAGAAAGTGGTTCGTGGGTGCATTTTCCGAGCGCCATTCATCGGGCGCTGTAGAATCGGCGGCATGCCCGCGAACGCCATTGGCAACGGCTTCGGGTGTGAAGCCGGGCGCTGTGCTGTCTGCGGTGATGCGCACGCGCGCATCGCGAGCAAAGTTTTCCAGTTCGGCCACCGTGGGGCCGGTCAGGGTTTGTTCGAGGGCGAGCAGGGGGTCGGGCGAGGCGTTGGGCAGCGCGAAGAGGAGCCAGGGAGTTTGTGGAGCGTGTGTTTCCGCGTCGCGAATGCGCGGGCTGAAGATGAGCGGATAGCGTGTTGTTGCGACTGAGGCAACTTCGTTTGAGGAGTCCGCGGATTCGGGCGAAGAATCAGGAGTGGGGCAGAGTTGTCGCCATATTTCCGTGGCGTTTTCGAGTGCATAGGTTCTGGCGGCGGTCGGCCAGGCTGCGAAGATGCATTGGAACGCGGCCCGGCCGGGAAAGGCTTTGGTTTCGGGCGAGACGGCGACTTCAAAGCGGATGCCGAAAAACGATTCTTCGGGGCGCGTTATGATCTGGTAGAGCCTCGGTTCGGTGGGGTTGACCCCGAGGAGTAGGGTGAGGGGAGGCGCTTCGACGATGCCGAAGGAGTGGCTTGCCCGTTCGCCTTGCGCGCCAAGCCGGGTGGGAATGGCCTCGGATGTTTCCGACAGGGAGCGGGCGATGCGCCGCGCGCTGGTTGCGGTGTGGAGGAATCCGCCATCCGTTTCGACGCGCGGGCCCACTTCGAGTTGGAGAAAACGCGACTGGTTGGATTTTAGTTGAATGGAGAGGGTGGTGTGTGGCGCGACATTGGTTGCCTGGTCGAGTAGGAGCACCCAATCCACGCCGAGATCGCGTCCGCCCCAGCGCTGGCGATCGCCCACGCTGTAGATGACGCCCGCTTTCAACGTGGCGCTTATTCCGCTCTCCAGATCGCGGAGGCGCAGATCGAGCGGGAGCGCGGCTCCGGTGGGGAGCCGCCATTCCGGCTTCAGGTCTGTGTAGGCCCGCTCCCACTCTTGCGTGGCAAGGTTGCTTTCGAACGCGGCGCTGAAGGAGGCAGGCACTGAAACGAGTTCTGCCTGCGCGAGAGCCGCGCAGGCAGAAAGAATTATCGAGAAGATGCTCAGCGATCGGACAGTCATGTCCGTACTGTAGCCTTCATGAGTGGACTCACCGCGATCGGAATCGCGCGTCGCCGAGCGGGCTAGGCCGCTTTGATCTGGTTTTTGGCCAGACCGACGATGGACGCAAAGCCTTCGGGATCGTGGATGGCGATTTCGGAGAGCATCTTGCGGTTGAGCAGGATGCCAGCCTTGGTCAGGCCTTCGATCAGTCGGCTGTAGGTGATGTCATGCGGACGACAGGCGGCTGCAAGACGGGTAATCCAGAGCGCGCGATAGTCGCGCTTGCGGTCCTTGCGATGTTTGGTCGAAAGCACCATGGCGCGATCCACGGCTTCAGTGGCTTGGCGGATGCGTTTGCTGCGAGCCCCATAGAAACCTTTGGCAAGCGCCAAGCGGCGTTTGCGGCGTTTGCGAGATGCGGGCGAATTTGTAATGCGTGGCATGGTCTGAGTCTCCCTGCGTTATTTGCCCAACATCGCCGAAAACTTCCTGCTCACCAAATCAGGAGTGACGACTTTGGCACGGCGCAAATTGCGCTTGCGCTTGCGTGTTTTGCTTGTGGCCAGGTGGCTCTTGCCTCCGCGCGAGCGCAGGAGTTTGCCTGTGCCAGTGCGGCGGAAACGTTTGGCGATAGCTTTCTTGGTTTTCTGCTTGGGCATGACGCTCCAATCCTTTCCTTACAATCCTCTACAGGGGCGTCGGTTCGATCCGCCTGCCCCGGCGGAAAGGGCCGATGTTGTAGGCAAAGGCCCCCCTCTCGTCCAGTATTTTCTACACAACTTATAGACGAAATCCGGCTTGCGGGGAGAAAGGGGCTTGCGGTGAGGTGCGGTTGGCCTATGTTGGTGGCCGGAGAAACTCATGAAAATTATGCGCTATGCAGCCCTATTCCTGGTTTGGGCCTCGATGGCGTCGGCGGCGCTGGTCGAACATACAGAGATGTACACGGATGGCACAACCGAAATGAGCGGGTATATCGTCTATGACGACGCGTTTGAGGGATTGCGGCCCGGGGTGATGGTGGTCCACGAGTGGTGGGGGCAAAATGAGAACGCTCGCCATCGCGCGCGGATGCTGGCCGAACAGGGTTACCTCGCGCTGGCGGTGGATATGTATGGCGAGGGGAAGGTTGTGGAGGAACCCACGAGTGCGCGGGATCTGGCCATGGGCGTTCTCTCCAATATGCAGGTGTGCGTGTCGCGTCTTCGCGCGGCGCGGGCTTTGTTGGACTCGCAGACGCAGGTGGACCCTTCACGCGTGGCCGTGGTGGGCTATTGCTTTGGCGGCACCGCAGCGTTGGGGTTGGCGCGCGCGGGCGAAGATGTGGATGTGGTCGCATCGTTTCACGGTTCGCTAGGCACGAAGATGCCGCCGCGGGAGGGCAGTGTCGCGGCGCGCGTATTGGTCTATCAGGGCAGTGAGGATGCAGTCGCGCCGCAGGCAGAAATACTCGCTTTCGAAAAAGAGATGAAGAAGGCGCAGGTGAATTACAAGATCGTGATCTATCCCGGCGCCAAGCACGCCTTTTCGGTTCCAGAATCGGATCGCTATGCCGAAGAATTCAATTTGCCTGTGGCCTATGACGCGAACGCCGATCAGGCTTCTTGGGAGGATTTGCTCGCCGAGTTGAAGGCCGCCTTTTCGCCAGCCGTTGAGGTGGTTGCGCCAACCGAGTGAGGTTGCGAGATCCGCGTAGCTGATCCGCGTTTGTATTGACCGATGTGTGAAACCGTAAAAGCCGACCTGCCCGCCTGGGTGGACGAGTTTGAGCGCCAGGTCGGGAATCTTCTCGCCATGGGATATCCCGCGCTTTGTCGCCAGACGAACGAATCATTCGCTGCCCATGCCGATGCGCTGAGAGCGCACCTTCCGCAGCTCCGTGTTCGCAAGAAGATCGGCAATGCTCCCTTTGTGATCGTGGTGAAGCAAGAGTGGGCGCCTCTTGAACTCGTGATGCCAAAGGTGAATGTCAACGGCAGGTCTGGAACGGTTGACATGACGCCTGTGTCGCCCAGCGATTTTCATCCGATTGCGGGTCAGGAGTGTCCGGCGGGTGGCCTCTATCTTCTGGAGGATGTGGACACGGGTCGAGAGACGCTGAATGTCACTCCCGAAAAGGCGCTGAAGGCCATTCTTGCGGCGGGGCGGCTGCCGCTGACGATTGATGAAGGGGTTTCCTTTGTTGCGCACTATCCGCAGATACTGACCAACAAGCGTGTATTCAATTGCATCCAGATGCCGGGCTCGCGCCGAAGCGATCAGCGAATTCCATCGCTCTGGATCAGCCACAACAGGCCGCGATTGGGCTGGTGTTGGGATCGGAATCCGCACACCTGGCTGGGCAGTGCTTCGTGCAGTCGCAGATTGGGCGTGAAGCCATGAATTGTGATGGAGTTCCTCTCGGCTCGAAGACCGCGCAGCAGGCGAGCGGCCCAGAGAATGTGGATCAGGTTCCACGGGAGCGGGCGCCGATGGATCGGCGTTCGCTGCGGCTTTGCGGATTTGCCGTGGTTCTGGGCTTCGCATCTGCGGTCATTGCGCTCGTGCTGATGTGGCTGATTTCGTTTGTCACGAACCTCGCGTTCTACGGTCGCGTATCCATTGCGCACGCGAGCCCGGCGGAGGCCGTGCCGTCGCTTGGGATTTGGGTGCTTTTCATTCCCGTCGCGGGTGCGCTGCTGGTGGGTCTCATGGCGCGCTTTGGCTCGAAGGCGATTCGCGGGCATGGGATTCCCGAGGCGATGGAGCAGATTTTGACCAATCGGAGCAAGATTCCCGCTCGCGTTACGGTGCTTAAGCCCGTCTCGTCGGCCCTGGCCATTGGGACAGGCGGGCCGTTTGGCGCCGAGGGGCCCATCATCGCGACGGGAGGGGCATTGGGATCGCTGTTGGGGCAACTGACATCGAGCAGTCCGGCGGAGCGAAAGACCTTGCTGGCAGCGGGCGCTGCGGCGGGGATGGCCGCGACCTTTGGCAGTCCGGTGTCGGCGGTGCTGCTCGCGGTGGAGCTGCTGCTATTCGAGTATCGCGCGCGATCCATCATTCCCGTTGCACTGGCCGCTGTGACCGCAACGGGATTGCGCCTCGCCTATGAGGGGCCTGCGCCAGTATTCGGCATGCCGAATGTGGCGCCAGCATCCTTGGGTGCGCTCGTGTTTTATGTGTTGCTGGGCGGCGCGATGGGTCTGATTGCCGCAGCGGTGACTCGAATTGTCTATTGGATTGAAGATGGATTTGAGCGGTTGCCGATCCACTGGATGTGGTGGCCCGCGATCGGGGCCGTGGCCGTTGGGGGCATCGGCTACTTTGTGCCCGACACCTTGGGGGTGGGGTACTACAACATCTCTGCGATTCTCGCCGACAATCTCCCGCTCAAAGCGGTTGCGTTGTTGTGCGCGATGAAGTTTGTCTCGTGGGCGATTGCGCTCGGCAGCGGCACCTCGGGCGGAACGCTCGCGCCGCTCTTCACGATCGGAGGCGGGATCGGCGCGCTGATTGGCGCTGCCGCCGTTGCGCTTCTGCCCGCAGCGGGCATTGATTTGCGCGTCGCCGCGCTCGTGGGTATGGCGGCGCTATTCTCCGGCGCATCGCGCGCGCTGTTGGCCTCAGCCGTCTTCGCGTTTGAGACCACGTTGGAGCCGATGTCGCTCTTGCCGCTATTGGGCGGGTGCGCAGCCGCCTATTTCGTTTCCTCGGTGGTCATGCGGAACACCATTATGACCGAGAAACTCGCGCGGCGCGGGGTGTCCACCCCGAGCGATTTTGCTACGGATCCGCTCGAGCACGTCTTGGTTCGGGATATCGCCGCTTCTCCCGTGGTGACGATTGAAAAATCGCGACCGATCCGCGAGGTGCAGGAATGGATTGCCTCGGGCACGCCGGAGGGTTCGCATCAGGGGTATCCCATCGTTGACGAGCACGGCACGCTCTTCGGCGTCCTCACGCGCCGCGACATTCTCGCCAATCGGAGTAAAAAGACAACGATTGGTGAACTCATCGCGCAGATGCCGCGCTATGTGTATGACGACTGCACTGTGCGCCAGGCGGCAGACCACATGGTGAATCATGGCATCGGGCGCTTGCCCGTGGTCAATCGCGCGGGCAAGCCGCGCCTTGTGGGCATTGTGACGCGCAGCGATATTCTCTCGTCCTATCGCGATCGAATTGCCGAGCGCACACCCGAGGCGCCGAGCAAGTCGCTTCCCCTTCTGCGCAGGCCCCGCGCCCCCCGCGATTGACGGGCGGGCGCGGCGTTTGCGCGGCAGCGCTGAGGGTGTGCCCACGCCATTAATTGGGATCCGCTTGACGGGCCGTCGGAAGCGGCTCAGCCTGAGGCTGGAGGTGTTCAATGAACGCTGAAGCGAAGAAGAGAACGGGTGGAGCGTTCTCGCCGGAAGAGGTCGAAGCGATGCGCGAGCGCGCCCGCGAGTTGAAGGCCGAAGCGCGTGAGAGCAAGAACTGTGCAGCGGGAGAGAAGGCATTGCTGGCTGCAATTGTCGCGATGACGGAGCCGGATCGCTCCTTGGCGAGTGGCTTGCACGCATTGATCTCCAGAGAAGCTCCAGCGCTCTTGCCGAAGACATGGTATGGAATGCCCGCCTACACAAACGCAGAGGGGAACGTCATCTGCTTCTTTCAGGCGGCAGGGAAATTCAAAACGCGGTATGCCACATTCGGGTTTCAGCACGACGCGCATCTGGACGAGGGCGATATGTGGCCAACCTCCTTCGCGTTGATCCGCCTGACGGCGAAGGAAGAAGCAACGATCACAGCATTGCTCAAGAAAGCGATTCGGTAGCATCGCCACGCGCGGCTCATTGGGCGAGGTTTTGTTGCGAATGGCCCCTCTTTTCACCAGCGGAGCATTGTGCGAATGAGTCGCGGTCTCGGCTTGATTGGCGTTTTGCGTTCAGTACCATGTGCTTGGAGTTGGTGTTCACATAGGAGAGCCTGAATGAAGAAAACTGTTGTTATGTGCTTGTCTGTGGCGGCGTTCGCGTTGACCGGTTCGCCCGCGCAGGCTTTGTGGGGTGTTGGGACGAAAACCGAATCGGGTAATGCCGATATGAAGCTGGGGGAATACAAGGGCCTCAAACAGGCCATCGGTGTCAAAGGATTCAGCAATGAGGCCGGCTGGCGCGGCAGTTGGGAGCTGGGCGACAATCTCTCGAAGATGCTGGAATCGGCCCTGTTCGATTCTGGTCGCTTTGTAGTTGTGCAGCGCGAGCAGTTGACCGATGTCATCGCGGAGCAGGATCTGGCGGCGAGCGGGCGCACGGCGGGCGCCAAGAAGGTCGCGCAGACGGGGAAGATTCGTCCTGCGAAATATCTCGCCTCCGGCGCGATTACGCAGGCGAATGAAGACACTGCGGGCAGCGACGCGGGCATCAGCATCAAAGGTTTCCGCATTGGCGGCAGCAAGAGCACGGCGCAAGTCACGGCGATTATCACGCTGACCGATACAACGACGGGTGAGATTGTCGCCAAAGAGCGCGTGGTGGGCAAAGCGGGTGGCGCGGGCGTGCGCTTGGGATACTGGGGTGCGATCGGGGGCGAATTGGGCGGGTTTGCCAAGACCCCCATCGGCGAGGCCGCGCAGGACGTGATTGATCAGGCTGTGAAATTCATTGCCCAAAAAATGGAGACGTTTCCCTTTGAAGGCAGTGTGATCAAGGTCACGGATCGCGGACAAATCATCATCAATCGCGGTTCCGAGTTCGGCGTCGAAGTCGGGCAGAACCTGGTTATGGTTTCCGAGGGCGAAGAGCTCATTGACCCTGACACCGGGGCCCTGCTCGGCTCGGAAGAGGGCGAGGAAATCGGGCGCGCCACGGTGTCCAAAGTTTCGGAGAAAGTTTCGTACGCTGATATCACGGACGGGGATAGGAATCCGGAAGTGGGAACGGTTGTCAAAGCGGCGCAGTAATCAGCGCGAGATTCTCTATGGTAAAAGAGCCGGGGCTTGCGCCCCGGCTCTTTTTGTTGCGAAGGAAAATGTGTTTTTGCGGAGGGCGACGCGCTACTCCACGGGGCCGTCGTAGGCCCCCCCCTCGTACTCATCGAGGATCGAGGGGACGGAGAGAGCCGGATGAGGTTCCTCGTCGGCTTCTTCGGGGACTTCGATTTCAGGTTGCTGAGCGGCGGCCTCTTCGCGGAGCGCCGCCAGGTCCAGGCCCTGCGCCTGCAGCTTGGCCGCAACTTTTTCATTGGAGGGGTCGAGGAGGAATGATTTTTTCCACCAATCGGCGGCCTCTTCAATGACGCCCAATTTTTCGTACACATCGCCGAGGTGATCGGTGATGGTGGGGTCGTTGGGGAGAATGGAGAGTGCGCGCTCAATGTCGTCGCGCGCTTCGGGATATTTGCCCTGCATGAAGTAGATCCATCCGCGCGTGTCGAGAAAGGCGGCGTTGTCGGGGGCGGCTTCAAGGGCTTCGTTGATGAGGGCGAGGCCGCGCTCCAGGTCCTCGCCGCGCTCCGCGCGCATATACGCAATATAGTTTAGCGAGTCCACATACGCGTCGAACTGCTGTTGATCTTCAGGGCTCGGTTTGAGCGCAATGCATTTCTCGAATTGCTCGATCGCAAGATCGAACCGGCCCGTGCGTTCGGCGGTTGCGCCATACCAGAAATAGAATGTAGGGGTGAGGGTTTCGTCCTCGCGATGGACCTCGCGCGCTTGGTCTTGGGCGCGCGCAAAAGATTCCATGGCGGCATCAAAGTTTTTGCCCGAACTCTGAATGAGGCCGATGTAGCTGAGAAGGGTGGGGTTTTCGGGTGTGCTCTCGCTCAGTTTCCGAAGGACCTCTATCCCTCGCTCGACGCGCTGGGGATTCCTCTCGCGCGTCAGGAATCGAACGAAGACATCGAGCAGCGGACTTTCGTTCTCAAGGGATGTTTTGAGGAGTTTCACTGCCCCATCCGGCTGTTCGGCCTCCAGACAGGCGAGGAGATAGCTGGCCTCGAAACGGGGCGAGAGGGGAGCTTCGCCGCTTTCCTTGAGCGCGGCAGCCGTTTGTTCGTAGAACGAGAGCGCTTTGAGGGGTTGCTGTTCGGCGACGTTGAGATAGGCGAGAAATTCGAGGAGGCGCGCATCGGTTGGATGGTCCTTGAGCGCGTCGGAAAAGAGGCGCTCGGCTTCGCCCGCCTTCTTTTGGGTGCTCAAGAGGAGGCCGAGGCGCAGAACGGGATCGAGGGCTGTGGGATCGGCGCGCATGGCGCGGCGATATGCCTCTTCCGCTTTATCGATGTTCTTGGCCTGCTCTTCGATGTGGCCGAGTGTGAGGAGAAGTTGCGGATTGTCTGGGTCTTTTGCGACCAACTGGCGCATCGCGGGCACGGCGGCGCCTGCATCGCCCTGAAACATGGAGGCGACGCGGGTTTGCCGCCAGCGGCTTTCGGCTGGCTGCATGGCCTCGATTTCCGAGAGCAGTTCGAGCGAGGTGGCATAGTTGCCCGACAATTTCGAGAGAAGCGCCATTTGCAGCAGCAGAACTTCGTCGCGCTGCCCCTTGTTCGCAAAGGGTTGTAGCGCGGTCAACGCATCGGCAGCCCGCTGTGTCGCGCGTGCGGGGTTTCGCTCTTCGATGACTTGGCGGATATAGATCTGGCCCGTCATGCGCGCGAGGTTCTGCGTGTCGCGCACGCGCTTGAGTCCGGATTTCAGAACCGCAATGGCCTCGTCGGCTCGTCCGGATCGCACAAGCACAGCGGCCTTTTCCAAATAGCCATTGGCGGAATCGGGCGCGATGTGGATCGCTCGTTCGTAGTAGTGCAGCGCCTGTTCGGGGTTGCCCGTGATTCGTTCGATGAAGGCGGCCGAGAGTTGGGCTTTTTCCGAGCGGGGGCGTCGCTTGGCCAAGCGTTGGGCGACGGCACGCGCCTCTTCGAACTGTTGATTGCTGATTAGGGCGAGCGCAACGCGCGACTGAAGCTCCTCGTTATCGGGATCCAGCTCGGCCGCGCGAAGGAAGTTGGAAAACGCAGCTCCACCCTGGTCATTCCAAGCCTGACCCACGGCGACCCCATAGCGAGCCACGCTATCGGCAAAAGCTGCGCGTTCGGCGGAGAGAGGTCGAATCTCGGCGCTGGAATCGGGAGGGGGGGTCGCGGGTCCACGTGGGCCGACGCAGCCGCAGGCCGCAGCAATCAGGCACACTACCGACGTGTGCTGAACAGAAAGTGTCCAGCGTTTCACGAATCCCCAAAGTTGTAGGAGCGAGGGGGTTAACCCCAGCTGCGTTTTTTATGACGAGAGAGACGCAAACGTTTACGGCGTTTGTGTTTGGCCATTTTTGTGCGTCGCTTCTTCTTTACAGAACCCATATTTGCCTCTTTGGACCCTTAAATCTTCAAACGGTTCAATCTAGGGGATAATTTTGTTCAAGGAAAGTTCAATAATGCCCTCGGCACCCGCCGCCTTCAACTTCGGAATCAACGTCCGCAGGGCAGAATTGTCAACCACTGTTTCGACGGCATACCACCCGCTGCCGCTCAAGGGCATGATGGTGGGGGAGTGCAGGGCGGGTAAAAGGGCGGTGACCGGTTTGAGGTTTGCCTCATTTACGTTGAGTTTGAGCAATACCTTTGATTCTGCTGCCAACACGCTGCGCAAGAGCAGCGCGAGGTTTTCGATTTTCTCACGTTTCCACGAGTCGGCCCATGATTTCTTGTTGGCGATGAAGCGGGTGGTGGACTCCAAGACTGTATCCACGATGCGCAGATTGTTGGCGCGCAGCGAGGATCCGGTCTCGGTAATTTCGACGATGGCGTCCACCAGTTCCGGCGCCTTTACTTCGGTGGCGCCCCACGAGAACTCGACCTCGGCCTTCACGCCGTGGCGCGCGAGGTATTGCTTGGTCAGGCCGACGGCTTCCGTTGCGATTCGTTTTCCTTCGAGGTCTTTAGCGGATTGAATCGAAGAGGCATTGGGGACGGCCAAGACCCAGCGCACGGGGCGCAGTTCTTGTTTGGAATAGACCAAATTGGCTACTTCGTGGACATCCGATTGATTCTCGGTGATCCAATCAAAGCCGGTCAGGCCGGCATCCAGCAGGCCTTGCTCAACATAACGGCTGATTTCCTGGGCGCGGATCAGGCGCGCCTCAATTTCGGGATCATCCACCGTGGGGATATAGGAGCGCGATCCGACCGAGATGGAGAAGCCCGCCTTCTTCATCATCGCGAATGTTGATTCCTGAAGGCTGCCCTTCGGAATGCCCAATATGATTTTGTTACCAGTCGCCATAGCTATTCCTTGCCAAACAAGCGGGCTACGCTATCGCATCCATGCCGCCCCCGGCAACCGGAATGTTGCGTTTTGGAGTAATTCTGCGTTTCAGTCGTTAAGTCGCAAAACGCGCCGTCCCTCGATTCTGAGTCGCCCATTCGCGAGGAGGCGTAGCGCTTCGACGTAGGCGATGCGTTCCTGCGATTGGATTCGTTTGTGGAGCGACTCCGGCGTGTCGCGATCGTGGACGAGCACTGTGCGCTGAAGAATGATGGGGCCGGTGTCGGTTCCTTCGTCCACAAAGTGCACGGTGCAGCCAGAGTGGCGAACGCCATAGTTCAGCGCCTGCTCCCACGCGCGCAAGCCGGGGAAAGAGGGGAGGAGGGAGGGGTGGATGTTGAGCACCCGTTCGGGATATGCGCGGAGCAGGTCTTGCTTCACAATGCGCATGAAACCTGCCAGGGCCACAGTATCGGCTCCGTGTTCGCGCAAAATGGAAATGACTCGCTGTTCCGCTTCGCCCTCCAACTTGGATTTTGATGGCCCGCAATCCACGTGAAAGGCAGGAACTTCCGCCTTCCGTGCGCGATCGAGGATATAGGCATTCGCAACGTCGGAAATGACGCAGACCACCTTGGCCGACAACGCGCGCGCTGCGATTCCATCCAGAATCGCTTGCAAATTGCTGCCATTGCCCGATCCGAGTACCGCGAGTTGAAGAGTTTCCATCGCGCGAGAGTAAGTGCGGCTTTGCGGGAGGATGCAAGTCTGATTGTCGAGCTGGGAGCTTCGGAGTGCGCGACGCGAATCGCCACGGGCTGTCTTTCGTGCACGGCATGCGTCTGATTCTGCTTATTGCCGGATGCTGTCGGAAACTCGCTATGCGATTTCGCGTGGGCCGGTTTATAGTGGAGGGATGGATACACTCTTTCACGGAGTTTTGGGTGCGGCTGCGTGCAGCAACGTTGGCTTGCCCGGCGCGTTGAGCAAAAGAGGTTGTGACCGGCGCTGGTTTGCCGAGTGGACCTTGTGGGCCGCATTCTTCTTCGGCGTGTTTCCCGACATTGCCTCGCTTGGAATACACTTTGCGACAAACTTTTTCGCAGGGAACGGCGTGCGATGGACGGGGATTCCCGATTTTGTGTTTTTCCTGTATCGGGTGACGCACAGCCTGTTGGGCATTGCCCTTGGCTACTCGCTGCTCGTGCTGTGGAAACGCGCGTTGTGGTTGCCGGCGCTCGCCTGGCCACTGCACGTTGCCGTGGATTTGCCGACGCATGGCGATGGGGTATTTCGAACGCCGATCTTTTGGCCATTTTCCAGCGCGGGATTTGTAGGGTGGAGCTGGTGGCAGCATCCGAGGCTGTTCTACAGCGCGTGGGTATTCGCGATCGGTCTCTGGTCGGTTTCTGCCATCTTTCGTGCGGCGCGCGTGCGGCGATGCTCCTCCGCGTCTGGCTCACGCGCGGAATGAATCGAACCGCAAAAGTTGAAGGCACTACACAAGCGGCTTGATTCGGATATAAGTATCAGTAAATATGCTGCGCGTCGGGAGACGCCGCTCGGTTGCCCGCCGTACGAGAAACTATCGCGGAGGATTTGTATGAGTGAGATCAGCGCTCGAGTGCGAGGGATCAGACTTCCATTTCACTGTCTCCTATTGACAGCGACTTGCTGTGCACTGACAAGCCCCACGCTGGCGGATACGCACTATGTAGCCCTCAGCGGCGGACACATTGCGCCCTACACAAACTGGGTGACGGCGGCCACGAACATTCAGGAGGCCATTGATGCCTCTTCGGATGGCGACACAGTTTTGGTGAGCAATGGCGTCTATTCCACTGGTGGCCGTGTAGTGCATGGTGCGATGACGAACCGGGTGGTGATAGATAAGGCCATCACCGTGCAGAGCGTCAATGGCCCGGATGTGACGATCCGCGACACTCCGCCGGGCGCGGAGTATTATCCGCTCAAGCCGGGCACAGAATGGGTGTGCGGCTACCACAACGACATGTTCTCGAATAATCCGAAGCTTGCGTACTCGAACGCGACGACCGGGAAAATGCGCGCGCGCGTCATCGGCGAGGAGGCAACAAATGGGGCGGCGTACATCGTGATGGAGACGAGCTACGAGAATCTCTTTATCATGCCGCCTCAGAGAACCCTGTTCCGGTACGCGGACGACGGCGTGCACATCGCGATGACGATCCGCGATGAATTTGTGGACACGCGATTGATCGCATTTCCGCTCTCAGCGGGCGCCTCGTGGGACTATTTTGACGGCGTGGCGGGACAACGTCGGATTGCGAGCGTGGCGTGTTGACCGTGCGAAAAGGAAAAGGTGGCAAGGATCGTGTCGTGCCGGTGGGCGAGCGGGCCGTGTACTGGCTCACGCGCTACGTGGAGCACACGCGCCCGAAGCTGGAGACGGCCGCGAGCGAACGCGCGTTGTTCCTGACCGGCTACGGCGAGCGGTTCAGTTCCACGTACCTGGGCAACTGGGTGCGCTACGTGATCGAGAAAGCGAACATCGGCCACCTGGGAAGCTGTCATGTGTTTCGTCACTCGTGCGCAGCCCACATGCTGGAGAACGGCGCGGACATCCGGTTCATTCAGCAGATGCTCGGACACGCCCGGCTCGACACCACGCAAATCTACACCGAAGTCAGCATCATCCAGTTGCGCGAAGTCCACGCCCGGACGCATCCCCACGCCAAACTTGCCCCGGCAAAAAGCCGAAATAACGGTCTGAAACCGCTTTCCCTTAGCCGCTGATTTTAGTAGCTTTCCGCTATGGGATTTTACGCCACAGCTTCGGAAGATCGCGCCGGAAAATCGGCATCCCACCCCCTGAAAAATCGCGTCTGGGATTTTTTGAGCTGCTCGGATACGCGCGCCGGTTTTTTCGTGACGCAAGCCCTTGAACCGCATCGGAATAACCAGCCTACCCCTACGACAACCGCGTCGGGTATGCGCTACTACGGCTTCAGATATTACAGCCCACAACTGGGGAGGTGGCTGAACCGAGACAGGATCGGTGAGCGCGGCGGTTTGAACCTCTATAGTTTCGTTAAGAACAATGCCCCTAACGGAATTGATTTGCTTGGTCTTCGCAAGGAAGGAGATCCATTAGGCCCCGGGAATGATCCCCCGGTTGATCCTGTGTTGCCTCCACCTCAGGCTGGATGTGGACCGAGCAACGTCGGACAGATCGTGAACTCAGGGGATCCGTATCAGCAGGAATGCGAGCTTCCGTGTAAGAAAAAGGGATCGCAAACGTGCCAGAATCGGAAGCAATGCACGGAAGTGAAGATGACCGTGAATCCTGATCACACGCGAGGTCACACGACATACATGTGGTTTGATGTCGCATCGTTGTGTGGGGAATGCAAATAGTTTTCGACTATGCGAATCATCGCACACGGTTTGCTTTTGCTGTTGCCCGCGGGATTTCTCTCCTGTTCGCGGTCTGAGACTCGGGGGCCGATTGTGGAGCCTTCTCCGGCTTCGGAAGTATCGGTGATACAGAAACCTGGCCATGCCGTTCGGATTGCTCAGCAAGCGCTCGAAAATCTTGACCCGCCTATTACGGGGGCAACGCACAGGATTGTGCGCGAGACGGAGTCCGCATTCATTGTCGAGTATCCGCTGCTTGTTGGCGGTGGCGATGTATCGCAGCGCACAGAGGTCGTTGTGAGCAAGTTTGTGCCCAAGGTCGAGTTGCTGATGCGCGTGTCTGACGATCCCGCCGCGCGCCATGTCGAAGAACCTCGCTTGCTGTGGCCGAGACGAATAGCATTGTTCATTTGCCGAGCACGAAGAGGGTGACGGAGGGACGCTCAGTCTATATCGAATTCTGGGAAATCGCTCTATAAGCGCGAAGACTTTACCATTCGCAAAAAGAAGTGCTTACGCCCGAAACGCGAAAGCTTATTCAGGAAATGGAACATCACTTCCAGGGTACGAGGGGGAGAGTGGTGCCAGCCCTTCACAATAAACAAACGGGACGATGAAGATTCCGAGTGAGAGTCGTGCTCTATCCTTTCAGCCGCTTGAGCGACCCCCTCGTACGCTGCCGCGTGGATAGCGGGGTCAGATAGCATGAAAGGCGGTTAGAGCTCCGGAGATGCGGCGTATAATGCCCATCAAGCTACCGAGGCGGCCATGGTGGCCCGCCTTGCAGCACGGAGGTAATCAATGCCTCCAGCGAGATCGTCGGCGCGAGGTGGTAGGCGCGCTGGGTCTAACGCGCCGGAGCGGGTTCGTGAGCGCCGTGAGGGGGTATCGCCGGGACGAGGGCGGCGGTTTGAGCCAAACAGCTCCTACCATTTGGGAGGAGGCATGAGCAGTGTGGGATGATGGGCGAATGCTTGGAAGTGTGAGTCGGGCGCGAGAGGTGTTGGTCGTTAGACAGCTAATATTGACGTGCGAGACGATGCGAGCGGGGCGAGCGAGGCTCGGCCGACCCGCATCATGGCGAGAGGTAGAAGGAACGGATTTGCCGCCGTTGCGTACGGTTTTGGCGAGAGCAGCACCGATGCCGCCGCCACGAGCAAGGTGCCCGTGGTTGCCCGAAACGCGGGGTATGCTTATGATGCGAATGGAAACATGACCACGGACGGACAATTTTGGAATACGTCTGGGACAACGCCGACCGTCTCAAAGAAGTGCGCAAGGACGGGAAGTCGTGATGACCTGCCGCTATGACGGGCAATGCCGGCGCAGCCGGAGGAATTGGTGGCATTCGTCGTGCTCAACCTCCGCGACCTCTACGGTCTACTATCACTACGACGCCAATGGAAACGTCATCGCTTGCACGGATGCGGACGGCGCCCTCGTCTCACACCTCGAATACAGCCCCTTCGGCAAAAGTGCTGCTGCAACCGCGCCTACCACCGCGCTACCAGTTCTCAAGCAAGGAATATGACACCGCCACGGAACTGAACTATTACGGCTTCAGATTCTACTCCTCAGAGATGGGGAGGTGGCTCTCAAGAGACCCACTCGGAGAACGGGGCGGGTTGAATCTCCATGGCTTTGTCCGTAACGATCCGATCCGATACGTCGATCCTCTTGGTCTCGTTACTTATGATCTTGATCCCTCGACGCACGAAGGCGTCCCGTGGAAGTGGGCAGATCTTAGCGACCGTGCCGACGAGCCGGATGCAGAGACGCGCGTTACGTTTAGCGTGAACTGTCTGTGTGATGCTTGCAATGGCGATAGCTGCCGCAAGGTCGCGTGCACCGTGAGTTTGCATCAATCTGTTTGGATAGATTACAAACGGTATTATAGACCGAGTGGTGCCTATCGGCATGAGCAGATGCACGTGCGAAATCTTTTGGAGGCAGCGAAAGCGATCGGAGCTGTTCTCGAAGGATATGAGAAGAGGGGCTGCAGGGCGAAGTCCGTGTGCGAGGATGAGATTTGGTTCATCAACAAATGGTATAATAACTACGTTATTCCTAAGTACCTTGACATTGAGGCGACCCACACAAATCCAAATGGCCCGAAGGCTGGAACCGACTATGATCCTATTACGCCGATGCCGCCGGCTTCGAATACCAACCCCCGGCTGCAATAGGGGATACTTCAACATGCGCCTGATGCTCATGCTTGCGTTTGTCTTCTTGCTGCAATCCGGTCTCGCAGAAACCGGAAAAGCAGAGAGTGTGGTCGTTAAGACTACGGGTCGTGCGATTGTTGGTATGACCACGGCTGAGTTGAAGGAGTTGACCGATGCTCTTCCGGCTCTTCTGCCGAATGAAGTCCGGGTTCTGGCCATCACTATTCAGAGTGGGTCCAAAGCCACGGTTCGGACGGGTAAGATTGATGGGCCGCTATCCGGTGGCGGTGAAATGTACGAGTTGTCGAAGAAGGACGGCCGATGGATCATTAGTGGCCGGTACAACTGGATTTCGTAGATACAGCGGTGGCCCCGGAAAACGGAGCCAGGGGGCTAGTTATGGTTTGAGGTGAGATTCTCCCTGCGGTAGCCCTGTTGGAACGACAGGGCAGAAACGAGGAGAACAATGAAGCGGACACGACGGAACCATAGTGCGGAGTTCAAGGCCCGGATAGCCCGGGAGGCCCTGCGGGGCGGGAAGAGGGGTCAGTTCTTGGTAACGTATAGTCTTGGTCGTTATCAGAGCAGTCCTTTGCGCCAATGGTACAGCCGGTTATTCAAGTGGCCGGCCGTGCCCATGTGCAGACGCGCGGCGATCCACTTCACGCTCATCAGCGTTTCCGCGCGCAAGCGGGCGGCCAGCTCCACCTTCATCCGATCCCCTTTGGCTCGCTCCTCCAAGTCGGATTCCTCCCATCCGCGGTGCCTTAACTCCTTCCGAATCAACCGCTCTGCCTGAACTTCCGCAGATTCCGCGCGTTCGCTCCCATAGTGTTCCGCTCCCATGCGTTCGGATACTTGTGCCAATAACTCCTGACGGAAAGTTTCATCCCCGAAGCACCACCCTCGCCGAATCGCCGCATACTCAACCGGCACATCCCCCGATCGTCTTGCCTCGATCGCACGCTCCAGCGCCCGGCGTCCTGCTGCACTGTCCTTGGGAACACCACTCTCTCCCATCAGCCGATCCACGCGCAGCCACGGCCATCGCTTGCCCGGAGTCTTCATATATTCCGGCCAACTGCTCCAGCGATACGTCACCAATCGTTCATCCGCCGCCAGCAGTCCGGCTCGAAAGGATTCAAGTGAACGTAGTCACAAACCGTTCGGAAATACCGTCACCTGTGCCGTCAACCACCAAGGCTTTATAGCGCCCGGCAAACACAGGACCTGATCGCCGATGTCGGCGGTTGAAGCGCATCGTATAGGTACCCAGCAAACCACTTCATCCTCGTTACTCAAATTGCCCTGTGGTGTTTCCACCACAAGGTGAAAATGGTTGTCCATCAAGCAGAGCGCATGCACTTCCCAGCCCGACTTCTCGCACACCTCACCCACCGCGATCAGAAACCCGTCCCGATCTCCGTCGTCCAGGAAGATTGCCTCCCGCCGATCTCCGCGGCTCAACACGTGATAGATCGCTCCCGGATACTGCACTCGTAACTTTCTCGCCATGTCACAAGAGACTAGCCACCCGAGATAAAATAATCAATACCAAGAACTGACCCCTCTCGCTTCGAAAACTCCGGCGACGGGGTGTTTTTGTCTCTTGACTGTCACCTCTAATGAGTGACCCCTCTCGCCACGTGCCCGCGCAACCTTCAAGGCGCGTCGCTTCGCGCGGCAGCGGGGTCTGCGAGCAAGAGGCCTGCCAGTTTTACTGGCGGGACTCTTGCCGGGGGGATGGGTGGGTTAGCTGCCCGGATGCCAGGTTCCCTGGCGGCCGGGCTGCGGGGTAGACATCGAAAGAAGTTCAAGACGAATGGCCTAGCTTCTTCTCCAATGCATCAATGGCCGGAAGAACTTTCTTGCCGAGTTCCGAGTCTTCTCCCACGAGTTCCCGATACTTGCTGAACGCATTTAATGCTTCCCGTGGGTCACCGTGGCGATACAGGAAAGAAGCCCACCCACCCCAAAAGTTAGGACTATTGTTGTCGAAACTTAGTGCACGAAGGTAGCAAGCCCTCGCTTCACCGACGTTGCCCAGCTCCTCATGGCAGCACGCCAAGTCATACCACGGTGAGCCGTGCTCGAAATTCGGGTTACTATCCAACAGCTCTTTGAGTAAAGGTACAGCGTCGGCCCACCGGCTGTTGCGCATATGCGCTAGAGCTTGTTCTTCCAACTCTGCGACGTTCGTCATCATTGTCCACCCTTCGGAAAGACGTGTAGATTATCAGTCCGAATCATTCTCGGATCTCCGGGGAACGCATTCCGGGGAACAAAGGTCTCTACATTGACGTGCGGGCTGAGCCCGTGAGGGTTTGTCACATCTAAACGTATTTGCTTGGTTCCATCAGCCGAACGCAAAATGAAGTCAGACTGTCCGGGAGGAAGAGGGGTCAGTTTGAGAATGGCAGTCTTGGTCACCAGAGCAGTCCTGCGCCAATGGTACAGCCGGTTATTCAAGTGGCCCAGCCGTGACCATGTGCAGACGCGCGGCGATCCACTTCACGCTCATCAGCGTTTCCGCGCGCAAGCGGGCGGCCAGCTCCACCTTCATCCGATCCCCTTTGGCTCGCTCCTCCAAGTCGGATTCCTCCCATCCGCGGTGCCTTAACTCCTTCCGAATCAACCGCTCTGCCTGAACTTCCGCAGATTCCGCGCGTTCGCTCCCATAGTGTTCCGCTCCCATGCGTTCGGATACTTGTGCCAATAACTCCTGACGGAAAGTTTCATCCCCGAAGCACCACCTCGCCGAATCGCCGACACCAACCGGCACATCCCCCGATCGTCTTGCCTCGATCGCACGGGCTGCTCCAGCGCCCGGCGTCCTGCCGCCGTACTGTCCTTGGGAACACCGCCTTCTCCCATCAGCCGATCCACGCGCAGCCACGGCCATCGCTTGCCCGGAGTCTTCATATATTCCGGCCAACTGCTCCAGCGATACGTCACCAATCGTTCATCCGCCGCCAGCAGTCCGGCTCGTGCTGGATTCAAGTGAACGTAGTCACAAACCGTTCGGAAATACCCGTCACCTGTGCCGTCAACCACCAAGGCTTTATAGCGCCCGGCAAACACGTGACCTGATCGCCGATGTCGGCGGCTGAAGCGCATCGTATAGGTACCAGCAAACCACTTCATCCCCGCCACCAAATTGCCCTGTGGTGTTTCCACCACAAGGTGAAAATGGTTGTCCATCAAGCAGAGCGCATGCACTTCCCAGCCCGACTTCTCGCACACCTCACCCACCGCGATCAGAAACCCGTCCCGATCTCCGTCGTCCAGGAAGATTGCCTCCCGCCGATCTCCGCGGCTCAACACGTGATAGATCGCTCCCGGATACTGCACTCGTAACTTTCTCGCCATGTCACAAGAGACTAGCCACCCGAGATAAAATAATCAATACCAAGAACTGACCCCTCTCGCTTTGACCCCTCTCGCTTCGAAAACCTCGGGCGACGGGTAAGTGGTTCTGACTGTCACCCTGCACGAGTGATCCTCCGCCTGGCGGCGAAACAATAGGCGCGATGGTCGTGGGTGGAAATGGCAATCAAGCGAGGACGGAACGGCCGAAGTTCGAAAACTCCGGCGACGGGGTGTTTTTGTCTCTTGACTGTCACCTCTAATGAGTGACCCCTCTCGCCACGTGCCCGCGCAACCTTCAAGGCGCGTCGCTTCGCGCGGCAGCGGGGTCTGCGAGCAAGAGGCCTGCCAGTTTTACTGGCGGGACTCTTGCCGGGGGGATGGGTGGGTTAGCTGCCCGGATGCCAGGTTCCCTGGCGCTGGCTGCGGGGTAGACATCGAAAGAAGTTCAAGACGAATGGCCTAGCTTCTTCTCCAATGCATCAATGGCCGGAAGAACTTTCTTGCCGAGTTCCGAGTCTTCTCCCACGAGTTCCCGATACTTGCTGAACGCATTTAATGCTTCCCGTGGGTCACCGTGGCGATACAGGAAAGAAGCCCACCCACCCCAAAAGTTAGGACTATTGTTGTCGAAACTTAGTGCACGAAGGTAGCAAGCCCTCGCTTCACCGACGTTGCCCAGCTCGTCATGGCAGCACGCCAAGTCATACCACGGTGAGCCGTGCTCGAAATTCGGGTTACTATCCAACAGCTCTTTGAGTAAAGGTACAGCGTCGGCCCACCGGCTGTTGCGCATATGCGCTAGAGCTTGTTCTTCCAACTCTGCGACGTTCGTCATCATTGTCCACCCTTCGGAAAGACGTGTAGATTATCAGTCCGAATCATTCTCGGATCTCCGGGGAACGCATTCCGGGGAACAAAGGTCTCTACATTGACGTGCGGGCTGAGCCCGTGAGGGTTTGTCACATCTAAACGTATTTGCTTGGTTCCATCAGCCGAACGCAAAATGAAGTCAGACTGTCCGGGAGGAAGAGGGGTCAGTTCTTGGTAACGTATAGTCTTGGTCGTCATCAGAGCAGTCCTTTGCGCCAATGGTACAGCCGGTTATTCAAGTGGCCGGCCGTGCCCATGTGCAGACGCGCGGCGATCCACTTCACGCTCATCAGCGTTTCCGCGCGCAAGTGGGCGGCCAGCTCCACCTTCATCCGATCCCCTTTGGCTCGCTCCTCCAAGTCGGATTCCTCCCATCCGCGGTGCCTTAACTCCTTCCGAATCAACCGCTCTGCCTGAACTTCCGCAGATTCCGCGCGTTCGCTCCCATAGTGTTCCGCTCCCATGCGTTCGGATACTTGTGCCAATAACTCCTGACGGAAAGTTTCATCCCCGAAGCACCACCCTCGCCGAATCGCCGCATACTCAACCGGCACATCCCCCGATCGTCTTGCCTCGATCGCACGCTCCAGCGCCCGGCGTCCTGCTGCACTGTCCTTGGGAACACCACTCTCTCCCATCAGCCGATCCACGCGCAGCCACGGCCATCGCTTGCCCGGAGTCTTCATATATTCCGGCCAACTGCTCCAGCGATACGTCACCAATCGTTCATCCGCCGCCAGCAGTCCGGCTCGTGCTGGATTCAAGTGAACGTAGTCACAAACCAGTTCGGAAATACCCGTCACCTGCGCCGTCAACCACCAAGGCTTTATAGCGCCCGGCAAACACGTGACCATACCGCCGATGTCGGCGGTTGAAGCGCATCGTGGTATAGGGTACCCAGCAACCACTTCATCCCTGCCACCAAATTGCCCTGTGGTGTTTCCACCACAAGGTGAAAATGGTTGTCCATCAAGCAGAGCGCATGCACTTCCCAGCCCGACTTCTCGCACACCTCACCCACCGCGATCAGAAACCCGTCCCGATCTCCGTCGTCCAGGAAGATTGCCTCCCGCCGATCTCCGCGGCTCAACACGTGATAGATCGCTCCCGGATACTGCACTCGTAACTTTCTCGCCATGTCACAAGAGACTAGCCACCCGAGATAAAATAATCAATACCAAGAACTGACCCCTCTCGCCTGCAGTGGCGTCGCTCTGCCGTGATAAATCAGATGCTCCTCAATGTAGCGATGCATGTTGCGAATACGGGGGAAATGCAGTTTGAGACCGAATCGCTGAGTGTTGTAGTTTCCAATGGCACTGAAAGTATCCAGGAAGATATGCGCCACGGCCTTGCTTCGGTCACAATGGCTGAGAGCTATTTCGGCACGTACTACTATATGATCGCGACATCCAACAAACAGGCGTACATCTTCATTTTGAACAAGAAAACGGAGGGGCCTAGCAGGCTGGTTATCGAGCGGGGCGAGGGGCGAGCGGGGTCAACCCCCAAAATAAAGAATTGCGAGACGCGCTGATTTTACCCACCGGAAGCGGGCACGCCTCGGGGGAATAGGGGTCAGATAGCATGAAAGGCGGTTAGAGCTCCGGAGATGCGGCGTATAATGCCCATCAAGCTACTGAGGCGCGGCCATGGCGGCCCGCCAGGTGGCACGGAGGTAACCCCAATGCCCCCGCGAGATTGTCGGCGCGGTGGGTAGGCGTTGGCCCAACGCGCCGGAGCGGTTCGGGCGTTAGGGAGAGGGTTTTGCCGGGAACGGTCTGCGCGGTTTGCTTCAAACCGCCCTCTACCTTTTGATTGAGGCGTGGGGTGGATGGGGATGATGGCGAATGCTTTGGAAGTGTGCGAGTCGGGCGCGAGAGGTGTTGGTCGTTAGATATACAATATTGACGCGTGAGACGATGCGAGCGGGGCGAGCTGAGCTCGGCCGACCCGCATCATGGCGAGGTAGAAGTGAACGGACTTGCCGCCGCGTTGCGTACGGTCGGCGGACAGACTATTTCGCCGCCACGAGCAAGGTGCCCGTGGTTGCCCGAAACGCGGGGTATGCTTATGATGCGAATGGAAACATGACTAGGACGGGCAATTTGAATACGTCTGGGACAACGCCGACCGGCTCAAAGAAGTGCGCAAGGATGGGCAAGTCGTGATGACCTGCCGCTATGACGACACGCTCGGCGGTGCCGGTGGAATTGGTGGCATCCTGTCGTGCTCAACCTCCGCGACCTCTACGGTCTACTATCACTACGACGCCAACGGAAACGTCATCGCCTGCACGGACAGCAGCGGCGCAGCCATCACGCGCCTCGACTACGGCCCGTTCGGAACCGTGCTGCTGCAATCCGGCGCCTACCAGCCGCGCTACCAGTTCTCAAGCAAGGAATATGACACCGCCACGGGACTGAACTATTACGGCTTCAGATACTACAGCCCGGAACTTGGGCGGTTCATCTCCCGCGATCCCATCGGGGAGCGGGGAGGCGACAATCTATTTGCATTTTGCGCTAATGATGCAATCGGTCATATTGACCTTGATGGAAGATACTGGAGTGGGGGGACGCCCGGCTCTATCGGTGTCGGATATTATAATGTGATTGGGGGTCAGATTACCTTCACGCTCGGTGGCACTTGTTGCAGAAATAATCGAATTACAGACTTTAGAACCGTTGAAATCTGCGGAGGAATTGGATTGGGAATGCACGGTGGTGGTGCTGGCGGGTCGTTGGGTGGTCTTGGCGGCAGTGGCGGCGGCGGTGGTAGTGGTGGCGGCGGTGGTGGAGACTGTCCGCCTGCATTTGATCACTATCTTAAGGTAATTGGTGTTATATCAACGCCCATATTTGGCCCGCAGCTTAGTGTAGGGGTCGGAGTTGGTCCCACAATTGACGCAACGCTCGGCCTCGGTGCAGGGTGGACAATGGCAGCAGTATATTGCGTAGCGTGGACAGCATTTGACCCGACCAAGGAGTGCTGTGAATAATTGTCATGGCATTCTGGCGGTGGCAGCCTCTGCATTATTTTTTGTGGCGTGGATCGTTTCGTTTGCTTTGCATACGGTTGCATTTTGCAGGCATCGCAAACCCTCTGTTGTTTCGGATCCAATGTTAAACCCTATAGATGCGATGCGATTCGTTACAAAGCCTGAAGTATTCTTGAATCAAAGCGGTGTTCGGCTCGAGCGGTTGTCTAGGAAAATTCTTTGGATTGCCGGAGGGATTTGCTTTCCGTTGATTGGCTTAAGCATTTGCGCAGAGTAGGTAAAGTGGTCAGATAGCATGAAAGGCGGTTAGAGCTCCGGAGATGCGGCGTATAATGCCCATCAAGCAACTGAGGCGCGGCCATGGTGGCCCGCCAGGTGGCACGGAGGTAACCCCAATGCCCCCGCGAGATCGTCGGCGCGGTGTGGGTAGGGCGCGTTGGCCCAACGCGCCGGAGCGGGTTCGGGCGTGAGAGAGAGGGTTTTGCCGGTAACGAGTGGTGGCGGTTTGCGGCCAAGCCGTCCTACTTTTTTGGGCGGAGAGCCGACAACTGCAGACTCCGCGTGCGAGCGTGTTGTAGCTAATGAAACAGGCCTTGCCCCCGGATTTGGTGGAGAGCCGAAACGTTTTGGGTGGTGGAGCCGCTACCGCGCTACTCGAACCTATTTTGCCAACAAGCTGGGCGGTGAAGTCCGGTAATGCTGGGGCCGGGCGTACCTCGCTGCAATGTTGCCTCGCCGGGCCTGCTCGTCCAGTTCCCTGAACCGTGGTGCTTGTGGTCCGCCATGCCGAAAAGTTACGGATGGTGGAGGGTAAGGGAGTCGAACCCTCGACCTCGTGAATGCCATTCACGCGCTCTACCAACTGAGCTAACCCCCCGCTGAATGAGGAGCCGCAAAGCTATCGGAGTGGGTGGGGTGTGTCAACCTTTGAGACGTTTCGATTTGTGCGCGCGGTGGCGGGTGTCCTTTCGGGCGATGGGCGACTTTTGGTTTTGACATTTTTTGTGCGTTCGTTGCTGATTTGTGAGTGGTGCGTGCGCATCATGAAGCCCGTCGCATCCCGCTGTTGACGCGGAGGGCGCGGCGTGTTAAGGGGAGTCATGCGTTTACGTTTTCCATTTCTATTTAATCTCGTCTTGGCGGGTGTGGCGCTCGCGCTCTGCAGCGGATGTGGCGTGAGTACTTTGCGCGATCAGCGCGAGGATCGCGATCCGCAAATTCGGCGCGCCCGCGAAATGAAGAATGCGGGCAATATCGAGGGCGCTTTGGAGGCGTATCAGCGCGCGCTCGATAAGAAGCCGCAGTTGGCGCGAGCTCACTTGGAGATGGGGTTGCTGTATGATCGCGATCTGAACGATTATGTCCGCGCGGTTTACCACTATGAGCGCTATTTGGAGTTGCGGCCGGATGCAGAGAACCGCGAGATGATTCAAGCGGTGGCGGACCAAGCGCGCATCTCGTTTGCGACGACGTTGCCGGAAATGCCGAATGGGGCGATCCGCGAAATTAGCAGGTTGAAACAGGAAAATGCGGAGCTGCGCGCGTGGGCTGATCGGCAGCGCGCGGCACCGCCGTCCTCATCTGCGCCTGCTGCCACGTCGACGCGGTTGCCGGAGGTTTCCGCTCCTGCTGCGCCGATTGCGCCCATAGTCCGCACGGCGGATGCGGCGGCGCCCGCAGCGCCGAGTCAGACGACGTATGTGGTGATGCCGGGGGACACGCTTTCGCGTATTGCGGGCAAGGTGTATGGGGATTCGAAGAAGTGGACGCGTATCTATGACGCGAATCGCGCGGCGCTGCGAGGGGGGCCGCAGAGCATTAAAGTTGGGCAGACGTTGGTCATTCCAAAATAGACAATGGTGGATTCCGCCACGAGCGGATTGGGAGAGCGAACATGTCAGGGACGGATTTTTTTGACGATGATTTGGTGCGGCAGCGCGACACCGCGCAGCGCATCAAGATGGGGCCGGGCGATGAGCCTGCGGAGAGCGCCAGCTCGCTGCTGGATGCGGATCTTCCGGCGCGAGCTGTGTCGGATTTCAATTTGACCCGGATGGCTCGCCATCGAAAAGAGGTGGATACGCAGTCCGCGCTGGCGGCGCAGGAGTTGGATCGCCTGCGCAAACGGCAGGAGCAGCTTGAGGCGGAGAAGCGTGAGCTCGAGGATTTGCGGAAGCGTCAAGACGACTACGAGCGCGGCAAGCGCGAGATGACGGAGCATTTCAAGCGGAGCCTTGTGACGTTAGAACGAAAAGAGGTGGATGCGCAACGAATGGTGGAGTTGCTCGGCGCAACGCGATTGCGATTCAAAGAGCAGTTGTCCGTCATCGAATCGCTCCAGGAGGAAGGTTGGCACGAGGGCGAAATTCGCGATGAGCTGGGCAGGAGCTTGAGTGTGCTTGAACAGGCGAGAATGGAGTACAACAAGGCGATGGCGAAGATTGATGCGGCCAAGCCGGAAGCCCCGCCTGCTGCGGCGGCGGGTCAGCGGGCGGTGGTGTTCGACGATCACGCCATTGGCGCGGACGAGGACAAGAGTTTTACGCACTGGGTCAAAATCGGTTTCGCGGTGAGTTTGCCTTTGGTTGTTGTGATTTTGATTCTCGGGCTGATGTTCTTCTTTGCGAATTGGACTGGAGTATTTTGATCCATGGCTGCATCAGATCGAGAAGGGGTGTTGGCTCGCCGGCTTCGGGAGTTGGAGGAAGAGGATCGCCGCTTGCGCCAGTCCATGAAGGATGTGGGCCGCCAGCTTCGCAAGTTGGAGCGCAACGCGCCGGATTCCTACGATTCGCGCACTGCGCCGTGGAGCGCGAGTTCGCCGTCGGCTGCGGTTGCGAGTGAGGAACTTTCACCCGCTCCTGTGCCGCCGGTGGCGCCGCAGCGCGTTGCCTCGATGCCTGCGCATGCGGAAGGCGCGTATGCGCCGAGAGCGCCGCAGCAGACGAGCGGAAAGTTCGCGAGTTATTTTGCGAGCGGCAGTTTTGTAGAGACAAGGCCTTTGGGTCGCGAGCGCAAGCAGCAGCGCAGTCGCGCGATTTTGATGATCCTCTTTGTTTTGTTGCTGGGCTTTTTGGTCTACCGCGTAGTTTTCTGAGGCATGTCGGAACCCAAACAAAGCAAACTGGTGCTCCACACCACGTGGGGACCGATCGTGATCGTTGCGCAGAGTGGCCGCATTGTTTCCTGTGATTTGCCCCGGTGCGATCGCGCGCCGAGCGAGGGCCCTAGGATTTTGCGCGAAGAGGTGCCGCTATCGAATCGCAGAGATGTGGCGGTATTGAAGCAGGCCGCTCGATTTGTTCGCGCGGCGATTGCGGGACGCGCGGCGCCGGTTCCGCCGGTGCTCGAAGACGGCGCTCCCTTCTTCCTTGCGTGCCGCCGCGCAATGCAGCGGATTCCGCTCGGAGGAAGTGTGACCTATCGCGAGTTGGCCGCGAATGCGGGCAGCCCAGCCGCCGTTCGCGCTGCGGGGCAAGCCTGCGCGCGCAATCCTCTGTGTCTGTTCGTTCCGTGTCATCGCGTCTTGGCGGCGAATGGGAGACTCGGTGGCTTTTCTGCTGGCCTGGCGTGGAAGGAATATCTGCTGCGGGTTGAGGCGCGCCGATGAAGATCGCAGTCGCGTGCGGAGGCACTGGCGGCCACATTTTCCCGGGTTTGGCTACCGCGAATGAATTGGTGCGTCGCGGCCATGAAGTGACGCTTTGGTTGGCGGGGAAGAGCATTGAATCGGCAGCCGCCGCGGGCTGGACGGGCCCCGTTGTGACCCTGCCCGCGTCGGGATTCGACACGCGCTTGACGCTACGCGCACTGAAGACGGCCTGGACGCTGCTGCGCGCGGGACGCGCGGGACGGCGACTGATGCGAGAGAATCCACCGGCTGTATTGTTGGGGATGGGGAGTTATGCTTCGGTGGGTCCCATTCTCGCCGCGCTGCGGCTGCGGATTCCCGTTGTTTTACATGAGGCGAATGTGGTGCCGGGGCGCACAACGCGATTTTTTGCAAGCCGCGCGAAGGCCGTTGGTATATCATTCGATGGTTCCTCTTTCTATTTGAGGCGCGCGCATTTAGTGCAGACGGGGATGCCGATTCGTCGAGAAATTGAGGAGGCCGCGGCGGCGCAAGCGCCACGCATGTTTCACGCGGACTCCTGCACGGTGTTGGTAATGGGTGGGAGCGCCGGCGCACAGCGTCTCAATCAGGAGGCGCCACCCGCGTTGGTCGCGGTTGCGCGCACACTGCCGGGGTTGCGCATTGTTCATTTGACGGGCCGGTCGGGCGAAGAGGGCGTGCGCGCGCTGTATGCGCAAGCCGGAGTGGATGCCGATGTGCGTGCCTTTACGCACGAGATGGCGGCGCTGTATGAGAGGGTGGATTTTGCGATCAGCCGATCGGGCGCGGCATCGTGTGCCGAGCTTTCCGCGTTTGGGTTGCCTGCGTTGCTGGTTCCCTATCCGTATGCCGTGGCCGACCACCAGCGCGAGAATGCGCGCGCGATGGAGAGGGCGGGCGCGGCGGATGTCGTTGCGGATGTGGATTTGTCCGCAGAGTGGCTGTCGGAATATCTGCTGGCGCGACTTCGCGATCCGGCGAAGCGCGAGCAGATGAGTCGCGCTGCCCGCGCTCGCGCGCAGCGTAGCGGGGCGGCTGCGCTGGCCGACTTGGTGGAGCGTTCGGCGGGGTGAAAACTCCGGATTGGAGCGAGTTGGATGCGGCCTATCAGGCTGCCTGCCGGATGCTCAGTGGGGCGCCCGGTGCGGTGCATTTGCTGGGGATTGGCGGCGTTGGGATGGCGGCGTTGGCCGTGCAGTTGCATGGATGTGGATATGCGGTGAGCGGGTGTGACGCGCAATCGAATCGGATCACGTCGCGCCTCCGGGCTCTCGGCATTACAGCGCTTGTTGGCCACTCGCCGGAGCATCTTGTCGGCGGGTTTCAGTTTGCAGTGCGGAGTCCTGCCGTGCGCGATTCGGAGCCCGAATTGCTGGCGGCACAGGCGATGGGCCTGCCGGTGTTTGCGCGCGGGGTCGTTTTGCCGGCGTTGCTGCGCCAGCGCGAGTCGGTTGCCGTTGCGGGCAGCCATGGGAAAACGACCACGACTGCGATGTTGACGCACATTCTGCGCCTGTGCGGACGCTCGGTGGGCTTTGCGATTGGTGGCGAAGTGGATGCGGCGGGCACGGTGGGCGCCTTCAGCGCCCAGGGGCCGCTCGTGGTGGAAGCGGATGAGAGCGATGGAACGCTCGCGCTGTATGAAGCGGAGCGGGCAATTCTGACGAATGTGGAGCTGGATCACGTGGACTATTTCCGCAGTGCGGCGGAATTGGACGCGTGCTTTGAGCGCTTTGTTTCGCGCACGAGGGAGAGCGTGTGGTTTTGCGCGGACGATGAAGGGGCGGCGCGCGCGGCGCGCGGTCACGCTCGCGCGCACTCGTTTGGCTTCGGTGGCGCGGCCGATCTGCGCGCGCACTCGGTCCAAGAATCGGGGCTCTCGATTTCGGCGGCTGTCGCGCGAGGCGGGGCAGAACTGGGACGATTTGCTCTCGCGGTGCCGGGGCGCACGAATCTCCTCAACGCCTTGGGAGCGTTGGGCGTGGCGATGGAGTTGGGGGCGCCCTTTGCGGAGGCGGCCGCTGCGCTGGGCTCGTTTAGCGGTGTCCGGCGGCGTTTCGAGCGCATTGCCGAAGCGAAAGGGCGATTGGTCCTTTCGGATTACGCGCATCACCCCACGGAAATTCGCGCGCTTCTCGATCAGGTTCGCGCTTTGGGCGGGCGGCGAGTGCTGGCGGTTTATCAGCCGCACCGCTATTCGCGAACCGCCGCGCTGGCGGCGCAATTCGCGCCCGCCTTTGCGGGGGTGGATGAGTTGGTCTTGGCGCCGGTTTATGGAGCCTTCGAGCAGCCGGTGGAAGGGGGAACCAGCGCGGATTTGTTTCGCCACTTCGAAGGGAGTCGCCAATCTGTCGCCCTCGCTCACTCCTTGCTTGAAGCGTGGGAGCTGATTCGCGACAAATGGCGTGAAGGGGATGTTCTGTTGGTGATCGGCGCAGGCGATGTTGAAAAAATTGCCGGATGGGCGGCTGACCATCTCGCTTCACAACCCGTGTGATAACGCCATGAAAAGACGATTTCATAAAATTGCAGTGTTGAAAGGCGGTCCATCCGCCGAACGCGAGGTATCGTTGGCCTCCGGCGGCGCGATTGCCGACGCTTTGCGGGGCATGGGATATGCCGTGACGGAAGTGGATGTGACAGGCACCGAGGCTAATTTGCCAACCGATTGCGAAGCGGTGTTCATCGCCCTGCACGGCACGTACGGCGAGGATGGCGAGCTGCAGGCGATGCTGGAGCAGCGCGGCATTCCCTTCACCGGAGCGGGTTCGGCGGCGAGTCGAGCGGCCTTCGACAAGGCGGAGAGCAAGCGCATATTCGAGCGGAGCGGGATTTCGACCGCACGCTATGAGATTTTGACACAGGGGAAACCTCGGACGTTGGATCTGCCGGTGGTCGTGAAGCCTTTGCGGCAGGGCTCGAGTGTTGGCCTGTCGCGCGTATTTGAGGAGTCGCAGTGGCAACCTGCGCTGGAGGCTGCGTTTGCCTTTGGTCCGGAGGTGATGGTCGAGTCCTTCATCGCGGGCGCTGAATTGACGGTTGGAATTGTGGGGGACCAGGTGTTGCCCGTGATTGAAATACGGGCGCCGGACGGCTGCTACGACTATCGCGCAAAGTACACGAAGGGGATGACGGAGTATCACGTCCCTGCGCCGATCGAGCCGGAGCAGGCGCGCGCGTGCCAGCAACTCGCGTGGAACACCTATGTCGCGCTGGGGTGTCGGGGGATGGGGCGGGTGGATATTCGGATGACGGAGGAGGGGCGCGCATATGTGCTGGAATTGAATACGATTCCGGGATTTACCGAGACCAGTTTGTTGCCGAAAGCCGCGCGCGCAGCGGGGCTTGAGTTCGGCGCGTTGTGTGAGATGATTTTGAACCTGGCTGAATGTTGAGACGCGCAATGGGACTATTCCGAAAGAAACCAAAGAGAGGCAATTTTCGCCGCAGCGGGAATCGCTCTTCGATTCTCGAAGTGAGCGCGCGCGGGGGTAAACAGGGGAGTGATCGCGCGCACAAGGTGGGCGCGCTTCTGTTGGTGTTGCTTGTGTTGGGGGTGATTGTCTGGGCGGCGGTTTCGGGCGTGGCGCTGGCAGGCACACATCTTTTTGCCGAGAACGAGCGCTTCACCATTCAGCGCATTGACGCGGTTTCCACAGGTGTCTTGACGCCCTCGCATCTCCGGGAATACGCGAAAGTCAGCGATGGAATGAATTTGTTCGCGATCAACATTGGAAACGTGTGCCGCAACCTCGAGCGCGCGCCCCGCGTGAAGAAGGCAGAAGTTCGCCGCGAATTGCCGGACACGCTCGTGATTCGCGTGAAGGAGCGCACCGCCATTGCCCGCATGTTGGAAGGCGCTCACGGAATGCCGGTGGAAGTGGATAGCGAAGGCTATATCCTGGGGTTGAGTCCGAAGGCCTCTCTCCCGCTGATCATTGGCGCGTCGGAACGCGGGCTCGCGCCGGGCAGTGTGATTCGCGATGAGAAAACGCTGGATGCCCTGCGCGCCCTCGAGCTCAGCGAGCGGATGCGGCGCGGCGATTTGCTTCGGTTTCAGTCTATCAATGTGAGCAAGGCCGATGCCCTGGAGCTGGTGTTGGACACGGGCGGGCGCGTCTTGCTTGGGCGAGATCAGCTCAAGTGGAGACTGGAACGCCTGGCTGATTTGATTGAGACCCATCGCGCGATGAACCAACAAATCGAAGTGGCCAATTTGGTGGTGGATAAAAACTTTCCCACGACTACGCGCGCAATTCCGGAGGCGAACCCGCGCTGATTATGGCTTTACTTGATCAACCCCCTGTTGTGGCGCTGGAGTTGGGCACGACGAAGGTCCGCGCTGTGGTCGGCATGGTGCGAGAGGACTATCACCTGGTCGTTCTCGGTGTTGGCGAGTGCGCCTCGCGCGGCGTGCGCAAGAGCGAAGTTGTGGATTTTGAGGCCGCGGCACAGGCCGCGCGCGAGGCGTTGGAGCTGGCGGAAGCGAATTCGGATGTCGGGATCAAGCAGGTCTGTCTCCTGGTATCCGGCTCAAACCTGAAGGTGCTGGTCAACTGCGGCAATATCCCATTGACCGGCGGCGGAGAGATCACGCGCGACGACATTGAGCACGTCCTGGAAACTGCGCGCAGCGTCAATCTGCAGGGAGACTATGAGATTTTGCACTCGCTCCCGCAGCACTACACGGTGGACGAGCAGCGAGGCATTGTCCGGCCCGAAGGGCTCGAGGGCAGCAAGCTCGCGGTGGAAATGATGATCATGTATGCGCCGAGCACGTGGCTGCGCAATTTGATTCGCGTTGCCAAGAGCGCGTCGGTGGATGTGGAGCAAGTCGCGGCTTCTGGTTTGTGCGCGGCGCTCGCCGTGCTATCGCCCGAGGACAAGCAGCGAGGAGCCTTGGTCATTGACTTGGGCGGGGGCAGCACGAACTACGTGGCGTATGCCCAGGAATCCATCGCAGCCGCGGGTTCGTTTGCGGTGGGGGGCGACCACCTGACGAACGATCTGGCGCGGGGTCTGAATGTGACGGCCGCGCGCGCCGAGCGATTGAAGGAAGAGTTCGGCAGCGCAGAGATTGATCTGCAAAATCGCACGCAGCACATCGAGATTGCCAGCGAAGCTTCGGGGCGCGGGCGCTATGTGCGTTTGGGCGATTTGCAGACCATCACGCATTTGCGGATGGAGGAGACGCTGCGCCTGGTGCGCGATGAAATGGAGCGGCTGGGCTTGCTCCACTACTTGGGGCGCGGCGTTGTCCTCACGGGTGGCGGCGCCTATTTGAAACGGCTTCCCGAGTTGGCCGAGCGAGTGTTCAATTTGCCATGCCAGTTGGGCCGTCCGAAGGATGTGAGCGGGTTGGCTCTGGCGACGGACGGGCCGCAATATGCCAGCACGATTGGTTTGCTGCGCTTTGCTTCGCGGCGTAGTGGCAGGAGGGGAGCCTCGAAGATGCCGGATTGGCTTCGCGCGATTTGGGGGGGACGCTGATGCCTCCACATTTTTCCCATTCGCTCTTTCCACCGCCGGGCATTAAGGCGCGCGACCAGATTCTCGTGATGGGCGTGGGCGGCGCTGGGTGCAACGGCGTAGCGCGTATGGCCGCGCAATGGACGGAGGGGCCCTCTGTTGTGGCGGTGAACACCGATGCGCAGGCGCTGGCCGCCTGTGGTGTAGAGCGCACGGTGTTGATCGGAGAGAAGGCGACGCGCGGCCTTGGCGCGGCAGGCGATGCGATCGTTGGCCGACTCGCAATCGAGGAGAGCATCGCTGCGTTGCAGGATGTGGTGGCAGGCGCTGATCTCTTGATTCTGGTGGGCGGAATGGGGCGGGGCACGGCAACGGGCGCGCTGCCACTCATTGCCAAAATGGCGCGCGAGTTGGGGGTTCTGACGCTGGCGTTTGTCAGTTTGCCCTTCGCGTTGGAGGGCGACCGCGTCCGCCGCCAAGCGGATGAGGGTGTGCTTCAGTTGCGCCGTTACGCGGGGTCTGTGATCGTGCAGCCGAATGATCGCCTCTTGAAATTGGCCGATGCAAACGCATCGCTGGAGCAGGCTTTTTCCGTTTCCGACCGAATGATTGCGGAGGGGATATATTCGCTTTGGTATCTGCTTTCGCGGCCCGGTGTCATCAACATCACGTTCGCCGATATTCAGGAATTGGCGGAGCGCAGTGGCGGATCTCTTTCCTATGCCTATGCCGAGGCGACGGGGCCCGCGCGCGTCGCGAGCGTTTTGCGGAACCTGATGGACAGTCCGCTGCTCGAACACGGCCAGCTTTTATCCGATGCGCAAGGGGTGTTGGTGAACATCGCGGGAGGTCCCGAACTTACGATCGCGGATATGCAGGGGATCATGGGCGCTCTTCGGGCGGGCGTGCGCGAGTCTGCGCACATCAGTATGGGCGCGCTCATTGATCCCGCGCATCGCGAGCGCATTGCCATTACGCTGTTCGCATCCGAAGTGTGGCAGGAAGCTCCGGTTGAAAAGGCCACTGCTCGGCCCTCTGCTGGAGCGATGGAATCTGCGAGCGACGTGCAACCGGAATTGGGGCTGGGCGACTTGAAGCCGCAAGATCGCGGGCTTTTTGGCGACGCCTCTACAACGTACATCAATGGCGAGGATCTTGATATCCCGACCTATATCCGCCGCGGTGTGAAGCTGTCTTTTGAGCGTTGAAGCGAACTGCTAGTCGGCCCATGAAAGATCGCGCAGGAAGGGATTGTGCGCGCGTTCATTTTCGATGCTAGTTTTAGCGCCGTGTCCGGGGAAAATGCATGTGGTGTTCGGCAGGGTCAGGAGACGCTGGAGAGACTGTGCGAGGACGCGCGGGTTCCCGCCGGGCAAGTCCGAGCGGCCGATGGAACCTGCGAAGAGCACATCGCCCGAGAAGAGGAGCGCCTGCTCTTGAAAATAGAAGCTCACGCTGCCGGGTGAGTGACCGGGTGTTTCCAACACTTCGTAGGTGAGCCCGAGGTCCGTCCAAGTCTGCCCGTCTTGCAGGTCGCGCGAAATCACGGCGGCGCGCGGCGGTTCGTTGAAATAGGGTGGCATGGTGTTCTTCATGCCAAACGCCCATTCGGCGTCGAGCCGGTGCATTGCGATGGGCGCAGGGAACTGGTCGGCCATGTCTGCGAGCGCGCCGACGTGGTCCATGTGGCCGTGTGTCAGGAGGAAGAGCCCAACTGACCACCCGTGCAAGCGAATGAACTCCGCGATGGTCTCCGCATCGCCGCCCGGATCCACGACGATGACGCGATCAGATTGGGCGGGCCGAATGATGTGGCAGTTGGAGGCAAAGGCGCTCACCTCCAGACTGAAAACTTCGACGGGGTTCATACCGCTCAAAAGAGCGTATAGATGAATGGCGCCACGCTGGAGCCGGTGATGATGAACACCGTCAGAAGCAGGAGAACGAGGACGATGGGGATGATCCACCACGCCTTGTTTTGCCAGGCGAATTCAAAAAACTCACCCAACAGGCGGCCAATATATTTGAGAGTGCGCATTCGGTCCCTTGTGAAAATGCGACTCTACGGAAGCGAACGCAGGTTTTTCAAGGATAACTGGCAGCTAATTTTCGGCGCCCGTTGCTCGTTCGATTGAGTGTTGTTGAGCGATGCGCCTTCCCTGTGCCCACTTGTGCTTGCATGTTTTCGCTCTCGAGGTTTAGGTAGAGCCCATGGAAACGTGGACGAAAGTGAATAGCATTCTCATTGCAGGAAACGAGCCGTGGCGTATTTTGGCGCTCTTTGCCTCGCTGTTGGTTGGCGCCGTGGCGGGGTTGGTCGTGCAAGTGGGGCTCACACGGAGCGCTGGTCGGCTGGAGCGAACGAATCGTAACGCGTCCGGCATTGCGCTTCGCGCGCTGGCCAAGATCACGCTGCTTTCGGGCATCATTGTGGGGCTCGAAATCGGGTCGGCTTTTCTGACGCTCACGGAGGAAGCCGGCGCCGCCCTCTCGACGGTGATGAGCATTCTGATTGCGCTCACCGCTGGGTTCGCGGTGTATAATCTCGTGGATGTGGTGGATCAGTGGCTCGCGCGAATCATGCGCGGCGATCCGGCGGCTGCCACCGGCGTTGTGCGACCGGTGGTGCGCGCGAGTTTGCGCATCACCGTTGTTCTTCTTGCCCTGTTGCAGATTGCGCAGATTCTCACCGACAAACCGTTGACTTCGATTGTTGCCGGGCTCGGCATTGGCGGTTTGGCGATTGCGCTGGCTGCTCAGGAAACGGTGAAGAACTTCTTCGGCTCCCTCGTTATTTTCGCCGACAAACCTTTTCTCGTCGGCGAACGCATTGTTGTGGATAGCGCGGATGGCGTCGTGGAAGAAGTAGGGCTCCGCTCAACGCGAATCCGCACGCTGGATGGACATTTGGTGACCTTGCCCAATGGCGAGTTGGCGAACAAGGCCATCCAGAATATCGGCCGCCGACCCTATATCCGCCGCGTGTTCAACATTGGTTTGCCGCTGAACACATCGCCCCATCTGGTGCGGCGCGCGATTGCCATCCTTCATGAGCTGCTGGAGGATCACGAGGGTATGCGCGTGACGCACCCGCCTCGTGTGGCCTTCAACGACATCACCACCACGGCGCTGAATATCTTGGTGATCTATTGGTATTTCCCCGGCGACTTTTGGGCGCTTCAGGCATTCAATGAGCGCTTCAATTTGGAGCTTCTCGAACGCTTCAATGCCGCGGGCATCCGCTTTGCGCTTCCGGCTCAGACGATTCATCTGGCGGGCGAGCAGCCGAACTGATGCGCGCTGGCAGTTAGCGGGCGAGTCCGGTGAGCTCGCGAGATTGGGCGGGCCATCCGCTGAGGGGAAGTGTCAGGTCCATTCGGAAGTAGCCGCGGCCTTGATGATAGGCCCAGTCTTCGCTGCGGACGGAGTAGGATTTCGATCCGAACAGAACGAAGGCATTGGGCGCGCTGCCGATGAAGGGCGCGTCGGGTGTGCCGCGCAGGAGGTCGGGATTGGGCACGGGTGTCCAGTCGGTTTTATCTCCCTCGAGAGCGTTCCATGCGCCGGAGGTGCGGCGCGCACGCTTGGTGCCCAGGCCGGATCCGGCGAAACCGCTGTGTGTGCGAAGGCCAATTTGAACCCAGGGTTCCTGGCGGATCATGGTGGCGTCTGAGGCGAGTGCGAGTGGGCCGTCGCCGAGTTCCGCGCCGACAACTTTCCAAGCGAGCGGATGATCGGTAGCTGCGACGAGGGCGCCGTTGAGGAAGAGTTGCGCTTGCGCATTGGCGTTCAAGCCGACGAGGGCGCGGTTGGGCGCGGCGTAGAACCAGTCGAGCAGGCGCGCTTGTTCGGCGGCATCGGGCCCGAATTGTCCATCGAGAAAGGGCTTCATGTCCGCATTGCCAATCGGCTCGCCGAGGAGGCGGCGATATTCCAGGGCGCGGAGTTTATAGATGCCGAGGTCGGGCGCGGTGGGTGCGCGTTCGCCGTATTCCTCGATGAGATCAATTGCGCGCTGGAAGTTGTTCATCCGTTCCAGCTCGGTGAGTTGCAGCATGAGGTCTTGCCAGTCATAGCGATTTTCAACCGCGCGCCGCTCCTCTCGCCTGGCCGGAACGGGGTGGACCGCGGTCGGCGAGTCGAGATAGGCGAAGGCGACGCTTTGGAACCAAGCGTGGCTGACGTTGCGGTCGCCGCGCTCGATGGCCATTTGCAGCGATTGGGAGAAGGAGACGGGGTCCACGAGTTGCAGGCGATATTGCGCGGTGCGGAAGGGGACGCGGTCGAAGATTCCGTGGAGCGCGGAGAACGCTGCGCTGCGATAGTACCAACCGCCGTTGAAGTAGTCTTCCAGCCCGGTGCCGCGCCAGGAGGATTGCCTTTCGCCATCCACCCACATCTGCTCGTCTCCTTCGAGGAGCCACCACGAGTTGTCCTGTTGTGTGACGCCTTTTCCGGTGAGACCGAGAAAGGCTCCCGCGAATAGGCCGCTTCCCTGGAAGCTCGCCATGACGTGCGGCGCACCCGCGTCGGGACCGCTGCGTCGCCATTCGGCGTGGAAGTAGCGCGGGTGGGGAATGGTGAGTGGCTGCGGAGCGCCCGCGAAGATGGCGTTGATCGCGCGATCGCTTCCGTTGAGAAGACTGATGCTGACGGAGTCGGGGAACGCGAGCGGGAAGCCACTGCGGAATGCGGTGGGTCCGGCGCCGAGGAGCAGCGAGGCATAATCGCGATGACGCCAGGCGTTGCCGAAGAAGTCGCCGAGTGGAACTTCCACGCTTGGCTGCTCGCGGCCGTCGTATCGGATGCGGAGGACGACATCCTGAAGCATCCATTCTTTTTCCAAGCGCGACCAGGCGGCGGGATCGGCCGGTTTCACATCGAGGAACCATTCCGGCAGGATGCCGGGCCCGGTGGATTGCCAAACGACGGCTTCCGTATTCGGTGCGATCTCCGTCGCGTGCGTGGGCGAGGCCGGCATTTCCGGCCACTCCACCGCAGCCGTCCAGGTGTCGCCAACAAGGGCGAGAACCGCTTCATCTTCCGAGCTCAGGGCAGCGGGGAAGGATTGGATGTTTGCCGTCGCCGGGAGCTTCTCATCGTTGATCTGGAAGAAGAATCGGCGCGGGCCCCAGAAGGGATGGGTGGGCGGCGCTTTTGCTTCAATGCGGAGGGATCGCTGGTAGGTGAGGGGGACGTAGCTGAACCAGCAGAGGTTCATGTAGCGCGCGAGCGGCGGGGTGAAGGGATCGCGTTCGCCGAAGAGTTCATCAATGGTTCCCTCGACGCGCGGCTTCTTTTCTCCATCGAAGTAGAAACGGAACGGATGTCCCGGATCCACGCCTGTTGTCCAGAAGCGCCGTACGACGCCGGGGCCCTTGAGGTTCGCGAGGGTGACCCAGCCCGATTCACTGCCGGGTCCGGCGAAACGATTGAAGTCGTCATTGCCGCCTGTGGGGTCGGCGGTGGAGAGAAGGGTCGTGCCGCCCGTCTCGCGCTCGACGAGGCGCAGGGTGTTTGTCAGATCGGTGACGAAGCTGCGCCAGGGGCGCTCGGGTCCCTTCGATTGCGGCGAGCAGGCTGCGAGAAGGAGTGTCAGGAAAAGGCCGGGCAGTAGTTTTCCAAGCATTGGAAGTCTCTCCATGAACAAGTTACAGACGTTGGAAAAAATCGGGGTGTTCGTCGAGCCATTGCGTCATGTTTTCGATGCCTTCCGGCGTGCCCATGTCGAGCAGTGGCTGCGGGGTCTCGTGCGCGCGCAGGGCGCGGGCTTTTGCGAGTGCGGGAAAGAGTTCGTTTTCGAGGGAGAGCGCGGTGTTGGCGGGCCACGGGGCGAGGGCGGAGCGGCGCAGGCGATAGACGCCGCCGTTGACGTTGCCTGCGGGTCGGTCCGCTTTCTCGAGAAAGGCCGTGATGGTTCGCGTTGTGTCAAATTCGACGGTGCCGTAGCGGCCGGGCGCTTCGATGCGCGTGACGGCGAGTTCTCCGGCCACGGCGTTGTCGAGCGGGCGGGCGAGCCAAGCGCGGAGGTCGAGGTTTGGCAGAAAGCTGTCGCCATTGAGGACGAGCAGTTCCTCATCCGCCACGTGTTCGAGGGCGTAGAGCAGGCCGCCGCCTGTGCCGAGGGGTCTGGGTTCCTGGGAGGCGGTGAGGCTCGGGTTGTTCTGCTGGCGAATCCACTCTGCGATCATTCCGGCAAGGTGCCCAGCGGCGAGATGGGCGCGTTCGATGCCGTGCGCGCGAAGCCAGTCGAGCATCCACGCGATGAACGCGCGATGTTTGATGGGGACGAGCGCTTTGGGGCGATCGGGATGGAGCGTGCGCAGGCGGGTTCCGAGTCCGCCAGCGAGAATGATGGCTGTGGGTTGTGTCTTCATGCGAGCAGCTCCCGCAGGGCGGCGACCGTTTGCTTCACGACGGTGTCCATGGCGAAGGAGCGCTGCGCCTGTTCGAGCGCGGCGGCGCCCATTCGTTTGCGCGCGGCCGGATTGTTCGCCAATTCGGTGAGGCGCGCGGTGAAGAGCGCCATGTCGTCGGGTGGAAAGAGGAAGCCCTGAACGCCATCCTCGACCACTTCGGAGACGCCGCCGAGTTTAGCGCCGAGGATGGGGAGGCCCGCGGCCATATTGTGGACGAGGGCGCCGGTCATGTGGAAGTCATCGGAGGCGTGGCCGACGCGCATAACGAGGCCGATATCGCCCGCGTTGAGCGCGACATTCACATCCGCCGGCTTGGGCAGCCAACCGGTCATTCGCACGATATCGCGCACGTTGAGCTGGCCGCACAGCGTTTGGAGAGCATCGAACTCGGGGCCGTGCCCGACGAGGAGATAGCGGAGATTCGGCAGGTGTGCGCGCGCGGCGGCAATCGCGCGAATGATGCGCTCGTTGCCCTTGTTGGGGTGAAGGATGCCGTGGTGGACGAGGACGATTTCGTCATCGCGAAAGCCGAACTGCGCGCGCGCGGCGGCGCGGTTGATGGGGCGATAGAGCTGGGTGTCGCACGGGTCGTAGATGGGGCGAACGCGCGCGGGGTTCACACCTTTCGAAGCGAGGAAGTCGCGTGTGTTTTTTGCGCGGGTGATGATGAGGGGCAGCTTGCGCCATGCGCGCCAATCGGCAGCGCGGATCGCCGCGCCCAGCGCGCGCGCGATGGGGTTGCCGGACAGATAGATATCGGTGAAGAAGTCCGCGATGGACATGGCGATGCGTGGACCGAAGAAGAGGCGAGCAATCGGCGCGGCGAGCGGCACCGTTTCGTCCATATACACCGCGCGGATGCCGAGTCGGCGGCAGCGCAGGCCGATCCAGGGCAGACAGAGTAGCCAGAGCACATATTTGACGATTTTGTCCCCGTGCTGGGTGCGGTCCACGCGGAAGGGCAGGGAGTGAACCGTGGCGTGCCGCGCGATGGCGTCGGGCGATGGCGAGCGGCCGTGGAATCCGAAATAGTGGATTTCGGCGTGAGCGGAGAGCGCCTCGATGAGCGCGGGCAGCGCGTGGTAGAGCTCGGTGTGCTCGGCCGGCCCATAGCGAAACCAGAAAGCGATGCGCGGTCGCGCGGTCATGATTCAGAAGAGCGGAAAATGATGCGACTGCCTTCGTCGCTAAACTCGAATGGAATCTCGGTCAGACCTTTCATTGCCTCGCGCAGCTTGGGCTGCTGGGAGGGGCGGGCATAGAGCAGGAGGAAGCCGCGTCCGCCTGCGCCGAGCAATTTGCCGCCAATCGCGCCCGCTCGCATCGCGGCGTCGTACGCATCGTCAATGGCGGTATTGCTGATGCCGGAGGAGAGGGAACGCTTGTGCATCCAGGCCGCGTGAAGGAGGCGACCGAATGAGTCGAGGTCTTCACTGCCGACGAGCAGTTTCTGCGCGTGGTCCACCATCGCCCGCATTTCTCGGAGCGAGGTGAGGTTGCGCGCGGTATTCTTTTGCTGCTCCTGCAAGATGTCCTGCGCTGAGCTTTCGACTCCGGTGAAAAAGAGGAGCAGGCGCGCGCTCAGTTCCGCCTTTCGTTTGGGCGGAATTTCGATGGGCGTTGCGGCAATACCCTTCGTAGAAAAGTCGTAGCGATGCAGTCCGCCGAACGCGGCGGCGTATTGATCCTGATGGCCGCCACTGTCGCCCACGCGCTCGCGTTCGACCACGATGGCTTCCTGCGCGAGCTGTTCGGCATTGGGAGATTCTCCGCGGAAGGCGTGGAGCGCGTGGAGGAGGCCGACTGTGAAAGAGGAAGACGAGCCGAGGCCGGTGCGGCCGGGGAGATCGGCGACGTGATTGATCTCCATGCCCGCGTCGAGGCCGAGATGCGCGAGGCATTCGCGGATCAGAGGGTGCTTGATTTCGGTGGGGTCCTTCACCGTTTCGGTCTGCGCGTAGCTGACGCGGAGTCGGTGTTTGAAAAACGGGCCGAGCGAGTGGACGGAGAGGTAGCAATACTTATTGATAGCCGTCGAGAGGACGGCTCCGCCGTGTTCGCGATAGTAGTCGGGAAAGTCTGTGCCGCCGCCAAAGAAGCTGACGCGAAAAGGAGTGCGCGAAATGATCATGAAAGGGATTCCCGTCCTTCGAGGACATCTTGCACAAATTGGCGCACCGTGTCGCGCGTTTCTGCAACGGGTCGCGCGGCTTGCAGTTTCTCGATGTTCACTTCGTAGTGCTCGGGCTGGCCCTGCGGGGTGGGGAGGGTTGCCTTGGGGATCCAATCGGCTATTTCGCGAATGCGGATGGTTCCCGCGCCAGCGACGTTCCAAATTTCGCGCGCGATACCGTGGCCCAAAAAATCGAGGGCCGTTTGGGCCAGCGCGCGGGTGTGCTGAAACTGGTAGCGAGAATCGGGGTGTACGCGGAGCGGATGGCCCTTCAGCAGGTCGTAGATCGAGTTCTTGCGGAGTCCCGGCCCGACAAAGCCGCCCATGCGCAAAATGAGCCATTGCGGCGCGTAGTGTCGGACGAGGTCTTCCGCCAGGAGTTTGTGCAGGCCGTAGGGCGAAAGGTGTTCGCGGCGGATGGCGGCGGACTCGGCGTTTTGCGCGGGATCGCGCACGTTGTCATAGACGTCAATCGTGGAGAGGAAGCAGTAGCGCTCGCAGCGAAAATCGTGGAGCGATTGCATGACGCTGCGGACCGAGAGGTCGAATTCGCGGGCGGGTTGTTCGCGCGCGAGAAACTTTTTGGAGTTGCCGTTCGCATTGATTACCCAGCGGGCGGAGAGGCCCGAGGTGTAGTTCGCGCGTGTGATTTCGATAACGGAGAGACCGCGCGCCTTCGCTTCGGCGACGATGGCCGATCCGACGAAGCCGGCGCTGCCGAGAACCAGCAGATCGGCCGCATGGCTCACAGGCGGACCTCACCGGTTGCGCGCGCGGCGCGGAACCAGTCGGTTGTGCGACGCAGCCCCTCTTCGAGCGTCGTGTTGCACGCGAGTCCGAGTTGGTGGAGGCGCTGGACATCAAAAATCTTATCCATCTGGCCATCCGGCTTTGACGCGTCCCAGACGATTTCGCCGGTGAAACCGGTGACCCGTTTCACGGTTTCTGCGAGTTCGCGGATGGAGATGCGACGTCCCGCTGAGATGTTGATGGGCTCGCTCGAATTGTAGTTTGCGAGGAACCAGGGGATGGTGGCGGCGACATCGCCTGCATAGACGAAGTCGCGCGTCGGTTTTCCGCTGCCGAAAGCCGTCATGGTTGGGCGATTCGCGTCTTGCGCCTCGACGTATTTGCGGATCATGGCGGGGATCACATGGGCCTGTTCCAAATTGAAGTTGTCCCACTCGCCATAGACATTGCCGGGAATGAGGACCAGCGAGTTGAAGCCGTGCTGCTTGCGATAGGCCCAGGATTGGATGAGCAGCATCTTCTTGGCGGTTGAATAGCCAACGCTTTCGATTTGGGGCAGGCCGTTCCACATTTGGTCTTCGCCGATTGGCGAGGAGGCCGTCGCGGGGTAGGAACAGCCGCCCATCAGCGTGAGGAACTTCTTGATGCCCGCCTTGAACGAGGCGTCGAAGACCGCGGTGTTCATCGCGAGGTTGTCGAAGAAGTAGTCCGCCGGCCGGTTCTTGTTGTCTATGATTCCGCCCGATTTTGCGGCGAGGTGCACGACGCAGTCCGGCTGGGTGTCGGCCAGCATCCGCGCGGGAGCCCCCGGATCGAGCAATTCGTAGTCCGCGCGCGTGGGGCAGATGAACTCGGCGTCGAACGTTTTTTTCAGCTCCGGCACAATGTGGTGTCCCAGAAACCCATGTGCGCCGGTGACGAGGATGCGCTTGAACTCTGTATTCTTCTTCATTGGTTAGACGTTCGAGTATTGGTTGCGCCGGATGGCCTGATAGCCCTTGATCAGCTCCGTGATGCCCCACGGGAGGAGGTGGGTGGGCTGGAACCCGGTGCGCTCGATCTTGTCATTGCTGACGATGTAGTTGCGCTGGTCCGGATCCTTGCCGATCGGCGCTTCCATGATGGTGAACTCGGGGACCTGCTTTTTGATTTCGAGGCAGAGTTCCATTTTCGAGAGATTGGCGGAGCTAAGGCCGAGGTTGTAGGCCTCGCCTTTCATGGCATCCCAGTTATCCAGCGCGTGGAGGAACGCGCGCGCGACATCGCGGACGTGGATATAGTTTCGTTTGAAGTGCGCCTCGAAGAGGATCACGAAGCGATCCGTGACCGCGCGATAGGTGAAATCGTTCACGAGGAGATCAATGCGCATGCGCGGGCTGACGCCGAACACGGTGGCGAGGCGGAAGGTGAGGCCGCGCCCACTGGAGAGGACGTAGTTTTCCGCTTCGACCTTGGTGGAGCCATAGATCGAGATCGGGTTGAGGGGAGACTCCTCCGTGCAGAACTCGCCCTCGGTGCCGATGCCATAGCCGCTATTTGTGTTTGGATAGATAATTCGCTGATCCGGCCGCGCGAGATCCACAATCATCTTTACCGCATCGCAATTGATCGCCTGCGCCTCCAGTGGACGCTGCGCACAAATGGGCGCGCCGACGAGGCAAGCGAGCGGGATTGCGATATCGGCCGACTCGAGGTGCTTCTTGATCAGCGCCTTGTCGCGCACGTCGCCGCGGACGATCTGGAGACCTTCATAGTGGCAGCAATCCAGAAGCGACGACTGGCCGAACGAAAAGTTGTCCACCACCGTCACGGCGAAGCCGCGCTGAAGCAGCATGGGAACCAACACAGAGCCGATATAGCCGGCGCCGCCCGTGACCAAAACGCGAGGAGATTTTTGTGACATAGTCCGAAAACGGTACCCGTCAGGACGGCTCTCTGTCAATTAAACAGGGTAGAGCGCCCCATTGTCCCGCGATGGCCGTCGAGGTTTGGATACTCGAACGCTGGAGCCCAATCTCTCCGACTCGCAACCCTAGTTGCATTGGAAGCCATTCGCTAGGTTCCGCTCGGCGATCGCATCCTGGCGGGTTGTTGTGCGAGCGCGAGTGCGCTGGCGGGTTGGCCGGTTGGGGTTGAAAAGGTATTTCGAGATTGCAGAAGTGTGCTATCTTTGCTCATTCGGAAAAAAGGAATTTGTCATGACGCGATTGAATGAACGGGC
>JAMLJG010000010.1 GCA_023953695.1 Kiritimatiellia bacterium
CTTCTTCATAATGAAACGTGCTCCTCTTGCGCCGCACAGTATAGCAGCGCATCGCGAGAATACAACGCGCCGCAGCATCAATCCAGCCCCACATAATTCCTGCCAGAGCTGCGCGGGCGCGGGAACTACGAGTCCCGCCAGCGCACCAAAGCAACCGTCACGCGACCCCGCGCACCCGCTGGCGGGGTGCGAAGCGGCACCAGGAAGGCGACTTCGCGGGATCCCCCACCCGGCAACTCGGAAACACCCGCCAAAGGATTGACCGCCAACGTCTCACCCGCGGCATTTTCCACGGCGACAGCCAACACGACCTGCATCGCCGTACGCGCCGTGCTGTTGCCCACACGGCAACTCACCTCTACCCCGTGTGGAACGAATCGCAAACCCACGGCCTCTGCGGTCACGCCAGTCGTGTTGCGCAGATCGGATTCCGTCGGACCCGCGCCCGGAAGGAGCCGCCAGACCCAAATGGCGACGGCAAGACAGAGAACGGCGATCAATACCCAAGGCTTCATGGTCGAGCAGCTCGCTAGTAGTAAGGATTGTCCTCGCTCGGTGGCGTCATCACCCCTCCATAGCGCGAATCGTAGGCGAACACCTGCACGAACTTCACATGCCCATCAAGAAAGGCCGCATTCGCCCACAAATGATCCGGATCACGCTTATACCACTGGGCGCGAGGGCTGATTGCGACCACACCGCTCATCGTGCGATAGATCGGAATGCTCGCGACGACCACCTTCTTTGCCGGTAGCCGATAGTGGGTCATGGAGAGCGACTCGCCGAGCTGAAGCGGTTGCTCCGCAAACTCCTCGAACGAAAAATCCACGCCGACAAACTTCGCTAGCCCCATCGGCGCAGCCACACCCCCAATGCGATTATAGCCCGACATATAGAAGTAGCTGCTCCCATAAAGCTCATAGCAAGTCGAGCGCGCCTGATAGTCTCCCGTATCGAACCACCACAACGGTTCTCCTCGGTCACATGGCGAGCGAAAGACCTCCGGCGAATCGAGATAGGCATTCAGCGGCCGCTTTTCGGCCGGAAGTCCTCCGCCAAACATTTTGGCGGGCAACCAGGGATCGCTCTCCGCCACGCGGCCCTGCGCCCCACCGAGTTCGTGGGGCGCGGCCGCGGGCATCAAGCCTCCATGCGCCTGCGCATAGAGCGCCACACCGGCAACAATCTGCCGCAGATTGCCCTGGCAGGCAATACGCCTCGCCAGACCCGTCGCCTGAGTCAACGCCGGCAAAAATATTCCCATCAAGGCCGCAAGTATGCCGGCGACCACCAAAAGCTCAATGAGCGTAAAACCGCTCCGATTGAGCTCGCTGCGGCTCATGGCGACACGGGCAGCATGCGATAGAACTGCTGCTCAGCACTGTCAACCGGAGCGAGCCATTCCACTTCGCCCGGCACAGGATGACTCAACGCGGGGTCGAGAACCGTCTCCCATGCAACCAAATCCTCGGAGCGCTGAACGATATAGTCCAACCCCACATTGCCGCTAAACCGCACAGCCGGCTGCGCATTTTCGACGCTCACCGAGAGCATCTCCGGCGCGTCCGCCACGGTCTGCGTGGTGTAGGCAATGGTGGTGTTTCCGACCAGCGAATTGGTGGTGATCGGAAGCCCCGCTTCCGTATAGCTCGGATGCGACTTGCCCATCTGCGTGATCAACAGGTAGGTCGCATTGGTGGGCAGACGCGGTTTGATCTGCTCCAGCAGATACGCCTCAAAATCGCCTGTATAGAATCCGAGCGGATCATCCAAATTCAAGGTGGCAAGATTGGTGCTCGTGAGTTGGCTCACAGGAATCAGGAAGCCTGAGTGCGGAACATCGCTGAAGGTTGCGTCCACATCGTCCGCATCCGGCACCCCATCGGCATTCGTCGCGAAATAGAAATCCAACGCAAATTGGATGGCCCAATTATTCGTCGCGTGGGCCTCCCACCGACCGCTGTTCCTTTCGCCATCCACCTGGAACGCCGCATTGGTCGTCGCGGCATCGCCACGCGACACCAGAAACTGATTCATCGCCTGCACGGCATTGGCCTGCCCGGCATAGGCGAGTTCTTCCACCGTGACGGCCAATCCCGCGCGGGAAATCGGCTCGATTCGCAGCGAGAGCGAACCCGTCAAGGAAGGCGCCATATTGAATCCAGCGCCACCGGCCCCGGTGATATCCACAAGATTGTGGCTCAGCGCACCTGCCGGATTGTTGGCAGCGGGAAGCGCTTGATCATCATCCGTGAAGATCAACCAATCTCCAGCCGTGGGCATCGTCGCCGAAGGCTTGAGGCCAGCCGCCGAAGGAAGCCCCGTCGTCGCGCTGCCATCGCCCCATGCCAACAATTGAAACTCCAGCGGGAGCCGCGAGACCGTGACACCCAACTTCAGATCCACACCGGCAGAAGTCTCCGAGAAGAACAGGGTATAGGTGCCCGCCGGAAGCGGCTGATAAGGCACAATTCTGCTCGCGCCATAAAACGCCCCCGCTGCGAGCGACTCCAGGAGTTCACCGGGACTCGACAGCAACTGGTTGCTCAGATGATTGGTCGCGGTCGGAATCGTGGTGCCGATCGTCGGGGCATCCGCGATGGCAAAGAACGACCCACTGCCGCTATCGCCATCCACTGCGTATTCCAACAGCTTGATGGAGATGATTTCATATCCTGGCGGAACCTCGAAACTCAGCACATCACTGTCATCGTTATTCTCTCCATCGTCCCCAAAATGCAGCGAAATCTGATGGAAGCCCGCCCCCAACTCACCGAGCGAGGATGGCGCATTGCCGTCATTGGAAAAGTCGCCGAAATTGCTCTCCGGGTGCAATAGGGGTATCCGAACAAGCGGATGTGCACGCAACACCTGATGGGTATCAATCCGAACTTGGCGCAAGCTGGAATGCTTCTGGAGCGTGGCTTGCACGCGAAAATCACCGACATATGACGGAAGGAAGAACTCCCAAATTTCTTCTCGCTGAAGAATCTCGCCCGCCGGGCCGCCGGGCACGAGTCCACTATATACCACGTCGTATCTCAACGCCGAGCTCGCCTCCCCGCCGGTCAAGGGAGCGCCGCTCAAATCCACAATTTGCATTGACCCCGGAAGCACCGTGCCGCCGACATCGCTCAGCGTGGCCGCCGTCTGCACAATCACATGCGTGCCGAAGAGCGATCCCGTCGTGCCGGTGTTGTTATATACATCCGCACGGAAAACGTAGTCGCCCATAAAGGCATAAAAGTTTCCAGATCCAGCCAGCGCAGCCGGCGGCAAGGCCGAGAGGCGCGTGTCCCCACCCGCGGCTGGGACTGACACCCACCCAACGTCCGGCACATTGCTGCTGGTCCCGGTAAAATGATCCCACTCCTGATAGGTCGTGTTCGACCCACCCGCCGCCCAGAACTGCGGTGCGATAAATCGAAATGCATCTCCCGCGCGCACGGAGAGCGGATGGAGGCAGATCATCGCAAGAATCCAAAATGAAACCATTCGGATTCGGCAACGCGCCGGTGATTGGGACGGGTTGATCGAGGCGGTTTGATTGGGGGATGTTTTCATAGAGTACTCCAGCGATGCGGTGTTCATGGGCTGATTCAGACGTTCTGAGTTCACGCGCGCGGCGGCTTCACGGCCACTAGCGTTATCGCAGCCAAGTGCTGGCGATGTTTGCGGAACGATCGCCGCATGGACAAAACGCGTTTGCGAACCACGGGTGCACGAAGAACGTTGAAGGCAAAACGCAACGCGCGAAAGAACCCTTCGTCACTGACTAATCGGCGCGGCTCCAGAAGATGCATGGGGGCGACGCGTTGGAACTGAACCTCGAAGCCCGCGTCCGCCAGCAGCGCCCGCCACTCGTTCGCGGTCAGAGGGCGAGCGCCCACATGAATAGAGCACGATATATCGGTCTTCACTTCTTCCTTCTTCTCTTCAGGCAGATCATCCGGAGTGAGACTCAGCTCGTGGATGCCATATCGGCCGCCCGCCTTTAGCAACCGGAAAGCCTCCGCAATGATCTGGCGCTTTCTCTCCGGCGTTTGCATGGTGAGCATGGCCTCGCCATAAACAACCGTGGCGCTGGCGCTGGGCAAGCCCGTCTCTTCCGCACTGCCCAACAGACATTGCTGAGTGGGGCCGCTCAGATAGGCCTTCACTTCTTCCACCGCCTTCTCGCTGCGCTCAATCGCGGTGTAGCGGGCGGGTTGCCGACGCAAAGCCATTCGGGCCGTCACCCCGAGACCAGGCGCAAACTCCACCACTTCGTCGGAGGTCTGGATGCTGAGCGTGCTCAACATGGCCCGAGTGAGTTCGAGCCCGCCCGGCCGCAACACGCGCTTTCCCATCGTCGCAAATAGCCAGTGTCCGGGAATCTTGCGCAGATCGCCAAAGCTCGAATCGCAAGGACCCACCCCCGGTGCACACGGGGAGCCATGCGCGGGCGCGGCTGCTGCGGATTGATTTGTCATGTCCCTACCCACTCCTCACCTTTCGCGCGACACCACACGGCTCGAACCAATGTTTATATGCCGCACGATAGATTGAATACTCTAACAGTGCATATATGCAACTATACATTGTTTGATATGTCATCATTCTTGCAAAAAAATTTTCCTTTTCTCTGAAACCGGACGGATCCAGGCGTTTCGCGCGCGACTGGCGCGCAGCAGAACGGGCGCCACTCACTCGGAGTCTTCTTGGTGCGGAATCTCGACGGGCGGATCCCCCACCCGCGCGAGGAGGGTTTCGACCACGGTATACGCGGCGAGCGGACGACCCAGTTGGCGCGCGGATGCGGCCAGCTCGGCCAAGCGCTCGGGCTGGCTCAAGAGGTCATCCACCTTGTAGGCAAGCGTGGTGGCGTGATTGCATTTGACGGCGGCCCCAGCTTCGAGCAACTGATCGCTATTCCGCTCCTCTTGGCCCGGAATGGGCTGATAAATCACCATCGGCAAGCCGCACGCCATCGCCTCGGACAACGTGAGGCCACCCGGCTTCCCAATCAGCAGCGTCGCCATGCGCAACCATTCATCCATCTCACTCGTATTGCCGAGCACACGATACCGCACGGGCCCCGGCGCGAGCCTGCCGATCTCTTCCTGAAACTGCGCTCGCACCGCTTCGTGCGAGCCCGCGATGATCACAACCTGCGCGTGAGACTTCAAGAAGGACAGGGCTCGCACCGTCTCTGTCACAACCTCCTCGCTCGCACCGCCGAGCGAGACAAGGACGAGAGGAAGCGCCGGATCCAATGCATGTTTCCGGCACAGCGCGGTTCGATCCTTTGCCTCCGAAAAGATGGTGTCAATCGGAATGCCCGAAACGGTGATTCGATCGGGCGGAAGCCCGGCCATCTGCAAGTGCACACGCGCTTCTTCATTCGCGACGAAGTAGCGATGAAAGTGGCGCGAAAGCCACATCGCATGGACATCGAGGTCGGTGACGACAATCGCGTGCCGCGTCTCAATGGCATCTTTTGCGAGCAGATAGGAAATGATCTCGGCGGGGAGAAAATGGGTGCAGATCGTCAAGTCCGGCTGCAGCTTCCGAATCATTCGAACCAAGGGAAGCGTGTTGAGGCGGCTCAACATCAAACGCATCCGCTCGGTCTTCCACGGCTCGTCGAGGTTATCGTAGAACCAGCCCAACAGGGTGGGCACGTTTCGCATCAACTGAAAATAGAACTTCGAATAGAACTGCCGGAAGAGCTTGTTCGTGTAGGTCAGCGAATCCACGTTAACCACTTCGCCGATCGCAGGATTGGCTCTGCACACTTTCTCCAGAGCCGCCGCCGCGCGGATGTGTCCACTGCCCGAGCTGGCAGAAAGAATCAGAACCTTCAGTGGCGCACTCATAACAAGTCGGATTCTTGATGGGATGGCAGCAAGAATACAAGGCAGCAGAATCGCATTATTTGCGAGGCCCTACCGCAATTACCCCCCCCTTAGCACGTAGCCGATACGGCGGGTTCGACAATCTCGCGAGCGCGGGCAAGAGCATAGTCAATATGGGTATGCACATTCTCCGGACCAATACGGCGATAGAGGCCCGAGGTGACGAGGTGGTCCCACGTCTTGCTCTGCACTCCCGAGAGCACAAGCTCGGTCTTTTCCTTTTGGCACTTCTGAAAGAGGTCTTCCAGCGCGATAAGCCCGGTCGCGTCAATCGTGGGAACATGGCGCATACGCAAAATGAGAACGCGGGGCGGCTTCTCGATGCGGCGCAACTCATCCTTGAATCGGTCGGCGGCGCCAAAGAAGAAGGGCCCGTAGATTTCGAACACTTCGACGCCATCCGGCACGACGCGGCGCTGAATGGCATTGGGATCGTCCTCCAGCTCGTCGCCGTTGACTTCATCGGTGATGATGCCGATCTGGGTGGCTTCCGCCATACGGTGCATGAACAGGAACGACGCCATCACAACGCCGAACCCAATCGCCACAGTGAGGTCCGCGAACACGGTCAGCAAGAAGGTGGAAACCATCACCAGCGCATCGCCGCGTTGCGCGCCCAGCAAGCGAATCAGCAGCCGCCACTCGCCCATATCCATCGCGACCTTGAGCAAAATCGCAGCGAGAATGGGCATGGGGATCAGCACCGCCCACTTGCCGAACACGAGCATGATCGCCAGCAGCGTGGCCGCGTGAACCATTCCGGCCACCGGGGTCTGCCCACCATTCCGAATGTTCGTCGCTGTGCGCGCAATCGCGCCAGTGGCGGGAATCCCCAAGAACAAGGGCGACGCGATATTCGCAATGCCCTGCGCGACAAGCTCGGTGTTGGAGCGATGGCGGCGCCCGGTCATGCCATCGGCCACCACGGCGGAGAGTAGCGATTCAATTCCGCCGAGCATCGCGATGGCAAACGCAGGCTGAAACAGGCGCGGGAGCTGACGCCAGTCAATATCGGGAAGCGACGGCGTGGGCAGCATGGTCGGCACGCTGCCGAAGCGGCTGCGGATCGTTTCCACCGGCAAGTCCAACGCGATCACCAGCGGCGTCAAAATCAAAATCGCGATCAGCGACCCAGGTACACGCCGCGTCACGCGCGGCCAAAAGAGAATAATCGCAAACGCAGCCGCGGCCAGGCCGACGGAGTGTGGATTGATCGTCGAAATGTGCGAGGCATAGGCAATAATCTTTTCATGAAACTCCGCCGGCGGCGGCGGCATCTCGAGACCCAACAGATCGCGCACTTGCGTGGTGGCGATCAACACGGCAATTCCGCACGTGAACCCGACGGTGACAGGATAGGGAATGAACTTGATTGCCGACCCGAACTGCAATAGCCCCATCACCAGCAACAATCCGCCCGCAAGCATGGTGGCCACCGCCAACCCGCCATAGCCAAACTGCTGCACCGTGTTGTAGACCAGCACAATGAACGCGCCGGTCGGCCCGCCGATCTGCACGCGGCTACCGCCGAGCGCGGAGATCAGAAATCCGGCAATCACCGCGGTGTATATCCCCTGCTCCGGCTTCACGCCGGACGCAATCGCCAGCGCAATCGAAAGCGGCAACGCAACGATGCCGACCAGGACGCCCGCAACCAAATCGCGGCTGAACTGCGAAAGCGTATAGCGCTCGCGAAAAAGGACTGTGTAGAGCTTGGGCTCGATCCGAAAGTTTTTCACGTGTCTCGAGCGACTCTAGCGGCTGCCGCTCTTTTCTCGCAACTCGGATACAAACTCATCGGGAAGCACGGGTTTCGGACTCTTGTTCGTCCAAGTGAAGGGCGTCAATCGCTGGCGTTGCCCCTCCGCAGGGACCGCATAAACGGCGGGCGTCTTCTTGACATAGAACTGCTCCGCAATTGCCATGTCGTCCTTGTTGAGCGGAAACATAAACTTCACCTTCACGTAACTCCGCAGCTCTTTCTCCACCGTCGGAACCTGTAGCAGCCGCTTCTCGAACCAATGGCACAGCCCCTTTTCGTCGCTCTCTCCATAGCGCGCAAAATAGACAAACAGCGGCGCGCCGGTATTCTTCTGAATCTCAAGCGCCTCGGCGTAACCCTTCCCATTCTGATACCACTTCTTGTCCGAATAGTTCGCCGCATCGCCAGAGGCAGCAGGCGGCGCAGCATTCAACACCGCGCACAGGGAGAGAAAAAGAACCGCACCCAAGAACCGTGTTTTCATGATGAGGCCCCTATAACTGATTTTTCCAAGCGTTGGAAGTCAAAACAGGCGCGACTTCCAAGCGTTGGAAGTTCCTACTCCGCGCCAGCCATCGCGCGGCCCGCGATCCAGCCGGAGGTCCACGCGGCTTGGAAATTGAATCCGCCGGTGACGGCGTCCACATCGAGCAATTCGCCTGCGAAGTGGAGGCCGGGGCAACGCTTGCTCTCCATCGTCCGAAAATCCACCTCGCTCAGCCGCACACCGCCGCAGGTGACAAATTCGTCTTTGTACAAACTCTTCCCGTTCACCGAGAGGCGGCAGGCGTAGATTTCTTCCAGCAAGCGATTCTCGCCCGCCTTGCTCAACTGCGCCCACTGCCGGTCGGCCGGTATCTCCGCGCGACGGCACAGCCATTCCCACAAACGCGCGGGCGCTTCCAGCACGCCGCCGCCGACCACGACGCGGCGGGGGTGCCTTTTTCTGCAATCCGCAAGTTGCGCGGCAAACACGTCGCGCGGGCCGCGCTGCCACGAAACCAAGATGTCGAAGGTATACTCGCAACCCGCAAATTCGCGCGCGCCCCACGCGGACAACTTCAGGGCGGCGGGGCCGCTCAGACCCCAGTGAGTGATCAACAGCGGCCCCTTCTGCGCCAACCGTTGCGCGGGCGCGGTGATTTGCGCATCGGGCATGGAAATGCCGGCGAGATCGCGCAGAGTGGAATCTTCGATGGTGAAGGTGAAAAGCGAGGGCACCGGCGCTTCGATGGTGTGGCCAACGGAGGCCGCGAGTGAGTATCCGGCGGTGGCCTTGTTCCCCCCCGTCGCGAGGAGAAGGCGCTCGGCTTCGAAGGCCGTTCCATCGGTGAGACGCAGCGCGAAGCCCTGGGCGCCGGGCTGAAACGCGCAAAGGCCGCGCCGCGTGAAGACGCGCACGCCCGCCTCTTCCGCCTCCTTGCGCAAGCAATTCACAATGCTGGACGAGGAATCGGTGACGGGAAACATTCGCCCATCGCTTTCCACCTTCAGGGGCACGCCGCGCGATTCGAACCACTCGACGGTATCGCGCGGCTGAAAGCGGCGATAGGGCCCGTTCAGCTCGCGCGCGCCGCGCGGATAATTCAGCAACAGGCGCGGCACATCAAAGCAGTGGTGCGTGACATTGCATCGGCCCCCGCCGGACAGGGTGACTTTCGAGAGCAGTTCCGGGCTCTTTTCGAAGAGCACAACCTGTGCGCGCGGATTGGCATTGGCCGCGGCAATGGCGGCAAAGAATCCCGCAGCGCCGCCGCCGGCAATGGCAATGGTGCGCGATTTCATACGGCGAGAATAGCGGCGCGCACGCGCGGTGGAAACGAAATCACACGCGATTTAGTGACACCCGCACGAGCCGGATCCGCACGCGCAGCCGCCAACGGAAACTTCGTCGTTCGTCGGCATGCGGCCGAGCTCGAACATCCTGCGGACATAGGCGTTCACGGTCGCTTCAATCTTCTGCATGGACCGCTGCGCTTCAATGAATCCCTGCGCGATCGGATTGTTGAGAAACGCGGTTTCGTGGTTCTCAAAATCCTGCATCTCCACTTCGGTGATCTCCACACCGGACTGGTGCTTTTGATGGAGCGCTTCCTGCAAATCGCAGAGGCGCTGATATTGCGCGCGCGTTTCGACATCGGCGAGGAAGGTCTCGATGGTTTGGCGCATTTCCTTGTAGGCGGGCTGATCCAGGATGGTCTGGCAAAGCTCCTTGATCTTCTGAACAACGATGGTGTCTTCCTGACGAAACGAAAGTGGCTTCATGGCTCTCCCCTCAACTACTCAATGTACAGCATACCCCAGAAATTTCGACTGCGCACTCAAGCAGGGATTTGACGGCAACGCAAGCCTCCACGCGAGAACGCGCGGGCTTACATCAGGGAAGATGCGTCCACATCCACCGACCACGCCACGGCATCGGGCCACTTGAAATCGCGCAACACGTCCTTGAGCGGCGCGGTCATCTGCTTCGTGTGCGGGGCGCGAAGAATGAGTTGATAGCGGAACTCGCCGTGCGCCTTGGCCAGCGGCGCGGGCGTCGGGCCGCCCAATCGAACGGAGGAATCCAGCTTCTCCTGCAGGCGCTTCGCGAACGTGGCGCCCGTCAATTTGACCAGCTCTTCCTGCGCGCCGCGCAGGGTGATGCAAACGAGGTGGCCGTAGGGCGGATAGCCCAACTCGCGCCGATACTCGAGTTCCTGGTCCAGGAAACCGTCGTAGTCCAAGGTGCGTGCGGCTTGAATGGCGGGGTGAAACGGGGTGAATGTCTGCACAATCACTTCGCCCACCAAATCGCCGCGCCCTGCGCGACCCGCCACCTGGGTGAGCAACTGGAACGTCCGCTCTCCTGCGCGAAAATCAGGCATGTGAAGGCTCAGGTCGGCGGCGATCACACCGACCAGCGTCACGCTCGGAAAATCGAGTCCCTTGGCAATCATTTGCGTGCCGAGCAAAATATCAATCTGCCCACCGCGAAATGCGTTGAGCACCTTCCGATACGAATCCTTCTTCGTCATCGTGTCGGAATCCATCCGCTCGATTCGCGCTTTGGGAAAGGTCTTGTGCAAGACGTCCTCCACGCGCTGCGTTCCGATGCCGGAATACTTGAAAGCGGGATCGCGGCAGTCGGGGTTCGGGCAGCACTCGGGCACCGGCTGCCCCGCGCCGCAAATGTGGCAGAGCAACCGGTGAGTCGGTTTGTGATAGGTCATCGAGACGCTGCAATTCTCGCACCGCGCGACGGCGCCGCACGAGGGGCACACGAGCGAGGTCGCGAATCCACGCCGATTCAAGAACAGGATCGTCTGCTCAGTGCGGTCGAGTCGGGCGCGAATGGCTTCATACAAATCGCTCGAGAGGACGTTCAGCCGCCGCTCCTTCTCCATCTCCTGCCGCATATCCACAATGCGCATCACAGGCATTTGGCGGTGATCCACCCGGTGCGGCATGCGCGCGAGCGCATATTTTCCGCGCTGCGCGTTGCTGTGCGATTCCAGCGACGGCGTGGCGGATCCCAATACGACGGCGCATCCTTCCCGATGGCCGCGCATCACCGCGACATCGCGCGCATGGTAGCGCGGCGCTTCCTCCTGCTTGTAGCTGTGCTCGTGTTCCTCGTCCACGACGATGAGGCCAAGATTTTTCATCGGAGCAAACACCGCCGACCGCGGGCCAATCGCAATGCGCGCCGATCCCTCGTGCACGCGATGCCACTCATCGTGGCGCTCACCGGACGACAATTCGCTGTGCAACACGGCCACCGTATCGCCGAAACGCGAGCGGAACCGATCCACAGTCTGCGGCGTCAGCGAGATCTCCGGAACGAGAACGATGCAGCCCTGCCCCCTCTTCAAGACGTGATCAATCGCCTGCAGATAAACCTCGGTCTTGCCGCTCCCCGTCACGCCAAAAAGCAGCACCACCCTGGGATCGCCTGTGTCCACCGATTGCCGAATCAACTCCAGCGCCGCTGCCTGCTCCGGCATCAGCTCAAGCGGCTGCGTCGGCAGCACCTCGTGCCCCGCATCGGCGCGGCGGCGCAAGACCCGACTGCCCACCGTCACAAATCCTTTGCGCTCCAGCGCGCGAACGGCCGCGGAAACCGCGCCGAGTTTGGCCGTCAGCTCCGGCAGCGAAACCGGGCCGGCAGCCAACGCATCCATCACCTTCCCCTGAACCGCCGCCTTTCTCCGCAGCGCCGCCACCTGCTCCAGATCGCTCGCATGCTCCGTCAGGGAGACGATATTGACCTCCTTGAATCGAGCGCTCGTCTGCCGCACCGCGCTCGGCAACACCGTGCGCACCGCCAATTCGACAGGCGCGACATAGTAATCTGCGATCCAACGCGCGAGGTTGAGGATGTTCTCCTCAACCAGCGGCTTCTTCCCAATCATGGCTTTGATGGGCTTGAGGTTCGGAAAGGACGACGATTCAACAAAGGAGACAACGTATCCGCTCACCGTGCGTCGGCCAAAGGGCACTTCCACGCGGGACCCGACCTGGAGCGCATCGGAGAGCTCGCCGGGAACGAGGTAGTCAAACTCTCGATCCAGCGACAAATCCACCACAACTCTGGCAACGCGACTCATGCGGCAATCATTCCGAAGCCGTCACAATTTGCAAGCCGCCGCCATCGGAACGCTAAACCAGCCAGCGACACTGGTATGGCGCGAGGGTTGCGAGCGAGTGGGAGCGAGGGTTCAACAAATCGCGCGCGGCGGATTTCACCTCCGGCAGCACGACCTCTATCGGCGCGTCGGTCAGGTTGTGCAATGCGAGAACAGTCGCGCCACTCGCCGCTGTCCGGCGCAGCGCGATGCAACCCGCAGCGGCCTCCAACACGGCCTGCGCCGCATCGGGATGAAAGGCCGCGCACGAGGCGCGGATTTTCAGCCGACGCCGCAACTCGTCGAAAATCTTCCGCTCGCGCCCGTCCGAGATGTGGAACAGCGAATCCAGCTCGGCCCGCACCCATTTCTTGCGATTCAGCGAGCGCGCGCGACCCGTGACCTTAAAGCCCGCTTCGTCGTTGCTCGCCCCCATCAGACTCTGAAAATAGACAGCCGGAATCCCCTGCAGCGCCAGCGGCAGCGTCTGCGAGCAGAGAAAACGCTCGATATCCAACGCCTCATCCCCGCCCTCAGCCAGCGCGCTGAAATAGGTGATGTTCAACTCGTACGGAACATCGCGCCCCTCTTCCGTTCGGCGCGTGGAGACCTGCCCGCCGCGCGCGAGCGTTCGCGCCACGAGCGCTTCAACCTCCGCATCCGGCAGAATGCCCTGCAGCGGGCGCACGCCAATCCCATCGTGCGATGCGGTGAAGTTGAAATAGGTGCAACCCGCGGGCGGCGCGGAGAGCGCGCGCAGCCACTCATGGAGATAGCGCCCATTGCCCGTCTGCAAGGCATGCAGCAGCAGCGGCGGCAGACTGAATTGATAGACCATATGCGCTTCGTCGCCATCGCCGAAATAGCGAATATTCTCCTCATGCGGCACATTGGTCTCGGTCAGGAGCAGAACGTTGGGCGCAACCAGTTCCAACACGTCGCGGAACAACTTCACAACTTCGTGCGTCTCGGGTTGATGAATGCACGAGGTCCCAATGCGCTTCCACAAATAGGCAATTGCATCGAGCCGAATCACGCGGGCGCCGCGAGCGATGTAGCCGAACAGAATGTCGAGCATCTCAAACAGCACATCCGGATTGGCGAAATTGAGATCGAGCTGGTCATCGCTGAATGTGGCCCACAACCACCGGCTCTGCCCGGATCGCTTCACCTCCGCCAGCAGCGGCAAACTGCGCGGCCGCACCACCGCAGAAAGATCGGCATGCGGATCCGTTTCGATGAAATAGTCTCGATAGGGCGCGTCGCCTTCGTAGTAAGACTGAAACCATCGGCTCTTCCGCGAGACGTGGTTGAGCACGAGGTCGAACATCAGGTCAAAGCGCGTGCCCAACGCCTGTACATCCTCCCAGTTCCCAAGCTCGGGATTCACCGAGCGATAGTCCATCACCGAAAACCCGTCGTCGGAGGAATAGGGATAGAAGGGAAGAAGATGAATCGTCGTGAATGCGTCGGCGAGGAACTCGTCTGCGAATCGCCTCAAAGAGGACAGCGGATGCACATCGCCCTCGTGCAAAGAATCGCCATAGGTGATCAGCACGGAATCGCGTTCGCTCCAGCGCTCCGCGCTATCGCTTTCCTCCAACACGCCCGCGCCAACACCATAGCGACCGAACATCGAAGAGAGCCGATCCAGCAGGCGCGTGGCGTTCCCCTCTCCATACAGTCGTGCCAGCCGCCCGCGCAGGCGACCTCGCATTCGGGGTGTCATCCAAGCGCCCATCTATTGCTCCGGCATTCCCGTGATATTGGTCATCAATGTATGCAGGCTGCGCCGCAAAACGGAATAGCCATAGTAGCGCGCGGCCACCCTGTAGTTGTGCTCGGTCATTTCCTCGCGATAGGTCCGGGACTCCAACAGCCGCCGAACCTCTTCCACCACGTGGCGCGACACATAACCATCCATCATCGGACAGCGGAATCCCTTCGGCTCAATGTCGCGCCCGAAGACCCCGTAGCGGTTCACGATGACCGGCACCTTAAAATAGATCGCCTCGAGAAACGCGTTGCCGAATCCCTCGTACAAACTCGGGTAGGTGACGAGATCCGCGTGCGGATAGATATCCCACAGGGTAAAGACTTTTCTCCCCTCGCCGTCCACCAACCGCGCGTCGGACACCTGGGTCGAAACGAATCGCATATCCACCCGAGCCTCGCGCGCCATGTCGGCGAGCATGTTGCGATATTCAAAACCCTCATCGCCCGCTTCGTGCGAAATGATCAACTTGTACTTCGGATCGTTGAGCATCTGCACGAGTTTGATGGCATGCTCAATCCCCTTGCGCGGGACGATGCGGGTCGGCTGCAGAATAAACACATCGGCGGGCGACAGCCCGAGTTGCGCCCGCACATCGGAAGCATAGGCATCAATCGGCGGCGGCGGCTTCTCAAACTCGATCACATTCGGAATGAGGGTTGAGGTCAGCCCTTTGCGCCGCGCCAATTCTTCGAGCGCCTCTTGATTGATCACCACATGTTGCAACCGCGGATCGCGCGGAGGAAATGCCATATCGAGCAGATCGGGGATCGCATTGATGGAAAAGCGTGCGCGCTCCCAATAGAAATCGTGATGGTGCGCAATGGCGGGCAGCGAGGTCTCGGCCAAAAATTGCGTGATCGCGACGCCAAGCGGAACGTGCATAGGAATCGTCACCGCGTTCTGAATCACCAGCGTGTTGAGTCCGAAGCGGCGGACGAATTCGTACAGCGTGGTTTTCAAATAGGCCGACAGTTCACTCATCCGTTCGCTAACCAACGGATAGCGCGTCGTGCGCCCCCAGATGTGGTCATTGATCCAGCGGTTCTCTGAAAATCCGAAGAAGGCTTCCGGAACACAATAGCTGCTCTCGCGCGGGCGATCGAGCAGCCCGGCGAACCAGAAAGACTCGTGGCCCATCTCCGCCAGAACATCCGCCCACTTTTGGCTCTCCAGCGAAACGCCATCGGTCCCGGCAAAACGAGTTGAAATAAACCCAATGCGATCCGCCATGATTAATTCTGATTCTGTGAACCCTTATCGTGGACACCGCTCTGCATGCAGCTTTAGAATACGCTCTGACACACCCCCCGGACAATTCATTAAAGAATGACACATCGAGAAAACCATATTCGCGCAAGGGATCAACTGATTCGCGAATTGCCCGACCGAGTTCATGCCGCCGAGTCGCTGCGTGAACAGTTCCTCGCGCACCTCGTGCTCGCTGGCGAGATTCCCGCGCCCACCTTCAGCGAGTCCAATCGCGTGGATACGCTCCTGATGCGCTGGAGCGAGGGAGGCTTGCTGAACTGCTCGCGCGACGGGATGGGCAACGGGGTCGCGCTGCGGCCCGGTACCGACGGGGCACAAACCATCCTCATCGTGGCTCGTGCCGACACCGCCCTCGATGAATCTGTGGACCATGCGCTCACGGTGCAACCCGATTGCGTTTCTGGCGTCGGCGTCGCGGAAAACACCATCTCCCTCGCCGCACTGGCCACACTGCCCACGCTGCTGGATCTGCTGAACATTCGCCTCAAAGCCAACCTCGTTTTCCTCGCAGCCAGTCGAAGTGTCGGGCGCGGCAACCTCGAAGGACTCCGCTATTTTCTGGCCAATAATGCAATACCCATCCACTTCGGCATCTGCCTCGAAGGTGCGCCGCTCGGTCTGTTGAGCTATCGCTCCATCGGAATGCTGCGCGGCGAAATTCACTGCCGAATGCCCAGCGACTACCAGTGGGCAAACCTCGGCGCAGCAGGTGCAGTGCTGACGATCAATCAGGTCATCAACCGCATCGCGGCCATCCCGTTGCCGCGGCGACCGGCGACTTCCATCGTCCTCGGATCGCTCGAAGCCGGGCACACCTATGACCACTACGCGCGGCAGGCCCTGCTGCGCTTCGAAGTGCGCTGCGAATCGGCGCTACAGGCGCAGCAGATCAGCGAACAACTCGCAGATATCGTCGCTGAAGTCCGCGCGCAGTCGGGCGCTCATGTGGACCTGGACATCTTCGCCCAACGCGAGCCCGGCGGCATCTCCATCAGCCATCCTTTTGTCCGCGTCGCGCGACATGTTGTCGAAGCGCTCGGAGTCCCGCTGCAAATTGCGCCGAGCACCACCGAACTCGCCGCGCTCATCGACCGCAAGATTCCTGCGCTTACCATTGGACTCACGCGCGGAGAAAGCCTCGATGACGAACGCGAGAAGGCCGAAATCCGCCCCATTTATCAGGGCATGGCTCAACTGGCGACGCTGCTGCTCGCCATAGACGGAGGATTGTGTGATGAAGTTTAGCCCTCCCTCGCCACACAATACGCGCGACATTGCCGCGCACATCAGCAGTTGGCTCAGCAGCCACACCTTCCACCATTCGCAGTTCGCGGATGTGCGCAAATTGGTCGAAGCAAAGCAAAGGCAGCGGCTGACCGTATCGCTCTGCATCCCGACGCTGAACGAGGAAAAAACCATCGGTAAAGAAATCGTCGTCTTCAAAGGCGAGCTGATGGAACGACATCCGCTCCTCGATGAAATCGCCGTGATTGATTCCGGCTCGACGGACAAGACACGCGAGGTCGCCGCTGAGTTTGGCGCCGACGTCTATCTCTCTTCCGCAATCTTGCCCGAGTTGGGCGAGAAGCGCGGCAAGGGCGAGAATCTCTGGAAGGCGATCCACCAGCTCAAGGGCGATGTGATCGTCTATATTGACGCCGACATCACCAACATCCACCCGCGCTTCGTCTACGGCCTGCTCGGGCCGCTGCTCATCCGACCGGAGATTCAATACGTGAAGGCATTCTACGATCGTCCGCTCGTCGTCGCCCCCGGCGTGCGAACGGCGGGTGGCGGGCGCGTGACGGAGATTTTGGTTCGCCCACTCTTCTCTCTCTTCTTCCCGGAGTTGACCGCGCTGATCCAACCGCTCTCCGGCGAATATGCCGTGCGCCGCACGTTGCTCGAAACGCTGCCCTTCCCCATCGGATACGGCGTTGAAACCTCGCACCTGATAGATATCTACCACCGGTGGGGACTCGATGCGATCGCGCAGACCGACCTCGATCAACGCGTGCACCGGAATCAGCCCACGGTAGACCTCGGGCGCATGGCCTTTGGCATTCAACGCGCCTTTTTTGCGCGACTGAAGTCGCTCGGCCTCATCAAGAGCCTGCCCGACTTGAGCACCATACTGCACCAGTTCCAGTCGCGCGACGGAAGCTACGAAGAGATCGAACACGCGATTCGCGAAGAAGAGCGCCCACCAATGATCACCGTTCCCGCCTATCGCAAAAAGTACGGGCTCCCGGAAAAATAGCGGGCGCCTGACGCGCGACATCGGATCAGGCGAGATTTTTTCTGCACCTTTCCACCGTCGCGCGTTAGCATGAGCTATGCGAATCGCCATTCTGCACTATCACCTGCGCCCCGGCGGCGTCACCCGCGTCATTGAAAACGCACGCCTCGCGCTCGCCGCCGGCCGCGATATCCACATCGCGACGATTGCCGGAAGCGAGGGCGCGGATGCGCTCGTGCCAGAACTCGACTACGCCCCGACGCCAGCCGACGTGGACGTCGGCACCCTGGCCTCGCGATTGGAGGTCGCCGCGCAGCGTGCGCTGGGCGGCGCGCCCGACCTCTGGCATATTCACAACCATAGCCTCGGTCGTCACCCGATCGCGACCGCCGCATTCGCCGAACTCGCTCGGCGCGGTCACCGCCTGCTGCTTCAGATTCACGATTTCGCGGAAGATGGTCGCCCTGAAAACTATCGCTCGCTTCGCGAGCGCTGGGGCCACGACCTGCCTCGCGTCCTCTACCCCGCCGCATCACACGTTCACTATGCCACCCTGAATCCACGCGATCGCCACGCACTCGCTCAAGCCGGTGTGCCCGATTCGCAGTTGCACGATTTGCCCAACCCTGCGGCGCCGCCACCCGGCGGAGCGCCAGAGGCGAACGCCCGCGCATCGCTGATTCTCTACCCCACGCGCGCGCTCCGCCGAAAAAATGTCGGCGAGTTCTTGCTGTGGGCCGCCCTCGAACGAGATGGCCATTCCTTCGCGCTCACCCTCGCCCCCACATCGCCCGCCGACCTCGCGCCCTACACCCGATGGAAAGCCTTTGCGAATCGCCTCAATCTCCCCGTTGCATTCGAGGCGGGCTTGCAGCCCAACGCCACCCTTCCAGACCTGCTCGCGCAGAGCGCGGCCGTCGCCACCACGAGTATCGCAGAAGGATTCGGCCTTTCATTCATTGAGCCTTGGCTGGCAAATCGCTCGCTCGTCGGACGCGCATTGCCCGAAATCACCGCCGATCTCGTCGCCGGTGGACTGCAAATGGATGACCTGTACGAACGGCTTGATATCCCGCTCGCATGGATCGGCGCCGACCGACTCCGCGCGCGCATTCAAACCGCGCTTCAACACCTGGCCTCTTCATACGATGAGCCACTCGCGCTCGAATCCGTCGAAAAGGCATGGCAGGCCTTCGTCCACAACAGCCGAGTTGACTTCGGCCGATTGGACGAACCCCTCCAACAAGAAGTGATCGAACGCCTCCATCGCGATTCCAGATCGCGCGATGAAATACTCCCCTCGAATCTCCTTCCTCTTGGCGAGTCCGATCGCCGAGTCGAAAATCGCGCTGTTGTGAAACGGCTCTCCTCCCTTCCGAGCTACGCGGATCGCCTCACATCCGCCTATCATTCCGTCGCCCATTCAGCCACGGGCGCAGTGGCCGCACACGATGCCGCCTCCATTCGCCACTTTTTCCTCGATCCTCAACGTCTATTTCTCCTGCGAGCAGACTAATGTCCTTCACCGAAGCCCAACGCACCGATTTGATCAACCGCATCCGACGCCTCAGCGCGCCACTCGCCCCGCGCCCAACGGGCATTGCCCCCACGGGCGCATGGCCCCGAAACCTGCGCGCCGTGATCTTCGACATATACGGTACGCTGTTCGTTTCCGGCGCAGGCGATATCGGCATAACAGAATCCGGCACGGAACCCCTCTACCGTGAAGCCGCAGTAGCGGCGGGCCTTTCACTTGATGACTCCGCCGCAGCGAAACTCGGCGCCGCCTTCCGCGAAGAGGTCAAACGCCAACACGCCATCCGCCGCGCGGCCGGATCCACTCACCCCGAAGTGGATGTGCGCCAGATATGGCGGGCAGTCCTCGATGCGGCAATCAGCACAGCGAGCGCCTCCGACGAAACCATCCTCCGGTTCGCCGTAGAGGTGGAATGCCGACTCAATCCCGTTTGGCCCATGCCCGGCGCCCTCGCTGCGATCCAACGCCTTCGCGCACAAGGACTCCACCTCGGCATCGTCTCCAACGCGCAATGCTTCACCCCGCTACTCTTCGACGCGCTACTCGAACAATCCATCGAAAACCTCGGCTTCACCCCGCGCTATTGCGTGTGGTCGTGGAGGGAAGGCGAAGCAAAACCCGCCCCTGCATTACTCGGGAAAGTGCTGAACGCACTCGCGGAAGACCACGGGATCACCCCCGGCGACGTCGCCTTCGTCGGCAATGATATGCTCAATGATGTCCTGCCCGCCGCCCAAGCCGGCTGCGCCACCGCGCTCTTCGCAGGCGACGCGCGATCACTGCGAATGCGGGAACATGACCCTCGCTGCGCCAACCTCCACCCCACTCGCATCCTCACACACTTCGACCAGGCATAACGGTTCCTTCCAGTCGTGCTTGCCTCCGAAGACGCGGATGTATACACACGGGCGCGTACCTGGAGGCGCTTTATGCACGGACCGGTTGACGGCAACTTCTTTCTGGCACTCGTGACACTCACCCTGCTCGAAATCGTGCTGGGGATAGACAACATTATTTTCGTGGCCATTCTCGCCGGCAAACTGCCCGCAGCTCTGCAGCAGAAGGCGCGTGTCATCGGCCTGACATTGGCGATGTTCATGCGAATCGCACTGCTCTTTTCACTAACGCTCTTGATGAAGTTGACCACGCCCATCTTCACCGTGCTCTCCAACGAACTGTCGGGTCGCGATTTGATTCTCATCGCGGGCGGGCTCTTCCTACTCGCCAAGAGTACGGTCGAAATCCACGACAATCTGGAAGGCGAAAAGCACGGCGCCGACCCAAAGCTGAAAAGTACGTTCGGCGGCGTGCTGGGCCAGATCGTCGCCATGGACCTGATCTTCTCGCTCGATTCGGTTATCACCGCCGTCGGAATGACCAATCACCTCGGCATCATGATTGCCGCCATTGTCATCGCGATTGTCCTCATGATGGTGTTTGCCCAGTCCGTCGGCCACTTCATCGAACGACACCCCACCGTGAAAATGCTCGCCCTCAGTTTTCTTCTCCTCATAGGCGTGTCACTCGTCAGCGAGGGGCTCGATTTTCACGTCCCCAAGGGCTACATCTATTTCGCCATGTTCTTCTCGATCTTTGTCGAAATGTTGAACGTGCGCGTGCATCGGAATCGCGCCCAAACCGCCAGCTCAGGGAAAGTGGCGGCGGCGGAATAACAGCAACCGCGCCCAACCCGCGTTCGCAAATCTTCTTGAAACGCGCCGGGCGCCCGCCATAGTACCTCTACTATGAATATTGAACAGGGCGGCAGCAGTTCGGGTTCCAGCATCACCATCGGCCTCGCCATAATCGCAATCGCACTCGGTGGCGTAGGTCTCTATTTGGGCATCTCCGGGCGCGGGCAGGAAAACGCGCAGAACAATCGCATTTCAGAGCTTGAGCAACAGGTCGAACGCCTCGGTGGAGCGAGCGAAGAACTCACCGGCCAGATTCGCGGCCTGCACAGCTCCACGCGCAGCGCGCTCCAGGAAGTCAGCGCCCAAATGAACCAACTCCGCGAGGACCTTTCTACGCGCGCACCCGCAGCCGCTTCCTCCGCGCCAGCCGCTTCTCCCGCATCCTCGTCGGCGCCCGCACAAGCCAGCGGCAAGACCTATGTCATTCGCTCAGGCGATGTCCTCGGAAAAGTCGCAAAACAGCAGGGCACGACAACCGACGCCATTTTGAAGGCGAACCCCGGCCTCAACGCCAACCGCCTCAAAGTCGGGCAGACCATCAACCTGCCCTGAAACAACCCGCGCCCCTCTCGTTCAACCCTCTCGCGCGCTCGCGCCTATTTCCTCTCCGCGATCGGCACGAGCGTCGCCGCTTCCGGCCCCGTATAAAGCGAGCTTGGGCGAATGATTCGATTTCCAGCGCGCTGCTCAATGATGTGCGCCGTCCAACCCGTGATGCGAGACATCACAAAGATGGGCGTGAACAGCGGCGTCGGAATCCCGCAGCGGTTATACACAATCGCGCTGTAGAAATCCAAATTGGGAAACAGATCTTTCTCGCGCCGCATTACCTGTTCAATCCGCTCGCCAACCGCAAACTGGCGCTTCCCTTCCTCGCTCAAATCCGCCAGCTTTCGCGCCCACACCTTGATCACATCCGAACGCGGATCGGAATGCTTATAGACGCGGTGGCCGAATCCCATGATCTTCTCCTTCTTCTTCAGCGAGTCGAGAATCCCCGCCTCCGCCTCCTCCGGCGTCCGATAGCGCTCGATCAACTCCATCGCCGCCTCATTCGCCCCACCATGCAACGGCCCCCGCAGCGCCGCAATCGCACCCGTCACCGCGCCATAAAAATCGGCGAGCGTCGAAGTGATCACGCGCGCGGTGAACGTCGAGGCGTTGAACTCGTGCTCCGCATAGAGAATCAGCGAAACATCCAAGGCCTGCCGATGCAAATCGTCCGGCTCCTTCCCGTGCAGAGAGCGCAAGAAGTGCCCCGCCAGCGTATCGTCGCCATTCTTCGTATCAATCCGATGTCCGGTCTGGTGGAAAATCCACCAATACAACAGACACGAAGAAAAGCTCGCGAGCAACCGGTTCGCCACGGCCACGGCATCGTGTCGAGGCCCCTCCGGCTCCAGGCAACCCAACACCGAGGTGCTCGTGCGCAACACATCCATCGGATGCGCGCTCCCCGGCAACGCTTCCAAAATCCGACACAACGCATCGGGCAGCGCGCGCAACTTCGAGAGCAACTGACGATAGTCCGCAAGCTCAACCGCATTGGGCAACCGCCCATACATCATCAAATAGGCCACCTCGCCGAAGCTCGCCTTCTGCGTCAACTCGTCCAGCGCATATCCGCGATAGCGCAACCCGCCCGCATCCTCATTGATCACGGAGATCGCCGTCTCCCCTGCAATTACACCCTCAAGACCCTTTGCGTATGTCGTCATTGCACTTCTCCTTAATTCGATTACTGCGATTTCGCCTCGCGCTGCGCCCGCAACCGCTCATCCGCCTCCCGCTCATAGCGGTGATAGTCCAACACTTCATACAGCGCATTCCGCGTCTGCATCATGCCCACCACATCGCGCTGGGTTCCATCCTGCCGGATCTCCGCATACACCTTCTCCGCAGCCAGACTCATCGCGCGAAATGCGGACAACGGATACAGCGCCATTCGCACCCCCATCGCCCCCAGTTCCTCAATCGTGAACAAGGGCGTCTTTCCAAACTCAGTGATATTCGCCAGCAGCGGAACCTCCACCGCCTCCACAAACGCGCGATACTCCTCAAACGTCCGCAGCGCCTCGGCAAAAATATAGTCCGCCCCCTCCTCCACATACGCCTTCGCCCGCGCAATCGCCGCAGCCAAACCTTCCCCCGCCACCGCATCTGTTCGAGCCAGAATCAACACCGCCGAGCCCGCGCCCCGCATCGCGCGAATGCGCCCCACCATCTCCTCCGTCGAAACCAGCTCCTTATTGGGACGATGGCCGCAGCGCTTCATGTCCACCTGATCCTCCATCTGCAGCGCGGCCGCCCCCGCGGCCGCCATCACCCGCGCAGTCTCCGCGGGATCGTCCCACCCCGTGTCCACATCCACCAGAATCGGCAACCCCGTCGTCCCCGCAATGCGCCGCACATCCTCCGCCACCTGCTCGCGCGTCGTGAAACCCAAATCCGGCAGCCCAAAACTCGCATTCGCCACACCCGCCCCGGAAACATACAGCGCGCGAAACCCCGCCCGCTCCGCCAGCCGCGCCGCGTAGGCATTGATCACACCCGCAATCTGCAACGGTCGCTCCGCCTCCAGCGCCGCTCGGAACTTCTCGACCGGACTCATAAGCACTCCTTCCACAACACACCCACACACCCGCCGCCGACACAACCGGCGCGGCATTTCCAACCCTTGGAAACTCGGGGCGCGCGCACTTCCAACCCTTGGAAATCGCGCGATCCGTCGCTCGCCACGCACCTAGAAATGGGTCGGCTCACGTTTAATCAACTGACCGCGCCCCAGCGTCCCGACGAACTTCCCGTTCTTCGCCGCCACCTCGCCGCGCACCGTCACCACCGACGGGCGGCCCGTGACCTCCCACCCCTCGAATGGATTGTAGTCCACCGCCATATACTGCTTCTTCGCCGTCACCTTTCCGCGATACGACGGATCCCACACCACCAAATCCGCATCGCTCCCCACCGCAATCGTCCCCTTGCGCGGGAACAATCCAAAAAGCTTCGCCGCCTGCGTGCTGCCCACATCCACAAACTGATTCAACGACAAGCGCCCCTGATCCACCCCGTGCGTCCACAGCATCGTCACGCGATCCTCCAGCGACGGGATTCCGTTGGGAATCTTCGTGAAATCGCTGATCCCCATTCGCTTCTGCGTCTTGAAATCGAACGGCGCGTGATCCGTCGCCACCGTGCTCACCAGCCCCTGCGCCAGCGCGTTCCAAAACACATCCTGATTCTTCTTGTGACGCAGCGGCGGCGACATCACAAACTTCGACCCCTCAAAGTTCGGCTTCTCCGCATACGTCATATCCAGCGTCAAATACTGGATCAGCGTCTCCACCCAAATCTTCACCCCGCGCTCCCGCGCGCGAATCGCCGCCCGCAGCGACTCCTCGCAACTCGTGTGCACGCAATACACGTGCGTGTCGTGCATCGCCGCAAACGTCGCCAAATGATGCACGCCCTCCGCCTCCACCATCGGCGGCCGACTCCAATAGTGCCACTTCGGCGCCACCTTCTTTTCCGACAGCAACTTCTTCTGCAACTCCGCAACCAAATCCGCATTCTCACAATGCGCCGTCACAATCACACCCAGCTTCTTCGCCAGCGCCAACGTGTGATACAGCTCATAATCCGAAATGCCGAACGCGCCCTTATAGGCCAAAAAGATTTTGAAGCTCGAAATCCCCGCCTTCACAATCTGCGTCAACTCGGCCGCCGCATTCTCGTCATAGCGCGCCACGCCCATGTGAAAGGTGAAATCGCACGCGCTCAACCCCTCCGCCTTGCTCAACCAAAACTCATAGGCCTCCAGCGGACTCTCATCTCGACTCGGACAACACATCTCGATCAACGATGTCGTCCCGCCGACCAGCGCCGCCTTGCTCGCCGACGCATACGTGTCCTTCGAATACGTCCCCATGAAAGGAAGATAGATGTGGACATGCGGATCAATGAACCCAGGGAAGACGAACTTCCCCTTCGCGTTGATAACCTTCGTCTGCTTCGGCACCTCGAGGTTCGGGCCAATGCACGTGATCTGCTCGCCCTCGCAGTAGATGTCCGCCTTATACCGCGAATCCGCGGTCACAATCTCGCCACCCTTGATCAACAGGCTCATCGCTCACTCCTCTCGCCGGGCCGAACTGCAGCCCTACAGAGGGCTAGTGTAGAGAAATGGCGCGCCGTGAAAAGCCTCATTTTGCAAAAAGGGCAGAACGACTTGCAGCGAGGCCACTCAAAACGGAAGAGGATCGGTGCTGTTGATGAAGCGGACCCCTTGTTCTTCATAGCGCGCAAACTCCGCGCGCGCCTGCGCCTCGAAATCCACTTTCGGATGCCGCAGCGGCGACATGCAATCGCGCAAAATGAAGATGCGATCCAACTTCTCCGGCGTGTGGCGAAACACCTCCACCATGTCGGACACCGACTCCAACACACAGTGGCTCGACGCCTCCCCCGCAATCACCACAAAATCATACTCATCCAACGCATCCACAAAATCCGTGTTGAGCCCGCCCTGCGGATGCCCCGTCACATGAATCTCCGGCCGCAATATCGAATAGTGCTCCGTCCGCGGAACACTCCCCTTCCGCCACCACGCGGGCTGACTCTTGCGCGCCAACGCATGCCAGAAAATCGCCGACCACAACTCCGGGTCAACCGAATGCCCCATGCTGCCCAACATCGCGTGATACGGCCAAATCGTGAGCTGCTTCTTCGCCTCCGCCTCGAGCCGCTGCACATATTCGCGCGACCACTCCACATCCCGCAAGGGCCGCCACCGCTGCGACTCCACATCCTCCATGGAGATGATCGTGAATGGCGGCGGTTGATTTCCCTCCGCATCCGCCCACCATGCGGCGTGAAAAATCTGAAACGGGTAGTGCGAATCCTGTGAGCACGTGATCTGACTTATCCGCTCGGCGTTGCGATAGATGAACTCAATCACCCGGCGCACATCGTCCTGCGCCCCCGGAACATAAAGCGAACTGCGCTCATGACAGAACGCCACCTGCATATCAATGAGCAGCAACTGCACATTCTGTGTGTCGTGCTCAGCGGACCTCAATCCCGCGCGCCCCGCCTCTTGCGCAATCAGCTCCAAGTTGGGATACGCCAACCCGCCCACTCGCTTCGGATCATAGAACGACGGAAACCCATTCATGCCCAATCCGCTCCCGTTTGTACCAGCCTATCAAACCGCGTGCAGAATTCAAACCTCGCGCGCACCCACCGGGGTCAGATTACCCACATTTCGCAAAATCCGGTACGGCGAGCGCGAGAGGGCGATTGGTAAATAGCGCGCGGCAATCCACCGAATCGCGCATCGCGGTCAGCACTTCGTCCAGCGGCTCCACGAACACATAGGGATAGTCCACCTCCCCCAATTCCGGTCGAATCGGATAGGCCAACTGCTCGCGCTCAATGCTGAACTGCGAATTGACCCCCGGCTTGTTCCCGCGAGGATCGAGGCGAAACCAAACCCGGCGCTCCGGCAAATAAACCGCATTCAACCCGTGCAGCGCGTGGCCCGACGCCACAGTCCCCAGGCGCGTCACACGCTGATAGCAAAAGCCCGCCGGAATCCCCAACCCGCGCAGCAGCGCGGCCAACACGTGGGCCTTCGCAAAACAAATCCCCTCGCGGAAAGACATCGCATCCGACGCCGAAATCGCCACCCGCTCGCTCTTCAAGTCAAACGAATGCGCGATTTCATCGCGCGCAAACTCAAACGCCAACCGCGCCCGATCCACCTCGCTCGATGCCCCCTCCCGAATCTCCACAATCTTCTTCTGCACCAACGGCGCGTGAAAATTGATCGCGCTGGACTCGCCCAAATAATCGTTCGGATCGCTAGACTCAAGAATCAGCTTCATACCGCCTCCGCCGCATCGCGCTCTCCCGCGAACCTACGCCGCATCCCCCCGAAATCAAGCGCCCCACCCGCCGCGATCCCGCCTTGCTCCCCGCCACTCGCCCCGCTACTGTTGTGCGCTTGACGAAAGGACTCTCCATGAAGTTGCTCCGCCCCGGTATCCTCGCCCTGCTCCTGCCCGCTGTAGCCCTCCTCCCGCTCGGCTGCGAAGTGGACTCCAGCGACACCTTCTCACGAGATGTCGCAACCGACTTTTCCGGCCTCTACCAAGGCTGCGGCGACAACAGCACCATCGTCCAACAAAATGGCGGTAATCGAATCACCCAACTCGACTTGCGCCAATCCGGCGACACGCTGGAAGCCGTGGACAACAACGGCGCCCTCTGGCGTGGCAGCCTCGGCGAAGTCCAGAACGGCCGCTCCTCCTTCGAACTGCGCGGCCGTACCACCACCGGCGTGGATGCCTGGTTCTCAGGCACACTCTCCAGCAGCGACAGCGGCAGCACCAACTCCACCGGCTCCGCCACCGGCCGCATGACCGGAACCTACGTCGAACCCGACCGCTACAGCACCTTCTGCGGCTCCGCCATCATCCCCGGAACACAGACCGACACGAACACAGATACCGGCACCAACACAAACACCACAAACACTGTTTCAAGCGCGCCCTGAAGCACTCGCGCAACTCGCGCGCGAGAACGAAACTTCCAACGATTGGAAAAAGCCCTGAAACGAACTTCCAACCCTTGGAAGTTCAAGGGCCGAGGCGGAGAAAACACCGCGTCGGCCGCTACTGCGGCGGCAGGACGCCTTCCTGCACGAGCTTCGCATCCATCTCCGCGGTGAGCGGAATGGGTAGCGGTGGCAAGCCCTGTCGAATCACTTCCATCTGATACTCTTGCAAGTGCTTCGTGAGTTCCTCGCCCGTATATTTCGGCGGAGGCGGGGGCTCTGCCGGGGGCGGCGGGGTCGCAGCGCGAGCGCGCCGGCGCTCTTCCCACGTCGGCCGCTGAGCAGCCGTTGAAACCGGAGCATTTCGCCCGGGCCGAACCTGACCCGGCTTAATCTCCTGAACCTCGCCTGACGCAAACTTGATGAGCGCCATCTCCGAACCCTGCTTCAACACGGCCTCTTCATCCGCCCAATTCGCCGTCACCACTTCAATGCCATCCAGCGACTCGCCCGCGGCCATCATGTAGCTGCGCCCCGAGCGCGTGTCCACAAAACCCACCTTAATCGAGCCGTCGTCCATCTCAATGATCGTGGAGAGGCGCAAACTCTTGGCGAACGACTCCGCCTGCGGCTGCGTCGGCGCGGCGACAACCTCCTGCGCATATGCCGATGATCCAAACGGCGAGCGATCCAGAATGACCTGATATCGCTCGAACGGATATGACGTGGGCGCCGCCGAGGCCGCCGCCACCGCGCCGACCCAAAACAGAAGCCCTCGTTGAAACGCTCGCAAGTTCATCTCCCCACAAAAATACACATTCTATCGCCCTTGCCCAGCCGCATTCTTCCAATAGTTCTCACCCGCTCGCGGAAACCGCCCGCAAACCAAAACGGGATTGCAGCCACCCCGCCCCACACCTACTCTGCCGCCATGCGAATCACTCCCATCATCAGCCTGCAGAACCCGCGCCTCAAAGACCTCGTCCGCCTGCAAAAGCGGCCCTATCGCGATGAGCGCGGCGTGATCGTTGTCGAGGGCTATCGCGAAGTGAAGCGCATGCTGGACAACCACCGCAAACCCCTCGCGCTCTTTTTTGCCCCCTCCTTCTATCAAGGCGAAAATGAACCCGAACTCGTGCGCCGCTGCGGCGAGGCGGGCGCTGAACTCTTCGAGTGCACCTCCGATGCCTTTCTGAAGGTGGCCTATCGCGATCGCCCAGAGGGGCTCATCGCCCTCACCCCGCAGCTTCACACAACGCTGAATGAACTGGAAGTGCCTGAACAGCCGCTCCTCGTCGTCGCCGAAGCCATCGAAAAACCCGGCAACCTCGGCTCACTCCTTCGCTCCGCAGATGCCGCAGGCGTGCACGCCGTCATCGTCTGCGATCGCTGCACCGACATCCACAACCCCAACGTCGTGCGATCCAGCATCGGCACCCTCTTCAGCCTCCCCGTGGTGGAAGCCACCTCCGATGAAACCCTCGCCTGGCTCCGCGCGCGCCACATCCGCACCCTGGCCGCCACCCCGCACGCCGAACGGGAATATACAGAGTGCGACATGAAACAGGGAATCGCCCTCGTGGTCGGAACCGAAAAGTTCGGGCTGAGCGACCGATGGATGAACCAAGCCGATGAATGCGTGCGGATCCCCATGCTCGGCCAGATAGACTCGCTCAACGTCGCCGCCGCCACCACCCTGCTCCTCTACGAAGCCGTCCGCCAGCGCCGCGCAAAATAGCTCACTGCGCCACAAAAGATTGCTCGTGTTGCAGCACGCCGAGAAAGGGCCCCAAATCTACGCGCGCCTTCAGCACATACGTCTGACCCGACGGAAGGCGCTTGAGCGAAACCTCCAACGCAGGCCCAGCATTCTGCCTCCCCTCGCGGAACGGAACCCTCTCCTCCATCAACACCCGCCCCTCACCATCAGACACCGAAACATCAACCACACTGCCCATCCCCGAGCGTGGAAAAAGCTGCAGCCGATTCATCCGCACCTCGCCCGACAACACCCCGCGCCCCACTCCCCACTTCATCGTCGGCGAAACCAATAGATCCTGCGCCGCAATGGAGCCCTCGCCAAGCAGGAAACCCGGCGGCACTCCCACCAACGAAAAAGAAGACGACGCCCCACCCTTCTTCAAAACCACATCCAACACCACATTCGGAACCCCCGGCTCGCGACCCAGCACCGAAAACGCCAGATCGCTCTGAACCTCCACACCCTCCCTCACCGAAACAAAACGCTTCGAGGGAAAACTCATCGTCGCCTCACTCCCCGACGCCCGACGGCTCCCACTCAGCGTCTCCGGATTCGACGACGGGCTCGACCACAACAACAGCGACGATGGCAACTCGTCATTCCCCGTCGCCTCCAACACAGCAAACACCGCCTCCGAATCCTTCGCCCCATACCGGAAGCCCCACGCCACCGCATCCGCCCCATCGCTCACCCGAAAACCCGGCAACCGCGCGCGCGGCCGATCCGAAATCGGCGGCAACGCCCGCAAACTCATCGGCGCCGCAACCACCGCCCCACTCAACGAATTCGTCCACTCCGCTGGCGGCCGCCCGCGCTGCGCCGTCGCCAAATTGTCGCGATAGCCCTGCTCATAGCGAAAACGAGTAGCCGGCGAAAACGCGGACCACGGAAACAGCTTCCTCGTCCCCTCCACAGACAGCTCCAAACCGCCCGGCTTCACCGACACCAACTCCCCCTTGATCGGCGTTCCATTAACAAAACGAACTGCAGCCCCCTCCTGAGCGGAAGCTACACCCGCAAAAATCAGCATCACAAAACCAACCCACAAACGCATACCGCAATCCTAGCGAGACCCCGCTCGCCTGCCTAGAGAGGAAACCTGTTGAAGTTGCGCCCCCAACCCGCTAACTTCGCCACACAAATTGACAAGCGAACCCGCGACGCGGGCATCGCATCGGAGGGGTGGCTGAGCGGTTGAAGGCACTCGACTCGAAATCGAGAGACCGCCTATAAAGCGGTCCGTGGGTTCAAATCCCACCCCCTCCGCCATCTCAATACACTCCGGCACCCCACCCAAACGGCAGGGCAACTTGGCTCAAGGCTCCGCCACGCACCAGCCAAACTCACCGGCTCAGCATTCACCCACAATAGGTAGGGCGGTTTGGCTCAAACCGCCGCCACTCATTTCGGCAAAATCCCCTCGCTCAGCCCGAATCCGCTCCGGCGCGTTGGGCCAACGCGCCCTACCCTCACCACACCGTAGATGGCGTTGCTCGCCCACAAGGCCCGCAGCTCCCGTTCCAGAGCTAATTCGGCATTGGACAATGGCGCGCGTCGGGTAGAATCGCGCTATGTCCAAGAACAAGTTGTCTCCTCTCTCTGCGGCTGCGCGCTTATGGTTTTCTGTGACGCCGCGCGAGCGACGCCTGCTTTTCGGAATCGCTGCGCTGCTGCTGCTCGGCATCACACTTCGCCACTTTTACCAGCGCGCCCAGACACCGGTATCGGCAGAGGCGCCGGCGGGCGAGACGCTGCCTTATGGAAAGGAACCGACTCAATGAATGACTGCATCTTTTGCAAAATTGTGCGCGGCGAATTGCCAAGCGCCAAGGTTTATGAGGATGACGATGTCCTGGCGTTTCTCGACATCGGGCCGATTGTGAAGGGCCACACGCTGGTCATCCCCAAAGCGCATTATGATCCTTTGCCCGCCGTGCCCGCGGCACAACTGGCAAAGGTTATGGCGGTCGTTCAGCGCATCGCGCAGGCCCAGCTCAATGGCCTCTCCGCGGATGGCGTGAATATCCACCAATCCAATGGCGCCGTGGCCGGGCAAATCGTCCCGCATGTGCATTTTCACGTGATTCCGCGTTTCGCCAACGATGGACATTCCTGGAATTGGCGGGCAGGCGGCTATTCGCAACCCGAGGAAATGAAGGCGCTTGCAGAAAAGCTCCGCGCCGCGCTCTGAAATCCGAGCGGCTGCCACGCAGTCGCTTTTCTTTTCCGCCTCCTGTGCTACACTAACCAACCGATATGAAAAAGGTCAGCTTCCAGGAGGCTCTCCCTCAACTACTCGAACGGGACCCCCGCTATGCGGAGGACGCCTATCATTTTCTGCGCGAGGCTCTCGATTTCACTGTCAAGTTGCTTGAAAAACCGGTGCAAGGTCCCGGCCGCCACGTCAGTGGACAGGAACTGCTGGAGGGAATCCGCCAATATGCGCTGAAGGAATACGGCCAACTGGCAATGCGAGCGCTCAACACGTGGGGCATTCACCGGACGGCTGATTTCGGAGAAATTGTTTTCAACATGGTCGAGTGCGGACTCCTCGGCAAGACGGACCAAGACCGGGTGGAGGACTTCGCGGGGGGCTACGATTTCGAAACGGCTTTCGTTAAACCCTTCCTCTCCCGTCGCTCTCAAAACAGCTCCGCGCCTTCGTCGAAACGGACCTAACGCCATCAGGTGGACTCATGCTCGCACGCTTCAGAACCACGGCCCTCCTCACCGGGATGGCGCTCGCCACACCATTTTTTATGAATACCTCCTCTGCCGCCATGCTCGATGTTCTGCACGAATCGAATCAAAGCCTGCGCCGTATCGTGCTGGACAATGGAATGGTCTGCCTGATCAAACCGGACAACAGCGCCCCCGTCGTCGCCGTGCAAATCTGGGTCGGCTCGGGCTCCATCAACGAGGGCCAATGGCTCGGCGCTGGCCTCTCGCACTACATGGAGCACATGATCTTCAAGGGCACCCCCACGCGAGGCCCATCCGAAATCACCAAGGCTATTGACGACGCGGGCGGCGAGATCAATGCCTATACCGCACAGGATCGCACCGTTTTCCACACCGATCTCCCCTCCAGCAACTGGAAGGTCGGCGTGGATGTCCTGGCCGATGCCGTAATGCACGCCACGCTGCCCGAAGACGAGTGGGAGCGCGAGAAAGAGGTCATTCTGCGCGAGTTCGCCATGGGCGAGGACAGCCCCGAGCGCAAAATTAGCAAGCTGTTGTGGAGCACGGCCTACCGCGTGCACCCCTACCGCTTCCCCGTCATCGGCTACGAACAGGTTTTCCGCACCATGACGCGCGACCAACTCGAGGCCTATTTCCATCAACACTACGTGCCGGACAACATGATCACGGTTGTCGTGGGCGATGTGAATCCGGACGAAGTGGAAGCCCATCTGCGAGAGGTCTTCAGCGGATTAGAACGCCGCGCGCATTCCGTCGAGCCGCTTCCGATCGAGCCGCCGCAAGTCGCGCCACGCGAAGCGCGCCAAGTGGCGCCCGTCGAGGCGAGCCGACTCATTCTCGCTTGGCACACGGTCTCACTCGATCACCCGGATGCGCCCGCACTCGATCTGCTCGCCACCCTCTCGGGACAAGGCCGCAGCTCGCGCCTCGAGGCGCGCCTGAAGGAGCGCGATCGCCTCGTCCAAACAATTGATTCTTGGTCGTTCACCCCGCGCGATGCCGGGCTATTCGCCATCTCCGCCTCGTTCGATCCCGAGAACGAAACCGCGGTTCGCAAGGCCCTCGATGAAGAGCTCGCGTCCTGGCGCGAAGGAGGCTTCACCAAAGAAGAGATCGAAAAGGCGCGCCGCAACTTGCTCGTCTCCGAGCTCGACGAATTGCAAACCATGCACGGCCAAGCGGCCAACTACGCATCCGGCGAATACTACGCCGGAAACCCGCGCTTCTCCGAAATCTACCTCGCGGGCCTCGCGCGCGTAACGCCGGATCAAATCCGCGATGTCGTGCGCCGATATCTCACGCCCGAGCGCCGCACAACCGTCGCGCTCGTTCCGCCGGAAACCAACACCCTCTCCACCGCGGCCCCCGCCGTCACGAATGCGCCCGCGCTATCGCGTTTCACCCTCAGCAACGGAATCCCCGTCATTGTTCGCGAAGATCACCGCCTCCCCTTTGTGTACGCCACGGCGGCGCTCGGCGGCGGCCTCCTCGCAGAATCTGCGGAGAACAACGGAATCACCGCTCTGCTCGCTAACATGCTCACGCGCGGAACATCGCGACACACAGCGGAAGAAATCGCCGAGCAAGTGGAAGAGCGCGGCGCGAGCCTCGACTCCTTTTCGGGACGCAACAGCTTTGGCCTCACGGCTCAAATGTTGACCGAAGACCTCGACCCCATCCTCTCCCTATTCGCGGAATGCCTGCTCGATCCCACCTTCCCGCAGGAAGAGCTGGCCAAACAAAAGACGCTGCAAATCGCGGGTATTCGCCGCCAGCGCGAGCAGCCGATGTATATCGCGCAAAAAGCGCTGCGCGAATTGATGTTCCCCGGCCACCCCTACCGATTCGATGGCGCGGGCACAACCGAATCCGTCGCCGAGCAAACGCCCGACACGGTCCGCGCCTATTATCAGCGCCTCACCGTCCGCTCCAACCTCGTCATTTCGCTCTTTGGCGATATCACGCGCGAGCAGGCGCAAACACTCGCGGAAAAGTATTTTGCCTCCGTCCCGAACGGAAACAAACCCACCCTCAGCCAACCCGCCGCCACCCCCACGCTCCCCGCGCGCTCCGACCTCATTGAGCCCAAAGAGCAGGCCATCGTCCTCCTCGGCTACCCCGGAATCTCCATCTCCGATCCCCGCGTGGACGCCCTCAACATTTTGCAGAAAGCGCTCAGTGGACTCTCCTCTACCCTCGGCATCGAGATTCGCGAAAAGCGCGGCCTCGTGTACTACGTCGGCGCGTTCAGCCTCATCGCGCTCGACCCCGGCTTCTTTGCGCTCTACGCGGGCACACAAGAACAATCCATTTCGGAAGTCGAACGGCTAATGACTGAAGAACTCGCGCGCATCCGCAAAGAGGGCATCGCTCAAGAAGAGTTCGATCGCGCACGCGCACAACTCATGGCCGCCGCCAGCATGGACCTGCAGAACAATGCCGGCCTCGCCACTGCCTGCGCATTAAATGAACTCTACGGACTCGGCTATCGCTATCCCTTCGAACTCGAACAGCGCTTGCAAACCGTGACACCCGAAGACGTGCGCGCGGTCGCAGCCGACTTGCTCGTGGACAACAAAGCCGTCCTGTCCATCGTGCATCCCGCTTCAGCTCAAAAGGAGACACCCCATGACTAACCCCAACCTCGACGAGCAAAACAAGCAGCTCTTCGCCCACCTGCTCGTCTCCCTCGCGCAATCCGCCCTCCTGGGCCTCGGCAAAATCGTCCACCCCGCAACACAGAAAACAGAGGTGGACCTCGACGCCGCCCAGCAGGCGATTGATCTCATTGACATGCTCGCGGCAAAAACCAAGGGCAACCTCGATGGCGACGAAGAGCGCATGCTCAGCAACACCCTCAGCATGCTCAAACTCAACTACGTTGAGACCCGCAACGCAAAGCCCAGCGCCGCACCGCAGGCCCCTGCGGCCGACGCGCCAGCCGCCGCCGACCCCAACCCCATCATCGCGCCCAGCAGCGACGACAAGACCTCACCCGACGACGACAAAGTGCGTTTCCGAAAAAGCTACGGCTGAGAGATCGGAGTCCCGCGCCGGAAAACGCTCCGGCCACCAAGCCGAAATCGCGACTACGGACTCTCCCGGTGGAGGTCCACCCAGACCGGGAAATGGTCTGAAATGTGGCCATCCTCTCCAGGAAGCGCATTCACGTTCTTCGTGTTCACCCCGCGCTGAAGAACCCCCGGAGCGCCGACCACCCAGGGCGTGACCGTGGCGTCGCCGCCGGCATAAATCCGATCAAAACTCGCCGGCGGAAACTCCTTGGCCGAATCGCCATAGCGCGTTGGAATCGTGGTCCGCTCGTGCAGCGGCTTGCCACGCCACAAATCAGCCCACGATCGTATCGGATCCATGGACCAATCGCCCGCGAACTCCGGCGCTTCCGGATCCACATTGGTGTCGCCCAGCAACAGCAACTCCACCTTGCCAGCCGACTTCTTCTGCAGGGCGCGCGCGTCTTTCGCCATGATCTGCATCGCATTATTGCGCTGGCTGATGTTGCGCGGCCGATAGCCATAATTCGATTTCAAGTGCGCGCCATACACCACCAACTCGTGGCCGTCGCCCAAATCAAAACCCGCTCGCAGGATTCCTCGCGTCGGGCGACCCGACCCCGCCAGGTGACCGAAGTCGAGCTCCATCAACTCCGTCGCCGGAAAGCGCGAGAGCACCGCTTCGTTCATTTTTTGATTCTTCCAATCCTCCGCCCCATACGCACTGATCCACCCGAAGGGATAGGGCTTTGCTAATGCTCGATTCAGGATTTTGATCGCAGCGACATTCTCCACTTCCGAGAGAATCAAGACGTCGGCATCCATCTCATCAATCAACTCTGCCGCACCGCGCGCCTGTGCTTGGATCCGCTCTTCCGTGCGATCCGGGCCGTCCCCTTCGCCGTCCGTAAAGTTCTCGATGTTGTAAAACGCCACGCGCACGCGGTCTCCCACCGGCAAGGCTTTGCTCGGATAGCTCCACGCCTCCTTCGGGGGATCGAGAAGCACCTCGCCTGTGTAGGTCAAATTGCTCTGCGCTTGTGCGAAAGGCACGCCAACGGCGAGCGCAGCCCAGACAGTCAGCCAACGAATCGTTTTCACAAGGGAAAGTATGGGCGGCGTGCGCGCAAAGCTGCAAGCAGGAAATCGCGAGGCCGCCAGCCGTCAGACGCGGAACGCATCCGGCCCCGGCGCCGAAGGAATCAAGACAACCAACGCCCGCTCGCGCACTTCGACCTCAACAACGGATGGGCTTTCCTGCAATTCGCCATCCACCTGAATCACCGCCGCCTTCTCGCGCTGCACGCGCAAACGTCTAAAACGTCGAGTGAGCACGCCGGGCAGCGCGTCAATCGTGCCGTCAAAGAGGCGCGCAACATTGGTGAGCACGCGCCCCGCCTCCTGCCTCTCAATCACCACCATGTCCAGCAGGCCATCGTCGTGCTCCGCCTTTGGCGCAATGCGCGCGCCGCCGCCGAACTGCGTCAGATTCGCCACTGTGAAAACGAGCGGCCCGTCAAACACAATCGGCTCGCCCTCATCCAACTGAACCTCGAAGCGGTGCGGGTGATAATCAAACAACTGGTGCGCCGCAGCGAAAACGTATGGAACAATTCCGCGAAACGGAAACGCCTCGAACGTCTTCACGAGCGATGCGTCAGCCGCCATGCTGCACGTCACAAAAAACGGACGCCCATTCGCGAGCCCCACGTCAATCGTCGTCGCGCGGCCATTCACTAACGCGCGAATCGCATCGTCAATAGCCAGCGGAATGCCGAAGTGTCGCGCAAACCCGTTTCCACTCCCCGTGGGAATCACCCCCAACTCAACACCCGTCCCCAACAGCTCCGAACCCACCGTGTTGACAATGCCGTCCCCGCCCATTGCCAAAACCGTATCAACCCCCTCGTCCAGCGCGCGCCGCACCTTCTCGCGCCCATCCGCCTCGCTGTTGCTGAACTGAAGCATCACGTCGCAACCCGGCACATCCCAATGCTGCCGGACGGAGTGAATGACCTCGTTTAGGGCATGGCTCCGCCCGCTGTGCGGATTCATCAAAACCCGAACACGCCGCAACCCCGACTTATATCGCTTCCCGCTCATCGCCACCCGAAAGCCTACCAACCCAACACTCTCCACGCGAGTGCGATCTACCCAAGCCCCAAAAGAGTCATCATGTCACACCAGACCCAACACGCAAGCCGATGGCGTCAAAATGTCGCACCATCACCAAGATGGAAACATTTGCATCATGTTGTTGTTTAGGCTGTTGCGAGTATCTGATCAAGTTGGCATGCGCTTTGCTCTAATTGTGGCAAAAGTGAAAGGAGATCAGGTTATGGTGTACCCAGTTGCGAGATTGGATTGGACGTTGGACCCGTTCAGCGGGATTCAACAGCTTCAGCGCGAAGTGGATCGCCTCTTCTCCGGTTATACCCCGGCGGTTGAGCAGTTCCCGGCGTTGAATCTTTGGGTGGCGCAGGATGATGCGGTTTTGGCCGCAGAAATCCCGGGCGTGGATCCGAAGGATGTTGAGGTCTCGGTGGTCGGGAACGTGGTGACGATTGCGGGCGAACGCAAAGCCGATTCGTCGGCGCCTGCGGATGGCCAGCAACGCTGCGAGCGCGAGCGGGGCTCGTTCTCGCGTTCCGCGCGACTCCCCTACGAAGTGGAAGCGGAGAAGGTTCAAGCGCGCTATGAACACGGCGTGCTGCGCATCACGCTGCCGCGAAAGGAGAGCACGAAGCCGCGAAGAATCGCCATTACAGAAGAATGAGGAGACACACGATGACAACATTGACGGACATTCAGACGAAACGCAGCGAGCAGGAACAGAAACTTCCCGTCTTTGCTCCGGCAACGGATGTGTATGAGACGACAAAGGAAATCGTCCTGTTCGTAGATGTGCCGGGTGTGACGCCGGATCAAATTGACGTGTCGCTCGAAAATCGCACGCTGACCATCAGCGCGCGGCGAACGGCGCCGGATCAGGTCGAACACAAAGCGGTGCATCGCGAGTTCGGATCGGTTGAGTATCGCCGTACGTTCACGCTGACCAAAGATGTGGACCGCAATGGAATTGTGGCGCGCATCAAAAACGGCGTGTTGCGCCTGTCGCTGCCCAAAGCGGCGGAAACACAGCCGCGCCGAATCGAAGTGCAATCCGAAGCCTAGGCCCACAAGGGTTGAGGCGAGGAGTCGAACGCCTTGCGCGCAGCGATGCGCGCAGGGCGTCGTTTTATTGCCGACGGACAGAAGGAGCGGTGAAGAGGCCGTCTATGCGTCGAGCAATTTTGCTGCGGCCGCCAGCGCTTCGTCCAGCCTGGCAGCGTCTTTCCCGCCGCCGCGCGCAAACTCCGGCTTGCCGCCGCCTTTGCCGGCGACGATCGGCGCGATGGTCTGAATTATCTTTCCAGCCTGGAGTTGCTTCGCGAAGGCGGGCGGAACAATCGCCATCAACGTCACCGCGCCTTCCGACGCGCCGCCGATGACGATCACGCCTTCGAATCGCGCTTTCAGATGCTCGGCAATCGCACCCACGGTTTCCGCGTCGGCCTGGCCGACATTGAGAAGCAAGGTGGGCCGACCGCCGCGCGTTTCGGCCTGCGAGAGCAACGCAGAGGCGCGCTCGCCCGCCTGTTTGAGGTGGAGCGACTTGAGTTCCTTCTCCAGCGCCTTCTGGTGTGCGAGCAGGGCTTCGAGTCGCTTCTCCACTTCCGAGGGGGCGCAGTTCAGCGTCGTGGCGGCATGTTTGAGCCGATGCAAATCTTCAACAACCGTCTGCCAGCCCGCCAAGCCCGCGACAGCTTCCACGCGGCGAATCCCGGCGGCGATCGCGCCTTCGCCCACAATGCGAAACAGTCCGATCTCTCCCGTCGCGCGGGTGTGCGTTCCACCGCAAAGCTCCATGGAATAGCCATTCAGCGCGCCGGCTTCTCCGCCAATCTGCACCACGCGCACCACTTCGCCATACTTGTCGCCAAAGAACTGCGTGACATCTTTGCGTGTCTTGACATCGGCATACGGCACTTCGCGCCAGCTCACAACTTCGTTCTCCACAATGCGCTCGTTCACGAGCCGCTCGATATCCGTCAGTTGCGCGGGCGTCAACGCGGCGCTGCTGAAGTCAAACGTCAGCTTGTCCGGGCCGACGTAGGACCCTTTCTGGTTGGCATCGCGGCTCACAACCTCGTGCAGGGCCCAGTGAAAAAGATGGGTGACGGTGTGATGCCGCTGAATCGCCGCGCGGCGCGCGGCGTCAACGGACAGCGCGACTTCATCGCCTTCGTGAGGGGCTTCATTGCCATCCACAAAATGGAGCCAGGCGGTGCCGACCTTTTGTGTATCCACCACGCGCCACAGATGACCGCCTGACCGGAGCTGACCTGTGTCGCCAACCTGACCGCCCATTTCCGCATAGCACGAGCTGCGGTCGAGAATCACGGCGGCGCGCCCCTTCACATCGAGCACATCCGCCACGCGCGCGGTGGTTTCGAGCTGGTCGTATCCGACAAACTCAGTGGCCACATCGCTGGCGATTTGGGAGACCTCGATGACGGTCTTCTTCTGCGCGGCGCGCGCGCGGGCGCGCTGCTTTTCCATCTCCACTTCGAAACCCGCGTGATCCACGGTCAGACCCAACTCGCGCGCCATCAACTCGGTCAAATCGAGAGGAAATCCGTAGGTGTCGTACAGCTTGAACGCAAAGGGCCCCTCCATCTGCTTCAATTGCGCGGCCCGGAGCCGCGCTGCTTCAATTTGGAAAAGCTCAATTCCGCGATCGAGGGTGCGATTGAAGGCCTCCTCCTCGATGCGCAGCGCTTCCTGAACGGCGGCTTTTCGCGCGCGAATTTCGGGAAAGACGTCGCCCATCGTCTCGGCCAACACGTCCACGAGTTTGTAGAAAAAGGGTTCTCGGAAACCGAGCGATCGGCCATAGCGCACGGCGCGGCGGAGAATGCGGCGGAGCACGTAGTGCCGGTCGGTGTTGCCCGGCTGAATGCCGTCGGCAATGGCGAAGCTGAGCGTGCGGATGTGGTCGGCGATAACGCGAAAGGCGATGTCTATCCGCTCTTGCTCGGTCTCCCCGTTCGATCCAGGCGCGGGAAGCGTGGATGCATAGCGCTTTCTGCTCAATCGCTGCAGCGCATCGAAAATCGGGCGGAACACATCCGTCTCATAGTTCGACACCACGCGGCTGAAATCGGTAAACCCTCGGGTGCACTGCACAATTCCCGCCACGCGCTCAAAGCCCATCCCCGTATCCACGTGCTTGGCGGGCAGCGGAACAAACGAACCATCCGCATTGGCGTTGAATTGGATGAAAACCAAGTTCCAAATCTCGATGCAATTGGGCGACCCTTTGTTCACCAACGCCCCGCGCGTGTCGCCCGCAGGCGTGAGGTCCACGTGCACCTCGGAACACGGCCCGCACGGCCCCGTCTCGCCCATCATCCAGAAGTTGTCCTTCTTGTTGCCGTTGACGATGTGCACCTTCGGATCGAGCCCGGCTGCCGTGAAGAGGCGCGCCCAGTGATCGTAGGCCTCTTGATCAAACTCCGCCGGATCGCCCTTCTCCTTCTCCGGGCAATACACCGTCGCATAGAGCCGCTCGGCGGGGAATCTCCACACCTGGGTGAGCAGCTCCCACGCCCACTCGATCGCTTCCTTCTTAAAGTAGTCGCCAAACGACCAATTTCCGAGCATCTCAAAGAACGTGTGGTGATAGGTATCCAACCCCACATCCTCAAGATCGTTGTGCTTGCCTCCCGCCCGAATGCACTTCTGCGTGTCCGCCGCCCGCCCCGGTTCATACGGGCAGGGCTGCTGACCGAGGAATATCGGCACAAACTGGTTCATGCCCGCGTTCGTGAACAGCAGGTTCGGCGAATCGGGCATCAAGCTCGACGAGGGAACGAGGGTGTGTTGCTTCGACTTGAAAAAGTCGAGATACGACTGGCGGAGTTGAGCGGAGGTCATCATCACATTTCTCTGAAAACAAGCACGCAACATAAGCAAAGAGGCCGCGGAAACGCCAGCGCGGACTTTCCCCACGAAAAATCGCCCTCCGCGCCCTCTCCCCGCCCTCCCCACAGCCGCCGCCCCCCCTCAAACCGCCCCACTTCCAATCCTTGGAAGCCCGCGCAGATGTCTTTTCCAATCCTTGGAAGTCTTTGATACACTTTCCGCTTTATGAATGTGGCAAGTGTCAAACGCCCCGCGCTCGCCGCGGCGCAGCGGATTGTGATCAAGATCGGCAGCCGCGTCCTCGTGCAGCGGACGGGCCGCCCGGACATCCGGCGCATGCGCGAGCTGGTGCGCCAGATCGCCGAATTGCACAAGGCGGGCCGCGAGGTGGTCCTCGTCTCCTCCGGCGCCATTGGCAGCGGCATCGAGGCGATGGGCTGGCGCAAGCGCCCCACCACGCTCAAATTGCTGCAAATGGCCGCCGCAGTGGGCCAGTCTCGCTTGATGGCGACGTATGACGAGCTGTTCAGCGCGCACGACATTCAAATCGGCCAGATCCTCCTCACACACGACGACCTGCGCCACCGCACGCGCCACCTCAATGCCTCGGAGGCGATGGACACGCTCATGGAGCACCGCGTCATTCCAATTGTGAACGAGAACGACGTCGTCGCGATTGACGAAATCAAGTTCGGCGATAACGACCTCCTCGCGGCGCTCACGAGTTTGCTCATCCAAGCGGACGCACTTGTCCTGCTTTCAACGGTGGACGGATTCCGAGCGCCAATCGGAAATGGGCGCACACGCCGCGTCCCCACGCTGCACGGCGTCACCGAAAAGGAACTATCGCTCGCGCTCGGAAAGGGCAGCGAACTCTCGACCGGCGGCATGGCGAGCAAACTGCAATCCGCCGGAATGGTCGCGGAAAACGGCATTCCCGTCGTAATCGCAAACGGGCGGTCCGACGCCATCCTTGATCGGATATTGGCCGGAGCCGATGCGGGCACCTGGATCGTCGCGAGCGAACGCGCGAACAAGCTCTCGCGCCGCGAGCGCTGGATCGCGCTCTTCCACCGCCCCGAAGGCGCGCTGATTGTGGACGATGGCGCGCGCGCGGCGCTCTCGCAAAAAGGCAGCAGCCTGCTCCCCGTCGGCATTCGCGAGGTGGAAGGCGATTTCGATGCGGGCCAAGTCGTCGCCATCAAAGCCCTCGATGGCACGCCGATCGGACGCGGCCTCAGCGGGCATTCCAGCACAGAACTTCGCCTGATGAAGGGCAAACACTCCAAAGAACTCGCCGCGCTGCTCGGCGCGGGCGAATCGCCCGTGGCCGTGCACCGCGACAACTTGGTTTTCAGGAAACGATAGACGCAGCCCATGGAGAGAATCCGATATGAACCTGCATGATGAAATGATAGCCATGGGCGATCGCGCCGTGGCAGCCGCGCGCGCAATGGCACAGCTCTCTAGCCGCCGCAAGAACGCCATCCTCGAAGCGATGGCAGACGAACTGGACCAACGCCGCGAGGCGATCAAAGAGGCCAACGCCCGCGACATGGAGGCCGCCAAGGTGGCGGGGCTCTCCGGCGCGATGCTCGACCGCCTGCTCCTGACCGATGGCCGCATTGACGGCATGATCAAGGGCATTCGCGATGTGGTCGGCCTCCGGGATCCCGTCGGCCAGGAAATCAGCAAATGGATGCGCCCGAATGGACTCGAGATTTTCAAAGTGCGCGTCCCCATCGGCGTCATCGCGATTATTTATGAATCGCGCCCCAACGTAACGGCCGACTCCTCCGTGCTCTGCATCAAGACCGGAAACGCCGTAATCCTGCGCGGCGGCAAGGAAGCGCTGCACTCCAACACAGCCATTGCCGACGCCCTGCAGGCGGGAGGCAAGGAAAAGGGCCTTCCCGACAACGCGATCCAAATCGTCGGCACGACAGATCGCGACGCGATCCGCGAACTCGTCCAAATGGAAGGCCGCGTGGACCTCGCGATCCCGCGCGGCGGCGAAGGACTCATCCGCGCCGTGGCCGAAAACGCGCGCGTGCCAGTCATCAAGCACTACAAAGGCGTCTGCTACATCCACGTGGACAAATCGGCCGACCACGACATGGCAATTCAGATCGTCGAGAACGCCAAATGCCAGCGGCCCGGCGTCTGCAACGCAGCCGAGCACGTCTTGATTGACGAGGCCATCGCGCCCTCCCTTCTCCCCGACCTCGTGAAAACTCTGCGCACCAAGAATGTCGAACTACGCGGCGACGAAGCGGCTCGCTCAATCGTGGGCGATCTCAAACCCGCGACGGAGGCCGATTGGGATACCGAATATCTGGACCTCATCCTGGGTGTCAAAATTGTGCCCAACCTGCAGGCCGCCATTAATCACATCAATCAACACGGCTCGCACCACTCCGACGCCATCGTCGCCAGCGACCCCGCGGCACAACGAGACTTCACAGAACAAGTGGACTCGGCCACGGTCTATGTGAACGCCTCCACGCGATTCACCGATGGCGCCGAATTTGGACTCGGCGCGGAAATCGGGATCAGCACCGACAAACTCCACGCCCGTGGGCCGATGGGGCTCGAAGAACTGACCACGTACAAATACGTGATCCAGGGAACCGGGCAAGTTCGCTGATCGAAACGCTGCGAGGGCCGCCTCGCGCGCGGCTCACGCAGCGGGCGCGCCCGCCTTGGCAAAGAACTCGGCGGGCGGCTCCGCGAGACGCCGCGCCGCGTAATCGAAAAACACAAACCCCGTCGTCGCGCGCGCGACCTCGGCCGCTTCATCGCCCTTGGTGACGAAATAGGTCAGCTCGAACCCGCGCTTGCTCACCTCCGTCACCGCAATGCTCACCGTGGCGACGTCTCCATAAACCAGCTCCGCTTTGAAACGAATCCCGATATCCACCAGAATCAAACCCACCGGCTCCGCGAGAAGCTCCGATGGATATCCCAGGCCGCGCAGCCACTGCACGCGCGCTTCCTGCAGGAGAGAGAGCATCGTGTCGTTGCCGACGTGACGGCCGTAGTTGAGGTCCGTGATGCGAACCGGAATCGCAGTGGAAAACGCCCAGCGTTCGGGCAAATTGATTTTCTGGCGAGGCATGGCGCGAACCCAAAAGCCCCGAGTCACGTTCGGGGAAATAAGTGGCGGGAGCGACGGGGCTCGAACCCGCAACCTCTGCCGTGACAGGGCAGCGCTCTAACCAGTTGAGCTACGCCCCCGCCAAAAGAGAACGCAAAGATAGGCTATACCCTCACGAGATCAAGCTCTTTTGCTGACCCTTTCCGCCTTTAATCCGCCTGCGCGGCGTGGAGCGGGTGCACAAAGAGACCCGATCGCAACTTGGGCTCAAACCAGGTGCTCTTGGGCGGCATGATCTGGCCCGCATCGGAAATCGCAATCAACTGATTCACATCCGTCGGGAATAGCGAAAAGCCCACCGCGCCGCGCCCGGTGTCCACGCGCTCCTTCACCTCTTCGGCGCTTCGGAATCCGCCGATGTAATCAATGCGCGAGTTGTTGCGCGGATCCGCAATCCCCAGCGCGGGGCCGAGCAGACGATCCTGCAAGACCGACACATCCAGGGCCGACACCGGGTCAGCCTTCGGATCGAGGTCCCAACTCAACGCATACCAGCGGCCGCCGAGATACATGTGCACGCAGCGGGCCGAGGTTGGGCGCGGCGAGGAAACCTCCGCCACACGGAAGGCCTGCCGCGCAGTATCCAAGAGCTGCTCCGCAGTGCGCCCATTCAAATCGTGAAGAACGCGATTGTAGGCCAGCACCTGCAACTGGCTGCCAGGAAAAATGGCGGCCATGAACCAGTTGTACGGTTCGTCACCGCGATGGTTCGGATTCTTCTCCTTCAACTCGCGCCCGGCCCGCGCGGCCGCCGCCGCGCGGTGATGCCCGTCGGCCACGTAGGCAACGGGAACCGCCTCGAACGCGCGGCGAATCGCATCCACATCGGGCGCAACCCACACTTCGTGGCGAATGCCATCGGCCGCGCGAAAATCAATCTTCGGCGGATGCGCGATGATGCCCGCGACGAGGTAGTCAATCTCGGGCTGATCCGCATACAGCAGGAAAATCGGCCCCGTCTGCGCGCCCACCTGCAACACGTGCTGCGTGCGGTCGTCTTCCGTCGGCTTCTTCGTCTTCTCGTGCTTCTTGATCCGATCGGCGTAGTAATCGTCCACATGAAAGCCGCCGACCAGACCGGTCTGCGAATGGGTGCCCATCGTAATGCGATAGACGTAGAGCGCCGGGCCCTCCGTCAACGCGAGGTCGCCACTCTGAATCAGGCGCTCGAGGTTGGCGCGCGCGGTCTTGTGATGCACTCCGGAGGCAGCATCAAATGCTGTAGGCAAATCCACCTCCGGCCGCTCCACGTGGAGAAAGCTGGACGGGTTCGCTTGGGCCTCGCGTCGGGCATCTTCCAGCTCGCCCACATCGTAGGGAAGGCTGGCAACGGCAGCCGCGCGCGCGGGAGGTGGCTGCAAGACTCGAATGGGATGAAGTCGCATGAAAACGTCGCTCCTCTCAAAAAATGAGCATCCGATGTATCACGCGAGACCCGTTGTGTCACGGAGTTTGCAAGCGCGCGGCTCCCCCTTGTCACAAACCCGACCCGACCCCTATAGTGCCGCCATGAAAACCGCCATCCGGACCGCCATCGCAGCGTTCGCCCTGGCAGCCCTGCCCGGCGTTGCCGCAGAAACCAGTAGTATCCCCATGAACCCACTCGCTCCCAGTTCCCTATACGGCCACACCAACGCGTTCCTTCTCCAGAATCGCCAGGTCGAATTCGCCATCTTCCCCACCATCGGCCGCGTCGGGCTCATGAACTTCCGAGGGGAGCCGAACCTGCTCCGCTTCGATGAAGGGCTCGCCTCGCGCGCAACCGAACCCGCCACCGAGCCCTCGGGCGAGTGGCGCAACTTCGGCGGCGACTGGGTCTGGCCCGTTTCGCAGAACCGCTGGCCCGACCACTTCGCGGGCTACTGGCCCCCGCCCTGGCTCCTCGACGGCCCCGCGTGGACCGCGCGCGGCTGGGTCAACCGCGACCAATCGCAAACCGTCCTGCTCGAAATCAAACTCGGCGCACCGGTGAACATCGCCGTCCAGCGAAAGTTTACGCTCCCCGCCGACGCCACCACCCTCACCATCCAGCAGCGCATCGAGCGCACTGCCGATTCCTCCATCCCCGTCACCCTCTGGAACATCAGCCAACTGAAAGGCGTCCAACGTATCGCCATGGCCGTCGAAACCAACTCCGCATTCGTGGACGGCTATCACGTCCTCGACTTCTCCCCTCCGCGCGAAGAAATCCTGCATCGCGAGACGCCCTCCGTCCTCGTCGCCGACGTAACAAACGCGGGCGAAATCAAAATCGGAACCGATTCCCCACGCGGCTGGATCGCCGCCCAACGCGACGACTTCGCGGTGATCGAACGAGCCATCGGCTCACCCACCGCAACGGACTTCCCCGACGGCGGCTGCCGCACCGAGGTCTACTCGAACAGCGGACTCGGCTACACCGAAGTCGAAACGCTCAGCGAAGAGCGAAACCTCGCCGTCGGCGAAGCCATCGAGAACACCCTCACCCTCTCGCTCCACCGCATCGCCGCGGGACTCGACGCAACCGCCTTCGCCACGCGCATCCGCGAACTCCTCGGCGAACAAGCGCCCGCCACCCCGGCCCCCGTCGCCCACTGATCGCCCAACCCCCTCGCAGCAGCGGCGACTTCCAACGATTGGAAATTGCCCCGACAATCACTTCCAACGCTTGGAAAAAAGAGGCCCTCCGCGCGGAGGGCCTCTTCGATAAACACGCGATTGACAGGACGACTACTGCGCCTTGATCTCCGTCCAGAGACGATCGAGCAGCGTGGCCGTCTCGCCAATGTCTTCGATGAACTCACAGCGATCGAGAACTTCATCCGGAGGGTAGATGTCGTCATCGCTAAGAATCTTCGGATCAATGAACTTCTTGGCTGGCTCGTTCGCGCTGGCATAGCTGCACCCGTTCACAATTTGCGCATTGATTTCCGGCTCCATGATGAATGAGAGGAATGCATAGGCATTCTCCACATTGCGCGACTTCGCAGGAATGCACACAGCATCCATCCAAAATGTGCCGCCCTCACTCGGAACCACATAGGCCAGGCGGTCCGGCGCTTCGGCGATAACCTCCGCCATCTGCCCATTGTAGCCGTGCGCAAGGTCCACATCGCCCGAGGCAAGAATGTTGTGAAAGTCGCCGCTGTTGTAGGTCTTCACCAACTTCTTCTGCTGCTTCAACAACTCGGCAGCTTGCCGGAGGATTTCGGGGTCTGTCTCATTGAGCGATTTGCCCATATACTTGAGCGCAACGGCGAAGCACTCGCGCGGATCGTCCAGCATCAGAATGCGCCCCGCATTCGCCGGATCAAACAGCACGCCCCAACTGTTCACCCCATCGGGAAATTTTTCGCGGTTGTAGCCGATGCCTGTGGTGCCCCAGAAGTAGGGCATGGAAACCTTGTTCTCGGGATCGAACTTCTTGTTGAGAAACTTCGGATTCAGATTTCCCCACGTGGTGATCTTCGAATGGTCGAGCGGGTGCACCAAACCCTCGTTGGCGAGGATCGTCACCATGTAGTCCGAGGGAACCACGATGTCGTAATCCGCCACACCGGACTGGAGCTTCTCCAGCAGTGCCTCGTTGGAATCGTAGGTGTCGTAATTCACATGAATGCCCGTTCGCTTCGTGAACTCGGCAATCACCTCATCCGGCAAATAGGCAGACCAGATGAAAATGTTGAGCGTTTTCTCACTCTGTTTTCCACAGCCCGTGAACAACACGGCGCTACACACGACCGCGGCGAGGGCGGCCAGGACTCGTTTCATTTGCGTTCTCCTTTTTCAGTTGGCGGCTGCTGCAAACGTTGCGCGACAATGATCATCACTATGGTGAAAAGGAGCAAGAGGGTCGAGATCGCATTGACCTCCGGAGTGACGCCGACCTTGATCATCGAGTAGATCTGCAGCGGAAGCGTCGTCGCGCCTGCGCCGGCCACGAACGAGGTGATCACATAATCATCAATCGAAATGGTGAACACCAGCAGCGCACCCGCGATGACGCCGGGCAGAATCAGCGGGAGGGTGACGCGGAAGAAGGTCTGCACCGGGCCCGCGCCGAGGTCCATCGCGGCCTCTTCCAGCGAGCGGTCAAACCCCGCCAGCCGAGCGCGAACCACAATCGCCACATACGAAACGCTGAACACGATGTGAGAAATGATGACCGTCCAAACGCTCAGCCGCATCTGAATCACGCCAAAAAAGGTGACCATCGCCACGCCCAACACGATTTCGGGAATGATGATCGGCAGAAACAGCAGCGCCTGCGTTGGCCCCTTCCCCTTGAACTCATAGCGCCCCAGCGCAAGCGCCGCGAGGGTTCCGATGAGCGTGCAGACAACCGTCGCCGTCCCCGCGACGAGCAAACTGTTCATCATCGACTTCAGGATCAGCTTGTTCTCCATCAGCCGCCCATACCACTGCAAAGTGAACCCTTCCCACCGCGCAGTCTGCTTCGCCTCGTTGAAAGAAAAGGCAACCAGGATCACAATCGGGGCATAGAGGAAAATGTAGACCAGCAGCGAGTGAAACCCCATCGCCTTTCGCTCCCAGCGAAACGGCGCCGCGCCGCGCGGCGCCACAGCGCGCTTCCCCACAAATTGCGGAGTGGTCTCAATGTCGGGAGCCGACTCGCTCACAGCATCGCCTCCTGCCCCTTCTTCTTCGACCACCACGCATACGCCAACAGCAGAACCAGCACAACGGCCGTAAGCTCAAAGGCAATGGCGGAGCCAAAGGGCTTGTTTCGCGCGATGGAAAACTGGTTCTGGATCAGGTTTCCAACCAGCATGCTCTTGGCGCCGCCGAGCAAATCGGAAACCACAAACTGCCCGATGCTCGGAATGAAAACGAGGACAATGCCCGCCACAATGCCCGGCATCGTCAGCGGAACTGTGACGCGCCAGAACGTGGAGGCGTGATTGGCCCCCAAGTCGCCAGACGCCTCCAGCAGCGTCAGATCCAATTTTTCGAGCGAGGCATAGAGCGGCAAAATCATGAAGGGCAACTCGCCATACACCAAACCAATCATCACCGCGAACTCGTTGTAGAGCAAATCCAGCGGTTGCTGGATCAATCCCGCCTGCATCAACAGCGTATTCGCCAAACCCTCGGTGCGAAGAATCAGCATCCACGCATACGTGCGAATCAGAAAACTGGTCCAAAACGGAACGACGACCAGCGCGAGCAGCAGATTCTTCCACCGCGTCGGCGCGACAATCGCGATGTAGTACGCAATCGGGTAGCTGATCAGCAAACACAACACCGTCGTCGCAACCGCCATCCAGATCGAGCGCCAGTAGATCGGAAGATAGAGCGCGTCCAACGATTGGCGGTAGTTGGCGAGGAAATCGCCCGACGAAAGGTAGCCCCACCAGTCAACAATGGGCTTGAGCCCGCCATACGTGCCGCGCATGCCGAAACTGATCACGAGCATGATCACGAGCGGCAGCACAAAGAAGATGCCGAGAAAAAACCACGCAGGCGAAACCAACAAACGCGGTGCCGGACTCGACTTGTTGGAGACTTCGGACATGCCTAGAAAAACTCGCTATTCGTGCGGACTCGATTCGATCGTTTCCGGATCTTCATCCCACCAACTGCCCATTTTCCTTCTTTTCCATCACCACAGTATCGCGCGGATTCCAACTCATAAACGCCCGCCCACCCACTCGGAAGCGGCTGCTCTCCTGAAACGGGCGATCGTTCTGTTCATAGATGGTGTATCGCTCGCCCTCGTCGCTGCGCACAACCCAAACGGTGTTCACGCCCTGATAGACGCGGTCCTCAATCGTGACCTCGATGCTGACTTCGCCATCGGACGTGCCGGACTTCGTTCGCAAATCGAGCTTTTCGGGCCGCACCACAAAGCGCACCGCATCGTCAGGCCGCCACGAATTGGAGCGCGCGCGGACGCGGATTTCGGATTCTGTGCGCGCGCCGATAGAGAGCAATCCCTCGGCCAAACTCTTCACCACGCCCGTAAAAAAGTTCGGGGCGCCCATAAATTGGGCGACAAACTCGGTCTTCGGATATTCAAACACGTGGTGCGAGGCGTCGAGCTGCTCCACCCGCCCCTGATTCATCACCGCAATGCGGTCGCTCATCGTCAGCGCCTCTTCCTGATCGTGCGTCACAAAGACGAACGTCAGTCCAAGGGAGCGCTGGAGATTCTTCAGCTCCAACTGCACTTCTTTGCGCAGTTTTTGATCCAGCGCGCCCAACGGCTCATCGAGCAGCAACACCTCCGGCTCCATCGCCAAGGCACGCGCCAGCGCCACGCGCTGCCGCTGTCCACCGCTCAACTGCGCCGGCAAGCGATCTTCGAAGCCTTCCAGCCGCACGAGCGCGAGCGATTCGCGCGCCTTTTTCACCGCATCCGCAGAACTGAGCTTCTTGTAGCGCAAACCGAATGCAACGTTGTCCAGCACGGCCAGATGCGGAAAGAGCGCATACGACTGGAACACCATGTTGACCGGGCGCTTGTAGGGCGGCAGATGCGTGACATCTTTCTCGCCAATCCGAATCGCGCCCGCTGTCGGCAACTCGAAGCCGCCGATCATCCGCAGCAGCGTGGTCTTGCCGCATCCGCTCGGACCCAGCAGCGAAAAGAACTCGCCCTTCTTGATTTCGAGCGAAACTGAGTCCACAGCGACAAAATCGCCGAACCGCTTGCTCACCTCCCGGATTTCAACACTGATGGATTCGCTCATCGTCCTTCGTGGAGAAAAGAGTGACTCGCAGCGCGAAAAAACGCAATCACGAGGACGCCAAAAACCGGGGTGGATTTCATTCCTCGGCGCAACCCTTATGCGGAATGCACAACCTTGATCGCCTTCTGAATATCGTTGACGCGAGCGACGATAAGGCTCTGCTCAACGTTGTCATCATCCGCCGAATACGCGTATTCCACGTTGATCCCCGCATCGGCCCAAGCCTTGATGGCGCCCGATAAACCGCCCGGCTTATTCGCGACGGTCAGCAAAACAACCTCGCGCTCCAACAGCATGTGGCCAGCATTCTTGAGCGCAGCAACCGCGTCGTCGTGCTTGTCCGCAATGATGCGAAGATAGCCCACATCCAATCCTTCAGAGAGCGATAGCGCGCGCATATTCAAGTCGCTCGCGCGCAAGGTCTCAATGACAGCGGATAACGTCCCCGGCCGGTTCTCCAGAAAAACGGTGATCTGCTTGCCCGGCTCCGCGCTGAAAAGTGTTTTGCTCATGCTGACCCGGATCTTACCACGAAAACCCCGAAGCGCACGGATGATTTTTCCGAAAACTAGAACCGCAGTGCGGCCTTCCGCAACCGGTCTTCCAGCTCGGCAATCACGCGATCCTCATCGGCCGCATCCTTCGCTTCAAAGGTGGAGGAGAATCGGAGAAACGACCCCACATCATCCCACGGAACAGTCGAAACAGACCACTCGCGAATCAAAAACTGCGAGACGTCCTCGGCCGATGAAAAGCGCGTATCGCCTGCAGCGACCGGCGCGCGCGTGTAGAGAAAGAAAGTGCCGCCCGGCATCTGCGCATCAAATCCCGCGCGCTGGAGCGCCGCCACGATCTTGGTGAGACGCCGCCGATAGTGCTCGCGAATGCTCTCCGACAAGCCAATGTCGGCAATGCCCGCGCACGCGGCCAGTTGAATCGCCTTGAATTGACCGGAGTCGCAGTTGTCCTTCACCTCCGCAAAGGCCTGAACGGCCTTCTGCGCGCCCGCGACGAAACCGAGCCGCCAGCCGGTCATGTTATAGCTCTTGCTCATCGAATGCAGCTCAATCGCCACCTCCTTGCCGCCGGGTCGGCTGAGAATGGAGAGGCGATCGCCATATATCAGCGTCGCATAGGCCGCATCCTGAACGATGAGAATGTTGTACTTTTTCGCGAAGGCAATCAGCTCGTCGAAGAACGCCACCGTCGGCGCCGTACCGGTCGGGTTGTTAGGATAGTTGACGTAGAACAGCTTTGCGCGCTGCGCCAACGCAGGATCAATCGCCTTGAGATCGGGGAAAAATTCGTTCTCCTTCTTGAGCGGAATCTTGACCACTTCGCCGCCAAGATACTTCGCGTGCGTCGCCAGCACCGGATAGCCGGGCACCGTCTGAAAAACCACATCGCCCGGATTCACAAAGCACAACGGCAACATCGCCAGCGCGGGCTTCGACCCGATGCTGTGATTGATCTCGGTGTCCGGATCCAAATCGGAAACGCCGAAAAACTTCTCCATGTACTCGCCCGCCGCGAGCTTGAACTCGCGAATGCCGTTGTCCGCATAGCCGCGATTGGCCGGGTCATCAACCGCGCGCTTCAACGCATCGCGAATGGCCGCCGGGGCAATCTGATCCGGCTCGCCCACGCCGAAGTCGAGCAGCTCGACCTGCGGCCGCGCCGCGCGCGCCGCCGCCTTCGCGCGTTTGATCTTCTCAAACTTATAGATTTCGTTCCCGGTGCCAAACCGCGCGCCACCGATCCGCTCAGCAAATAGTGATTGTAGATCCATAGCCAGCCCTTATACGAACCCTTCCCCGCGCCCGCAACGGGAATTGCAGACGCAAGCAGAGACCGGACGCATCTCCGCCCGGTCTCCGCGCACAATGCGTTGATTACTTGATGGCGTTCCCGATGAACACCATGACAAACAAAGCGACGGTTTCCACGATGCCGAGCGCCATCAGGTAGTTGCCAAAGCCCTTGCCCGTTTCCGCCATCGCGTCTGCTGCGCCCGCGCCAACCTTGCCCTGATACCACGCGGACACGCCCATGGCGAGACCGCCAAAGATACCAGCGCCGATCATGGACCAGAACATCGCAGGGGTTTCGGCCGCCGCCTTGACAATGTTGTTCATAAGAATCATGCCGTAGATTGTTTGAGACAGTGGCGCGCCGACAAACGTCACAAGGATGAACGGCGCGGCCTTGTTCTGCGCGAAGCATTTCTTCCACGCGCCAACGGCCGCCATGCCAGCCACGCCCGCGCCGAGGGCCGAGCCCACCGCCGCCAATGCCACCGACGCCGCCGCTCCCATCCGACCCAAACCCGCCATTACTTCCGCTTCCATGTCCGTATCCTTTCGTTCACTGGTCTACATTCTCTGAATTCAAACGAGCGAAGGGGCGATAAGGCACCCCGCTCCACTGTGTGCCCAAGTGCGCCGCAAATTCCAAGGTGTTCAATCGCACGCCGTGCACCAACACACCCATCGCGCACAGGAGGATGTTCAGCGCGTGCCCCGCAAACAAAATCAATGCCGCCAACAGGCTGTACCCAATTCCGCGCCACCCGCCCGCCAGCACCATCTCATTAAACGCATTGGCCACGGCAAAACCAGCCACACCCACCGCATACAGGCGTACATAGGACACCACGTCCACGAAATTGCTGACGAGGTTCAGCGGCAACATCACGAAGCTGAACCACTCGTGCTTGATCTGCTTCACCGGCATCATAAACAGCACGATCAGCGCCACCGAAACCCAAAACACGTTGAGCATGAAGGACGGAAACGCATGGCCAATCACCATCATGCGCGCCATGAAAAACATCGTCCACGTCGTGCCAATCCAACCCAACTGCGCCAGCGCGCCAAGACTCGGCAACGAGCGCACCGCGTTCCACAAATGAGCAACCGACAACTGAATGGAACCGATCATGAAGCACAGCAACATCACATTGTTGGTGTCTTTCAGCCACGTGATCGCGAAACCATCCAGCAGCGGAGGCAACCGACTCGCCCCCAGCCACGTGCCCGTAATCGTGCCCCACACCACGGTGCAAACGCTCATCACATACATCAACTGGAAGGGATACGCAGGGGCCTTGGGCATCTTCCGGCGCGCCCAATAGGTCAACGCAATGAACACCAAGCCATATCCCGCATCGCCGACGATCATTCCGAAAAAGATGCCGAGGAAGAGCAAGAAGACCGCGCTGCTTTCAATCTCCTTGTAGCCCGGCAAAACGCCGATGAAATCAAACACGGCCTTGATCGGCTTCACCCACGCCGGATAGCGAATCAGCGTCGGCACGCCATCCTCGTCGCTGGGCTCCTGAACCTGCAAGCCCCACCCGTTCTCCGCCGCCGCGCGCCGCAACCATTCAACCTTGTCGGATGGACAGAAGCCGCGCAGATAGGCAATCGCCGACTCGGCGCCCATCCCTTCGCGCGCCTCCAGAAAATGGACGGCCTCAAGCAACTCGTCGGCATATCGGCGGATCGAAGCTCCGTCTGCGGAGAAGCGCTGCACGGATTGATGTGTCTCGGCGAGTCGCGCTTCCAAATCGCCAATGCGTCGCTCAACCTCACTCAGCGGCAACTCGGGCATCTTCAATTCCTGCGCATCCAACGAAACGGGCTCGCGGCTCACTGCGGCAAAATAGGTGCCCGCCTTCGCTTTATTCAGAATCCGAATGGCAACGCCATCCGGCGCCTCCGGCCTGCGGCCAGCTCCCAGGAAATAGAGGCGAATATGAACTCCCTTCGCCGCCAACTCCGCCAGGGCCTGCGGATCAAAATTGCCGAACGGCAACAGCCGCGCGCGCTCTTGGCGCAGAGCCTCAAGCTCCTCACTGCACTCGCGCTGACGATCCAGCGCCGAAAGAATATTTTCAACGGCCTGTTCGACCGGCTCTCCACTCGCCACAGCTCCACTCGAGGCGGCGGGCAGCGCATCCAGAGCTCGGTTGACGCGCGCCAGGCGCGCGCGCGCTGCGTCCAAATCCTTTCCTTCCGGCGCCTGAACAGGCTCAAGATGCATCACGCCCCATTCGCGCAACGCGTCCAGCGTCGCCTCGCGATCAGAGGCGAGGCAAAGCAGCGCAACTTTTTGCATCGGCACAATCATGCGGCCGTCTCCACCGACTTGCCTTTGGCCAATTTCGCGCGCGCGACTTCCGCCGTCTGCGCGTCGCCCAGAAAAATTCGAATCACACGGATATTCGCCTGCGCTTCCGGAATCTTCACCTTCTCAAAGAGATTCACACGCTGCGAAGTTGTCCTCAACTCTTCGCCCAACAGCCGATGCTGCTCAGCGAGGATTTCGTGCTCTATCTGAAAGCGCACCAATCGCTCCACCACGTTGCGCCCATCGTCCACCCAGGAATCGGTCGCATAGAGATCCACGGCAACCGACTCGAAAACAACGTCCTGCAGAATCGGGATGTTCACGCCCGCGATATTCCCCGTCGTCGTGCGCACCTCGCGCAGCCGAACCCAAGCGGTAAAATCCACCGGCTCGCCAAACAGGCGAATCCACGCCCCCATCCCGGCCTGTAGCCGCTCCCCTTCGGTGCGCACTTCATCCATCCGCTGCTCAAGCTGGCGCATCTCCATCTGCAACTGCTGCTTCTTCAACAGCAGCGTCGGCAGATAGCGCTTGAACCGGCGCAACGCATCGCGCTGGGTCTTCAGCTCATTCTTGGTGTGTTTGATCTTGGCCATGACTATCTATCGCGAGAAAGGAAGCGGTTGCCTTTCCTCGCGCTCGCACCTCGAACTCGTTTCGCAGTCGCCATCTCCGCCCTCAACCTTTCGGCCAATATTGATCCGTCATCTTGCTCGGAATCCCCGTCTCCGCCGGATCGAAACAATCCGCCAAAATCTGCCAACCGAGATCCAGCGCCTTCTCGAGCGGAATGTTCACCGTCAAATCCATCATCTCGCGCTCAAAGCGAACGCCATACTTCAGGAGCTTTTGGTCCCACGCGCTCATGCGGAAACCCATCGCCTGCTTCTCCAACGTCTCGCGATAGGACGCGTACAACTGGATCATCGAATTCATGATCGTGCGGTGATCCGCGCGCGTCTTGTCATTCACGAGCTGCTTCAAACGACTCAGCGAGCCGAACGGCTCAATGCGCCCATTGCGCAAATAGAACTGCCCCTCCGTGATGTAGCCCGTGTTGTCCGGCACCGGATGCGTCACGTCGTCGCCCGGCATGCTCGTCACGGCCAGAATCGTAATCGAACCGGCAGTGTCGAAATCCACCGCCTTCTCATATCGCGAAGCGAGCTGGCTGTAGAGATCGCCCGGATAACCGCGGTTCGACGGAATTTGCTCCATCGTGATCGCAATCTCCTTCATCGCATCGGCGAAGTTCGTCATGTCGGTCAACAGCACCAACACGCGTTTGTTCTGCAGTGCAAACTGCTCCGCCACCGCGAGCGAAATGTCCGGCACCATCAAACACTCCACCGTGGGATCCGCCGCCGTATGCACAAACATCACCGACCGCGTCAGCGCGCCCTTCTCCTCAAGAATATCGCGGAAATACAAATAGTCGTCGTGCTTCAACCCCATGCCACCGAGGATGATCACATCCACCTCGGCCTGCAGCGCAATGCGCGCGAGCAGCGGGTTATACGGCTCGCCAGCGACGGAAAAAATCGGGAGCTTCTGCGACTCGACCAGCGTGTTGAACACATCAATCATCGGAATGCCCGTCCGCACCATATTGCGCGGAATAATGCGCTTCGCCGGATTCACCGACGGACCGCCAATCGGCGTCTCATTCTCGCTGATCACCGGCCCGCGATCGCGTGGCTGGCCCGACCCCGTGAAGATGCGGCCCAACAGCGCATCCGAAAACGGAATCTCCATCGGGTGTCCCAAAAAGCGGACCTGCGCATCCGTCATGATGCCACGGCCGCCCGCAAACACCTGCAGATACACGCGCTCGCCCTCGAGCCGAATCACCTGCGCGAGCGACGTGCCGTGCTCCGAGGTCACCTGCGCCAATTCGCGATAGCCAATCCCATCCGCGCGAACCACAATCACGTTTCCGGCGATTTGTTCGATTTGTTGATACGTCTTATGCATGAGCCGTCACCTCCGCCAACATCTGTGTGGCGCGGGTTTCCAGATTCTTAAATTCCGGACTGTCCTGCGGCACGCGATTCCAGTCCTTCACGAGCTGCGTCAAACGCTGGAAGAACTGGCGCGCCGCATCCTTCTCCGCAAAACGCAGCGGCGCCCTGAGCACGCCGTGAATCCGTTCGAACACATACTGCTGCCGCTCCGCCGGTGTCGCCGCATCCACTTCGTGATAGGCATCCTGCTGCAGATACACCGCGTCGAGAAACTCCGCCTTCAAATACACCACGAAATCGTCAATCGAAGTTCCCTCTTCCCCCACCACCTTCATCATCTGATTCACCTCGCCGCCGCGCCGCAACATCGCGCGCGCAAACGAAACCTGCTCGTCCGGAACCACCCCGCCATACTTGCTCCACGAATCGAGCGGCTGAATCGCCGGAAAACGCCGCGCATCCGAACGCTCGCGCGAAAGCCCGTGGAACGCGCCCACCACCTTCAGCGTGCTCTGCGTCACCGGCTCCTCGAAGTTGCCACCCGCCGGACTCACCGTTCCGCCAATCGTAACCGACCCGATCGAACCATCCCGCAACTTCACCACCCCCCCGCGCTCATAAAACGCGGCAATCACCGATTCCAAATAGGCCGGAAACGCCTCCTCGCCCGGAATCTCTTCCAAGCGGCCCGACATCTCGCGCAGCGCCTGCGCCCAGCGCGAGGTCGAATCTGCCAGCAACAACACATTCAACCCCATCTGGCGATAGTACTCCGCCAGCGTCACTCCGGTATAAACCGACGCCTCGCGCGCCGCGACCGGCATCGAACTCGTATTGCAGATGATCAACGTGCGCTCCATCAAACTCCGACCCGTCCGCGGATCCTCCAAATGCGGAAACTCGCGCAGCGTCTCCACCACCTCGCCCGCGCGCTCGCCGCACGCCGCAATGATCACAATGTCCACATCCGCATAGCGACTCGTGATCTGCTGCAACACCGTCTTGCCCGCGCCAAACGGACCCGGAATGCAATAGGTCCCGCCGCGCGCCACCGGGAAAAAAGTGTCCACAATGCGCACCTTGGTCGTCAGCGGCTCTGTCGGCCGCAACCGCTCCACATACGCCTTGATCGGCATCTTCACCGGCCAGCGCTGCATCAGCGAAACGGTGTGGAGGCGCCCCTGCTCATCCTTCAGCTTGGCCACCTCCTGCTCGACCGTGTACGCCCCGCCCGGCGCAATTTCCTGCACCGTCAATTTCCCGCGCAGCCGAAACGGCGTCATGATGCGATGCTCAAAAATTCCCTCTGGCACCGCCCCCAGCGCATCGCCCGCCTGCACCGTGTCGCCCACCTTCACCTTCGGCGTGAACGCCCACGTCTTCTTCCGATCAAGCGCCGGGAGATACTTGCCGCGCTGCAAAAAGAAACCGCTCTCCGCCGCCAACTCCGGCAGCGGATTCTGCAACCCGTCATAAATACTGCTCAGCAACCCCGGCCCCAACTCCACGCTCAACAATTCGCCGGTGAACTCCACCGCATCGCCCACACGCAAGTCGCCCGTGTCCTCGAACACCTGCGCCTCCGCAATGTTCCCGCGAATGCGGATCACCTCCGCCTTCAATCGAAGTTCGCCGCTGTGCGCATAGGCCACTTCGTTTTGCGCCACAGGCGAGGAAAACTCGACACGCAACAGGTTTCCATTGATGCCCCTGATCTTGCCCAAATGTGTCGTTGTCATCGGCATTTGTTCCTATCCATAAACCTCAATCGTCTCGTCCGGCGCCGCGCGCACCTGCGCCACCGTCTCGTTCAAACGCGCGCGACCCGCCTCATCGTTCAATTGCGCCCAGCGATGAGCCATCTTCAACTTCATCGCATACGCCAGCACCGCGCGCTCGCCAAACGGCGTCGTGCGCGACCACTCCTCCAGCAACTCCCAGCGATAGCGCTCAAAAACCAACTCGCGCTCCAGCGGATTCGGTTTTCCAAACGCCTCCGCCACCACCGACTCCACCTCGACGCTAAACCACCCCCCGCAGACGGGCTTCAGGAACGGCGTCGCATCCTCATCCCGCCGCGCCGCGCGCGTGCGCGCAATCGCATTGCGCAACAAGACTTCCGCTGCCCGCAACGGCTCCCCCGCCGCGCCGCGCACCCCCTCGAAACCACGCTCCAGCGCCGCCTCCAGCGTGGCGACCAACTTCGCATCGAGCAGACGCCGCGCATCGGCGAGAAATACTTCAAGTCCCACCGGCGGCACACCCGTCAGCGAGACGGGCGGCAGGCTGGCCATGAAGTAGTAGTAATTCATTTAGCGCCGCCCTCGCGCGCCACCCGATTCACCACCTCCGCCAAATGCGGACGCAGAAAGTTCGATAGCGCCTCCGCAATCGCCTCCGGCGTGAAATCGTGCGAAACGCGGCCGCCATCCATCGAAATCTTGAACCCCTTGAGCACCCGCTCATCGCCCCGAATCGTCAGGCCCGTCTGCAATCGCTCCTGATACTTCGCCTGGAAAAAATTGATCAGCTTCTGCTGATCCTCCTTGCTCACCAACATCTCAATCGAACGCTCGCGATCCGTGCGCCCCGCATAGCCCTCCGCCAGCTTCACCAGCATCTGCTGCACCGTCGCCTCATCCAACGCCGCATTCGCCGCATCCGACGCGAGACTCCCCACCACATTCTCCACGCCCTGCCCCACCGTGATCAACACATCGCGCGCCGCCTGTTTCAGCGTCTGCAAACTGCGCTCCGTGTACTGCTGCGCATCGCGATCCGCCTTCTCCAAGCGAGCCTGCGCCTGCTTCTCCGCCTCCGCAATCAGCGCCGCCGCCTGCTTCTTCGCATTCGACACCAGCTCCGCAGCTTGCCGCTCACCCGTGTCCACGGCCTCTTTCTGAATGCGCTCGATCAAATGTTGTAGTTCTTCAGCCATTGGCGCCTCGCTTAATCCAGGTTCACAAATACTTCAGTCCGAAATAGCACGCTAAAAAATCCGCACAGCCGACGGTATAAGCCGCCGCATTCCAATGCAAAGGCAAACAAGACCCGCCCTGGAAAATCAGGTTTTCCCGTATATTCGCGGTTTTCTGCCCTTCGCCCCGTCAGACCCCGCCCGCATCCGGCGCCTCAAGGCACCGGAAACTTCGCCGTCAACGCGACCACGTCCTTCCGAACCGCCTCAATCGCAGAATCGTTCTGCGGATCCTTCAGAATGCGCGCAATCAGCTCCGCAATCTGACCCATCTCCGCTTCCTTCATCCCGCGCGTCGTCACCGCCGGCGTCCCCACGCGAATGCCCGAGGTCACAAACGCGCTCTTCGCATCAAACGGAATCGTATTCTTGTTCACCGTGATGCTCGCCTTGTCCAGCGCCGCCGCCGCATCCTTCCCGCTGATCCCAAGCGGCGTCAGATCCACCAGCATCAAATGATTGTCCGTGCCACCCGAGCAAATCCGCATCCCCGCCTTCGTCAACCCCGCCGCAACCGCCCGCGCATTCGCGACAATCTGCTTGCCATACTCGCGGAACGCAGGCTGCAGCGCCTCGTGGAAACACACCGCCTTCGCCGCAATAATGTGCATCAGCGGCCCGCCCTGAATCCCCGGAAACACCTGCTTGTCCACATCCGCCGCAAACTGCTCGCGACACAAAATCAACCCGCCGCGCGGCCCGCGCAACGTCTTGTGCGTCGTCGAAGTCACAAAATCCGCAAACGGAACCGGACTCGGATGCACCCCCGCCGCAACCAACCCCGCAAAGTGCGCCATATCCACCATCAACAGCGCCCCCACACTGTCCGCAATCTCACGGAACCGCGCGAAATCCACCACCCGCGAATACGCGCTCCAACCCGCCACAATCATCTTCGGGCGATGCTTCAGTGCCAACTCCGCCACCTCGTCGTAATTGATCTGCTCCGACTCCTTGTCCACCCCATACGGCACCACCGTGAAATAGCGCCCCGAAAAGTTCATCGGATGCCCGTGCGTCAAATGCCCGCCATGCGCCAAATTCATCGCGAGAATCGTGTCCCCCGGCTGCAACACCGAGAAATATACCCCCATGTTCGCCTGACTCCCGCTGTGCGGCTGCACATTCGCATGATCCGCGCCAAACAACCGCTTCACCCGATCCAGCGCCAACCGCTCCGCATCATCCACATTCTCGCACCCGCCATACCAACGCTTGCCCGGATACCCCTCCGCATACTTGTTCGTCATGTTCGAGCCCGCCGCCTGGCGAACCGCCCGACTCGTATAATTCTCCGACGCAATCAACTCCAAGTTCTGGCGCTGCCGCACCTCCTCGTGCGTAATCGCGTGAAAAATCTCCGGATCCTTCACCGCCACCGAACCCAGCCCCGCCGCAAAACCCCCATCCGCATCCATCTTCCCCACGCGCCGCTCGTGACGCCCCCCCTCAAACGACGCCGCAAACCACGCATCCAAAATCCCCGGCAACGCCTTCGCATCCGTCGTCACCGCACCCAACGTCAACACATTCGCATTGTTGTGCTCCCGCGCCAACCGCGCCATCTCCGGCGTCAACACCAGCGCCGCGCGCACCCCCGGATGCCGATTCGCCGCCATGCTCATCCCAATCCCCGTCTTGCAAATCAACACCCCCTGATCCGCCTCCCCATCCGCAACCCGCTGCGCCACCCCCTGCGCATAATCCGGATAATCCACCGACTCCGCCGAAAACGCGCCAATGTCCTCCACCGCCACCCCGCGCTCCGCCAGCAAACCCTTCACCCGCTCCTTCAACTCAATCCCGCCGTGATCCGCACCAATAACCATCTTCATGACTTTTCGTTTCTCCCTCGTCCCGCTCAATTCCTTTGTTTCATCCAAAACCGAAACCAACACATCCGCCATCGCCCGCCCAATCTGATCCCGCGTATGGCGATACACATCCAGCGAACACCCAATCGGATCCGCAATATCCTCCCCACTCCGACGCACCCCAAAATCCGTCAACAACCGAACCCGCCCACGCGCCGAAGGAAACATCTGCTCCACCGCATACGCATGCCCCGCCGTCATCACCACAATCCACCGCGCCTCATCCACCAACGCGCGCGTCAACGGCCGACTCCGATGCCCCCCCGCATCAATCTCCCACTCCCGCAACGCCACCACCGCCTCGCGACTCGCCGGCAACCCCGCCGCCGCCGCAACCCCCGCCGAAACCACCCGCCAACCCGGCCGAGCCCCCAGCCGATGCCGAAAAATCGCCTCCGCCATCGGGCTCCGACAAATGTTCCCCGTACAAACAAACAAAATCGTGTGCTTCGCCGTCGCCATCACTCAAAACTTCCAACGCTTGGAAAAATCATCTACAACCCCTTCCAACCCTTGGAAAAAAGCCCGCCCTTTTTCCAACCCTTGGAACTCATTTCGCGCACGATTTCCAACCCTTGGAAATCCCGCGCCCCAAAACCAAACTAATCCCCCGACAATACCGACCCCACGCCGATGTTCAAGGCTTTGAGCCCCAACAAAACATCCACCGCGCGCTGCAGCGCCGCATCCCCGCGAACCCGATCCCGCAGCGCCCGATCCGTCGCCTCCTCCGCCAACTTCGCCCGCCGATCCGGCCCCGGCTCCGGCTCAAAACCCAACGAATCACCCCGCCCCGAAATCAACACCGTCGGCGCCACCCCCGCATGCCCGTCATACACCGCGCCCCCACCCGACACCAACTGCCGCGTCGCAATATACAACCCCTGCCCATCCTCCAGCGGCACCACATCCCGAATCCCCGGATCCCCCGCCGTCTCCTGCCCAATCACCAACACCCCCCGCAACCGATCCTCCGCCGCCACCGCCACCAACTCCGCCGCGCCCGACGTCTGCCCATCCACCAACACCATCAGCGGCAGCGAAATCGGCTCCCCCTCCCGCGCCTCATAATCCGCCAAATCCTTCCACTCCCGATCCTTCATCGAAAACAACAGCGCCCCCGGCGCCGCAAACGGACTCGCCACCGCCACCGCGCTCTCCACATCCCCACCATCCGCGCCCCGCAAATCCAACACACCCCCCGCCAAACCCGCCGCCGCCCACTCGCGCAACAAACCCACAATCGCCTTCCCCGAATCCGCCCCCTCCACCAACCCACTCACCTTCGCATAGCCAATCTGCCGCGGCCACACCTCCGACAACTCCACCACCGGACGCGCCGACAACACCCGCTCCACAGACCCCGTCACCCACGCACCCCCGCGCTCCAACACCAACTCCACCAACCCCGCCTCGTGCCCGCGCAACAAACTCCACGCCCCGCCCAACGTCACATTCGTCACACTCGCCCCGCCAATCGAAAGCACCTGATCGCCCACCAACACCCCATTCGTAGCCGACCCCGACACCCCCACCACCACCGGCGTCGCATTCGACACCGTCAGCGTCAACCCCGGATAAAAATCGAGCCCCTTCCGCTCATTCTGAAAATGCTCAACCGCCCCCGCATCCAACACCCGCGCCGCAGGATCCGCCACCCGCGCAATACATTCATACAACGCCGAAAAATCCGCCTGCCCCTCAAACCCAACCCCCCGCTCCGCCAACTTCGCCAAAAACCCCTCCACCGCCCCAACCATCGTCCCCTCCGGCGCAACCGTTGCCGCCGACTCCGCCACCACCTCCGCAGCCTCCGCCACCGGCGTCACCGCTGGAGCCGACTCATCAACCGCTGCGGCAGACTCCTCCGCCCGAAGCGAAGAGACGGCAAAAAGCAAACTCGCAAAAACCGCGAGAGGAAAAGTGAAAAGGAAGCGAGGTTTTTTCATGGCGTTGTCCGCGCAAGAGCGCGCCACGCAATATCCTTCCGATAGTGCGCATTGGCAAAATGAATCTTCGCAGCCGCCTCATAAACCCGCGCCACAGCCGACGGCAAATCCGACCCCGTCGCCGACACCCCCAACACGCGGCCGCCATCCGTCACCACCCGCTCCTCATCGCGCCGCGTTCCCGCGTGAAACACCACCGCCCCCGGCATCCGCCCCGCCTCCTCAAGCCCCGCAATCGCATCCCCGCGCTCAAACGCCCCCGGATATCCACCCGCCGACATCACCACGCACACGCAAGCCCCATCCCTCCACCGCGCCGCCCCCTCGTCCAACACCCCATCCGCACACGCATCCAACAGCGGCAACAAATCGCCCTCCAACCGAGGCAAAATCACCTGCGTCTCCGGATCCCCAAAGCGGCAATTGAACTCCAACACCTGCGGGCCACCCTTCGTCATCATCAGCCCCGCATAGAGCACCCCGCGATACTCAATCCCGCGACTCCGCAACTCCCGCAACGTCGGCTCAAACACCCGCGCGCGCACCACCGGCCACAAATCATCCGTCGCGATCGGCGCCGGAGAATACGCCCCCATCCCACCCGTATTCGGCCCCTTGTCACCATCGAAAATCCGCTTGTGATCCTGCGCCGATGGCAACATCACAATCCGTTCCCCATCCGTCAGCGCGAGAATCGAAACCTCCTCGCCTTCGAGAAACTCCTCAATCAACACCCGCGCCCCCGCGCTCCCAAACGCGCCGCGCACCATCGCCTCCTCAATCGCCGCCTCCGCCTGCTCCACAGCCGGACAAATCAGCACGCCCTTCCCCGCCGCCAAACCGTCCGCCTTCACCACCATCGGCCCACTCAGCGAACGCGCATACGCGCGAGCCTCCTCCGGATCCGAAAACGTCCCCGCCCTCGCCGTCGGCACCCCCGCCTTCACCATCACATCCTTCGAGAAAACCTTGCTCCCCTCGATCTGCGCCGCAGCCTGATTCGGCCCAAACACCCGCAACCCCTTCTCCTGCAACCGGTCTGCCAACCCCGCGCACAACGGCGCCTCCGGCCCAATCACCGTCAAATGCGGCCGATGCTCAACCGCCCACGCCACCAGCGCATCCAAATCAATCGCCGGAATATCCACATTCGTCGCCACCAGCGCCGTGCCCGCATTGCCCGGCGCACACACCACCCGAGGACGCGCGCTATCCTGCGCCAATTTCCACGCCAACGCGTGCTCCCGACCGCCGTTGCCAACAATCAAAATAAGAGGATTCGTACTCATGAGGAACCGCGAGTGTAGAGAGCCAGCCTCCAAAAGACAGGAAAAATGAGGCGCAAAAGATGACGACTCACAACGCCCCGATAACGAGCCGCCCCCGCAAAAACAAACGCGCCCTCCCGCAACACAGCGAAAGGGCGCGCAGCGCCATCCTCAAGGCTTCAACCCACTCAGAAAATTGTGATTTCGACGTCCTCGTCTTCCTTCGACGTCGCGCGCGGCGCGGGTGTCTCATCGCGCCCCGAAGGCAGCTTGAACTGCGAGGGAACATGCCCCGCTTTGAACGACTTGAAGTCCTGCACCAACTCCGGAACCTGAATGCGCTCCAAATACCCCACGTCCGACTCCGCTATCACCTTCTTGTAGTCCACCAAATGCGAGAACGGCTCGTTGCCCAACAGCGCCGGATTGCGCATCTTGCTGCGATTCACAAAACGACCGCCCTGCTGCTCGTTCCACTTCAGCAACTCGCGCGTCGAAATGCCGTCCGCCCACAGACAATCCACCGGCACCAACTGCTTCTGAATCCCCGCATCCTCGCTGCTCCACTCCAACACGCTCACGGCGTGAACAAACACATCGCAAAACGCATACTTCACGTCATAGGAAATGCCCGCCAGCAGCTCGATCTCGATCCGATCCTCCTGCTCCTTGTGCTCCGTGAACTGATCCAACACCACCTTGTCGTTGATCCACAGCCGCGCCGCATCGTCGGACCGGAGATAGAGCGTGTAGTGCCCGCTGCGCCGGGGAACAATGCGCCCCGTCCAAATCACCGAAAACAAATCCGACCGAATCTTCCCCGGCCACGGGCTGTTCTCGCCCCAGTTCTTGTTCAGCGTCTCGTCAATCCGCATCAACACCGGCCCCGTGAAATCCACCGAGTTGTAGTAGGACCCGAGCAATCCATTCTGCTTCGCGCGCGCGCCATAGCGCCCTTCCAGCGCGCCCATGGACTGCGAGTCGCCGCCCAACGCCTTGAAGGTGAGCGGCGAATCCGCGGAAAGCATCGTCGGCAGCTCATCCAGCAGCGACGCGGAGTCGGGCTGCACCTCGGCAAGCTGCTGCGCGACATCTTCGAGCAAAGGCGGCACGTCGGAATCGTCCGTCAACGCCTCATTCACATCCTGCAGCGGCTCCAGCGGCTCCAACTCTTTGATCTGATCCAAATCAATCTGCTCGTCCTGCGCCAGCTTCGTCTCCAAGTCCGGCGTCACACTGCTGGTGGAATACACCACAAAGTGAATCATCGCATAGATCACCAGCACGTGGAGCAGAACCGACAGAAGGGGGCCGCCACTGCGAATTAGCTTTTGTCGAAGTTGTTTATTCATCAGGAAGCTCGCGTTTGTGTACCTTTAAGATAATTCAGCGCAAAAATCACTCCCAAAGTACCCAAAACCATCGGAGGTCGAAACTCGCTTTAGACTGGAGCCCGTCGCCCCGCCGAATTATCGTCAAATCATGCGCGAAAAATGCCTCATCGCAGCATTCCTGATCTCCGCAGGCCTCGCCACAGTGGCCCACGCGCAAATCGCCCGCGAAGCGTTCCGCTGGCGCGCCCCCCTGCAGCCGCCACTAGCGACTGGAACGCTCTATCGCGCCCAACTGGACCCCGCCATCTTCGATGGCTGCAGATCGTTTCCCACCGATATGCGCCTCCTCGACGAGGACGGAAAGGATTGGCTCTTTTTCCCCTACACGCCAGAGGGCGCCGAACCCACCGTCCCCGTCGCCCTCAAGACACTGGACCCGCCCGCAGATCACGAGCTGCGCGGCGGCATCCAAACGCTCTTCTTCGACACGGGCTTTCGCTCCCAACCCCTGCGCCGCCTCACCATCGCGATCGAAACGCCCCAATTCACCCGCCCCATCAAAATATTCGGACGCGACTCGGCCACCAATCAGTGGCGCTGGATCGCCGATGGCGCCCTCCACCGAATGGATGGGCAGGAGCGCAACTTCGTCAATCTGCCGAACGCCGGCTTTCGCTTCCTCAAAGTCGAGGTCTTTAACTATGAGGAACCGGAAATCGCCGTCGCGCACGCCGAAGCGCTCGCCGAACCGCACTACATCATCTTCCTCCCCGCCAGCGAAAAGCGCGCGTGGCTCTATTTCGGAGCCGACCTCTTCACACTGCCCCGCTTCGAGCTGCGCCACTCGACCTCCCGCGAGCAAATCGCGAATGTCCTCCCCGCCTCGTTCGATAAACGCGAGCGAAACCCCTACCACATCAACCAGGAAATCTGGCGCTATGCGAAGCTCCTCCTCATCGCCTCGCTTCTCATCGCCGCAGTCCTCGCGCTCGGCGTCATCTCCAAACGGCTGCGCAACGGCTGAACGATAGCAACGCAACGAAGCGCCGCGCGCCCCATCATCACCGCCGCGCCAACAGTTCGATCGCCGCCGCGGCCACCGGCGGCGCCGACAACGCGCGAAGATCGGCGCTCTCGCGAATCACGCGATGCTGCTTTCCAAACGGCCCCGTCCGCACCGGATCGGTCGGGCCAAAAACCGCAACGGTCGGCGTGCCAACCGCCGCCGCGATGTGCATCGGCCCCGAGTCCACCGTAATCAACAAGTCCAGCCCGCGAATCAAGCCGCCCAGCTCGATGATCGAAGTGCGCCCGCTCCAATCACTCGCCCCCGCGCCAATCGCCGAGGTCAACTCCGCGCACGCCGCCCGATCGGCCTTGCCGCCGAGCACAACAAAACTCGCTTCGCGCTGCGCGGCGATCGCACGCGCCGCTTCGGCAAATCGCGCCACGGGCCAATTCTTCTCGACTCGTCGCGAACAAGGCAACAACCCGATGCGCGGCGAGGGAAGATCGAGCGCGAACTCGGGAAACTCCACGGGAAACTCGACGTCCCCTTCGGAACAGCCCAAAAAGCGGGCCGTGTCCAAACACTCCATCACCGCGTGCCGATTCTTGTCCGTCGGCCCCGAAACAGCGTCATAAAACAACCGTGATCCCTCGCGGCTGAACGAGGGCCCGATGCGTCGCCGCGCCCGCGCGGAGCGCGTCACAAACGCGCTCTTCAACAGCCCCTGAAAGTCCAGCGCCAGATCATATTCTTCCTCGCGCAGCGCGCGCAGAAAAGCCGCGCCATCGCGCCGAAACGAGGTGCGCGGAAATGAAAGCGCGCGATTCACGGGCCGGAAGCGGCGGACGAGGTCCGCATAGATGTCGTGGCAAACCCAATCCACCGCGGCGCCGGTGTGCTCGCGAATGCGGTGAACCGCCGGCAGAGCGTGAAACAAATCCCCGAGCGAGCTGAGCTTGACGACTAAAATCCGCTTCATCTGGGCCACTCTAGCGCATTCGCCGCCGCGATGCGAGTTCGCTGGCCTACTCTTCGACGGATTCCAACAGCTTCAGCATCACCGCTTTCTGCGCGTGCAGCCGATTCTCCGCCTGATCGAACACCACCGACTGCGGCCCATCAATCACCTCGGCGGTCTGCTCGCACCCGCGCACGGCCGGAAGGCAGTTCATAAAAATCGCATCCTTCCGAGCCTGCTTCATCAACTTCGCATTGACCTGATAGGGCGTGAACACCTTGATGCGCGACTCCTGCTTGTGCTGCGGAATGTGATAACTCATCCAGGAATCGGTATAGACCACATCCGCATCGCGCGCCGCCAGCGCCGCATCATCCGTCACCACGATCTTCGAGCCCGTCCTCTTCGCAATGCGCCGAGCCCCCGCCAACACCGCGTCGAGCGGCTCATATTCATCGCCCTTGGGACACCCCACGCTGATGTGCATGCCCATCTTGGCGCAGCCAAAGAGGAGCGAGTGCGTGACGTTGTTGTTCCCATCGCCGAGATAGGCCAGCTTGAGCCCCTTCAGCGCGCCTTTCTTTTCGCGAATGGTCTGCAAATCCGTGAGAATCTGGCACGGGTGCTCATAATTCGTCAGCGCGTTGATCACCGGAACCCCGGCGAGATTGGCCATTTCCTCGATGTGCGCCTGCTCGAAGAGCCGCCCCATGATGATGTCCACATAGCGGCTGACCACGCGAACGAGATCCGCGACATTCTCTTTTCCCGAGCTGAGCGGCGAGGTCGCCAAGTCGTAGAAAATCGCGTGCCCGCCCATCTGCGTGGCGCCGGTCTCAAAGGAGACGCGCGTGCGCAAACTCGGCTTCTCAAAAATCATCAACAGCGTCTTGCGCCGCATCGCATCGAGATAGTTTTCCGGGCTCGACTTGACGCGGTCGGCGAGATCCAGAACGGCATTGAGGTCGGCAATGGACCAGTTTTCAAGGGTGATCAAATGTTTCATTTCGGCTCCTTCATCCGCGCGCCAGCCCTAGCTCACCAAGTCTTCATAGTAGTGGTCTATCTCGTGATCGCGCTCAAAAATCGAGAGAATCAGCGCCGCGCGCACCCACATGCCGTTGCGAACCTGCCGCCAATACTTCGCGCGCGGATCGCCATCCACTTCGGGCGCAATTTCGTGCCGGCGCGGCAACGGATGCATGATGATCGCCGACGGCTTGAGAATCGGCAAATGCGCCGCGGTCAAATAGAACCGGCTGATGTCGAGCGCGCGGCTCTCTCCGTTCTGATCCCACTCGTCCTGAATGCGCGTCATATAAATCGCATCCATCTCCGGCATCACGCTCTCGAAATCCGAGGTGACTTCATACGCCATCCCCGCCTCATCCAACTTCGCCAGGATGTCGCTGCCGATCTGCAGTGGCTCCGGCGCCACGAAATACTGCTTCACTCCCGGATAGTGCCGCAACAACAGCGAGAGCGAGCGCACAGTGCGCCCGCGCAACAAATCGCCGACAAACGCAATGCGCGCGCCTTCCAATCCGCCGCGCCGCTTCTCCAGGCTCCGCTGCAGAGTGTAGATGTCCAACAGCGCCTGCGTCGGATGCTGGTCCTTGCCCGACCCCGCGTTGATCACGGGGACAGGGCGGTCGGTTCCCGTCAACATCCACGCCAACCGCTCGGCAAACCCGCCCTGCGGATGCCGGATGATGATCAGGTCGAAGTAGGAACTGAAGGTGCGAACGGAATCTTCCTGCGATTCCCCCTTCACCTCGCTCGATGTCTGCGCGTCGCGCACTTCGGCAATCTGAATGCCGAGAATCTGGCACGCGGCATAGAACGAAAGGAAGGTGCGCGTCGAAGGCTGCGCGAAGTAGAGCATCGCGCGCTTCTCCGGCAGCAAGTCCTGGAGGAACTTCATCCCGCCGCGCGTCTTGCCGATCTTGCGCATCTTGGTCGCCAAATCCACATTGCGATCCAACATCGCGCGATCGAACTGCTGCGCAATCAGGGCGTGATAGGGATGCCCCGCCATGTTCAACAAGGGCGCCTTTTTCTCGGGCTCCAGCGCCCGAAAGGACTCCCACGCAATCTCACGTAACGGACTTTGTCGAAAAGCCATGCGTAGGCGATACGGCAACCGCGCCGAAGACGCAATAGCAAAACACAACAATCCGCATCATTCCCTGCCCGCAGAAAAAACAGCGGCGCGAAAGCCCCCGCGCGCCGCTAGAACAGCTCCGGCTGCTCGCTCACGCGCACGGGCGCAATCAAACTCGCGTCGTCGAATCGAGCGGAGTTCAACCTCCGACTGACCGGCCAAGACCGCATCTCGCCGCCAAAGGGCCGCAACAAGGCCGCGGCCGCATCGGGTGTGTCGGTCAGCCAGGCCTCCTCATCCGCCTCGCGCAAAATCGCGGGCATCCGATCGTGAATGACGGAAACCATCGCGTTCGGCTGCGTTGTGATCAGCGTCACCGTCTCCAAAACCGAGCCCGATTGGGGATCGCTCCACGCATCCCACAGCCCCGCAATGGCGAATAGCGCCCCATCCGCTCGCGCAAAGGCATACGGCTGTTTGGCCGCCCGCTCGCCGGTCCATTCATAGAATGCGTCGCACGGAACCAGACAGCGCCTCGTCCGAAACAGTTGGCGATAGGCAAGGCGCTCCCGCACGGTCTCCGCGCGGGCGTTGGTCATTTGATTCCCGACCGACGCATCCTTCGCCCACGAGGGAACCAATCCCCACTTCAGCGACCCCAATATGCGCTCCTCGCCTTCCATCCGCACAGCGAGCACGTTCTGCGTCGGCGCAATGTTGTAGCGCGGCCGCATCGGCTCCGCAGAAAGCCGCGCGTCCACCGTCGCGCGGAAGCGCACTGCCACCTTCCGCACCTCTGCTTCTTTCAAGGAAAAGCGCCCGCACATGCCGCAACTCTAACGCAACCGCCCCCGCGATTGCCACCCCGCGCGCTAGTCAATCAACTTGACGCCTGTGCGAAAAAAGCCCACGCCCGCAGCGTTCGTCACGAGAAGCTGCAGGGCGCCACCGTCATTCGCGCCGGGCACATCCAAGTTCAACGGCGCCCAAGCCCCGCTCATCAAGTCGGCCTTGTGCCAAACGTCATACACGCGGCTGTTTGTGGTCGGCGGGCCCGCCTGAAGCTGCAGAACGCCCGAACCCTCCATGTGCACAATCGCGTTGGGATAGTGAGACAGGGTTTGGGTCGGATCGGTGTCGGCAATGTATTCTTCCCAGTTCGATGCCCCGTCGCCATCGTTGTCCGCAGCGGCGGCGCTGTTCGTGCCGAGTCCATACTGATTCCACCACGACAACGGAATGCCGTCGTGCAGCGCGGGCCCCTCGCGCGTGATCACGGCCGTCGCGCTCGTGCTGACTTCGCCCGAAGGCGCCGCGGCCGTTATCTTCAGGTCGTTGATGTAGAAGTCGCGATTCGAATTGTTCGTGTCGCTCGTGCCGTTGCTATACGACCACGCGCGCAGCTCGGAGACCGAGCCGCTGAAGCTGCCGAGATACGTGCGGGCGGATCCGCCATTCGGCACAACTTTCACGGAATAGGATCCGGGCGAAACCACAGAAAAGGAAACGTCGAGCCCGGCATCCGTCCACGGAATATCCGTCGAACCGCCCGTTACGCTGTAATTCGTATCGCCTCCGTTGAAAAACAACTCCCAGAGGGTATTCCCTCCGCCATCGCGCAACGCAATACCGACCGAGCCGCCCGATTCCCAAATCCAACCGTTCTTCATGCGAATGTGAAAGGTCTGCCCCGTGGCGAGGGCCGACGAAAAGGGGCGAATCGCCTCCGCCAGGTTCGTGGGCTCCTGCGACCAAAAGCCCCACATGCCGTTGTGGACGAAATGTCCCGCATTGCCCACCGCAGTGAGCGTCCACGCGCCAAACCCCGAACCGCCGTTGTCAGCCGTTTGCCAGCCATCTCCATAAACGCCTGCCGTCGCATCGTCCGCCGCATTCGTCACCGTGGAAACACCCGGCCGCGTCACACTCACCGCAATGACGTTGGTGCCGTGCCCCAGCGGAACGTTCGCAATCGTCCATGCCGACGCAAGAGCTTGCGTGCCGGAATCGCCCGTCAAATTGTTCGTCCACCGAAACCCAGTCCAATTCGCCGCAAAAGCGGTTCCCTTCAAATCATAGCTGGCCGTTCCCTCGCCCACCACAATCGCGGTCGGCGGATTCGTGATCGCCACATCCGGCGGAACGGGCTCATCTTCTTCAATCGTCACGATCGCGCTCGATGGCGAACCCAGCGCGGCCCCCGACGCGCCGCTGAGCTTCACATAGAACGTCTTGTCGCCTTCATAAACCCCGTTGTTCGCAATCGAAACGGAAAACGTCTTGCTCGTCGCATCGCCGTTCGCCCAATTCAGCGTCCCGCTCGCCGCGGTGTATGCAGACCCCGCAAGAGCCGTCCCATTCGATGTCGCATACGAAACGCTCGCCGCGCCATCCGACCCGCCGGTGCGACTCACAGAAATGCTGATCGAACCGCCATTCTCATTCACCTGATAGCTCGCACTGCTGAACCGAACCGCGCCCGGCGCCGGCGGCGGCGCGTTGGTCTCCAGCGAATTCGACTCGTCCCACACGTTGTACAAAAACCGCATCGCGGGCCCCACCCGCTTCGCCCACGCCGCCTCGTTGTGCCCCTCTCCACACCCAACCGCGATCTTCAGGTCGTCGCCCACCACATACCCATCCGAAAGCAGCGATTCATACACCGGCCAGAAGGGCGTCCACATCGAGCCATCGCTCTCCGCCGTCCCCATATCCATCCAAATGCGGGAGCCCTTCGTCGGCTGCGAATTGATCCAACTCGCGAAATTCGGCCCATACCAATACGAAGGCGACATCGCGCCTGCCAGACCAAACACGTTCGAACTCAACCCGCAATAGGCCGAAATGAGGCCGCCCAACGACGAACCCAGCGTCCCGTTGTTCATCCGATCCGTCAACGTGCGATAGTTCGCATCAATGTTCGGCTTCACATTGTGCGCCAGATACATCAGATAGTAATTGCCCGTGTGCCCATCCTGCGGCGTGCCATATTCATCCATGCGGCTGCCCGTATTGTCCACCGCCACAATGATCGTCTCGCGCATGCGCCCACCCGCAATCTCCGCCGTCGCCGCAACCTCCGCCGACCACGACCCATACGGCCCACCCGGATCAAACACATTCTGCCCATCGTGCATATACAGCACCGGATAATGCTTCCACGTATTCTCCGTATATCCGCGGGGCAAATAGATGCGCCCCGGACGCGACGGAATGCCGTTTCCCGTATAGCTGGACGTCCAGCTCCCCACGCTGATCACCTGCGGCGCCGACACCGTCGCGGGCGGCTCATAATTGAAAATGTTCCCGTCTTGAAGAAAGAACATGTCCAGCGACGTCACATAATTGTTGTCAATCCCACCCACGGCCGGATTGTCCCACTTCTCAACCCCATTTTCATAACCGTGCCCCACAAACACAAGCGGCTGACCCGGCTCCCCAATCCCGCTGACCACATAGCGGCTCTCATTCCCATTCCGCCCCGCCCCCAACCGCGTCATCACCGGAGAATGCTCCCACGACCCGTCGCTCTTCCGATAGAAAATCGTCACATTCGTCAGCGCCGAGTGATAATACACCGTCTTGCCCGAATACCCCGGACTCCACAGCGCCGAAGAGGCCGACTGCAACGCGCCAGTCAGCGAACCGTTCCCCGTATTGCAATACGAGCCGCTGCTCATGGTCCGCGTCAGAAACTTGAACGGAACATTGGTCTTCGTCGTCGAGCGCGGCACCGCAATGCGCCCAACCCACGTGTTCCCCCCCGCGTTGTACATCCGAACCGCGCCCGTCGTCGTCAGCGAGTTCAGCTCCTCCCGATCCACCGCCATAAAAAGAGCGCTGCCACTCGCAACGCTCTGATTCTGGGTCACCACCACAGTCTGAAGGGGTGGATTCGCCGCCGATGCACCCAACCACGGAACCAACACACACACCGCCAACCCCAAGCGCATCAATCGAACCATAACCCTTCCTCACTCCCTATAACTCACAAACCGACAATACCCCAAATCTCCGAAATACGCATAACGACAAATCAACCGCTTTTATTTTAGTCTTAATCGTTTTATTTCCGCCCCGCCCCCCGCGGCCGCGCAATCACCCGAAATCCCACATCCGCATCCCGATACTCAAACGGAATCTCCACCCGCCGCCAAACCCGCACAAATCGCTCCGACCGCTCGCTCCAACTCCCTCCGCGCACCACCGCCCGAACCGCACCCAGCCCCGGCCTGCACCACTCCGCCACATTGCCCACCATATCAAAAAGCCCAAACCCATTCGGCGGAAACAACCCCACCGCACTCGCCCGATCCCCGCCAAACGCCGCCCGCCCCACCGGCGAATCCCACCCCCACGGATACGGCGCAGCAAAAAGACCCCCCCGCGCCGCAAACTCCCACTCCTCCTCCGACGGCAACGCCACATCGGCCCCCAACCACCCGCTCAACCAACTCGCATACGCCTCCGCCATCTCAAACGAAACAAACGCCACCGGCTCCAACGGCTCCAACGGAACCTGACGCCCCGCCGACACCCGAAACTGCGGCGACTCAAACGGCATCCCCGAATCATTCAGAAACCGCGCAAACTGCGCCGCCGTCACCTCCGTCCGCCCCATCCAAAACGACGACACCCCCCCCTCCCGCGGCGCACCCGCCCCCTCCTCCCGACTCCCCAACACCGCCACACCCCCGCGCACCGTCACCCAACTCGGCAAATCCGGAATCGCCCTCGTCTTCGGCGGCTTCCCCAGCGAAACTTCCAACCCTTGGAAGTCATTCGACCCCTCACTTCCAACCGTTGGAAATCCGCCCGCGCCCAACCACGCCGCAGCCAACCCCAAAATCAATAGAGAACGCTTTGACACAACCCCCCGATATTTACTAATGTGTGAGGAACGATGCGAGTGCATAGAACGTCAACCCATTCGAGGTAAGTCCATGGACACAATCCTTCCCATCATCACAGCCGTCGCCAGCCTGGTCAGCGCCATCATCCTCATCCTCGTGCTAGGCAAACTCGGCAACCTCGCCAACCAACAGCCCACACAAACCCCCGGCGTCACCGCAGAAGACCTCGGCCCCGAACTCGCCAACGCCATCAGCGAAGCCTTTCACACCCACGTCCCCAACCCCGAAAAATTCGGCGCCACCCTCCAAGCCTCCATCGAACAAGCCACCAGGAAATCCGGCGACGGCATCGAAGCCCTGCACAAAAATATGCTCGCCGCCCAAACCAAAGCCGTCGAAAGCTGGGCCACCTCCGAGAAAACCGCAGCCCAAGGCTTTGAAACCGTCGCGCGCGCCCTCGAAAGCGCCACCACAAAACTCAACGACGCCCTCGCCGCCCACACCCAACAAACCGAAAAACTCGCCAACGCCAACCGCGACCAACTCAAAACCATCCTCGACCAACACGCCGCATCCCTCAACCAATCCTCCACCGCCATCGCCGGCCAGTTGGACAAAATCATGCAGCTCGAAAAAGAAATCCAGAACCTCCTCCACATCCAACAAGCCGTGGACGGATCCATCAAAGCCGTCTCCAGCGCCGAAGAATTCAAAGCCACCCTCGTCGCCCTGCGCACCCACCTCGACCAGTCCGACACCCTCCTCCGCGAAGCCGCCAAGCCCCGCACCATCCGACTCGTCGAACAAGACAGCTAAAGCGCCACCGCGCCAACCACCCCACCCCAACGCACCCGCACTACGCCGAAGGCGGAGGTTGCCCCTGCTGCCCCTTCGCAATCCCCACCCGCAGCGGATAGCGAATCTTCAAATCGCCATCCAGCAACACCTCCACCCAGTGCGTCCCCTCCGTCTGAAACTCGATATTTAGAAAAATCTCCACATTCGTCGCCGTCGCCTCAGCCGACGTCAACGTCACCGGGATATTCTGCCCCTCCACCAAGACCGACGTCCCATCCGGCTTCAGGATCCGCGACCGCTGATGAAACGTCCCCTCCCCGCTGCACCACCGCGTCGCCATAAACAACCGCGGATACCGCGTCGGCAAACTCTGCACCCAAATCGCATCAAAAAGCCCAATCAAGATAAACTTGCCATTCCGCTCCTGCCTCACATCGTCGCAAAGCACCGCAGACTGCAAATCCGGAATAATTGTGTTCATCCCCGCAGTATCTCGGATTGAATAAACAATGCGCAAGCTCCGTCGTACACTGTAACCCACAACGACGGGAGAACGCTCATGAACAAGCACACCCTCATCCTCGCCCTCGCCACCACCACCGCCGCGGCCATCAGCGCCGCAAACGCGCAACAAATCAGCTTCAGCATCGGCCCCCAATACGCCTACCGCGCCCCCGCCCCCACCGTCTGCTACCCGCCCCCCGTCACCACCATCCGCTACAGCTACGGCCCCACCATCCAAACCTACAGCTACCCCGCCCCCTACACCTATCGAAGCCACACCCCCTACTATCGCACCTACAACACACCCCGCCACCACACCCGCGCCCCGCGCGGCTGGGTCCCCGCCTACTACAACACCACCACCCACCGCATCTACATCCCCCGCGCAAACACCCACCACCCCCGCCACGCCTCGCCCCGTCAATACCGCTGAAAAAACGCGATCCCCTATTCCCACCGCGCGACAAATCCCCTACACTCCGCCCCCTCCCTCGGGCCTGTAGCTCAACGGTCAGAGCAGGGGACTCATAATCCCTTGGTTGCAGGTTCGAATCCTGCCAGGCCCACCACCCCACTCACGCCTTCACCCAAAAGGCAGGGCAGTTTGGCTCAAACCGCCGCCACTCGTTCCCGACAAAAACCCCCTCGCTCAGCCCGAACCCATTCCGGCGCGTTGGGCCAACGCGCCCTACCCACCCCGCCTCGCAAGCGATATCCAGAAGAGCGCTTCAGCCATATGCAGCTCCACTCTCAATGCCATGCTGAAATCGGCGATGTCTCCACCCATACGCGACGCCGCGAAGAAAACCGCACCACGCTCCGGGCCATTTTATCGGATTGGTCGCAACTTCGCGCCTCAACGGGCCGTTGCGCAGCGCCATCCAAACAATATGCGATGTGTTTTTTTGCCGCCGTCCATGCCGAAACGCATAGAGCAACAAACTTCCGGCATGCTGCCACTCGGGCCACGGGCTGCCCGCTCCAACCGCACAGCCACCGCTTCGGATTCCCAAATGAATGATCCACGCATCGGGATTGTAGATGATCCGGTGCCCAGCCAACAGGAGGCGCTGCGAAAAGTCCATATCCTCCCCCAATGCCGATCCCCGAAACGCGGGATCATATCCGCCAATGGCCAACGCCACCGAACGCCGAACACTGTGATTGCCCCCGCTGATGTTGCGCGCATCCACCTGCTCCGCAACGTGCGAGTGCGGGTAGGTCCCCTGCGTCGGGTTTTCGATGAAAGGAGGATTCTCCGGGTCTCGACAGTTCCACACCTGCCCCGTCACAGCCGCAACGCTCGAGTCCCGATACAATCGCAAATGCTCGGCAAATAGCGACGGCGGAACGCGCACATCGTCGTCGAGAAATAGAACAATCCCCCCTCGCGCCTCGCGCAGCGCCCGATTCCGCGCGCTCGTCAATGAAGGCGGTTGTTGTTGAATCCATCGGATATCGCCCGCATCCACCCAGGTCTGCAAACGCTGGAGGGTCGCGACCTCGTGATCGGCCGTCTGGTCCACCACCAGCACCTCCGCATCGGCAGGCTTCGCAGCCAGCACCTGATCCAGTGTATCAAGCAAAACGCCCTCGCGCCCAAACGTGGGAATTGCAATGGAAAGAATATCCGGCATCGCACTGATGCTACTCGCTTGCCCGCATACGAGCAATTTGCGAATCATAGACGCCGTGCGCATTCTCACCAACATGGCATTCTGGCAAAGCCAGGTCTGGACCCGAAAGGCCGACTCGCTCTACGACACCGCCACTCAACGCGACCCCGACTTCATGCCCTGGTGGCGCGAAGCCATCGCCCTCTGGCGCCGCGCCCCGCGCTACGACGTCATCGTGACCATGGGCGTCCGCGAATCCATGCTCTACGGCCTCCTCTGCGCGCTAACCTTCCGCCGCCCGAAGCAAATCATGTGCGAGGTCTTCATTGACGCCCCCCGCCCCACCCCCTCGTGGCATCTGAAAAACCTCCTCTACCGCTTTGTCGCCCGCCGCGCCATCGGCCTGCTCGCCAATAGCTCCGCCGAAGTCCACACCATCGCCCGCCGCTACCAACTCGACCCCGCGCGCATTCGCTACGTCCCCCTCAACAGCAACATCGCCAACCCACAAATGGAATCGGCCGACGACGGCTTCATCCTCTCCGCCGGCCGCACCCTCCGCGACTACGCGACACTCCTCAACGCCGTTCGCCAGCTCCCCGAACTTCCAACGTCTGTAATTTGCGGTCGCAACGACTTCCAAGGATTGGAAATCCCACCCCACGTCCAAATCTTCACCGAAATCCCGCGCGCCACCTACCTCGAAAAATTGCGCCGCTGCCGACTCGTCGCGCTGCCCCTCCTGAACACCGAACGCGCAACCGGCCAAGTCGTCATGCTCGAAGCCATGGCCATGGGCAAACCTGTCATCACCACGCGCTCCCCCGGCACGGTGGACCACCTCGTGGATGGCGAAAACGGCATCCTCATCGAACCCGGCGATGCGCCCGCCCTCGCGCGCGAAATCGAGCGACTCTGGAACAACCCCGCGCTCCGCCAACGCCTCGGCGAAGCCGCCGTACACACAATGCGCGAAAGCGCCTCCGCCGACCGCCACGCAGAACTCAAACTCCGCGCCATCGCCGAACTCAATGCGCAGCAGAAAAGACACTAGTCGCGGTCAGCTCGGCGCGCGGGAGAGAATCTGATACTGCGTTCCCAGTGGAAGGGATGCCAAAGCCGATTCCAGCGGGCGCAAAAAACGCAGCGAGCGCGGAAAATAAAAGAGCGATTTCACGTCGAGCACCTCGAAGCCGCCCGCAATCAAAAGGCGGCGCGCCTCCGGAATGGAAATCTTGATGGCATCTCGATCGAACGGAATCCGGCTCATCACGAAATGCGTTCCCAGATTCCAAGGATTGTTCTCGCAAAACGCAAACAGGCCGCCCGGCTTCAGCGAACGGCGCACATAATCAATCGCGCCCGCGCGCTCTTTGAGCGGAATATGATGGAAGACGCCGTTGCAGAAGGCCAAATCCACTTCGGCACACGGCTTGTAATCCTCGAACAAGTGGAAGGAAGCCGACCGCTGTGGGAAAGCAGTACGCGCAACCTGAAGCGATTTCGAAGAAATATCTACTCCTATCACTCGCTCGGGATGCAAAGTCTCAAAGAAATACGGCGTGGCGCTTCCCGTCCCACAGCCATAGTCCATCACAACTCGCGGAGAACGGCCCATTGCATCAAGCCGTTTTTTCAATACCGCTATTCGGCCGCGAGCAAAATACTCCTTATTCTCCCCCGAAACCGAAATACCCTGCTCCAGTGCACTCGCATAGTCAGTGGCATACTCATCAAATGAAGGCTCCGGTTCGGACATAACTACTTCTTCCGCAGTCCCAGGATGCTGACAAAAAAGCTGGAGAACAACGTCTGAACACCCAGCGCCGTCAGCGTAGATCCGGGGATCACCCAGCGCATCGTCTGGGCATAATCCAGACGTCCAAAATCGTGCACACGCCAAATGTTCACCGCCCACAACAGCATCAACACGCCCGCAAGAATTGCCACAACCGCGAGAAGCAAACCCCGCTCCAAGTTTACAACGTTGAAAAGCCTGAGGAAACGCGGATCCTCTGGCATGAGGCCCTCATTGATCGCGTGCGTTTTGGTGAAAATTGCAAAGAGCGCCGACTGGTAACCCGTCAAAATCGCGAGGCTCGAAAACAGCAGCGTGTGCGCATCAAAGATCACAGGGCCGATCTGAAGGGCGGGCAACGCCACCGCAAAACCAGCTAGCCCTAGAATAATCAGCAAGAGACCGGGCACAAGAAAGAGCCAGCGCGGTGTATACATCAAGAAAAAGCGCAGCGTGCGCCAGCCATCGCGAAACGTCTTGAGATGAGGCGCGTGAGCTTTCCGCCCATCCGGGTGCAACGTGATCGGAACTTCGGCG
>JAMLJG010000011.1 GCA_023953695.1 Kiritimatiellia bacterium
AGGACGCCGCGGATGGCGCCAAGGGAATGGCCTCCTCGGCGCTCACCCCTGCTGATTTTTCAGCCAGCGCCGCAGCAATTTCCGCACGAAGCGCCGCGAGTCCAAATCCATTGCGCGCAATGATGGGCACGACCGGACACTTCAATTCCTCGCTCAACTGCTCCGCGTTCACGTGAATGCCGTGGCTCTTGGCCACGTCAATCATGTTCAGCGCAACGATGATCTTCAGATTGTGCTCAATGAGCTGGCTGATCACAAACAGGCTGCGCTCGAGATTCGAGGCATCGGCAATCACAATCACCGCATCCGGCTGCGTGTAGCGCCCTTTGCCAAGCACCACGTCGCTCGCAATCCGCTCTTCCTCCGTCGCGGCGTTCAAGCTGTAGATTCCCGGCAGGTCCACAATATCCACCGTCTGCCCCGCAATGGCCGTGCGTCCGATCTTTCGTTCGACCGTCGTCCCGTGATAGTTCGCAGTCTTGGCGCGGAGCCCCGTGAGCGCGTTGAACAGTGAAGTCTTCCCCGTATTGGGGCTGCCGACCAGCGCAATCGTCGGCGGAGTGCCGGGCGCGGAGTCGCGTGGCGAGGATCCGATTGATTCCGGAGACTCCAAGACAGTCGAAGGAGAGTTCATGGAGACTCCGCCTGTTCGCCCGATTCCAACGCTTCAATCCGACACGACGCAGGATTGCACGCTTCCACACGCAACCGCGCCGCGAGTCGGGCCGAAATCCCAATCCGCGTTCCGTACACCTTCAAAATCAATGGATCGCCCGCCTGAACCAGCTCCACAGTGCGCCCTTCGCACACCCCCATCGCCATCAGGCGCTCCAGCTCGCCGTCCACCGCCTCTACGCGCTGAAGCACGCCAAACTGGTTCGGCTTCAACTCCGTCAAAAATAGGGTTTTGCTCATCAAAGAAACTCTCTCACTCGTGGGCGTGTTTGGCATATAAAACACATCGCTGGCAAGCGAAACCTTTTCTGCTTGGAAGGCCGTCGGTCATCCGCTTCAATCGCTCACTCTGCACCCCACTCAAGAGGACCATTATGCCCACACTCGAACAACGGCCTTTCGGTAACACAGGACTTGCTGTCCCCGCGCTCGGCTTCGGCGGCGGACACATCGGCGGCGACGAGGTTTCCGATGCACAAGCCGTCCAAATCATCCACCGCACGCTCGATCTCGGCATCACCCTGCTCGACACCGCGCGCGGCTATGACCGAAGCGAGGAGCGCATCGGACACGCCATTCACTCGCGCCGACACGAGGTCGTGCTCTCCACCAAAATTGGATATGGCGTCGCCGGATTTTCCGATTGGACCGCCGACATTATTCCCGCTGGCGTCACCGAGGCCCTTCGCGTCCTACAAACGGACTACCTCGATATCGTTCACCTCCACTCCTGCTCCGTGGATGTCCTCGAAAACAGCGGCGTGGTGGAAGCACTCCAGCGCGAGCAGCAAGCAGGTCGCATCCGCGTCGCCGCATACAGCGGAGACAACGACTCTCTCATTTGGGCGGTGAACTCCGGCGCATTCGGTTCCATCCAATGCTCCTTCAGCATTTGCGATCAGCGCATTCTCGAAACCGCGCTCCCCACAGCGATAAGGAATGGACTCGGCGTCATCGCAAAGCGGCCCATTGCCAACGCCCCCTGGCGCTACTCCTCCCGCCCCGCCGGACCCGCGACGGCGACAAATTGGGATCGCTTCAACCAAATGGGCCTGCGCGACTGGAACCTCGACTGGGCCGACGCCGCGCTCCGCTTCGCCGCCTTCACCCCCGGCATCCACTCCTGCATCGTCGGCACACGCAACCCCATGCACCTCGAAGCCAACGTCGCCAGCCTGCAGAATGGCCCGCTCGCACCCGATCTCGCATCGAGCATCCGCGCGATCTATCGCCAACACGGCAACGACTGGCACAGCACGATTTGATTTTGCAACGCCCACTTAATCGCTACATTTCCCCCAACGAACGGGGATTTACGTGCGAGTTTGTATAGACATTCAATCTGCAGTCGGATCGCGAGCGGGTGTGGGCCGCTACACAAAGCTCCTCGCGGAACACCTCATCCCACTGCGCGAACAGAACGAACTCTCTCTCTTTCACTTTGATTTTCAGCGGCGCGGCCTCCCCTCCTTCAACGCCGCCGATGCGACCATTCGCGCCTGCCGCTGGATCCCCGGTCGCTACGTCCAGAAGGCGTGGAAAACCATCGGCTGGCCCCCCTACACCTGGTTCGCGGGCGAGGCCGATGTCTATCACTTCCCCAATTTCATTCGCCCCCCGCTCCCGCGCGGCGCATCCGTTGTCACCATTCACGACGTTGCCTTCCTGCGCTATCCCGAAACCATCGAGGAAAAGAACCTCGTCTATCTGCGCTCCCAAATTAATCAAACCGTGCGCCGCGCCACCGCCATCATCACGGTTTCCCAATTCACCGCGCGTGAAGTGCGCGAGCTGCTCGGCGTGCCGGAAGAAAAACTGCACGCGATCCCGTCCGGCCTCGACCCCACTCTCCGCAGCCCCACCCCCGAGGCCATTCTCGCACTCCGCCAACGGCTCCGCCTCACTCGACCCTACCTCCTCAGCGTCGGCACCATCGAACCGCGCAAGAACTTCCCCTTCCTCGTCGAAGTCTTCGACCACCTCGACAAGTTCGATGGCGACCTCGTGATCGCCGGACGCAAGGGCTGGAAGTTTGAATCCCTCCTCGAACGCATCGCGCGCTCCCCTCGCCGCGATCGCATCCACCTCGTCGAAGACCTGCCCGAAAGCGACCTCCCCGCCCTGTACGGCGGAGCCGAACTCTTCCTCTTGGCCTCTCTCTACGAAGGATTCGGATTCCCTCCCCTCGAAGCGATGGCCTGCGGAACACCCGCCCTCGTGACCCCCGGCGGATCGCTAGAGGAAATCTGCGGCGGCGGTGGCCTCGTTCTCCCCGATGGCGACACGGCGCGCTGGGTCCACGAGATCACAGCACTCCTGCAAGCGCCCGGCGCTCGCGACGAGCTACGCCGACGCGGCGCCGAACACGCCAAACGCTTTTCCTGGCTCGAAACGGCCCGAAAAACATGGGACGTCTATGCCGTCGCCCACCAACTCCATCGCGCCCGCAACCACTAAAGCGCGCCGACGAATCGCGGACCGCCACTCCGCGAAAATCCACAATTTCGCCCCAGCCCACTCTGTTTTCGTGACTTATAACCGCATCTTCTTATACGCTTGAGCGGTCAGGAACCGTGTTTCGCATGAAGATTTGCATTGATGCCCGTTGGATTTTCCCCGAACTCTCGGGGATCGGTCTCTATACCCAGGAGCTGATCCACGCCTTGGCGGCAGTTGATCGCGAAAACGACTACACGCTGCTCTTCGACAACCTCGAAATCCAAAACCGAGTCCGACTCGCCACGCGATTCGATCTCTCGCAGCGCTTCCGCGCCATTCGCGTGCCCTACGGCCTCTTCAGCCTCCGCAACCAATGGAAATTGCCGAGTCTCCTCAAGAAAGAAGGCTTCGATCTCTACCACTCCACCAACTACATGATGCCGCTCTGGGGAACCGGCTCCGTGCGCCGCGCGGTCACCATCCACGATCTGATTCCGCTCCTCTTCCCCGACCACGCGCCGCGCTCGAAGAAGACCCGCCTCTTTCCCATCTATAAGCGCCTGATGCTGGAAGTCGCCGCGCGCGCGGACCTGATCATCGCGCCCAGCGGTTCGACACGGCGCGACATCATTCGCGAGCTAAACATTCCGCCGCCGCGCGAAGAGCGAGTCGTCAGCATCCCCGAGGGCGTCTCGCCCAAATATCAACCCGGCCCGCCACCCGCAGACCGCGCGGAAAAAATCATCCTCTACGTCGGCCGGAGCGATCCCTACAAGAACCTGCCGCGCCTCGTCGAAGCGCTCGCGGGCGTCCGCGCGAACGGTGTGAACGCCCGCCTGCGCGTCGTCGGTTCGCCAGACCCGCGCTATCCCGCCGCGCCGCGCCGCGCCGCAGAACTCAACATGACCCCGTTCGTGGATTGGACGGGCTACGTCTCGGATGAACAACTCGTGCGCGAATACCAATCGGCCGATGTCTTCTGCCTCCCCTCGCGCTACGAAGGATTCGGCCTCACGCTCCTCGAAGCCATGGCCTGCGGAATCCCATCGGTGTGCAGCAACATCGGATCGCTTCCCGAAGTCGCAGGCGATGCCGCGCGAAAAATTGATCCCGCCATCCTTCCCCAACTCGTCACCGCGCTCACCGAGGTGCTCACCCGCGCCGATATCGCCGAAGACCTCGGCCGACGCGGCCACCAGCGCGCCGCCCAATTCACATGGGAGCGCACCGCGCGGCAGACGATCGAAGCCTATCGCCAAACGCTCGCCCGACCCGCCTAAGAGCTTTTGTTTTCTCCGCCTCTTCCTGTATGGTTCGTGGCTCATGTTGAACTTTCCATCCAGTTGGGCATCCCTGAACGTCGCGCTGGCGCACGACTGGCTGACCGGCATGCGCGGCGGCGAAAAGTGCCTCGAAATCCTCGGCCAGGGATTTCCTCGCGCTCCGCTCCGCACCCTCTTGCACAACCCCGCCTCAGTTTCCGACACCATCAACAACCGGAAAATCGAGACCTCATTTCTGCAGCACATCCCCCGCATCGCGAAACACTACCGCTACTGGCTCCCCATTTTCCCCTTCGCCGCGAACCGCTTCCCGCCGGTCGAGGCCGACCTCCTCATCAGCACCAGCCACTGCGTCGCCAAAGCCATGCGCGCAAAACCGCCGGGCAAACACCTCTGCTACTGCTTCACACCCATGCGCTATGCGTGGACCTTTCACGACGAATACTTCGGCGCGGGCAGCCTGAAACAACGCATCGCAAAACCCATCCTGACCCGACTGCGCGACTGGGACCGCCGCGCGAGCGACCGCGTGGACCGCTTCATCGGAATCAGTAAACACGTCTGCACCCGAATCAATCGCTACTACGGGCGCGAGGCCGACCTCGTCTATCCCCCCGTTGACACCGAGTTCTACACCCGGTCCACCACTGGCGCCGAGCGCCAGGACTTCGACCTCATCGTCTCCGCGCTCGTCCCCTACAAGCGCGTGGACCTCGCCGTGCGCGCCTATGCGCGCTCGGGCCGAAAACTCAAGATCGTCGGCGCCGGCACCGACACCGCCGCACTCCGCGCCCTCGCGCAACCCAACATCGAGTTTCTCGGTTGGCGCTCCAACGAAGAAATCCGCGCACTCTACCAAACATGCCGCCTCCTCGTATTCCCCGGGGAAGAAGACTTCGGCATCGTCCCGCTCGAAGCGCAGGCCTGCGGCGCGCCCGTCGCCGCGTTCGCGCGAGGCGGCGCTCTCGAAACCCTCATCCCAGATGAAACCGCCGTCTTCTTCGAAGAGCAAACCGAAGACGCACTCCTCGCCGCCACGACGCGCATCCTGAACCGAACCTGGCGCGAATCCCGCATCCGCCAGAACGCCGAGCGCTTCAGTGCGCAGGCCTATGTGGACGGCATCGCTCGCAGCATAGAAACCCTGCTCGCGAAATCCTGAACCCAACCCCGCGCGCCGCCTCGCTCTCTTTTGCGCTCGCAAAACGCGCCGCATTTGCGCAGCATCCGTTAAATGAGCGCACCAATATCCAACATTCGACCTCCCGCCGACGCCGTACTGGCACAAATCGCCGACTATGTCACCGCCCCCGAACCCGCGAGCGCCGAGGCCTACGACACCGCGCGCTACTGCCTGATGGACAGCATCGGATGTGCGCTCTTGGCCCTGAAATATCCCGAGTGTACCAAGATGCTCGGCCCCCTCGTCCCCGGCGCCACACTGACCAACGGCGCGCGCGTGCTCGGAATGGATGATCAGCTCGACCCCGTCCGCGCCGCATTCAACAACGGCGCGCTCATCCGCTGGCTCGACTTCAACGACACCTGGCTCGCCGCCGAATGGGGTCACCCGTCCGACAACCTCGGCGGCATCCTCGCGCTCGCAGACTGGATGAGCCGGAACGGGAAGAAAGTTAGCGGCCGCGACATTCTCACCGCCGCCATCCGCGCCCACGAAATCCAAGGCGTGCTCGCCCTCGAAAACAGCTTCAATCGCGCAGGCATGGATCACGTCATCCTCGTCCGCATCGCCACAACCGCCGTCGCAACGGCCCTCCTGGGTGGAACGCGCGAACAAATCATCAACGCCGTCTCCAACGCCTGGGCCGATGGCGGCGCGCTGCGCGTCTATCGCCACGCCCCCAACACCGGCTCGCGCAAATCCTGGGCCGCAGGCGACGCCACCAGCCGCGCCATCTGGCACGCGCTCGTCGCGCTGCGCGGCGAAATGGGATATCCCGGCGCGCTCACCACCAAAACATGGGGCTTCCAAGACGCAATCTTCCGCAACAAATCCATCGGCCTCGCGCGCCCACTCGGCTCCTACGTGATGGAAAACGTCCTCTTCAAAATCTCCTTCCCCGCCGAGTTCCACGCGCAGACCGCCGTCGAATGCGCCTTCCAGCTCCATGCGCAGGTCAAAGACCGGCTCGACCAAATCGCGCGCGTCGAAATGACCACACACGAATCCGCCATTCGCATCATTGACAAGACCGGCCCCCTCCACAACCCCGCCGACCGCGACCACTGCCTCCAATACATGGCCGCCATCGGCTTGATCTTCGGCCGCCTCACCGCGGACCACTACGAAGACGCCACCGCCGCCGACCCGCGCATTGACGCGCTTCGCGCCAAAATGGTCATCGGCGAAGACAAGCGCTATAGCCAGGACTATCTCGACCCCGACAAGCGCTCCATCGCCAACGCCATTCAGGTCTTCTTCCAAGACGGCACCCACACCGAAAAGATCGAGGTCGAATATCCAGTTGGCCACCGTCGCCGTCGCAAGGAAGGCATTCCGCTCCTCGTGAAAAAATTCGAGGAGGCCATCGCCGAACGCTTCACCCCCGCGCGCTGCTGGCAAATCATGAACGCACTCCAAGATGCAGAGCGCCTGAACCGAATGAAGGCCAACGAGCTGATGGACCTCTTCGCCGCAACGCCACCCGCGCGCGAAGAATAAAAACACTCGCCATCGCGCAACGAGAATACGAAACCAGCGGAACGACCGCCGGGAAGAAGCGCAGGCGCAATAGAGTCGGTCAGGGCGTCCAGCGGGTGCGATAGAAGCGCGTCGTGGAGCTGCCCGGAAACACAAGGGTATCCCAGTCGCTCATTTGGATGTGATTGGTCGCGGGCTGCCACGAAACCAAGTCGGGCGACACGTCCACCTCGTACACGGACGAGCCCAACCCCAGGTGCTGCACGGCGATCTGCGCACCATTGGTCGCGGACAGGGAGCCGAGGCGCGAGGGACGAGGAATCACCAAAAGACTCACGCTCTGCGCGGGAAGAAGTACGGACAGATTCGTGGTGAAGGTCACGTCGGGTTGTCGCGCAATGGCAGCTCCGGAGGTCATGCTCCAAACTTGCGCGAAACCCGCGGCCACAAAATTGCTGAGCGCCACCTGCACGTGCGCCACCGTCGTCTCCTTGTTAATGGCCATCACCGTCAGATGCCCCGATGCGCTGCGCTCGGCGGCGAAGGCGGAAACCCGATCGGGATCCGGCACTGTGGTCCGCACGCTGATGTCGCCGAAGGCGCTGCGCAATCCATCGTAGTTGCGATACATCTGAATGGCGCGATAGGCCGGAGTGCCCGACGCCGGCGCCACCCATCGCGTGGCGAGATCAACGCCTTCGCGCCCAAAGATGCCGAGCACATCGGCCTGTGCTGTGCCTCCATTGATGTGACCATCGGCACCCCAACTGTATTCCGTGATGCCGATCGGCGTCCCCGGAAAGTTGGAGGCCACCCAGCTTTTCATCAGCGGGATCAGGCGGACGTTGTCGGCAATCCAGGATTCGTCAATATAGTTGGTATCCCACAGAGAACGCGTGGAGCGGTTGCGACGGGCCTGCATGGCCGGACTCACCGTGTCGCTGAATTCCCCGCCCTGCGGATAATAGTGAAGCGTGAAAACATCCAGCAGGCGCTTGCCCGCATCCTCGCTGCGTTGACGCACTTGGTCCAGCCACCACGGCATCATCACCGCGCCGCCATGCGCCGCTCGATCGGGCAGCGGGTTGCCCCACCCGTGAGTGTTTCCCCACTGGAGGTCATAACCACTGTATAAATACCCGGCCCACCCGAACTCCTCCGGTCCCAATACCAGCGCGGCCGGATCGTTGCTCTTCACCATGGAGGCATATGCGCAAAACAAATCGCGCGACTGCTCCATCGTCACGCCCACCGGATGCACATCGCGGTGAGTCTCGTGCCAGATCGCCCACTCGTTATCCATCAGGTAATACCGCACGCCACCCTGCGTGGATGAACCCCAGTGGTTGGTCAGATATCGAATCCATTCCGCCTGATATTCCGGCGTGGAAGGCTGGTTGGCATCCAAGGGATCATTGTCGGTGATATACTGGCCGTTGGAACTGCTGATGCCGTTGCCCGCATCCGGAAACCATTGGTAGTCATTGCCCGTTTGAGGTCCATATTTCGCGATGGAGAAACTGCTCAACCGCTGGCCGCCCGGCCCCAGCCTGGCCACCCATCCATTGATGGGAATGGTGATCATCGGCTCCGCCAGCCCATCGCGCGAATCCTGGATGAACCGATCCACCGCCGCGCCCGGCCCACTGCCGGCCTGCGGCAAACTCTCGAAATACCAATCCATGGCGTGGTTGGACGCATTGGTCCGCCAATTGTAGCGGCTGGTGAGATTCCCCCCATTTCGATTGAGCGAAACGTTCAGCTCTCGCAGCGCGTTGGATCCCGCAAAGTTCACTCCATAAATCAGGGGGCTGATAACATGCCGATCCGCCGCGGCATCCACGCGAATGATCACCGAAGTGGACGCTGGAGGATTCGTCGGCGCGGCGGGTCCCGAAAAGGAAATCGAATCCACAAAAAACTGCGGCACGGTGCTCGTCGTCGTCACCTGCAGCCAGAACCCCTCCAAGTCCATGCCCTGCGCGAAGCCCAGGGACGCCAATGAAATCGTCTCTTGTCGCCACGCATTCGTCGGGAAGGGCGCAAGCAAGACAGGGGTGAGCCCCGAACTATTCGTGGTGCCCTGCACCTGGATCACTTGCCCTCCGGCCGCGCCCCCATTGACCCAAAACGTCAGCCCCGTGAATAACCCGACATCAATCGGAGTCGTCGCGGCAAAATACATCGCCTGCCAGTTGGCGGCATTCACCGAAATGGATCGAGACCCCGCCTGCACATGCGAGGTTGCCGCCAAATTGACCGTCGCCCAGCTCCAATCCTGCCACCCATTCTGCAGCGCATCGGCATACACCACCTGCGCGGTCTGAGCCGAAGCCGGAGCAGGCGAAAAGAGCGCCCCTCCGAACAAGAAAGCGAGCGCAAAACGATAGGCAAGCCTCATAACGTGACACCGTACCCGCACCCCATCCCCGTGTAAACAAATCCACACGACCGGAATCGCGCGCGCGAGTTCGCCCGAGAGCGAGACTCTTTTCGACTGCCCCCTTTCGCCGAACCGGGCGGCGTGCTATTCTTCCTCCATGACGGATTGGTTGATGGGTCTGGTGATCGGGGCCGGCGCAGGCGCGTTCGCCGTTTGGCGCACTCGTGCCAAGCGCGCTGATCGAGCGCCCGAGATCACGGTGCATTCTTCCATCGAGGACTTGCGCAACATCGGAGAGCTGTCCGTCTTCAAGGCGCTCACGAAAGAAATCGTCACCGCGCGCGACCACTGGGCCGGCTCCTTCGGCCAGCGCTATCTCGAATGGCTCTTCACCTCGAAGAAGATGGCGATGATCTTCGCGTTCGATATTGATTTCCGCTTTGACCTGCACGACCCCGCGTTTCGCATCGAAAAAACCGTCTCCGGTTTTCGCCTCGAAATGCCGCCTATCCGCTACGACATTCACATCCGCGACATCACGTTCTACGACGAGCAAAAAACGCGCATGATGCCTTGGCTCGTCCCCGATTTGATCAACGCCGCATTCGGCGCAGGTTTCGATGAACAGGATCGGAACAGGCTGAAAAACGAAGCGCGCGCGCAGGCCGAAAAACTCGCGGCCAATCTCGTGCGCCAACTCAAGCCGGAGGTCCACAGCTCCGCGCGCGAAACGCTCCTGCTCCTCGCGCGCGGCTTCACGGATGCGCCAGTCGAGATCTCGTTTGAGGAAAAGTCGCCTGTTCAAACGGCCGTCAACTTCGTGCAAACGGAGTGAGCAGCCTTCCCTCGCGGCGCCGCCCCATCACCGCCCAAACGGCTAGGGCATATTCGTCTGAAGCGTCAACACGCTGCCATCCGCCTTGCGCAGTCGCACCACGCCACCCGAGCGCTCGATGACCTCGCCTTGGCTCGAATCGCCACCCGGCGCAACTTCGGCGGGCGATTCCTTCGCCGCAGGCGCGTTGGCTCCAGCGCGATAGGAAGCGAGAAGCGTGTCGAGGTGCTCGATATAGGCCTGAACGCCGCCCTGCTGATAGCCCGTCTGCGCAATCACGCTCTCATCGGGCGCGAGCAGAATAACCGTTGGATATCCGCGAATCTGGTACTTCCGCGCCAGTGCGTCGTTCTGTTTAACGATCTTATTCGAGAGGTTGAAGCTGCGCGGAAAATCGAGCTTCACCAAAACAAGATTCTTCTTCGCGTATTCCGCGAACTCTTTTTTCGAAAACACTTCCTTGTCGAGGCGAATGCACCACCCGCACCAGTCGGAACCCGTGAAGTCGAGGAAGAGCACCTTGTTCTCTGCCTTTGCGCGCTCAACGGCCTTCTTGTAGTTGTCCGTCCACATGCCATCCGCATGAGCGGCCGTTGCGACAAAGAGCCCGAGGAGAAGAAGGAGACTGATCGTTTTCATGCCCGCCTCTTACTGCATTCCAGCCTTCGCGTCAATTTGCAGAACTCGCTTCGCGCGCCAGATTCGGACTCAAAACGGCATCGCGGCCCCGCCGTCGTTGACACACTCCAACCCCAGTGTTAAGGTGCCGACACTTGGATTTTATGTATGGCAACTTTTACTCGTCTGGCGCTCGCCGCGCTGGCGCTCTGGTGTTGTGGCACGGTTTCGCCTTGCCGGGCACAAGTGCCGGGCAGCGCGCGCGTGCTTGCAATTCAACCGACAACCGGTGTGGCGCGCGTCGCGTCCGGCATCCAGCGGGTCGGCGGACTTCGCCTCACAAAGTTTTTGGAGGATGGCGTCGAGGTTCCCTCGGCCATTCTGGTTGTCACCTGGTCACAAATGCCCGGCCTCGCACCGGCCGGCCTCGAACTGCGGCTTGATTACCTTATGGACGACCGCACGGATATCCAATCGCTGACGCGCGCGCTGCCGCCCGGTGAAAGGGGTCCAAGCGAAGCGCGCTTGGAGATACCGCTCACGAGAGAAACGGGGCGGCGCGTCTCCGCGTGGCGCCTGCAACTCCGCGCGCGAGAGCGCGTGCTGGAAGAATATCGCTCGGCGGCTTGGAGATAACGAAAATGTCCGGCATTCAACCTCCAACCGATCGGATCCTCGTGGCGATTCATAAGCAAGTGGCGATCATTCGGGTGGAGGGCCGCGGCACGTTCAAGTCCAGCGCCGCCATCCGCGACTTCGGACGCTCCTCACTCGCCTCGGGCTGCCTCACTATCGTGCTGGATATGGCCGATTGCGTCGGCATGGACAGCACCTTTATGGGCACCCTCGCGGGCATCGCCACGCGCCTGCGCCAGCGCGAGGGCGGCTCGCTGGCGCTGCTGAACCTGAACGCGCGCGTGCGCGGCCTCGTCGCCACATTGGGCCTTGACCGCCTCGCAAAGGCCTATGAAGTCGGCGCCACACCGGACACCCTTAAGGGAATTGCCGCCATCAGCGACAGCCTGCGCGCCCTGGAAACCCCCGATGCGGATCAAACCGCCACCACGCGGCTAATGATTGAAGCGCACGAAAATCTCGTCTCCCTCTCGCCGGAGAATCTGCCCCGCTTCAAAGATGTGCTGACCTATCTGCGCGAAGACCTCGACCGCAACGCCCCGCCGCCCCCATGATTTCCAACCCTCCGCCGCAACGCCCCGCTGGCAGCCTCGCCCCAATCGGGTCTGCGATCTGGCCTTGCGCGACCCACCCCAAATCCACTAGGATGCCGACATGCGAGAATGCCAAATCAAGCACGAAGCCGTAGACGGAGTTGACGTCTTACATCTCGACGGCGCGCTGGACGCCTACTCGTTCCCACGCCTTGAGTCATCGCTCAACCAACTGCGCGATCAACAGCGGCATCACATCGTGCTGGAGTGCTCCAATCTCGACTACATCAACAGCGCAGCCCTCGGCGCACTGATCGGCTTTGCCCGGCGCGCGAGAGAAAACAGCGGCGACCTCAAACTCGCCGCGCTGACGCCCAAGATTTTTAGCATCGTCGAGCTGCTTGGATTCGACAAGATTTTGCAGGTCTATCCCGACGTGGGATTGGCCATCAGTAAGTTCACCACCTAACAAAAGGGGCGCATGAGCGCGGATAAAAACCTCGATGTTGAAGGTTTTGTGACCCTGCACCTTCCGTGCCGTTACAGCTATTTGCGCATGATCCGGCAGTCCGTGATGGATGTCTGCGCGCGCGCCGGCCTCTCCGAATTCAAGGCCGCCCAGCTCGAAATGGCCGTGGATGAAGCCTGCGCCAACGTGATCGAACACAGCTACGGCGGCGAGGCGAATGCCGCGACAAACCCGAATCACCCCGGGATCCGGATGAATCTGAAGCAGTTCAAAGACCGTATCGTTGTCGAGCTCTACGATCGCGGCAAAGGCTTCGACTACGACAATCAACGCAGCGTCAATCCCGAGGAATATGTAGACGCCGGACGCCATCGCGGCCTCGGTATGTTCATCATTCGGAAGTTCGTGGACGAAATCACCTACGACCGCGCCACCAGCGCGGGCAATTGCCTACGGTTGACGAAGCTGTTTTGAGCGGTATGCTCTCCTCTTTATTTCGGCGCGCCTTCCGCGCGCCCCCTCTAAAGATGGATACCGACAAAACACCCGAAAATGTGCCGCCCAGCGCGGAAACTGAACCGACATCCGAAGCCCCAGTCGCAGCGCCAGAAAATCTGGACAAAGCGCAGGCCGAGATGGAAACCTTGCGCGATCGCCACCTGCGCCTGCAGGCGGACTTCGAGAACTTTCGACGCCGAACCCAGCGCGAAAAACTGGAAAGCCAGACGCGCGCGATTGAGAACCTCGTGGAATCGCTCCTCCCCGTTCTCGATCACTTCGACCTCGGCCTGCAAAGCGCCGCCGATCACGGAGCCACAGAAGCCGTCCTCTCAGGCTTCCGCATGATGCGCGCCGAGCTGTTCCGCGCCCTGGAACGCGCGGGCCTGAATGCGGTGGATACTCAACCCGGCCAACCCTTCGACCCGAACCTCCACGAAGCGGTCACCACAGCGCCTTCTGCGGAGCACCCGGCCGATACCGTCCTTCAGCAAACGCGGCGCGGCTACCGACTCGGCCCGCAACTGCTGCGCCCCGCCCAAGTCGTCGTCTCAAGCGGCGCTCCCAAGGAGAACGCCAATGGCCAAGAATAAGCGCGACTACTACGACATCCTCGGCGTCTCGCGCTCGGCGACAGCGGATGAGATCAAAAAGGCGTACCGCAAACTCGCCGTTCAGTTTCACCCCGACAAAAATCCAGGAAACAAAGAGGCCGAAGAAAAGTTCAAAGAAATTTCCGAAGCCTATGAAGTGCTCAGCGACGCCGCAAAGCGCGAGCGCTACGACCAATTCGGCCACGCCGCATTTGGCGGCGGCGGGGGCGGCGGAGGCGGATTCCAAGGCGGCGGCTTCGGCGGGATAGACCTCGAAGAGGCGCTCCGCACGTTCATGGGCGCATTCGGCAACGCAGGAGGCCGAGGCGGGGGCGGCGGCATATTCGACGACTTCTTTGGCGGCGCAGGCGGGGGCGCGCGCTCGCGCGACCAATCCATGCGCGGCGCCGATCTGCGCCTGGACCTCGAAATTGATTTTGAGGAATCCATCTTCGGTTCCACACGCGATCTCTCCCTCACCGTCATGGATGAATGCGCCACCTGCAGCGGCAGCGGCGCAGAGCCCGGCAGCAAGAAGGAAACCTGCAAACGCTGCGGCGGTTCGGGAATGATCATTTCCGGCGGAGGCTTCTTTCAAGTTCGCCAAACATGCTCCGTCTGCGGCGGAGCGGGCGACACAGTCTCGAAACCGTGTCGCGAATGCCGAGGCGAAGGCCGCGTGAAGGCCAAGCGAACCCTCTCGCTGAAAATCCCGCCGGGCGTGGAAACCGGCTCGCGCCTCCGCCTCGCCGGCAAAGGCGAAGGCGGCTCGCGCGGAGGCACCCCAGGCGACCTCTACGTCGTGATTCACGTCAAACCGCACGGCTTCTTTCAACGCCGCGGAGACGATATCTACTGCGACATGCCGCTTCCCTTTTCAACGGCCGCGCTCGGTGGCGAAATTGAAGTGCCAACGATTCACGGCTACGCAAAGCTCAAAATCGCGCCGGGTACCGAAAGCGGGACCGTCATGCGCCTGCGCGGAAAAGGCGTCGCCGCGCCGCGCGGATTTGGATCCGGCGACCAGCATGTGCGTCTCTACATCGTTGTGCCCGATCGCCTCGATCGCGCACAACGCGATGCGCTCGGCGCATTGGCAAAACAGTTTGACAACGATGCCTTCAAGAATCTGCGCGATATGCGCCGTATCGCCAGCGAGTTCTACGAGCGCAAAGCGGCCGTGGAGAAAGGATAGGCGCGCCCATGCGCTGCTATATCCCCCCCGCGGACTGGCGATCCGACGAGTTGCTTCTGCCCGCCGAAGAGGCCCACCACATTCGCACTGTTCTCCGCGCACGAGTCGGCAGCGCCATCGTCGCTTTTGACGGGTGCGGGCGCTCCGCCGACTGCGAAATCGTGGAACTCGACCGCCACCTCGCGCGCGCGCGCATCCTTCAGCAATACCAGCGCCCCAAATCCAGCCCCGAAGTCACGTTGCTGCAAGGCATCCCGCGCGAACAGAAGATGGACATCCTCATTCAGAAGGCAACCGAGCTCGGCGTGCACCGCATCCGCCCCGTGCAAACCGATCACGCCGTCGCGCGGGTCCACGAGGGCAACGAAGACGCCAAGCGCGAACGCTGGCAGCGCATCGCGCTCAATGCGGCCAAACAGTGCGGCACAGCGTGGCTCCCCGAAGTCGAGGCCGCGCAACCCCTGCTCACCTGCCTGACCGAAATGCCACGCGTGGACTTGCTCCTCGTCTGCTCTCTCGAACCCGATGCCCAACCGCTCAAGAGTGTTCTTCGGGCCGCGCGCGAGGCGCGCCCGGCATCTGTCGCAATTCTTGTGGGCCCCGAAGGAGACTTCAGCGCGCGCGAACGCTCCGCTGCGCGAAACGCCGGCGGCCGCGCCGTAAGCCTCGGCCAGCGGACTCTCCGCACCGAGACAGCTTCGCTCTTTATCCTCAGCGTGCTGGACTACGAATTTTCGGACCCCGCGCCCGCGGCGGAATAACGCGCCGCGCGGACCGCCGACGACCGCTCGCCGCAGCCGAGGACGCCTCCACCGCACGCAGCCGATTGAAAATCATCTGCTGGATCGCCGGACTCACAAAGATGCGGCGATTGAGCACCTCCGCCACCGCGCGCAACAAAAGCTCCGGCGCATCTCGTTTCATCACATAACCGTCCGCACCGGCGCGCAATGCGCTTTCCGCATGGAGCGATTCTTCCTGCTGCGTCAGGACCAGAATCGGAAGGTGAGGAAAGCTTCTCCGAATCTCGCGCAGCGCCGCCATCAAATCGCCCGCGCGCGATTCGAGCTCGAGAATCAGCAAGTCGGGGCGGCGCGCACTCAACAGGCGGAGCGCGTGAGCGCACGCGCTCGATTCCGCGCACACGCGAAGGTCGGGCTCCACCTCCACCAAGCTGCGGATGGACCGGCGCAAAAAGGCGCACTCGTCCACCAGAATAATTCGTTTCGGCTGTCTCATGGCGACAGCGTGAAGATTGGCACCGCCCGCCGCGCACCCCTATCAGGGACAGCCCCGAAACGATTATCGGGAATTGCCCGATTCCCGCGCCGCCGCGCTCCTCTCCCCCATTGACAGCCAGCAGAAAACACGCAACGGTGCGCCATGCCTTTTGCCGAACTCGAAGAAAAGAAGAACGCGCTCCTCGGCGACCTGCAATTTTTGCCCGATGCCTACGCGCGGCTGGAATATCTCGTGGATGAGGCGCGCGACATGGAGTCGCTTCCCGCCGATCTCTGCACCGAAGAATATCGCATTGAGGGCTGTCTCTCCAACCTCTGGTTCGTCGCGGACTTTCGCGACGGGCGCTGCCACTTTCAATGCCAGGCCGACTCCCTCGTCGTCAAGTCCATCGCCGGCTTGCTCTGTCGGTTTTACAGCGGCGCAACACCCGAGGCGATCTTGAACCTCGACCCCTCCTTCTTGCGCGAGGCCGGAATCTCAGAACACCTCTCATCCAACCGCCGCAACGCCCTTACTCGCGTCTGGTCTCGCATCCGCGCCTGCGCCGAAGCGCATGCCGCGAAGACGCATCCCGGAATCGGCGCACAACAGGCCGGTCAGTAGATGACCATTCGGTAGAAGGCGTTATCCACGCGCGTCGTGAAGTCCAGCCAGACACTCCCGCCATTGCCCTGTCGCTGCACGCCGAACGGTTCCCACGCTCCCAAAAGCAGGTTTGTGCTCACGGAGAGGTCGTACCATCGGTTTGGCGAGGAGTTCTTGATTTCGATGTAGCTCGCAGTCGCCGGGGCGAGAAGTTCCATGTTCGGCGGATGCGAACTGGCGTTGTTGGGATCCGTTCCCGCAAACTCCTCCTCCCAATTCAGATAGCCATCGCCATCCGAATCGCTGAAGGGGCTGCTCTGCCGCGTGATCGTCACGTCGGATTGATAGACGCTGCTTTGCAGTTGCGCGGGCCCGTCAATGCGGATATCCGTCAGATACACATTGTGGTCACCCCCCGCGCCAGCCGTGTAGTTCCACGCCCGAAATCGAGTGATGGCGGTTTCCGATGCGGGCTTCAATTCGCCGGTGAAGGTCAGATTGCTGTTCACCACCAACTCATAGGTTGTGGGCGTCGTCAACTCGACGGAGAGCGAGAAGCCATTGGGGGTCCACGGAATGCCCGTCCCCCGCGAGCCCCCGGCGTCGTTCACCACATAATTCGTGCTGCCGCCGACAAAATAGAATTCGACCAGCGTCTGACCAAACCGATTCTGCAGACCCACCCCCGTGGAGGCATCCGTGACAATAGACGTATTCTGGAACTTCGCCTGAAGCACATCCCCCACATTCAGCGTGCCTGCCAGTGGGCGAATGGCCTCTGTGAAGCCGCCACTGTTTGCCCAGAGCGCCCACGCGCGCGGGCCGATCTTGAGATTCGTCGCGTCATTGGTTGAAGCCAGCCAGACGCCAGAGTTCGCCGTTGAGGTGATCTGCCACCCACCACCCCAGCCCACTCCGCCATCCTGGCCATTGTTCCATCCAGAATCGTAAGTCGCATTGGTGGCGGAATCGCGCGAGGCGGCATTCGGATTGGCCGAACTATTCGTTCCCGAAACACGAATCAAATTGATGCCTTCGACCAAACTTTGCGATGGAATCGCCCAGTTGCTCGTTGCCGGAACCAAACCACTCGTGCCCATCGCATCGTTCGTCCATCGCAAGTGGCCGATGATCCCCGGCCCAATCGTTCCGCGCACCGTGAACTGCGCCACCCCGTTCGACACCGCGATGTCCGAGGAGGGATTCGTAATCGTCACAGAAGGCAGCAGCGAATCCACGCAATTGATCACATAAACACGCCAATTCTTGTTGTCGCGATTGTCCCACACCCGGTTGCTCACCGCGCCATTGTGAAACACAAAGTCGAGCTGCCACGTGTCGTCGGGAATCGCCCTCACCGCCGACCAAACGCCAGGCGGCGATTCCGTCATCGCAACGTCCTCAATATCCTTCCACCCGTTTCGCCCGATATACAGCAGCACATTGCTCGCATTCAGCAGCGGCCCCGCCCCCTCCGTGTAGGTGATCGTCACCGGCACGCACCCCTGCGGAGTAGCAGGCGACACAGATGCGGAAGAGGGAATCGTCGCGCACTCCGCCACCGGGAAATGCCAGTCCGCACCCAGATTGTTGTCCCACACCCAATTGCTCACCGCGCCATTGTGAAATGCCAAATCAAGCGCATAGGTCCCCACCGGAATCGAATACGTTCCCACCCACTGATTGTTCGTTTTCGTCAGCGTGACATCCCCCGAACCCTGCCAGCCGTTCACCCCCACCGAGGCCACCACCTGCGCCGCATTGCTCAGCGGCCCCGACAACGCGGAATACGAAATCTGAACCGGCACGCAACCCGTCGGCATCGCGGGCGACAACGAAACGCTGCCCGGCGTCGAAGGCGCGTATTTCGAGAAGATTTGCAAACTGTACATCCCCATATCCACACCCGCCTTCGGAGGATTGCCGGAAGCCGTTACCGATGGCGCCGTGCCGATGTTGCCGAAGTCGCTCGCGTAATTTGTCGAATCGCCATTGTAGAGGCGATACCACGTCCCCGCCGACGGAAACTCCACCTGATAGCTTCCATTGGTGAACGTCTTCACCGAAAAATTCGCCACCACCACCACATCGTCCACACCGCCACCCGCATCCCAGCGCACGTAGGAAATCACCTTGTTCGAATCATCCTTGTGGTGAACATTCACACCCGTTCCCTTGAGGCCCTGCGTGCCCCCGCGCTTGTTTCGGCGCAAGCTGATAAGATCCGCATACGACCGAACAATCCCCTTGTAGGTATTCGTCAGACTCCAGCGCAGCGAGGTCTCCGCCGCAAAGTCATAATCCTCATTCATTTCCTGCCCCTGGAAGATCATCGGAATCCCCGGCGTCGTCATCACCACCCCCGCCGCCAACAACTGCCGCTTCCGCGCCCAAATGCTTCCAGGATTCCCACTGTCAATATTCCGCGGCAGCCGATGCTTTCCATTCATCGCGCCCACCGTGTCGTGCGACTCGCTATACACCACCCGGTTCAGACTGTTCCATCCCCCGATCTTCTCCGCTAGCCACTGCATATTCCGCTCGCTATCGCTGCCCTGCGACACTTGCCAGGCGATATGCTCCGCATACGGCACATCCCACTGACTGTCGAAGTTCATACTGAAGTCATACGCGTTGTCCTCCGCCAGCGTAGTCGCTCCGGGAAACTCCGTCTTAATCATCCAGTTGATGTCCCGCAGCATCTGCTCCCCATCCGGCAAATGCGTGCTGCCGCTGTTCGCATAAATAATGCTCCAGACCGAATCCCAGCGGAACCCATCCACCTTGTATTCCTCCAAGAACATCCGGATGTTGTCGCTGATAAAACTGCGGACCTCCGCCCGCCCATAGTCCGGTCGCGTATCGCCCCACATCGTGGAAGACCGATAATCGTTGTAAAAATAGATGCCGCCCTTCGACCCCCACCCGTCAAATTTCCACAGCGAAAGATCACTCGGCCCATAGTGGTTGTGCACCACGTCCACAAACACCCCGATTCCGTGCTCGTGACACGCCTTCACAAACCGCTTGAACGCATCCGCCCCACCCAGCGCGCTCTCGACCGCATACGGATCCGCCGGGTTATATCCCCAGCTCTTATCCCCCGCAAACTCCGCAATCGGCATCACCTGCACCGCGCTCACACCCAGATTCACCAAGTGATCAATCCGCTCCAGCGCCTGATCAAACGTGTTCGGCACCCACGACTCCGCGTTGAACGTGCCCACATGCATCTCATAAATCACCAAATCGTTCTTCCACGGAAAAACAGGATTCACTCCACCCCAGTCGAACGCAAAAGGATCATAGATAATCGAATTCCCATTTGAATTCGTCACACGCCGAGCCCGCGGGTCGCGGTGATCCGCCCCGTCAATCGTGTACTTATACTCCTGGCCCACCTGCGCCCCCGCCACATCGCGCGACCAATGCCCCGTGCCACTCTCCAGCGTCAATGCAGACGACGCCCACCCGTTGAACTGCCCCTTCACACTCACACTCGACGCATTCGGCGCCCACACCCGAAACGTCACCCCCGTCCCATTCTCATCCGCATACGGAATCGAACCCATCCCCGGTCGCGACGACTGCGCCCCCGCCAACCCCACCAGAGTGAGCCCGGCCACAAACGATAACGCCAAAATACGCCCGCCGTAAGTACTCATAGTAAAGCGCTCCAACAAACAGTTTGAGCCAATCCTCGCCTAGCCGCCAGCAAAAAGAGACAAATTCTTTCCAAAGTTGCGAATTTGAAAAAAGCTCGCTCATCTCCTCTACGGCACCCCTCCACCCCGCAAATCTTCGGGAAGCCAAACCTTCACCCGCTCCCGATATCGCCCGTGTTTCAGCGCCGCGGAATGCGTCCGATAGAACAAATCAATGTGATAACCCTTGATGTCGCCCCCGCGATCCTCCACCCGCCCATAACCATACCCCGGAACATACAGCACTGTTCCAAACGGAAAAATCGAAGTGTCCGCAGCAATCGTTCCCGGCTTCGCCATCGCCCCGCTCGCCGTCTGGCCCACCTTCTTCGCCTTCCCCTTCAGCGGACCCGAAGCATACGTCGGACGCCCCCACCAATTCCGCGTCCACCCACAACACTCCGAACACGGACAATATCCCGTCGTCACCACCACATACTCGCGAGGCTTCACAGACGACGGCGGCCGCAGCGACGAGCGATACGCATCCCGCAAATAGCAGCCGCCCAAACCGACCACCACCAGCGCCAATCCAAACAACCGCAATCGAACCCGCCAACTCATTGTGAAACCCTAGCCCAAACCACCCCGCAAACACAACCCCCGAGCCGCGATCTCACCCACAAAAGGCAGGGCGGTTTGGCTCAAACCGCCGCCACTCGTTCCGGCGAAACCCCTCGCTCACACCCGAACCCTTTCCGGCGCGTTGAGCCAACGCGCTTTACCCACGCAGAAAAAAACCGGCGCCCTCGATGGGCGCCGGTCTTTCTTTCTGAATACTCGGAACTCCTATTCGGCAGCCGGAGCAACCGCATCCTTCGCAGCATCTACAGCCGCACCCGCAGCCTGCTGGGCTGCTGCCGCAGCTTCCTCGGCTTCCGTTGCAGCATCGTGGCCCGCATGTTCACCGGCATCCACAGCTTCTTCGGCAGACTCAACGGCGGCACTGACGGCTTCATCAGCCTTTTGGCTCACGCTCGCCGCCGCTTCGCTTGCGGCTTGCTGCGCCTTCTCAAGACCGGAAGAGACAGCCTCTCCAACCGAGGCGGCGGCTGCCTTCGCCTGTTCGACACCTGCGGCGGCTGCTTCGCTCGCAGCGCCAACCGCTGCGCTGGCCGCTTCGCTTGCTTTGGCCGCTGCTTCGCTCGCAGCTTGCGCGCCGGAGTCAACAGCTTCCTTGGCTGCTTCAACTGCAGCGGCAGACGCTTCTCGCGCCTTTTCCACAGCCGCTTCCGCCTTCTCTTGCAGCGCGGTCTTTGTTCCGTCCTGCTTTTGACCGCAGCCGGTCATTGCGAAAGCGCCAACCACGAGCACTGCCGCGATCATCCATGTTGCATTCTTCATTTCTTACCTTTCCTTCTAGTTATTAACTGCCCCGATATGTTGAATATCCATACGGCGACAACAAAAGCGGAACATGATAATGCTGTGTCGCATCGCGAATTTCAAAAACAATCGGCACGTGCGGGAAAAACGTGCTCTGCCCACACTTCTTGTAATAGGCCGCGACATCGAAGCGCACCCGATACACCCCTGCCGCAATCGGCTTGTCCGCGGGCAGCCAATCTGTGATGCGGCCGTCCGCGTTGGTCTCGCCCTCGGTCAGCTTCTTCCACTCTTTCGCGGCGTCGCTCCAGATCTGGAGCCGGACGTGAACTCCTGCCGCGGGTTTCCCCGCCGCAGTATCCAACACATGCGTTGTGATCGGACTTTTCATCGCCTTCCCTTCGCCTATTTCTTTCTCCGCGCGTCCAGAATCTTCACAAACGAACGCCCGCGCAACTCTTCAATCGAGAGGCCGGTGGCCTGCGCCTCGGCCTCTGTAATCGCGCCGCAGTTGATGCCGCGCAGGAAGTAGTTGAGCAAGCCCTGCCCCGTCGCCGCATCGTCGAACACATCGCCAATCAGCGTCGCTTGCGCCGCTTTCTCCACAAAGGTCTTCAGGCGCAGCGAGGCAGCCTCCAAGCCTTCGAGAAAGAACTTATACACCGTCGCGTAGCGAATCGGGAATTGCGCCGGGTGCAAATCCCACCCCTGATAGTATCCCGTATAGAGCGAGTGCTGCACGTGTTCGTGCATGATCTTCCAGGCGCGATGGACAACGTCGCGGTTTTCTTTTTTCTGTTTCGGTGTCAACTTCTTCCCCGCCGCCGCACGATGGGGCCCGACAGGCATGATGTTGGTTGCGCCGTCCGAGAGCCAGATACCCGTCCCCATCAGCGAGACGCGCTGCATTTCGCGCGCGAAGTCACAGACCGGATGGGTCATGCTCTGATAGGCCGCCGTGATGTTGTTTGACGCGGTGTAGTCATAGACGCCGAAGTGCGCTCCTCGGCAGCGGCCTTCCGCCGCCTCGACAAAGTGCGACAGGTTCGATGCGCCATCCGAACCGATGATGGACTGCGGCATTTCCACCATCAGCTCGAGCAGCAGGGAATTGTTCGGCAGACTCAACTTCCGCTCCAATGCCGCCAACAGTCGCGCCATCGCGCGAACCTGCTCGGCCAGCACCGGCTTCGGAAGTGTGACAATGAAGTTGTCGGGCAGTGCGCCGCCGGTCTCTTTCACCAGCGCCGAAACATAAACATCGAGCGTGCGAATCGCGCGCGCCTTCAACTCCTGCGAGAGCGGCTTTGTGCGGATACCAATAAATGGAGGCAGTGTCCCTTCTCTCATCCCGCGCGCGGTTTCTTTCGCCGTGAACTCCGCATGATAATCTTCTTCCGCATCCGGCCGATTCCCGTAGCCGTCTTCGAAATCAATGCGAAAATCTTCAACCGGCTCGCGCTTCAACTTCTCGATTACGCGCGAATAGACCTGCCGATTCAGCTTGGCGGGCCCCTTCCAACCCAACGCCTTCGCCAGCGTCGCCGCATCGGGCGCATTCTCTTCCAAAATTCGCAGGGCCACCGCGCCTAACTTCGCCGCGGTATCCGCTTTGAATATCTGCGCGCCGCCGTACAGCGTCTGAATCGGCTGGCGAGCGGGCGACTCGCCCGGAAACTGCTTATTGAATCGTGCCAGTGCGTTCGACAAATCGGCGTCAATGGCGCGCAGCTCATTCGCGGTCAGCGTTGTACTCATTTCGCATCTCCCAGGACTTCCTCGTGGAAAAGTTTCCCCAAACGAATCCGCGTGATCTTCGCCTGCTCGCCTGCCGCAACGCGCAGCTCTTCGGCGGGGCGATTGTTCAAGCGCGCCTCCAACAGCTCCAGCATCTCCGGCGCGGTCTTTCCCGTCGCGCAGACAATGAAGATGAAGCCGAACTTTTCTTCATAAGCGGCATTCCCATCGGCCAGCCGCTGCAACACATCGTCCCCCGCGCTCGCCACACCCGATTGCTCACCCGATGCCCACTGGCTCGTCGAAGCAAATCGCGTCCGCAAACTCGTCACATCCCCAATCTTGGGATGGTGACTAAAGGCCTCCAGCGCATCCGCTTTTTCCATCCGCGCCCACAAATCATCCGCCATCTTCATCACGGACGCGACCGTGTTGTAGGGCCGACGCGCCGCGACTTGCGTCGCCCAGCGCCGCGCGCCGCAACACCGCATCAAATCCTTCACCGCCTCATCCGTACTCAACGCATTAAACTCAGCCAGCTTCATAGAAACAGCACCCCAATCAACGACTGCACAGCGCGGGAGTATCTAACAAATAAGCGCGCTGGACAATAAAAACACGCGACGGCACGATCTCACGCAGCCCAGCCTCCGCTGCCCGCGGTGCGCTACCCTTCAATTTTTCCATACACGCGGAATCGCTTCACGCCGCCATCGGGATGGATATTCAGGCGAACGTGAGAAACGGGGCCGATATCGAGCACCTCTTTTTCGAACACGTGCTGCGTGTCCGCCTGCGTTTTCTGTTTGGGCAGAATCTCGCGCCACTCGAAATTGAACCAAGTCAGCGCATCCACCAGCTCGCCCGGCGCATACAATGCATCCACCGAAGCGGTGTCGGGATAGTTCCCCATGAAGTGGCGCGTATCAATCTCCAGCTTCTGCACGCGGCCCGGCGCGGCGAGTCGAATGATCGCCCAATCGTGACCCGGTCCACGGCGGCGCTTGGTTTCCCACCCGTCGCCCATGTGCACGCCGCGCCCCGGCATGATCAGGTTCGTCATGGAACTGAAGAACATGTCGCTACAGGCAACCGCGCGACCGCCATTCGTGAGCGCCGCCAGATCCAGCGCCTCGCCCGCCTTGGGCTTGACGCTGACTTCGCCATACACCCGGAACCGCGCAATGCCGCCATCCGGATACATGTTCAACCGAACGTGCGACCACGCCTTCGTGCTCGTGGAACCAAACAAATTCTGCGAGCCCGGCGCAATGGGCCCGCGCGGCACAATCTCCGTCCACGGCCCCTCCGCCGAATTGGCGCCATCCACCGAAATATAGCTCGGCGCGTTGCCGAGGAAGTGATTGGTGTCCACATCCACCCCGCGAATGACACCGGGCAGCCCGAGTTTGATCACGCACCAATCGTGTCCGGGCTGACGGCGGCGGCGCGACTCCCACCCATCGGTCCACTTGCCGGTCGGAACAAATCGGTCGGGATCCAAAATGCCGCGGCCCGGCTTGAGCAGATTTTCCTTTCCGGCAAAAAACTCGTCGTTGGCAACCAACGCAACGCCGCCAAGCGCTTCCGATGCCAAATCAATCATCCCCGCAAATGCGGCCGCCGATCCTGTAGGAGCTGCCATACGTGCCTTTACCCTCCGCGTCCGCGCAGGAGTTGGCCGGTGGCCTCCGCGCAGACGTTTTGTTGTTCACCCACCAGCCGCCCGCGAAGGTAGCTTCTTTCGATCGCGCCGTAAAGCGTGGACCCGCCATAGGGCGAGAGTTTGTGCCGGTGATAGGCCCGCGCGGGATCCACAACAAACGATGCGTCGGGATCCCACACAACAAAATCGGCATCGGCGCCAGACGCAATCGCACCCTTGCGCCCCGCCAAACCCGCCAACGCGGCGGGCGCAGTCGAAAGCCACCGCGCCAACTGCTCAAACGTCACCCCCACCTCGCGCCCCGCTGTCCACACAATCGGCAGACTCCATTGCAGCGACGAAATCCCGCCCCACGCCTTGAAGAAGTCGCCCGATTCCAATTGCTTCATCTCCGGCGGACACGGCGAGTGGTCTGTCGCGACCATATCAATCGTCCCCTGCAACAAAGCGCCCCAGAGCTGCTCGTTGTTCATTCGCTCGCGAATCGGCGGCGCACACTTGTAGATCGTCGCGCCATCCGGAACCTCCTCGGCATTAAAGAAGAGATAGTGTGGACACGTCTCGACGGTCACGGGCAACTTCTCCACCTTCGCGCGAATCAGCATGGGAATGGCGCCCGCAGCGGAAAGATGCACGATGTGCAGTGGCGCGCGGGTCTCGCGACACAACCGCAACAGCAGCGCAATCGCATCCATCTCCCACGCGGGCGGCCGCGAAGCGACCCACGCGCGATGTGACCGCGGATTCCCCGGATAAGGCGGCTCGACCGACTCCACCTCCGCATGCGCCAACAACGGAACGCCGCGCCGCGCGAGAATCGGCATCGCCGCGCGCAACTCGCGCTCCGACGCCGCAGGAAAATCATCAATTCCCGAGTGAACCAGAAACGCCTTGGCGCCCAACACGCCTGCATCAATCAAGGTTTCCAGGTCGTCAATGTGCCCCGGTACCACGCCCGCATGAAAACCGACATCCACCCAGCGCTTGCCTTCCGATGCGGCGATCTTTTCTTCCAGCGCCGCCACCGTCACCGTCACCGGCGAACTGTTCAGCGGCATGTCCACCAACGTCGTGATGCCGCCCGCCGCCGCGGCCTTCGTCGCCGTCTCAAATCCCTCCCACTCCGTGCGACCCGGCTCGTTGATGTGCACATGCGTATCCACCAATCCCGGCATCACCACGAGATCGCCCACATCCTCCAGCGCGAAACCGTCCACGCCCTCGCCGTGCGGCAACACAGCGACAATCCGGCCACTCTCCACTCGAATGCTCGCAGGTCGAACGCCCTCCGGAGCGACCACGCGCCGACTACGCAAAATAAACTTCATGAAAAACCTCGCCCTGAAAACCGCCCGAGCACGATGAAACGAAATGCTACCCTCCCCACCGCTCGCGCGCAATAGCCACCGCAAGTGTGGCGATGCGCACGAAACACCCATCTGCTACACTCGACCCATGACCACTCGATTTGATGCCGCTCTATTCGATCTCGACGGAACTCTGCTCGACACGCTTCGCGACCTCGGCGAATCCATGAACCGGGCCCTCGCCACCTTCGGCCACCCGCCGCACGCGATCGAAGACTATCGCTATCTCGTCGGCGACGGAATGCTCGTCCTAGCCACCCGCGCGTTGCCGGAGGAACACCGCTCGCCCGAGGCGATCGAAGCCCTGCTCCTCGAATATCGCCGCGACTATCAGGAGCGCTGGAATGTGCACACCCAACCCTACGAGGGAATCCCGGAAATGCTCCGCGCTCTGCAGGCCGCAGGACTGAAACTCGGCGTGCTCTCCAACAAGCCCCACGAGATGACGCGGCAATGCGTGAACGGCTATCTCCCCGATACACGCTTCGCCTGTGTCTTCGGCCAGCGCGATGAGGTGCCGCGAAAGCCCGATCCCGCCGGCGCACTCGAAGCCGCCGGCGCAATGGGCGTGAAGCCCGCGCGCGTGCTCTATCTCGGCGACACTTCGACCGACATGAAAACCGCGCGCGCAGCAGGCATGTTCGCCGTCGGCGTCACGTGGGGCTTCCGCCCCGAATCCGAACTGCGCGAAACCGGCGCTCACGCCATCGTCCACCATCCGAGCGAAATCGCGGCCCTCATCCACAGCGCCCCACCATGATCCGATTCTTCGATGCGCACAACCATCTGCAGGACGATCGCCTTGCCGATCGCTGGAGCGAACTCGTCGCGACCGCACACTCGGCTGGCGTCGCGCGGATGGTGGTCAACGGCGCGACCGTCGAGGATTGGCCCCTCGTCGCCGATCTCGCGCAACGCTTCCCCGACATCGTACAGCCGAGCTTCGGCCTGCACCCGTGGTATCTCCACGAGCAGCCCGCCGACTGGGAGCCCCTCCTGCGCGCCGCGCTCGATCGCTTCCCGACTGCGGGCGTCGGTGAGATTGGACTCGACCGATGGAAACCCGAATTGCCGTGGGACGGGCAGGAAGCGCTGTTCGCCGCGCAACTGCGCATCGCGGCAGAGCGAGACCGCCCCGCGAGTATCCACTGCCTAAAGGCGTGGGGCCCACTGCTCGCCGTGTTGGAGAACACCTCGCGCCCCGCGCGCGGCTTCCTGCTTCACAGCTACGGCGGCTCGGCCGAGATGATTCCCCGCTTCGCAAAACTCGGCGCATATTTTTCGCTGCCCGGCTATTTCGCTCACGCGCACAAAGCGCGTCAGCGCGACACATTCCGCCACGTCCCACTGGACCGATTGCTCATCGAAACAGACGCGCCCGACCAAGCGCTCCCCGCCGACCGCATCGCGCATCCACTCGCAGACCGCGCGGGCAACGCCATCAACCATCCCGCCAATATCAGCGCGGTGTATGCCTTCGCCGCGGAATGGCTCGGCCAACCGATCGAAATGCTCGCCGAGCAGGTCGAAGAAAACTTTCATCGCCTGTTTGGATAGCGCGACGGAACCGCATCAACGCGACTCGTCCACTGCGCCCGACTCCGACAGCGCGCGCACCACGACGCCCGCCGCGTGAAAACCAAACACCGCCGTCACGAAAACAGCGGACCCGAGCCGCGTGTCGCACGCGGGACCACTGCGCGCATCGCCGATCAGGTTGTCCTCCTCGCGCACTTCAACCGAACACGCATCGGGCTCGCGAATCGGCTCCGGCGAGAACACGCAAGAAATCCCCATCCGCTTGTTTCCGCGTCCGGGAAAACCGTAGTGCTTGCGCAACTTCTTTCGCACGAACATCAAGAGGCGATCGTGATGCACGCGCGACAAGTCGGCGACTTGAACCTGCCCCGGATCCAACTTGCCCGCCGCGCCGCCGCAACTGACCACGGGAATCCCGCGCTCGTGACAATTCCCGATCAGCGTCGCTTTCGCCATCACGCCGTCCACGCAGTCCACCACAAAGTCGAACGTCTCATCGAACGGCCGCGCTTCCTCATCGCGCCGAAAAAATTCGCGCCGCGCCACCACACGACAAGCCGGATTGATCGCCCGCACCCGCGCGGCCAAAACCTCCGCCTTCGGCTGGCCGACCGTCTCCGCAACGGCGTGCAGTTGCCGATTGGTATTCGTCACACACACATCGTCGCCATCCATCAGCGATAGCGTCCCCACCCCCGACCGCGCCAGCGCCTCAACCGTCCACGAGCCGACGCCACCCAGGCCCACAACCAAAACGCGGGCGCGAGCGAGTCGAGCCAATCCGTCTTTTCCGACCAACCGCTCCACCCCGGAAAAGCGCGGGTTCTCTTTCACCTTTTCTTTCACCGCGCGCCACTCTGCAACCTCTCGCCGCGCCCTTCAAGCGACAAGCGCACTGCAGAAATCGCCATTCCGTTTGAAAACGCGGCTCGTTTGGGTATTCTTTCCGCATGCGAACGCCCCTTTATACCAAGCACATCAAACTCAACGCGCGCATGGCCCCCTTCGCCGGATGGGACATGCCGATTCAATACGAGGGCATCCTCGCCGAACACCTTGCCACGCGAACAGGCTCCACCGTTTTCGACACCTCGCACATGGGCGTGCTCAGTCTGCGCGGCTCCACGGCAGAGCGCGACCTCGAACGGCTTCTCACCATGAACGTCTCCACCATCGCCGAGGGCCAGGCCCGCTACGGCTATTTGCTCAACGAGCAAGGAGGCTGCCTCGACGACCTCACCTGCTACCGCTTCGGCCCCGCCCACTTCTGGCTCATCGTAAACGCCGGAACGCGCGAGAGCGATCTCGAATGGATCCGGGCTCACATTTCACCCACCACCGAACTCGAAGACCTATCCCCGCGCTCCGCCAAGCTCGATGTCCAGGGCCCCAACTCGCGCGCCGACCTCGAGGCCGCGCTCGGCGAGCCCCTCCCCGACCTGCGCTACTTCCGATTCGTCTCCAAGCGACTCGCCGGCATCCCCACCGTCATCAGCCGCACCGGCTACACCGGCGAGTGGGGCTATGAACTCTACGTCCCCATCTCCGCCGCGCTCGACTTCTGGGAAATCATTCTCAAACCCGGCGCCATCAAACCCGCCGGCCTCGGCGCGCGCGACACGCTCCGCCTCGAATCCGGCTATCCGCTATACGGCCACGAGCTGAACACAGAGCGTTCGCCCGTCGCCGCGTCGCGCGGCAGCTACATGGATTTTGCCAAAGACTTCATCGGCCGCGAGGCCTGCCTGCGCGATCGCGACCAAGGCTGCGCGCGCTACCTCTGCGCCCTCCACCTCGCCTCGAAGCGCGCCGCCCGCACTCACGACAAAGTGATGCTCGGCGACCAGGAAATCGGCGAAGTCACCAGCGGCTCACTCGCGCCCAGCTTGAACACCGCCATCGCCTTCGCGTATGTGGATCGCGCGCACACCGAAAAGGGCGCGAAGCTCGAAATTGACGTACGCGGCTCGCGACTCGCAGCCACCGTCGTTGAGGCTCCGTTCTACAAAAACGGCACCGCGAGGAAAAAGTAACGCCGCCCTGCGGCCCGCCCTATTCCTTGTCCGCCGTGAACGCGCCGGAATAGACCTCTTCGCCCGCAGGCAACACCGCGCTGCCCAGCACCTTGCCCGCCACACTGTTGTTCGCAACGCGCCCGTCATAGGCAATCGTTCCGCCGTTGGCCAACGTGGTCGTGAGCAAGAATCGGTTTCCATCCAACTGTCCCACGAGCTGCTTGCCCGGATGCAGCGTCTCGCTGAACACATTGCCGCGAACATCAATCAGCAGCGAGAAGGCATGCGCCTCGCACGTCGCCGCAACACCCGGCGGCGTCGTGCAGCGCGTCACAGAACCCACATACGTCCCCGCAACATTGGTCGCTGAATTGCCCCCATCGTTTCCATCGTCACCACCGCCACCACCGCCGCCGCTCTGCGAAATGGCGTAGGCGCCGCCCAACACCACCGCCGCAGCGCCCGCGACCAGAACCGGCGTCTTCCACCCGCTCTCCTCACTCGCCCGCCCTTTCGGCACGGGAATCACCGGCGCAGGACCTGCAGGCGCAGGAGCGGGCGGAGCGGCAACAGCCGCAACCGGGCGCTCCGACGGACGCGGCTCGCGAAATTTCACCTCATACCACGGCGTCTCCGAAATGGATCCGTCCTTGTCCTGCGCCTCGATGTAGTACGACACGCTGTTCACACCGCTGAGCAAATTGGCCTCGATCGCGCCCACGTAGTAGCCGAGGCCCGACCCCTTCATCGCCACGCGAAAGGGCGCCGCATCGCGAAACAGCGCATAATAGAGCGTCACACTCTGCGGCGCGGCAGGCCCCTCCACCTTGGCCTTGAGCGTCAGCGGCTGACCGCGCACCGCGAACGGCACCGGATCGTGCGCAATCGTGAGCTGCGCCCACGCGGACGAACTGGCAACCAACCCCAACGCCAAAACAAACATCCCAAAAATCAAACGCATGAAATCCCCCTGCAAATTTCGCCCAGTGTGCGCAAACAACCGACTCGTTTCCAGAGCAAAGAAGGGAAATACACCGCCATTCGAGCCGCTCATTCCCCGCCGGCGCACGCAACTTCCAAGGATTGGAAAAAGGGCGCGCGGCGACTTCCAAGGATTGGAAGTCTCACTGATAGCGACCGAGCGGATCGAGCGCACGCGCCTTTTCGGCGGCTTCAATCGCCTCCTCGCGCCGCCCTTGCTGTTCGCGGACGAGGGCGAGCGTGGCCCAGGCTTCGGATTTGTCCGGGCGTCGCGCAAGGGCTTCTTCCAGCTTGGCAGACGCGGCATCGAGCGAGCCCGTGCGCGCATCGAGGACAGCGAGGTTGATGAGCGCAGTCACGTCGCGCGGGTTCAGCGCATCGGCGCGCCGAAAGTATTCGGCGGCGTCCTCCGGAATCCCGTGGCGCAGGGAGGCCAGGCCGAGGCCGACGTTGGCCCGCGCGCTGCGCGGCTCGGCGCGAACGGTGGCGCCCCACAGGGTGTCGTCGCTATAAAAGTTGGGCAGCCGCAGTTCGAGCAAGAGCACATAGACCACCGCGAGGGCGAGAATACCGCGCCGAATGACGCGGTCTTCCAGCGGTAGCGCGGCCACGAGGAGCGCAAATCCCGCGATGAGCGAATAGGCGTAGCGATCGGCAATGGGATTGTGCAGCGGCACGAGATTGGAAATGGGGAGAAACGCAATCAACATCCACGCGAGGCCGAACGCGAAGAGCGGTTGCCGTCGCCGCGCCACAATGGCGAGCGCGGCGACGGCGAGGACGCTGAAGAGGCCGATTACAAACGCAGCGCTGGCGGGCTTGGCGACCGCAGAAACAATGCGGTCCACAGAAAGCGGCCACGGCGCGATGAGCAGTTTGAGATAGCGCAGAAAAATCCACGGCGCGGTCCACACATTCTCTGGCGGTCGCAGCGAAAGCCCGTTCCACGCGCCCGCCCACGCCTGCGGCGGGTGCGCCACCACACCGAGCCCCATCACAGCGGCGGTCAATGCGACACCCGCGCCAAGCTCCCACGCCCCGCGCCGCGCGCTCGGGCGCTCTGCGGGAAACAACCACCAAAGAGCCGCCGCGAGCGCGGGGAGAACGGCAGCGTATTCTTTTGCGCCGAGGGCGAAGAGAAAGGCAACCCCTTGAAGCGGCGCGCGCCACCGCGCTGCCCGCCACGGCGAGAGCGCGAAGACTACGAGCATCCAGAACAACGCGAGCGGATCCTCGCGGAAGGAGGGCAGTTGCACCGCCTCGCTGGCGAGCGGGTGCAGGGCAAAAATCATCGCGGCGATGAACGCGCGGGCGGATGCGCCTCGATCGCCCGCGCGCTGAAGCACGCCGCGCAGCCAGGTGAAAAGCAGCAACACGCAACCGGCGTGCAGCAGCAAATTGGCAATGCGATAGCGCCACGCATCGCGCGCGCCGAGGGCGTGGTCGAGCAAAATGGAGACAAGCAGCGTCGGGCGCGTTCCATCGAGCGTGCGGGGCTCGAAGAAGGTGCGCAGGGTCAATACGCGCGACCACGCATCGGGCGCGGTGAGCAATTGATTCTCCACAATCGCGCCGTGGTCGTCATAGACAAAGCCGTTAAAGAGGCCGGGCAAATAGGGAAGAAGGGCAAGCGCGAGGAGAAGCAAAAAGGGCCGCGCCCTCATTGCGTGTATCCAAGTTTCTTGAGCAGCCAGAAATTGCGATCCCACTTGGCTTCCACCTTCACCCACAGCTCGACCTTGATGGGCTTGTCGAACCAGGTGGCCAGTTCGGCCTCGGCCTCGCGACGCACTTTGCGGAGCAGGCGACCTTTCTCGCCGATCACGATTCCCTTCTGCGAATGCTTCTGCACGAAAATGGTGGCGGTGACCTGCCACGGATCCGACTCCTCGTCGAGCTGCTCCACCCACACGGCAATGGCGTGGGGCAACTCTTCGCGCAGCACGCCAAAAAGTTTCTCGCGAATGACGTCCGCAATGGCGAGTTTGCGCGGAAAATCGGAGAGCATGTCGTCCGGAAAAAGCAGCGGCCCCTCCGGCACTTGCTCGAACAAAATGGCGGTGAGCGCTTCAAGACCCTGTCCCGTGGCGGCGGAGACCTCGCACCAGATCGGCGCGGGCCGCTCGACGGCATCCGCGGGGCGCTCGGCTTCCCACGCGGCGCAAAAGGGCTCCGCGCTGGCGCCGGCAACATCCATTTTGTTCACGGCGATGACCAGCGGCGTCGCCTCGCGATGGAGCCGCTTCATCCAGCCGCAATCCTCTTCGCGGGGCGGCTGGCTCGCGTCGAGAACGAGCATCGCGACATCGGCGCCCACGGCGGCGCTGCGCGCCATTCGATTCATCACGCGACCGAGATCGCCTACGGCTTTGTGAATGCCCGGCGTGTCGTGGAAAACGAGTTGGCCGCGCGCCTCCGTGTGGATTCCGCGCACCACGTTGCGCGTGGTTTGCGCGATGGGAGAAACGATGCTGACCTTCTCGCCCAGAATCGCATTCAGGAGAGAGGATTTGCCGACGTTCGCCCGACCGATGAGCGCAATGATGCCGGCGCGGAGCGGCGGCGAAACGAGTTCACTCACAAAATCACCTCGTCGCCCTTCTTGGGGAGAAACACATTGGCATGCCCTTCGGAACGAAGTCGCTCGGCGAGCGCTTCGCGCTGTTCGGATTCGCCATGGACCAAGTAGATTTTGCTCGGCTTGGCCTTTTGTGCGTAGCGCGCGAGGTCGTCCACATCGGCGTGCGCGCTGAAGGCCTCGAGCTTGGCGACTTCCGCGCGACGGGTGAACCAATCGCCAAAAATTCGCACCTTCGTTTCGCCTTCCTGCAAGCGGCGTCCAAGGGTGTAGGACGCTTGATAGCCGACGAGCACCACGCTGTTGCGCTCGTTTTCGATGCCGTGCTTGAGGTGGTGCAGGATGCGGCCGTGTTCGCACATGCCGGACGCGGCGATGACGATACAGGGCTTGTTCGATGCCGTGATGGCCTTCGAGTCGTTGACGCTGATCGAGGGAAACACCCAATCCGGACAGGTGAGGCAACCGAGCGAGGCATAGAGGCGGCGACTTTCTTCATCGAGATATTCGCGGCTCTTGTTGAACACCTCGGTGACGGCGTTTGCCATCGGGCTGTCGAGATAGATCGGCACGCGCGGGAGGCGGCCGTTGATGATGAGACTGTTGAGGTGATAGACAATTTCCTGCGCGCGCTCGAGGGCGAAGGAGGGAATGAGCACCTTGCCTCCGCGTTCGAGCGTGCGCTTGGTGATTCCCAGCAGTTGCTCTTCGGCGTGCGCCGCATCGTCGTGGCGGCGGTTTCCGTAGGTGGACTCCATCACGAGAACATCCACCGGCTCCATATATTCGGGGTCGCGGATTAGCGGGAGATTGAAGCGGCCCAAGTCCACGGCATAGCCGACGCGGGCCGTGCGCCCGCCTTCGCTCAATTCGAACACCGTGAGCGCGGAACCAAGGATGTGGCCCGCATCGAGGTGGGTGAACGCAAAGCCGGGCGCGAGCTCAATGCGAGTGTGATATTCGTGCGGCTTCAGGAGGCGAATCGCGCGCTCGGCATCTGCCTTGGTGTAGAGAGGAACCACGGGGGGCTCGCCCTTTCGATTGGCTTTCTGGTTGAGATATTCGGCGTCTGATTCCTGAATGTGCGCGGAGTCCCGCAACATGATCGGGGTAAGCGCTGCCGTGGGGCTGGTTGCGTGAATGGGCCCCTTATAGCCCTGGGCTACCCACCACGGCAGACGGCCACAGTGGTCAATGTGCGCGTGGGAAAGAATGACATGCTGAATGGTGTCGGGATCCGCGGAACGCTCGCGATTGCGCTCGTTGGACTCCACGCGGCGGCCCTGGAACAGTCCGACATCGCGGATCGCGCGGCACCCGTTGGCCTCAATGAGATGCATGGAGCCGGTGACGGTTTCCGTCCCGCCTAAAAATTGAAGACGCATCGCAAAGGACTCCTGCTAGAATGTGATCGGTTCGGCATGAGAGTGAGTCTATCAAAATCCAAACGGCGCGTCAGTGTGAATCCTCCCCTGCACGCCGCCTACCGCGCGCTGTTCGAGCGATTCGGCCCACAGCATTGGTGGCCGGCGCAGTCGCGATTCGAAATGATGGTCGGCGCGATTCTCACGCAGAACACCGCGTGGACTAACGTCGAAAAAGCGATTGCCGAGTTGCGCAAGCGCCGAGCGCTGACCCCGCGCGCGCTGCAGGCCGCACCCCTGGCCACACTCGCACAATGGATTCGGCCCGCGGGTTACTACAATGTTAAGTCGACGCGCCTGCGCACCTTCACGGATTGGATCATTCGCGATTTCGGCGGATCGCTGACCCGGCTGTTCCGCGAACCCACAGAATCGCTTCGGGCCAAACTCCTCGCCGTCAACGGAGTCGGGCCGGAAACGGCGGACAGCATTTTGCTCTATGCCGGGGAGCGACCCGTTTTCGTGGTGGACGCCTACACCCGACGCATCCTGGAGCGGCACGGTTGGGCCGAGGGCGGCGAAAGCTACGACGCGATCGCATCGCTCTTCACGCGTGCCCTTCCCCGCGAAATGTCGCTTTTCAACGAATACCACGCGCTGATTGTCCGACTTGGGAAAGAGTATTGCCGTGCGCGGCCGCGTTGTGAAGAATGCCCACTGCGCTGCCTTTTGCCCAAAAAGGGGCCCATTTTGCGGAAGCACAAGAAGAAATGATCAGACACGTCCAACACATCGGTGAACGCACTCCGATCCGTCGTCCTTCGCCCCCGATCCGAGCCACATCGCTCGGACTGGCGATTCTCCTCGCGGGTCTGCTGACAGGGTGCGCAACGACAAAGGCCCCGGTTCTCTTCTCCGCCGCGCCCCGGCTGACGGGCGAAATCGTCCGCGTTAATGACCGAGCGAGATACGTTGTGGCCGAATGTTCCGTCTTGCCTTCACCGGGCGAAGAGGCCACGGTCATGCGTGGAGACCAGTTCGTGGGTCGCATCCGGTTCAGCAGCCAAATGCGCCCGCCCTTTGCGGTGGCCGATATTCTCGAAGGAGAACCGCTGGCTGGCGACCGTTGGCGCGTGGATCGCGAAGGATCCGGCACGTCGTTGGAGCAAAAACTATGATGACATTGGCACAGTTCGGTCGAAACCTCGGGGGCCCGGAAATTCTGGTGATCCTCATCGTCCTCATTCTGCTCTTCGGCGCGAAAAAGATCCCCGATCTGGCCCGCTCACTCGGACGCAGTCTCGGCGAATTCAAGAAGGGTCGCGAAGAGGGGGCCAAGGAAGATTCCGACACCAAGTCGGACAAAGGCAACGCCTAACCGCGAGGCCGAGAGCGCTGCCGCGCGCTCGATCAGGGCTCGCTGGCCGCGCGTTCCGGAGCTGCGCCTTCCGCAATTGAAACGGCCTCGCCCTCCGCGCTGGGCGTTTGTTTTGCATCCGACGAGGCGATGGATCCCGAACCAACAAATCCGCGAAACTCTGCGCCCTCTCGAATCGGGTCAAAGTCAGCGCTCTGTGTCCACGATAGAACAAACGGTCGGCCAAACTTTCGCTCAGCCAATTTCAGCGTTTCGATGGAATCGCGCGCGAGCGCCTGCCGCGCATAGCACACCGCGAGGTTGTAGAAAGCGACCGAGTTTCCCGCATCGCGCCGCAGCACCTCCTGAAAAACGAGCAGCGCCTCCCGGTAGTCCGCAATAGTTAAGTAGGCAACGCCAAGGTTGTTCTGCGCAGCCAGGTCATCCCGGTCAATCGCCACCAACCGCCGCAAATGCACGATGGCCTCGCGCGGCTGTTGAAGTTCGCCGAGCGCAGCGGCCGCAATGGCGTGACTTTCACTCGAGTAGGGATCGTCCTCAAGCGCCCAGCGCGCCATCTCGAGCGCGTTTGCGGGCTGATCGCCCGCCAAAAAAACGGCGGCCAATCGAATGCGCGCAGCAACGCTGTCAGGCGAGCGCGACAGCACGGCGCGCCATTCGGCCTCGGCGCCTTCATGGTCCTTCTTTCGCTCCAACAGTCGCGCCAGCTCGCGATGCGCCTCCGTGAGGTCCGGCGCGAGGGCAATCGCGCGGCGCAGAATATCTTCTTCCGCCGACGCCCGCTCGGCATCACGATTCGAGGCGACGCTGTTCACAAGCGAGAGCGCCTTCTTGAGGGAGGCGATGTCCTCCGTCACCGTCGGCGATGCCTGTACGAGCGTTTGCGGCGAAGATGGCGACCCACCGGTCGCAGTGGGCACAGCGGCGACCGGCGAAGCGGTGACGGGCACATTCGGCGAAGCAGTCGAGCGCTGGCGTCGCTCGCGAAACCTATTGAAGGCCAATGCGGCGCAATAGAGCAGGACCACGAGGGTCAAGCCCGCCCAAATCCATTTGTTCGATGATCGCGCCACATCGTCCGGATGCTGCCGACGCGAACTGCGGCGACGGCGGCGGCGCTCCGATCGCGACGGCGCGCCCGCATCGGAAGGCCCAAACAGCGGCGGCGGCTTTGTTTGCGCATTTCGCTCCTCTTCTTCCTGAAGGCGGCGACGCGATGGCGATACGGGCATATCCACGCGATAGATATTTTTCGGATCCGATTCCACGGGATCACTCTATCACGATACCCAAACGGGGTAAACGCCGACGAGCCAGAATCCGAAATTGGCTGCACGGCAGGTCAGTTTTGCATCGAGAGCGGATTGGCCCCCGGCCTTTCCAGCGCTTCGCGAACATCGGAGGGAACGAGCAGACCGGGGCTTTCCTTCAGCAGCTCGCTCGCGACAGCGCGCGCCAAATGCACTTCTTCATTCTTGATATAGGCGCGAGTAAGGTGAATGCCGATTTCGGCGCGCGCTCGGGTGGATAAAACGGTGGACCGCTCCCACGCCTTTTCAAGTATCCGGCTCGCCTCCGCCCACTTTCCTTGCTTCATGAGGACATAGCCCCGCGTGTCCAGCATGTTTGGATTGCCCGGTTCCAATGCGACGGCGCGGCGCGACAATGCCGCCGCCTCGTCCAGCGCGCGATTTTCGTCGGCGAGCAATATGGCAAGGTTGTTCGCCGCGCGCGCGTGGCGATCGTTGATCATGAGCGCACGGCGGAAAAGCAACTCCGCAGCATTGCTTCGCCCGCTCAACTGCGCGCGCGTGGCGAGGCCGGTCAAGAGGTCGGCATTCTGCGGATCGCGCTCCAACGCGAGCGCGACCCATTTCTCAGCGGCTTCCGATTCGTGTCGCGCATCGTAATAGCGAACGAGCCCCATCAGCTCGGGTGTGCGAATTTTCCACGTCACGCGATCGGGCGGACAAAGGGTCATCATCCATTGCCGACTGGGTTGCCAGGCTCGATAAAACGCCCCGGCGGATTGCTCGGTCGTTGAACCATCGGCATGCATCAACTGCAGAACCTCGCTCTCCGCGTCAATCTGCACAACAACGAGGAACTCGCGCGCGCGCGGCTCGCCCCGAATTTGCTGAACAACAACGGGACATCCGCCATCCACGCGCTCCCGCAGCTCTCCCCACGCGCCATACTGCGCGTGAGCCCACAAACCCGCGCGGGACATGACGGCGAGAAGCGCCTCTTCGATGGAATATCCGGCGGCCACCTGCTCATCCAATCCGCTTTCGATTGCGGAGGCGCTTTCCGTGGCATGCCAATGTGCAAGCGCCCACGCGCCCACCCAGCGCCCATCGTCAAAGAGGCGCTGCTCCGTGCGCCGCGCAAAACGCTCTTCGAGCAAGATGCGGGCTGAAAGCGGGCGCGAAGGCGGGGGCGTCCACGAAGCGCATCCGGTCAAGAGCGCCAACGCAAGCCATGCTCCGGCGCAGCGGAGTGCGCCGCGAGAGAACATCTTAGCGCACCACACGCAAGCGATCGGTGACGCCGAGCACCCCGGGCGCTCCACGCACAATGCTGAGCACCCGCATGCGCTCGGCCTCGCTCTGCACCGCGCCGCGGATCGTGACCTGCCCATTGACCGCCTCCACGCCATAGACATTGTCGCGCGTCATCGGATCAACCGACAACCGCTGGACCACGATGGACTGCAAATCGCCCCCGCCAGATGCCACCGCCGATTCGTCAAATGTTGCGCATCCGCCCAGAAGCGCCATCCCCGCCGCAGCCAACACGGCGCTCATTTTTCGCCAAGACAAAGATTTGCGTGTTTTCATATCTTTCCCAATCGCCTGCCGCTCACTGGACTTTTGACCCAGCAGCTGTATAGTGAACCCATTCATCAATTGGAGGAAGCTCTATGTCACATACATTACCCGCGCTCCCCTATCCTGCCAATAGTTTGGAGCCATTTATTGATGAGCAAACCATGCTCATCCACCACGGCAAGCATCATGCCGCATACGTCAACAACCTGAACGCCGCGCTCGAAAAGCACCCCGATTTGCAGGGAAAACCGCTTGAAGCATTGCTCGGCGACCTCAACGCCGTCCCTGCGGATATCCGCAGCGCCGTGCGCAACAACGGCGGCGGCCATTGGAACCACGCATTCTTCTGGACCCTCTTGAAGAAAAACGACGGCGCGGGCCCATCGGGCGCTCTCGCCGATGCAATCAATAAATCGTTCGGCAACCTCGATGCGCTCAAGGAGCAATTCGCCAAAGCTGGCGCCACCCGCTTCGGCTCCGGCTGGGCATGGCTCGTGGTCAAGGCGGACAAATCTCTCGCCGTGGGCTCCACGCCGAATCAAGACAATCCGCTGATGAACGGCGCTTCCGACATCATCGGGAAGCCGCTGCTCGGCCTCGACGTGTGGGAACACGCATACTACCTCAAATATCAAAACCGTCGCCCCGACTACATCTCCGCCTGGTGGAATGTCGTCAACTGGGACGCCGTTGCCGCGATCTACGCGAGCTGATCGCCGCTTGCCAATCCTTCAGAAGAGCCCTGCGCGGCCCCCAGCCGCGTAGGGCTCTTCTTTTCCGCGGCGCACAAAGTGCTTCCACACGAATCGCCGCCGAACCTTGATGGTTGCACTGCCCCCTCGTTTGGGATTAGCCTCGTGGGCAGCCGCAGGATGAGCGGACAACTCGAAGAATAGAGCTTAGTCAATCCGAACGATGTGAACCAAGTGCTCCTAAACAATGCCGACTTTGCCGCACTCGCGTGTGGCTCCCTCTTCTTCGCGCTCGCCGCCCTCGCTCGAATACCCCGCCCCGCGCCGGCCCCCGCTCTGCCGGGCGCATGGCTGGCGGCGTTTTCCATTCTGCACGGATTGTTCGATTGGTCCGGAATTGCGATTCGCAGCTTCGATGACCCGCGCTTCGTCACCCTCAACGTGGGCTTGCTCGCCCTCTCTTTCCTTGCTCTCCTCGAATTCGCCCGACGGCTCTTGGCTCAATCGAGAACGAGGTGGCTGACCCAGCGATGGCTCTATCTCGCACTCCTTCTCGCGACCGCGTTTGAGGCGCGCGGAGGCACATCTGATTTTCTGGACGCAACCCGACTCTTCCTCGGGGTCCCCGCGGCGTGGTTCTCCGCCATTGGACTCTTTCGCATCGCCGCCGACCCGCCTATCCGGGCCCAACGAATTGCGCTCAGAACCGCTGCTTTCATTCTCTTCGTTTTCGGCACAAGTCTCGGCACCCTTTCGCTCTCAAGCGAAATCGCGACCCCCGTTCCGCTTCGCATCGGCATCCAACTCTCCGGCGATGAGCTTCGGGGGCTCTTGCTGCACGCCTTCATAGCCTGCGGCCTCTGCTCGTGTCTCTGGATCATCACATCGTCTTCCCTGAAGGAGCACCAAGAACGCGGCGGCAAGCAACCGCCCTTCCTCATCAGCGCGCCGATGGTGGCGCTCCTCCTGGCGCTCGTGGCCGTGTGGTTCGCAACCGACCTGATCACCCGTTCCGCCCTCCATTCCATTCGCCACTCGCTCCAAGAGCGCGCCTTCGGCATCACCACCCTGCTTGCGCCTGCCGCGCTCAGCGATCTGACCGGACCCACCGCAGAAGAAAATCAGCGCGGCAGGTTGCTGGCCGATCAACTTCTCCAACAAGCGCAGCGGGCGACTCCAGAGGTGCGCGTCCTCTATCTATTCACACACCGCGACAATGAACTCGTCCCCATCGCCCAGTCCGCCGACCTGGCAGATGAGGACGAGAACTGGGGCGAACTCGTTGCTGATTTCGACCGATTTTTCGAGCAAACCGCATCGCCACCCAACAGCCTCATTCACTTTCGCGACGACCATATCGTCACAACCATCGTCCCCGTCCTGGCCCCCTTCGGCCATGAATCCATCCGCGCGGCGCTGGCGCTCGGCTTGAATGTCTCGGCGCGACCCTACGAAACCATCGTCGCGCGCTGGCGGTTGGTCGGCCTGGCCGCGGGCGCTCTGCTCATCATGTTCATTCTCGATTTTTCCATCCGCCACTACCAACTCTGGATCAGCGCGCTTCAACTCGCCGAGGCCGAACAGCGCCAGCGGAGGCTCAGCGACACACTCGAAGAACGCGTCGTCCACCGCACCCGCGAACTAGCGGAGAGCAATGCGGCCCTTCATCGAGAGATGGAAAAATTGCAGGAAGCGGAAATCAAGTATCGCACACTCGCCGATCACGTCCCCGTCATCACCTATCGAGTGGATCTCGGCGAGCGAAACGCCACGACCTTCATCAGCCCTCAAATCAAAGATATTCTCGGCTTCACCCCCGAGGAATGGATGGCCGACCCGCAACTCTGGCTCCACGTCATTCCCGAAGAAGACCGGGAGCGCGTTCACTCGCTCATTCAAGAACACGATCGGACGGGCGAACCCGCCAACCTTGAGTTTCAAATGCTCGACCGCAGCGGGCGCCCACACTGGATTCGCTGCAGCCAGCGCTATCAGCGCGATGAAAGCGGGGCCCTGATTCATGCCCACGGCGTGATGATGGACGTCACCGAAACGATGCAAACCCTGCAGCAACTGCGCAAGGCCAGCGAACGCTATCGCCTCATCTTCGACTATTCCCCCGCGGGCCTCTTCCACTACGATCACTCCCTGCGCATCACCGAGGTGAACAACCGCTTCGCCGCGCTTCTGGACCGCCCGCGCGCCGACCTCATCGGCGCCGATCTGGCAGCGCTCGCAAGCGAAGAAGTCCATGCGACCCTCGCCAGCGCCCTGCGCGGAGGCGAGGGCTATTTCGAGGGCGCGCGCGGATTTCTCTCCTTGCCCACCGACTCCTGGATCAGCGTTCTCGCCGCGCCGCTCTACAGCGATGACGCCGACGATGCGAGCGGGTTCGCCGTCGTGCAAGACCTCTCCGAACAGCGACGCATTGAAGAAGAGCGCATGCGCACACAAAAGCTCGAATCGCTCGGCCTGCTCGCCGGCGGAATCGCGCACGATTTCAACAACATTCTCACAGCAATTCTCGGCAACATCTCCCTCGCGCGTCAGATGGCGGCAAGCGGAAGCGATTTTCGCGACTCCCTCCGCGATGCGGAACGCGCTTCCTTTCGCGCACAAGAACTCACCCGCCAGCTCCTCACCTTCGCCAAAGGGGGCGCGCCGGTGAAACAACTGCACGACATCCCCGCCGTCATTCGCGAAGCGGCGAGCTTCACCGTTCGCGGCTCCGCATCGCATTGCGTCTATGCCTTCGCGCCCGACACCTGGAAGGCCGAAATTGACGCCGGGCAAATTACGCAAATCCTCCAGAACCTCATCATCAACGCCGATCAAGCCATGCCTCACGGCGGCACCATCACGTTGGAAACCAAGAACCGCCGCCTGGTGGAGAACGAAGTCCCCAACTTGCAACCCGGCCCCTATGTGGAAGTCCGCGTCTCCGACACCGGCTCTGGAATCCCCGACCGCCTGCTCGGGCGCATTTTTGATCCCTACTTCACCACCAAAACAAAAGGAACCGGCCTCGGTCTGACCATGTGCTTCTCGATCATCCAAAAACACGGCGGCCACATCCTCGCAGAATCCACGGAAGGCCAAGGCACCACCTTCACCTTCTATCTACCCGCCACACCCGAGGGCAGCGCGCCAGCCGCACCGGCAGCGGCCCTCGACATGGAGTCCCTCCGCGGCAGCGCCCGCATCCTCATTATGGACGACGAAAGAACGATTCTCGAACTCTGCCGACGCACACTGCAAAAGGCGGGCTATTCCGTACTCACTGCGGCACACGGCGCAGAGGCGCTTCGCATATATGATGAAGAGACCGCTGCAGGCCGCCCCATTGACCTCGCCATACTCGATATGACCGTCCCCGGCGGAATGGGCGGAAGCGAAACCCTCAGCGCCCTGCGCGAGCGAACCCCCCACATCCCCGCCCTCGTCTCCAGCGGCTATGCCCAGGACGATGCACTGGCCGAATACAGCAAGGCCGGATTCGTCGGCGCCATCCCCAAACCCTACCGAGCGCAAGACCTTCTGGCCGCCATCGCGCGCGCGCTCGAAACGAAAATCGCGTAGCGGCGAGCACATCCACTTCACACTCCTGCCCCGATTCCCACGCGCACCACCCCTCTCAAAAAAGGGCTGGCGAGGTCGCTCGCCCTTCAACATACTGCCCACGCTGATGAGGTTCCCTGGCACAGGTTCATTCCGCGTGTTTCTGGGCGGCGCCTTTGCATGGGCCGCCTTTTGCGCGTGCGCCGCACTTGCAGCCAACGCAATGGCGGGCCGCCCTCTGCTCTCGGCCGACCCCGACGCGCGCGGAATCTACCTCCTTGCGATCATGACTCTTCTCGGCGGCGTTGTCGGCATCCTCGCGTTCGTCCGCCTCGCCCGAAAGCGACTCGTCCATCTCACCCGCTCGGTTCAAGCCATCCGCACGGCAACAGACCTGAACCTGCGCGTGGATGAAACCGGACCCGCAGACCAACGCGAACTCTCCGCCGAAATCAACGCGATGCTGGACACCCTCCAGCAAATGCAGGAGCAACTGGCCGACTCGAACACAGAACTCCTCAACCTGCTCGATGCGCGCACCGCAGAAGCAGGCGTGACAAAACAAGCGCTCGCCGAAGACGTTGCCCGCCGCATACGAAGCGCCCAAGTGGCGCGAAAAAGGGGGCGCATCTATCGCACCATCCACGAACTCTCCCCCTCGGGAATCTTTCTTCTCTCAGAAGAGGGCGTCATCCTCGATGTCAATGCCGCCGTCAGCGGCATCCTCGGCTACTCGCGCGAAGAGCTGCTTGGCCGCACCATCGCCACTCTCTCCGCCCCGGAAGAACGCGACCGCGCAAAGGATAACCTGAAGCGCATTCTCAACGGCGAAACCCTGAGTCACGAAGTCCGCAACATTCGCAAGGATGGCGAAACCCGCTTCGTCCAACTGCGCGAACGCGCCATTCCGCTGGACGACGGTCACCGACAGATTGTCGTGATGATTGACGACATCACCGAACGCCGCACAAATGAAGAGCGCCTCCGAAAAAGCGAAGAACGCTATCACGCGCTTTTCAACACCATGTCGAGCGCCCTCGCCCTCCACGAAGTCATCACAGACGAACAAGGCCGTGTCACCGACTTCATCTTCACGGACATCAATCCTTCATTCTTGCGCCTGCTCGGGCGAGAGCGCGACCAAGTGATCGGACGGCGCGGCTTCGAAATCTTTCCTCAAATGACTCCCGAATGGCTCGCCCGACTTGGGCGCGTGGCCCTCACAGGCCAGGAAGACATGGTTCAACCCGTCGAACTCTTCGGCCGCCAATTCACACTCTTCATCTACAGCCCCACCCATCGCCAGTTCGCCACCAACCTCGCCGACATCACTGAACGCATCGAACTGCGCGAACAACTGCTTCAATCCCAGAAAATGGAGGTCATCGGAAGGCTCGCGGGCGGAGTCGCGCACGACTTCAACAACCTCCTCCAGGCCATCACCGGATTCTCGCAGCTCCTCCTCGAAAGCCTCGACAGCGCCAGCCCCTGTCGCGGCGATGTCCTTGAAATTGACAAGGCGGCCCGACGCGCCACAACCCTGACTCGCCAGCTCCTCGCGTTCAGCCGACGCCAGGTCTTCGAGACGAAAGTCATTAACATCAACGATCTCATCACGGGTCTCGACAAAATGTTCCGTCGCCTGATTGGCGCGGATATCCAGCTCACCCTTCACCTCGCCAAAAACCTCTCGCCCGTTCGCGCGGACCCCGGTCAAATTGAACAAGTGCTCGCCAACCTCGTCGTCAACGCGCGCGACGCCATGGCGACGGGCGGCGAAGTGACCATCGCGACGCGCAACCTGCCGCGCGCGGCAGGCGACTCTCTTGCGCCTGACTCCGCTCCTGAGGGCTTTATAGAAGTCACCATCCGCGACACGGGCCACGGCATTCCCGAGGCAATCCGAGAACAAATTTTTGAACCCTTTTTCACCACGAAAGGCGCCGCTCGCGGCACCGGCCTCGGCCTGTCCGTGGTTTATGGAATCATCACGCAGCACGAAGGCACCATCTCGGTGGATAGCGCCGAAGGCGTCGGCTCGACTTTCCGAATCCTTCTGCCCATCGCGCCCGACACAGCCCCAAAAGAAGCCGCACCCCCAGACGAAACGCCGCCGCGCGCCTCCGAATTGCGCGGCAATGGACAACGAATCCTCTTGGTGGAAGACGAGCCCGGTGTGCGCGACTTCGTTCTGAGCGCGCTGCGGCAATATGGCTATCAACCCTTTGCCGCCGACACCTGCGCCGCCGCCCGCGATATGATTCGCCAATCAACCACTCCCTTCGACCTCCTCTTCACCGATATGATCCTGCCGGACGAAACCGGCCTAGCCCTCGCCGAATCCCTGCTCACACAGCAGCCCAACCTGCGCATCCTTTTCACCAGCGGCTACATGGACGAACGCTCCCGCTGGTCCATTATCCAAGACCACGGCCACCCCTTTATCCAGAAGCCCTATTCGCTCGACCATTTGTTGCAGACCCTGCATAATCTCTTTGCTGAAACGCGCCCAGCTTGACCTTGCGTCCGTTCAGGTATTCACTGGGCACGAGAAGCCACAACGGAGGTTTGGCGCTATGAAAACATATATCCGCACCCTACTCGCCGCGATGGTCCTCGCAAGCGCCACCCTTGCCGCGCAGGCCGAGAACGTCGCCATCAAAGGCTCCAACACATTCGGCGAAAAATTGGCGCCACTGCTCATCAAGGCCTATCAAGAGAAATACCCCGACCGAAAAGTGGAGATCGAGGTCAGCAATTCGGCCTATGGCATCTTCTCTCTCCTGGAAGGCGGCTGCGACATCGCGGCTTCCTCGCGCATCCTCAATGAGGACGAACTGCGCATCTCCCGCTCGGAAAACATCACCCTGACCTCGCACGCCGTCGGCTACTACGGCATTGCGATCGTTGTGAACGCCAAGAGCGCGCTGCGAAATCTAACCAGCAAACAGGTCCGGGATATTTTCTCCGGCGCCATCACCAACTGGAGCGCCGTCGGTGGCCCTGATGCGCCCATCGCCGTGCACATCTCCAGCTCCCAAACCGGAACCTACCTCGGCTTTCAAGAGCTCGCGCTCAGCCAACGCGCCTACCGCAAAGACGCACAAGAACACAACACCTACGCCGAAATCTCCGCCGCCGTGGGCCAAGACCCCAACGCCATCGGCTTCACCGCCATGTCCATGGTGGACACCGAGCAAACCCACGCGCTCTCGATCAACGGCATCGCGCCCTCGCAGCTCGCCCTGTCAGAAAATATCTATCCCTACGCCCGACTCCTGCGCCTCTACACCATCAAGACAAAAGGCGAACGCTCCTCACCCGCCCTCCGATTCGTTCGATTTGTCCGCTCGGCCGCCGGCCAGCGCATTCTCGAAGAAGCGGGCTTCGTTCGCCATTTGGCAGTGAATAAATCGGGCAAAGCAGTGCAGTTCTAGCTTCAGGCGCCTCACCCCAAATCCTCTCACACCCGGACCCGCTGCATGCCCGCTCGCTCGGACCCCACCACCGCACACCTCACCGAAATCTTCAGCTCTATCCAGGGCGAAGGCCCCTATGTCGGCGTGCGCCAAATCTTTCTCCGCTTCTACGGCTGCCATCGCCGATGCGTCTTCTGCGACTCGCCGGAAACCGTCACCGCATGGCAACCCCCAGGCTATCAGCCGGCCTCCTGCCGCGTGGAATGGACGCCAGGGCGCCGCGACTTCCGCGCGCTCGACAACCCGTTCTCCCTCGAAGGACTCGTCGCCCTCTTGCGCGACTTCAACACGCGCGCGGGCCCGCACCACTCTGTCGCCCTCACCGGCGGCGAACCGCTGCTCCAACCGGAGTTTCTCAGCGCACTGCTTCCCCACATCAACCAACTGGGAATGAAAACCTATTTGGAGACCGCGGGCGACCTCTACCCGCAACTGGAACACCTCCTCCCCTGGCTCGACATCGCCGCGATGGATATCAAATTGCCCAGTGTCACCCAAAATGAAGCCGCATGGGGCAGTCACCGCAAGTTCCTCGCCCGCTGCGTGGAAAATGAAGTCGAGATTTTTGCCAAAGCCATCGTCAGCGCCGAAACAGACCCTGCCGACCTCGACGCCGCCTGCGCCGTCCTGCGCGAAACCGCGCCAAACACGCTCCTGATCCTCCAGCCCATGACCCCATTCGGCGACGCGAGCAACGCACCCCGCCCCGAGCAACTCCTCGACTGGCAGGCCCAGTGCCTCGCGCACCTCCCCAACATTCGCGTCATCCCACAGACGCACCGATTCATCAACCAGCTATGACCAAACGCGCGCAGAAACCAACGCCCCCCAAAGCCATCGTCCTCCTCAGCGGCGGACTCGATTCCGCCACCGTTCTCGCCATCGCCCGCCACCGCGGTTTCGATTGCTACGCTCTCTCCTTCCGCTACGGCCAGCGCCACGCCGCCGAACTCTCCTCAGCCCGCCGCGTCGCGCGCGCGCTCGGCGCGCGCGAACACCGAGTCACCTCCATTGATCTGCGCGCCTTCGGCGGCTCCGCCCTCACAACCGACCTGCCTGTTCCCAAAGGCCGCTCCACACACCAAATGGAACACGGCATTCCCATCACCTACGTCCCCGCGCGAAACACCATCTTTTTGTCCTTCGCCCTCGCATGGGCAGAAGTCGTTGGCGCACGCGACATATTTATCGGCGTCAACGCGCTCGACTTCAGCGGCTATCCCGACTGCCGCCCCGCCTTCATCGCCGCATTTCAGAAACTGGCCGATCGCGCCACACGCATCGGCGCCGAAGGCGGACGCTTTTGCATCCACGCGCCGCTGATGAAAATGAACAAGGCCGCCATCATCCGCACGGGCCTCAAGCTGGGCGTGGACTATGGCATCACCACCTCGTGCTACGACCCCGGCCCGCGCAACCGCCCCTGCGGCCGCTGCGATGCCTGCCTGCTTCGAGAAAAGGGGTTTCGCGAATTGGGCCTCAGCGACCCGCGCCGGGGCCCGACTCCCACCGCACGCGGTCAGTCAGGAAAAGCTGGTCGAGGTTGTTGAGCGGAAACCCCTTCGTCAGTGGGAAATCAGACGGAATCCGCCCCTCGAGAATCGGAAACCACGTCCGAAGCGAACCCGTCAACAGCGTCCGCACATATTCGCGATCGCGCGTCAGCGTCGTGAAATAGATCCCGCTCACCCGCCGCATCACGTCATTAATCTCATAGAACTCATCCAGCGTCGCAGGCAGCAACAGCGATGTGCGGTTCCCATACCACGCCGTCGCCCACGGCATATCGGTGCACATCAACTCCTCCGACTCCAGCATCCGGCTGACATGCACAATGTATGGAGGATAATACGGCGGATAGGGCGCCCCCACGCGAGGCGGCAGCAACGCCAGAATGAGCGGCATCGCCACCAGCGCGCCAAACGCGCCGATCACCCCCATCCGCAACAGCGGAATGCGAAGCTGCATGCGATCCAACAAAATGTAGAAGAACGCCACGGCATACAGCAGCGCGAACGGAAGAAACACATGCAAGAGGCGATAGGCGGGTTCGCCATAGAGCGCCGCCACCGGCAAAACCAGCAGAAGCCCCGCCAGCACGCACCAACGAAGGCGGCGCACATTCTCGCGCGCGAACGAATAGAAATACGTCGTGAAGAAAACACCCATCAACACCGCGCCGCCCAGCGTCGTCAGCCGGGATGAATACAACTCATTGAGCCCCAACATCAGCTTCGGCCGCAAAACGCTGAGCACCCCCGAGAGCGTCAAATCCTGCGCCAGTGTTCGCTCAAACAAATTGTCCGTCACCGGGTTCGCGCCATTCAACGCCAGATAGGGCGCCAACCCAAACCAGCCCCCGCTCACCATCGCATTGCGAATCACCCACGGCGCGGCCACCAACGCGAGAACCGCAAAGAACAGCAGCAACACCTTCCCCGCGTGAGGCCGAATCGAAACCGCCAGCAGCAGCGCAATCGCAGGCGCCAACGCCACCGTTCCATAGCTCGTGAGAAACGCCAACCCGCAAAACAACCCCGCCAACGCCGTCGCCACAGCCCAACTCGCAGCCCCCGCGCCGCGCTGAAAGCGATTCCCCGCCATCAACGCCGAGCACCACGCCGCCATCACCCAGAACGTCGCAACCGGAATCGGCGTGCCGGAAATGCTCGCCGCCCACACATCGTTCGTCAGAAAGAACAGCGTGATCCCGAGCAGCGCCACCCGCCCATCGAACAACATCCGCGCCATGAAAAAGATCAACAGCCCCGTCAACACGCTGAACAAATGCCCCAGCGGCACCACCACCCACTGCTCCGGCGGAAAAATCCGCGCGGGCTGAACCGACGCAAACGCACTCTCGAACAACTTGAATCCACCCGCCAACAAAAGCGGATAAATCGGCGGATGAACAATGTCAGGATGCTGCCGCAACTGCGGATCGTGCGACTTCGAATGCTCGATCAAATACCACATGCTCGCGGGCCGAATCTGCTGCGTCGTGAAGCGCCCCTGCTGCATCAGATTCCGACCGAGCTGGGCCAGATCCATCGCCTCTGCATCTTTCAGCCCGTGAAATTGTGTCGCCGTATAGAGCAACACAATCGCGAGAAGCATCAGCAGATAAAGCCCCAGCTTCACCAAACGCAGGCCCACGCCCACATCAACATTGTAGACGATGTCCTGAATTCTCGACTCAAACGGGCGTGCCATGACAGAACCTCATAGTAGTTCGCAACCCACTCGCCTGCAATGCCGGATATCCGGGCGATTCGCCACTCGCTACGAGCCCTCGCGCCCATCAGCCGAATCGCGAAGGCCATACTCGTTCAACTTGCGGTGCAGCGTCCGCCGACTGATCCCCAGCTCTGCCGCCGCCTTCGTCACATTCCCGCCACTCGCCTTGAGCGCGCGGACAATCATCTGCTTCTCATTCGCCTCCAACGAAAGCGCGCCGCCGCGCGCGGGCGCTGCATCCAATTCCCCGCGCACGTGCAGCGGAACATCGCGCAAGGTCAGCTTCTCTCCGCGCGCCAAAACCACCATGCGCTCAACCATGTTGCGCAACTCGCGCACATTCCCCGGCCACTCGTAGCCACCCAACGCCTGCATCGCCTCCGGAGTGATTCCCACAATCTTTTTGCCGTTCTCCTCCGCAAAAACGGAAATAAAATGGTCCACCAGAAGCGGCAAGTCCCCCACCCGCTCGCGCAGCGGCGGCAACCGAATTGCCACCACATCCAGGCGATAAAACAAATCCTCGCGAAACGTCCCTTCCTCAACCTTCTTCTTGAGGTCGCGATTCGTCGCCGCCACCAGGCGCACATCCACATCAATCGTTTCCTGCCCGCCCACGCGCTCGAAACGGCGCTCCTCCAACACCCGCAGAATCTTCACCTGCAGCGAGGAATCAATCTCCCCAATCTCATCCAGAAACAGCGTGCCGCCATCCGCCAACTCGAATCGCCCGCGCCGGCGCTCCGTCGCCCCCGTGAACGCGCCGCGCTCGTGCCCAAACAACTCGCTCTCCAACAGCGTTTCCGACAGCGCGGCACAATGCACGGCAATGAACGGCCCCTTGCTGCGCGGGCTCAACCGGTGCAGCGCCTGCGCAACCAACTCCTTCCCCGTGCCACTCTCGCCCTGAATCAGCACCGTCGCGCGCGATTGCGCCACCTGCCGAATCGTGTCGAACACCTCCTGCAACGCGGGCGATTGCCCCACAATGTTCTCCAAACCAAATCGCGCATCCAACTGCTCCCGCAACGCCCGGTTCTCCACCTCCAACGCCCGACTCTCCAGCGCCCGCTTCAACACCAACTCCAGCCGATCCAGATTGATCGGCTTGGTCATAAAGTCATACGCCCCGCGCCGCATCGCCTCCACCGCCAACTCAATGCTCCCATACGCCGTCAACATGATGCACACCGGCGCCGGCGACCGCGCAATCGCCCGCTGCAACAGCGTGAGCCCATCCATCCCCGGCATCCGCACATCGCTCAACATCACATCCACCGGCTCATTCGCCAGAATCTCCAGCGCCCGCGGCCCGTTCTCAGCCAACCGCACGTCATAGGAACGCTGTAGCGCCCGCGCCAACCCCTCGCGCGAGTTCTTCTCATCATCCACAATCAATACCAACGGCTTCTTCATGAATCGGCCTCTCCCTCCGCGCCCGCGTGCGTCGCATCCGAAGCGCGCGCGCGCAGCAGGCGAATCCGCCGCTCATCGCGCGGCAAATACAGCGTAAACGTCGTGCCCGCCTTCGGATCCGTCCGCACCTCCAGCTCTCCGCCATGATCCCGCACAATGCGCTGAACAATCATCAAACCCAAACCCGTCCCATCGCTCTTCGTCGAAAAATACGGATCAAAAATTGAACCAAAATCATCGAGCGGAATCCCCGGCCCCGTATCCGTGAACGACAAAATCACAAAGCGATCATCGCTCGACAACTCGATCCGCAACACCCCCCCGTGCGCCATCGCCTGAATCGCATTGCGAATGATGTTGAAACACGCCTGCTTGATCTGCCCCCGATCCACCAGCGCCAACGGCAACTCCTCCGCCGACTCCACCTCCACAATCACATCGCGATCCGCAATCTCGCGCCGCAAGAAATCCAACGTCTGATCCACAATCTCCCGCAGCGACGCCCGCTCCAGCGTCGGCTGACTCGGCCGCAGCGCCCGCAAAAACTGCGTAATAATCTGATCCAGCCGCTCCACCTCCCGCCGCGAAACACTCACCAACTCCTTCATCCCCTCGCGATCCAACGCCTCCGAACCCGCCAGCTCCCGCTCCAACAACTGCAAATGAATCGTCAGCGAATTGAGCGGATTCCCAATCTCATGCGCCACCCCCGCCGCCAACAGCGTAATCGCCTGCAGCCGCTCCGACTCAATCGTCCGCGTCTCGCTCTCCCGATCCCGCGTCACATCGCGCAAAATCAACACCGCCCCATGCTCCCGCTCACTCACCGCCCGAAGCGGAACAATATAGAAATCCAGAAACCGATGCTCCGGATACGCAATCTCGATCTCGCGACTCACCAACCGCGACCACTCATCCTCATCCAAATCCAACACCCGCTCCCACTCAATCTCTCGCAAATACCGCCCAATCGGCTGCCCCTCCGCCTTCGCCGCGCTAAACCCCAACAGCTTCTCCGCCGCCCGATTCGCATACGAAATCCGCCCCCCATCCCCCAACACAATGATCCCCTCCTGAATCGCGTGAAAAATCGTCTCCAACAACCCCTTCTCATGCGCCAATCGCAGAAACTGCGTCTGGAGACTGCCCGTATCCAGCCGATCTAACCGATCCACCAATTTTTCCCAAAAACCCGAATTCATTTGCATCCCATCGTGTGCCAACTTGGCGCAAGTCTAGTCGCAAATCCACAAAACCGCAACAGAACCCGCGACAAAATGCAACCCGCCCCACCCCCACTTCCAACCCTTGGAACTCGCGCCCGCGCGAACTTCCAACCCTTGGAACTTTTCAGAAAAGTCGCCTCCACCACCCCCCAGAATATCCGTTACGCAAAACGCGCAACCGCGCTAAAATCGCCCACCCGAAAGAAATCATGACTCCCCAACACCACACCCCCCAACTGCGCCACCGCGCCACCGAAATCCTCGACCGCCTGCGCCGCCACATCGAACTGCGCTGCGAACTCGACTTCACCACCCCCCTCGAACTCGCCGTCGCCGCCATCCTCGCCGCGCAATGCACCGACAAACGCGTCAACACCGTCACCCCCGCGCTCTTCAAAAAATATCGCACCGCCCACGACTACGCCAACGCCGAGCCCACCGAACTCGAAACCCTCATCCAATCCACCGGCTTCTTCCGCAACAAAGCCAAGAGCATCCGCGCCCTGGGCGCCGCCCTCCTCCAACACCACAACGGAGAACTCCCGCGCACCCTCGACGCCCTCATCAAGCTCCCCGGCATCGGACGCAAAACCGCAAACCTCCTCCTCGCCGACGCATTCGGACAACCCGGCCTAATCATTGACACCCACCAAATCCGCGTGAACCAACGCCTCGGCATCACCCAACAAACCGACCCCACAAAAATCGAAATAGAGCTCCGCGACCTCCTCCCGCCCGCCGACTGGACCGACTGGTCCCACGCCCTCACCCTCCACGGCCGCTACACCTGCCTCGCCCGCAAACCCCTATGCGCCCAATGCCCCCTCACCGACCTCTGCCCCTACTTCGCCGCACACCCACTCCGCCACTAAACACAAAACCACACCCACCCCGCACCTGAAACAGTTGACACCACACCTCATTCACCTAGCCTAGTGTTCATGAGCGCCTTCTTACGACCAACACGAGCCGTCACCCTCCTCGCCGCCCTTCTCCTCACCGCCCGCCCCGCCCACGCCCAACAAGAAGTCAAAACCACACCCGCCAAAGAAGTCGCCGCCAACCCACAGCGCTACTGGGCACGCGGCGTCGTCTTTCGCGACGAACTCATTTCTCCCCCGGGCAAAGAAACCCTCTCCATCGCCGGAACCCGCGTTCACAAATTCACCACCAAAACCATCGGCGATTGCTACGCCGACGAACGCGTACTCGCCGCCCTCCAAGAACTCGCCCCCAGTCGCGAATACATCTTCGCCGCATCCGTCTTCAGCCAGCAAACCGGCTTCCTCCGCAAGAAGACCCACTACCGCGTCGTCGTCAACGGCATCATCATCCCCGCCGACAACGTCAGCGACCTCCCCAACACCATTGAAACCGCCATTGCCCAGATCGAAGAAGACAACCCGCTACGCCAGAACCTCGTCACCCTGAAGAACCTCATCGTGAACGTCCAGGAAGCCCTCACCGCAATGGCCGCCACCGAACAAATCAGCCGCGCCGAATACCTGAACCCGAAATCGGAATCATTCGACAAACTCATCCAAACCAGCCGCCGCGCCATCAACGACCTCGAAACCGAAACCAAAGTCCCCGGCCGCGAACAACTCGCCCAAATCCTCGCCTCCCTCGTCGCCCTCGAAGAAGGCGCTCTCAAACCCGCCCCCCAGCCCGCCCCACCGCAACCGACCTCCGCCGCAACAAATACCCCCGACGCCGCGCCCGCAGAAAAATAGTCCGCGCAAATGGTAGGGCGGTTTGGCTCAAACCGCCGCCACTCGTTCCCGGCAAGACCCCTTCGCTCACACCCGAACCGCTCCGGCGCGTTGGGCCTGCACGGAGCCACCCGGAATCGTGAATCGCGCGATTCGGAAGCGACATTGCAATGCGCGCCGAGTTGCGCTAGAGTCGGCTCCCATCGCACGCGCCAGCGTAGCTCAGTTGGTAGAGCAGCTGATTTGTAATCAGCAGGTCGGGGGTTCGAATCCCTTCGCTGGCTCCAGCCCACCCCTTCCCCGCTATCCACAGGCGCGATGTCTCGCGCGTGGCTATTGCGGCAACTGCACCCGGATCTGATAGGTTCGGCTGGTGCTATTGATGGGCGCCGGGATCGTAAGTGTCCCGTCGTCCACCCACGTGACCACACCGCCGGTGCCGGGGATAGCGTTTGTCGTCGCAGGCATCCACACGGCTCCATAAGGCCCGCTGTTGGCATACCAAATGTGGTATTCGCGGAACGATTTGCTCGGGAAGCGAACCGCAATACCGTTTCCGTTGGTCATGACTTGCGCACTCCAGTGCAGATAGTCGCTGCCGTTGTTCATGTCTGTGTTGGCGATCCATTCCGCAAAGTTGTTCATGCGGTCGTCATCCTCGTCTTCATCGGCGTCCGCAGGATTTTCGGGATCGAGGAAACCGTGGTCGTCCTCCACATAATTCGGAATGCCGTCGCCATCCCAATCGGAGGGCGCGGCGTTGAGCGTGAGGCCAAAAGCGAATGTGCCCGTGCCATAAATCTCGGTCTGCTGCGTCTGGGCTTGGTTGCGCATGTTGAGGGTCGAAAAGCGATTGGATGCCGAAAGGCTATCAATCGCGCCAGAGCTGTAAGAGGCGCTGTGTCCCGTGTCCGCATAGCCGATTTCCGTCTTCACGGTGAAGGCGTAGTTCGTGTTGACGAGACGAAGCACCCCGCCGGTATTTTCGAGCCCGCTCAGCGTGCGCTGCCCGTTGAGCAGCAGATCGTAGAGGTTCGGCGAGAGGCCGTTGCGAATATACAAGGTCTTGCCGGCCATTCCGCCCGCGAGACTGTACTGCACATCGAACCGCCAGCTCTTGGGCTGCAGCGTGACAATCTTGGTGATGTCTCCATCCGCCGAAACCATGCGCCAGCCGTTCGTCCAGTTGGTGAATGTGTATAGGTCGTTCACATAAGCGCTGGTTCCCGCGCCCTTTGTCGCCCACCAATCCTTGAGGGCAGAGGTGCGATAGGCGCCAATGACACCGTTCGTGGAGACGTTGAACGTTCCCTCCACCTCGGTTTCCGACCCGGCGTTGGCCACCTGATTGCCGATGGCTTGGAACACGCGGCCGCTCATCAGATCGCGCGTCCATGCGGCAACCATGCGCCCACCGATGCGCTCAAACAGACCGAACACGCGATCGTTGTAAAGGATGTACTCCTGCTCGCCATCGAGATCCACATCGGACGAGAAGGCCTGGGGCGTGGTGATGGATGAAGCGATCGCCGCCCATGTGTCCACGGCCTGATAGATGCTGGCGAAGCGCGTCTGCGCTTGCGCCTGCTTCGAAAATCCGGCGAGGTTGTCGAAGGTAGTGTCCGGCGAAACGTAGGCGCCGATGCTGAAGCGCTCGAGATTGTTGTTGTCCTCGTCGTGGAAGGCGGTCTCAAAGCCCGAGGCGTGCATCGCGCCGCGCGCGAGCTTGGCGAGATTGGTATCGGAAACGGAGAGCACGTCGTCCCAGGCCTGCGAGACAATTCCGCCGAAGTAGAGCATGCCATATCCGGTCGGCATCAGCGTGCCGGGGCGGATCTCGAAGCGATTAGTCGCCAGGCCGTGTTCCCCGCCGGAAAGTCCGTTATACCAGTTGTCATAATCGCCGCGCGCGGCATGCTGAATATAGTTGTGGCTCAGTTTGTTCGTCGCCACATTTCCACGATCCACCACATACCACCCGTCGCCATCGCCATCGCGATCTAGGTCCACGCTATTCGCGAGAATGTCATCGAGCCCAACGACCTCAACCCACGGATGATTTGCAATCCATCGCAGGTTGCGATCATACGCATCCGCATTCGCCTTCGAGCGGAAGTCTTCCCAGTTGCTGAAGACCACAAGAACCTGATCCTGCGATCCCGAGCGAGCGCGGCGACTGAAGATGCCGCGCAGCGGCATATTCAGCCCGTTGTCATTGTTCTGGAACCGGTAGTTCGATGCGTCGTTGTTCAGAACAAACGTCTTGATCCCGTTGATCTGATTGACCTGATAGCCGCCTTGCGCGAGCGACTCGGTGCGACCGAGCCAATAGAACAGGTGCGTGTCCTGATCCACCAGCGTCGCCTGATAGCCCATTTGCCCGATCTTGCTGAAGGTGTCTGCATCGAGCACGCGTTCCGGCGGCCAGAAGACCGAGTTGATCGTGAAGTTCACGCCATAAATGTGCCCGAGGAACTCCTCCGCCAACCGCGCGTTGTCGTTGTTATATTCCGGTGTGTAGTACGGGAGGATGTGATCCGAGAATGTGCTCGCGAGCAAACGCACCGTGCCGGTCTGAGCCAGTTCGGCAATTTTCGCGTTGAACGCGGGACCATCCCGCCACGGCTGACCCAGCGCCGGATCCACAGACGCCCACTGGATGGCCGAGGCAAGGGTCGGCGTGATGTGCAGATTCACCGGCTTCCCATACACTTCGTGAATCGCCAACAGCCGGTGATAGCCCGCGCCGGCACCATCGTTGATCAGGTCCTGAATCGCGCTGCCGGGCTGAATGTGCTGGTTGCCGTGGACGACAAAGGCAACCTTGGCGCGGCCGGCAAATGTCGCCTTGCTAAAGGAATGCACGAGGGCATTCTGGATGCTCTCCTGCGCCTGCCAATAGTCTTCGGCAACATGGTCATCATAAATCGTGTCGCGCACATCGTTGCGGCCGCCAATGTCGCCGGCGCCCGGCGTGTTGCCCGATCCGCAGGAATTGCACGTTCCATCTTTCGTGCTGAAGACCTGGAAGTTAAGCGCGTTGAAGTTGCCGTTCCAACCCGCATCGAGCAGCGCTTGGCGGCTGATGGAGAACTCTACCGCATCGAGTTCGGAGTTGTAGTATGACGCGCGGAATCCTTGCGCATGATTCTGATTGCGCGATTCCACGCCAAAGGCCGTCAGGTTCCCGCCATCGGTCACAACCGTCGAGTTGTTGCTCGGGTTGGTGTCCACATAAACCGTGCCCTCGCCCGACTTGTAGGCGGCAACCACAACTTCCCAGCGGCTGCTGGTGATCAGGTCCACATCGTCCGGGAGCGCCATTTCGCCCGAGGCCGGGTTGCCCGTATCAATCGCCACATAGAGATTGAGGTAGCCATCTTCCGCCAGCGGCTGCAAATCGTGCAGGTCCACGCGGAAGTAGAACTCACCCGTGTCCGGACCGCCATCGCGTGCGTAGAACGCGACGATGTCGCGCGAGGTGTCATAACCGTCCCACGCCGGATAGGTGTCGCCTCCCTGGTTGTTCGGACCATCGCCTTCGTATTCATCGAGCACAATCAGATCGTCCCACGTCCAATCAATGAACTCGCTGTAGTTGGTCACCCCGTTGATCACGCCGAGCACGTTCGTGCCGCGACCAATCATAATGGAACCCTCAGGCGCGGGACCGCAATTCTCCGCCTGTCGCGGATGAGTGCCGTTCTGGTATTCGAGCAGGTTGTAGTATGCATTGGTCGTATTGCAGATGAAGTCGCCATCCGGATTGCCCAATGCGCCATGCACCGCGCTGGTGATGATCAAGCCCGTGCGCAAGCTGCGCTGACCGATGACGCCGGAATCCAGCGGGTCGAGGCCATACTGCACCTCCCAACCATCGGGCAATCCGTCGCCGTCCGTATCCCACAGCAGCGGGTCGGTTTCGAGATAGACCGCATTTGTATAAGCGCTGATGAGCGAGGCTCGGTCAATGTAGCGCGATGCCGAACCGCCAATCTTCGGAACACTCGCGTTCGGCAGATTGGCCGTGACCACGCCCGTCACCGGATGCGCCAGACCAATGTCCACATACCCGCTGAAGTTCTTGTCTTCGCCGTAGCCATCGCTCAAACCGTCGTTGTCTGAGTCGCTCAGGATCGGGCTGGTTTCTTTCCAGGTTTCGCCCACATCCATCACGTTGTTCGGCCAGCTTCTCGCGAGCGAGGGGTCCTGATTCGGCAATATCGCCTCGCCGTCGCCGTCCGTCCAACCGTTGCGGTTCGCGTCCTCAATGCCGTCAGGAATGCCATCGCCGTCCGTGTCCGGATTGTTCGGATCCGTCATCGTGCCGCGCACGAGGCGCGCGCGATCGCCACCCTCGTTCTGACTGTTCACGCCGGGAACCTTCCCGTAGTTATCCAACGTGTTGAAAAACGGCGGATCCAAATCGCCCTGGAAATTCGGCCACCCGTCGCCATTCGTATCCGTGTTCGTGTCGGTGCCGCTCGACGGCGAGCGCCAGCCGAGTTCAAGCCCATCCGGCAATCCGTCGCCATCGGTATCCGGCATCAGCGGATCGGTCTTGCCGTACGCATACACAATGTGCACATCGCCGTTGTTCCACTGCTCCGAGTTCGTCGCGGGGTAGTTGGTCGGATTCTGCTCGTTGACATCGGGCAATCCGTCGTCGTCGTCGTCGTCGTCCGATGGATTGTTCAATACGGTCTGCAGGAACTGCACGCGCGTATTCCGCGTCGCGCTGGCTTCGACGGTGTTCGTGACGCCGTTGGTATCCACGCGCGCATGGAAGGTGTATGCGCCGGGCGCGGCGATGTTGGTCCACAGGAACTCCCACGTGAGGCGGCTTCCACTGATGCGCGGATTCGGGTCCACGCGATAGGCTGTCAGCCCGTTCTGATTCGCGCCGGGATAGGTCGTCGTCAGCGTCAGGTTCGTTCGATTGACAACGGAGGAAACGGTCAGCGTGTCGTTGCTGAGGCGAATCGTGCTGCCTGCCGAAAAATCCACATCGAAACGCGGCAGCAGATAGGCCGTCGCGTTCGTTTGTGTCGCGTCCGGATAGCCTTGCGCAATTTGCAGCGAGGTGTTGTTCACGATCTGCGTGACGGTCAACCAGTTGGTGCCAATCATGATCGTGTTGCCCACGCGCACTTCCGCACTGAAAAAAGTGCCCGATCCGGTGACGGCGGTGCCATTGGTGGACACCGAAACGGTGCCACTCAACGTCCTGCTCCGCGCGGTGACGGTGGCGTTCGCGTTCTTCACATCCACCAGCCCCGCAACAGGGGTCTCAACGGCCGCGAGTTTGCCCGCCTGTCCGGCGCCATTCGCAAACTCGATCCAGACATTGCTCGCCGAATGATCGGTCGAAACCTGAATCGGATAGCTCCGCTGCTCCGGCGTCGGCGAGGCGACATCCGGCAGCACGATGACATAGGGCTTGCCCACAGAATCCACTTCCGGCGGATTCACGATCGAAACAAAAGGCCCCGTACTCTCTGTATAGGCGCGAATATAGCGGAATGCCGAAAGGATAATGCCGCTCTTGTCGTGCGTCACCTCGATGCTATGCAGGAAGTTCGTATCGCCCGTCGCCAAATCCGGCAGTGTGAAGAGCAGGTCGTGATGATTCGCGTCCACATTCCAATCAATCGTGAAGGCCTTGGGCTGAGCCGACCCATCAATGCGAATCAGGAAGCGGTCCTTCAGCGTCTCCTCGCTGATGTTGTCCGCCAGCGATTTGCTGAAGCGAACGCGCATCACATAATCCCACTGGTCGTTGATCAGCATGCCGTCGTTTTCGGGATACGCGACAAACAGGGCCTGCGTGGGGCTCTGCGTCAGCACCACGCGCTGCAGCGTGGTGTACCAACCGGCGGAATCGCTCAGCGCAAAGTTCGTGGACGAGCTGATCTCAACCAAGCGCACCTGCACCGTCGCAACACCCGACGCGGGAATGTTTCGATACGTGAAGCGGTATTCATCGGGATAGGGGCTGTTAATTTCCAAGCTGGGGGTCACGCGATTCGCGGCGACCCAGGATGGCTGGCCATTGGTGCCGATGCCGTTTCCGTTCAGATTGCCCGTCGCCTTGTCGTCGTTGTTCGTCTGGCCGTCCAGCACATTGAAGTACACACCGCGCACAGTGGAATCCGCGCGCACGACAAAGCCGTATTCCTGCGAACCCATCACGGTTCCATTCGTCGCAGCGAATACAATCTGACCCGTCGGCGTCTGGGTATCGAAGTAGAATGTCTGGGCGAAGGTGTTGTAGAGCGAGGCCTTTCCGGGGCGATCCAAGAAGGCGCGCGCCCGCGCAATGTGAAATCCTTCAACGAGTCCTGTCGCCGTTGTGCTGTAGTCGGCGTGCGGCTTATACTTCACCGTCTTCGCGTTGAAATCGGCCGCCTCCCACTCGCCGATCATCTGCATCTTCCGCGTAAGCTCCGCGCCGGATTGCGGCTGCACAATGTACCAAGGCGAGCGGTTGGTGTCCCCATTCTGCTGACGCCAGAAGCCGACCTTGTAGCGCAGTGTGGTGCCATTCGGCATCGCGGGCAAAACAGCTTGCCACCAATCGTTCTGGCTGTTGTCCTTGTCCTCCCCCGCCCAGCCCATTTCGACCACCTTTGTCGAGCCCACCCCCAAGCCGGCGGCGCCCTCGGGGAACGTCTGGCCATCGGTGGTGTAGTAGAGAAACGCCTTGCTCGCATCAAACTTGTTGCCCGTCTTCACCCAAATGGAAACCGGCTGATTGGCGGCGCTCTGCGGCTCCGGCATCATCTGCTTGAGCGTGGAATTGGTCGCGAGATTGATGGTGGCGGCCGCATCGTGATAGGCCCACATCACCGACTCGCTATTGGTCCAATCGTTCGCACCATAGGCGTTATAGTTCGTCACGCCCGCAGTCCCGATCACAACCTGATAGCTCTCCGCGCCTGCGGAGTTGTATTGCGCGCGAGCGGAGTCTTTCGCGGCAAACTTTTCGCGCCCGTGCGTGCGCTGAACAAATCGAAGGTCTTCATAACCGAGGAATACATCCGTCGCCTTGCCGGGACGATTCTCGCGATTGAGCGCCCAATCCGCGTTGTTCGTTTCCCCCATGCCCATCTGCGAGTTGATGTCTATGCCGCCATCGAGCTTCATCATCACGTGCCCAGCCGAGCCGTCCACGCGCGCCACAAAGCGCAGGTTCGTTCCCGAGGTCACCCGCGGCACGGTCCACGTATACGCATAGTCACCCAGCGTATCGTTCGGCACCCCATTGGGATTGAAGTTTGGATCGCCATTCGGTCCATCGCGGCGGGTATAAGACACCGTCGGCGCGCGTTGGCCATTCTGGAAAATTTCAACCGGCTTTCCACCGATCCCTCTCCACGCATCCGTCTCCTCCGGCGTGCGCGGCGCAAAGACGAAATAGCCGCCCGGCGGAACCACCACGGAGCCGAGCATGGAGGCATAAACAAAGAAGCCGCCGCCGTAGGTGGAGTAGTTGTATAGATAGACGTCGTCGGTGAAGGGGGTCTTGCCGAACTTCACATTGCCAAGAATGGAGCGCGAAGCGCCGGAGGAGTAGTTGTCGTTCACCAGAAACAGCATCGTCGCGCCATCCGCGTCACTCATGCTGCCGTTCTCGCGCTTGTCAATGCGGTGATAGGCGAGATAGTCGTTGTCGCCCCACACACCCACCTGGTCGCCGCGCGCGAAGTGGTTGTTGATATAGGCGAGATTCGGCAAGCGCGCATCGCCAAATTGTCCGAGGAAGGCCGTGTTCGCGTGGCGCGGAAACGCGCCGCCCGACTGCGCCAGCGTCTCCGATTGGAAGTTGCCGTCCGAATACACGTTCGGCAACCCCGCGCGCGTCATGTAGAACGCATACTGCAACTCGCGCGCCTTGGAATAGTCGCTGTCGTGACTGTGCGCAAACTGCACGCCCTGGCCCGAGCCAAACGGACTGCCACCGCCCGCAACCTCCAGCCCCGACAAATTGCCCCACGACTCGCCGAGCATGCCGTTGAGGTGGTCGCGCAGCGGCGCATCCTTCAAGCGCATCCCCGCATCAATGTAGCCGCCAAAGCCCGGCGGCGAGCCAAGGTGCTCGCCGAACATCATCGCGTCATCGCGTGGCGCTTCGGTGTTGAACACGGAGTCCCGATGATTATTGTCCAGCCCGTCGCCATTGAAGCCGCGCGCGCGATTGAATGCCAACTGCGCCTGCCCCACATACCCATCGCTGCTCTCATCCTTGTTCACGCCCGATTGCTGGCCAAAGAAGTAGTCCGGCACGTGCTTCACCGCGTCCAACCGCAATCCGTCCGCCTTTGTCTTCTCCATCAACCACCGCGCTGCGCGCACCAAATAGCCGCCGACATCTTCCGTGTAGTAAGCCGTGTTGCTCGAGAGCAACCCCTGCGTGATATTCGTGTTCCCGAAGCCGAGATAGCCGAGGTCCGGATGGTAGTCGTAGAACTCCGGGTTATTGGGCTGGCGCACAAACGAAACCTTGGGATAGGTCTGCCCCTCATACGCGCCAAAGTTCGCGTTCGGCGTTTCCTGCGAAATATCAATCAAATCGGAAAAGTTGCGGTTCTGAACCTGCCACGCGTCATTCCAATCCGCCACGTTGTCCCACTTGCGATAGAATCCATCTTCCGTTTTGCGCAGATGGAAGTCCTCCGGCACCATCCCGGGATAGAGATCAATCGGCGTCGTCTCGTTGTAGCCGGGAATATCGAACGCCCGGTGATTCATGATGTTGTCAATATAGATGCGGATTCCGAAGCGATGCGCCGTCTCGATCATATCGAGCAGCTCGGCCTCGGTCCCATATCGCGTGCGCACGGTGTTGCGCTGATCTTTGCCGCCCAAATCAAACGGATCCCACAAGTCGTAGCCCACCGAAAGCGCGCCGCTTCCCTTCGTCGGCGGCGGAATCCACAGCGAACCATAGCCCGCTTCCGCAAGCTCCGGCATCTTCTCCGCCATATCGCGCCAACTCGTGTTGAACAGTTGGAGCATCACCTCCGCCTGAACCGGAGTGGCGCAAACCGCGAACAGCACCCCGATAAACAGCACTCGCAATCTGTTGACGATAAAAGACTTGCTCATTGTGGCTCCCAGCAAAACGCTCCTCGGCACCCGGCTCAATGCCGCGCAACGACACACGGCACCCATCGAATATAGAAGAGGGTTACCCAAAGAGGCAATCGCTGTAAAGCTAAAACGCTTTACTAAAGAGGGGATTTTGCCTTTCAGGATTGACCTTGCGAGCGGCGTCGTTCGCGAACGCGGGTGGCGGGCAAAATCGCGCCGCACTCACAGCCGCGCTCTGCGCAAAAAACTTCCAAGCATTGGAAGTCGCCGCGAGGCAAACTTCCAAGCATTGGAACTTTTCTTCACCGCCCGCTGAACATCAGCGCGCCGAGCAGTCCATACACGAGAATCGAGCTCCAGGGACTGGCGGTGATGGGGCATGCGCCGGTCTTGCAGCCGACGAAGCGGTATAGCGCGAAGCCGATCCCGGCTCCAATCAGTGCGCCCAACACGGGCTTCCAAAGAGTCTGACTCACGAGGCCACCTCCACTTTCCGTTTGCCGTAGATCAGGTAGTACACCACGGGGATTATGACGAGCGTGAAGGCGGTGGACACGAAGAGCCCGAAAATCAGCGCCCACGCGAGGCCGCTGAAAATCGGGTCGAGCGTGATGGGCCACGCGCCGAGCATCGTGGTGCCGGCGGTCAGAACGATCGGCCGCAGGCGCACCGCGCCGGATTCCAGAATGGATTCGACCAGGGAGTGCCCGCGCTCGACTTGCATCCGAATGAAATCAATGAGGATGATGCCGTTTCGCACCACAATGCCCGCAAGCGCAATCATGCCGATCATGGCGGTGGCGGTGAAGAAGACGGGATCCGCAAAGCCTGCGATCGGGCGATCCACCAGCAGATTCAGAATCCAGAAGCCGGGCATGATGCCGATCATCGTGAGCGGAATGGACAGCATGATCACGCCGGGCAGCGCGTAGGAGCGCGTTTCATACACGAGCAGCACGTAGATGCCGAGCAGTGCGGCGGCAAAGGCGATGCCGAGGTCGCGGAACACGTCCACGGTGATCTTCCACTCGCCCTCGCCGCTCCAGTCGGCGCGGATGCCGTCGGGAAGCGGGTTCTTTTTGAAGAAACGCTGGAGCGAGAGCACGGGATAGGCCGGGCCGCGCCCGGCAGTGTCGGCAATGACATACACCACGCGCTCGAGGTTCTTGTGGTAGATGGTTTTGTCTTCGATGGCGCTGGCAAAACTCCCGATTTCGCCGAGCTGAACGAGGTCGCCCTCGCGCCCTTTCACCGAAAGGGTCTCGAGCCGCTCGATATCCGAGCGCTGGGCGCGCGGCAGTTGCAGGCGGATGGGAGTCTCGTTCTGTTCGCCCGCGAGGTGCAGGATGCCGACGTCCAGGCCGCCCAACGCGAGGCGCAGGGTCGAGGAGGCGTCATCAACGGAGATGCCGTTCCGGGCCGCTTTGTCGCGGTCGAGCCGGAAGATCCACTTCGACTGATCGGCCTCGACATAGTCGTCAATATCCACCACGCCGCGCTCGTTGTGCATCTGCGCGCCGACGAGCTTCGCGGCGTGAATCAGGTCTTCATAGCGATGGTGCGGCTGGCCGTAAATTTCCGCGACCACGGTGGAGAGCACCGGCGGACCGGGCGGCACTTCGACAATTTTGATGGAGGCGCCCCACGTCTCGGCAAGGGCCTCGACATCGGGGCGAATGCGCAGCGCGATGGCGTGGCTGTTCATCTTGCGCTTGCTGCGGTGCGCCAGGTTCACGCGCACATCGCCGATGTGCGAGCCTTCGCGCAGGTAGTAGTGGCGGACGAGCCCATTGAAATCAATCGGCGACCCGGCGCCGGAGAGGGAGGTGAAGTTCTCGACCTCCGGCACGGTGCGGAGATAGTTCTCCAACTCGCGGATCACGGCATCGGTCGTTTCGAGGGTGGTCCCCTCCGGCATGTCCACAACGAGCTGGAACTCATTCTTGTTGTCGAACGGCAACATCTTGAGCGGAACGAGGAAGAGGGCCATCAGCGCCGAGAGGACGAACAGGCCCGCGGTGGTCCACAACAGGCCGCGCGCGCGCTTCGGCGAGTCAATGAAAGGTCGAACCATGCGGGAGTAGATCCGGTAGATGCGCGTGGTGCGCACGTCGTCTTCGTGCGGCTGATGTTTGAATTTGACGTTCTTGAGCATCACCTTGGAAATCCACGGCGTGATCATGAAGGAAACAATCATGGAGCTGAGCATCGCCAGCGGCACGTTCAGCGCCATGGGCCGCATGTAGGGCCCCATCATGCCGCTGATGAAGAACATCGGCAGGAAGGCGACCATGACGGAGAGCGTTGCGAGCACGAGGGGCGGCATGACCTCGTTCATGGCAGTCAGGATCGCATCGTGGCGCGGCTGCTTTCCGATCTTCAGGTGGCGATAGATGTTCTCGACGGCCACAATGGGATCGTCCACCAGCAACCCGAGCGAGAGAATGAGCGCGAAGAGGGTGACGCGGTTGATCGTGTAGCCGGCAACATAGTTCACCAACAGCGTCAGCGAATAGGTGATCGGCACGGCGAGCGCGACGATCAGGCCCACGCGCCAGTTCATGATCAGCGCGATGAGGACAATGACGGTGATGACGGCTTCGCCGAGGCTGCCGACAAGGTTGTTGACCTTTTCGTCGGCGGTCTGGCCATAGTCGCGCGTCATGTGCGCCTCGACAGCGTCGGGGATGATGACGCCGCGCAGCGAGTCCACCATTTCCCTCACGGCAGCGGTCACGCGAACGGCATTGCTGCCCTTTTTCTTGGCGACGGCGATAGTGACGGCCGGATCCGAGGTCGCAGAGGCCGAGTCCGGGCCCGCCGAGGCGGGGCCGAGCCCAAATCGCGAATAGCTCGTTTGCTCTTCAGGGCCGTCCTGAATGTCGGCGACATCGCGCAGATAGACGGGGCGCCCGCCGTGCAGGCCGACGAGCAAATCGGCAACCTCGCGCGCGTCGCTCAAGAAGGGACCCGCCGAGACGCGAATGGATTGGTTGTCGCGCTCAAAGACGCCGCTCTCCATCTGCGCGTTGGACGCGCGCAGCGCGCCGGCGACTTCCAGGGGCGAGAGGGAATAGGCCGCGAGTCGCTGCGCATCGAGGTGCACGGTCACCGCGCGGCGCTGGCCGCCGTGAATACGAATTTGCGCGGTATCCGGAATGTGTTGCAGGCGCGAGACAACTTCCTCGGCCACGCGATACAGTTCATACGTTCCGTAACGCTTGCTCGTGAGCGCGACGGTGGCGACAGGCACATCGTCCACTTCAATGGGCTTGATCACCCACCCCGCAATGCCGGGGGTGGCTTTGTCCACATTCTGAAAGACCTTGTTGTAGAGCTTGATCAAGCTCTCTTCGCGATCCTGCCCCACAAAAAAGCGCACGGTGACAACGGCCTGCCCCGGCATGGACATCGAATACACATATTCGACACCGTCAATCTGCGAGAGCAGCCGCTCCAAACGCGATGACACGAGGCGCTCGACTTCCTCCGCGCTGCCGCCCGGATAGGAAACGAGCACGTCGGCCAGCGGCACAACGATCTGCGGCTCTTCCTCGCGCGGCGTGGCAAAGAGCGCAATCGCCCCCGCCGCCAGCGCGACGAACATCAACAGGATCGCAAGGTTCCCGCGGAGGAACGAGTCAATGATCCGGCCCAACCCGGATGGAGCGGCGCCGTTCACTTCGCCTCCACAATAATCGCATCGCCCGCATTCAGGCCGGATAGAATCTCAACCCGCTCGTCCGCTCTCGCGCCGGTTCGCACCAAGCGATCCACGACGCGGCCATCCTGCACCACGCCGACGGTCTCCAACTGCCCCACTCGTCGAATCGCCGAGGCGGGCGCGAAGAGCGCATCGCGCGGTTCCGTTTCGACCCAGAGCCGCCCAAAGGCGCCGGGCAGCAAATCTTCTTCGGGACGATCCAGGTTCACGCGCACAAGCTGGCTGCGGCTGCGCGGATCAATCTCGCCCACAATTTCCGCAACCGCACCCGTCAGCGTGACGGCGGGATGACTCAGCGCCACAGCAACCGATTTCCCAAGCGCCAGATACGGAACCAGCCGCACGGGCACGGCGGCCTCAATGCGCATGCGCGCGGGATCATAGAGCGCCATCAGCTCCTGCCCCGGCGCGGTGAGATCGCCGACTTCCACATGGCGCTCGATCACCACGCCCGTCAGCGGCGCATTGATCACCGTATAGGAGAGCAACACGCGCACGCGCTCCACCTGAGCGCGCGCGGAATGAAAAGCGGACTCGGCAGCGGTGAGCTCCTGCTCGCTGGCCGAGCGCGCCTCGAACAGCTGGCGCGTGCGCTTATATTCCGCATCGGCCTGCTTCAACTGCGCTTCGGCCGCGCTGAGCTGCTCCTTGATTTCGCGGTCATCCAGCACGAGCAGCGGCGCGTCTTTGGCCACGCGCTGACCCGCGGAAGCATGCACCTCGCGCACCTCCGCCTGCAGTCGCGCCGCCACCTTCACCCGCTCTGCCGCAGTGGCAGTGCCCACCACATCCACGCGCGTGGGCACGCGCTCCAGCGCAAGTGTTGCAACCTGCGCATCGGCCGGAAGCGGGCGCCCCGCCTCGCGCTCCAGAGCAACGGGCGCGATCTTATTGCGCCCGCAACCGACCGCCAGCGCCGCCAACAGAATCATCATGAAATATCGCATTGTGTTCCTTTCCTCCCACGGGGTGGACATGGGGTTAGAGCCACAACGTCGCCTGCAGGTTCCCGCAAAAGCGGGTAGCCCGCCCTCGACTTTGAGGTTCTCTTCTATATCATGAAGCCTCATGCCGAAGCCAGCGCCCAAGAGTCCGCGCAAACGAACACTGAGCGAGCTGCACGCCCGCCTCCAGACCATCATTAACACCGTGGTGGATGGAATCATCACGATTGATGACCGCGGCATCATCGAGTCCGTCAATCCAGCAACCGAACGCATCTTCGGCCACAAGGCCGGATCGCTCATCGGCCAAAATGTCAAAATCCTCATGCCGCCCCCATGGACCGACGAGCACGATGGCTACATCAAGCGCTACCGCAACACCGGAACGCGCCACATCATTGGAACGGGCCGCGAGGTGCGGGGCCTCCGCAAGGACGGCACGACATTTCCGATGTATCTGGCGGTCAATGAAATGTGGATTGATGGACACCGCTTTTTCACCGGAATCGTGCGCGACATCACGGATCGCAAGCGCGTCGAACAGGCGATCGCACAGGCGAGCGAGGAGGAGCGCCGCCAACTGGGCCAGGAACTGCACGATGGACTGGGCCAGCAACTGACGGGCATCACCCTGCTCGCCAAAGCGCTCCAGGGACGCCTCATCAAAACCGAACACCCAGCTCATGCGGAAGCGGGCGAAATCGTTGCGCTGCTCGGCCGCGCCCTGGGCGATATGCGCCGCCAGGCACACGGCCTCTATCCGGTCGAACTCGAACGCAACGGACTCCCCTTTGCCCTCGAAGAACTCGCCGTGACCTATCGGGATCGCTACGGCATCTCGTGCCTCTTTACCCAGCAGGGCAAACTGCCCGCCATGGACAAGCGCGCCGCCCTCCACATCTACCGTATCATCCAGGAGGCCACGCACAACGCCGTGCGGCACGGCCACGCAAAACAGATTTGTATTCGACTTGAGCGCTCGGCTAATGTGCTGAAGATCGAAGTGGAGGACAACGGTCGGGGAATCCGCCTGCGCAAACTGATGCCGGGAATGGGAATCACCATCATGCGATACCGCGCAAGCGTGCTCGCGGGGCAGTTGGAAATCCAGCGAATCAAGGAAGGCGGAACCCTCGTGCGCGTGACGTGCCGGGTTCAATCAACCCTGCGGCGAATATTATGAAACCAGCACCGAGCAAACGAGAAACCACAGGCGACGCGCCCGCGATCAAGCGAATCCTCATCGTGGACGATCACCCCATCGTCCGCCAAGGCATTCGCCACCTCTTGGAACAAGAGCCCGACTTGCGCGTGTGCTGCGAGGCGGAATCGGCAGGCGAGGCGCTGCAAGCGCTGCAGAAACAAAAGCCCGATCTCGCAATTGTGGACATCTCCCTCAAGGGCACCGATGGCATCGAGCTGACCAAGTGGATCCGCGCACAGGATGAAAAAATCCCGATCCTCATCCTATCCATGCACGACGAAAAACTCTACGCAAACCGCGTTCTGCGCGCAGGCGCGCATGGCTATCTGATGAAGGCCGAAGTCGCCGACAAAATCACCATCGCCGTTCGCAAGGTGCTCAAGGGCGAAATCTATCTCAGCGAAAAGGTCGGCCAATCCATCCTCCAGGAAGTCACCGGGCGCGGCTCCGCCGCCGATGAATCGCCCATTCGCCAACTCAGCGATCGCGAACTGGAGGTCTTCCGCCTGATCGGCCAAGGACTGGGCACGCGCGAAATCGCGGGCCAACTCCACCTGAGCATCAAGACGATCGAGACCTATCGCGCTCACATCAAAGATAAGCTCGGCCTGGCCAACGCCACACAACTCGTGCGCTTCGCCGCGCAGTGGACGGGCCAATAGCCCGCGCCTCGACCGCAGTCGACTCGCGATGACCCCCGGTCTCTACATCGTCGGAACGCCCATCGGCCACCTGCAGGACATCACCCTGCGCGCGCTGGAGACGCTGCGCGATGTATCGCTCATTCTGGCCGAGGACACGCGGCAAACCCGCAAGCTCCTCGAGCGACACGGCCTCCACACCCCCATGCGCAGCTATCACAAGTTCAACGAAGCCGCGCGCGCGGAGGAAATCGTCGCCCGCCTGCGGGCGGGCGAGGCGATTGCGCTGGTGAGCGACTCGGGCATGCCCGCCGTCTCCGACCCCGGAGCGCGACTCGTGGCCACATGCTGCGAGGCCGGACTCCCCATCGCGATCGTCCCCGGCCCGTCGGCCGTCACCTCGGCCATCGCGCTCGCGGGAATGCCCGCGCGCGGATTTGTCTTCGCCGGATTTCTTCCGCACAAGTCCGGCCCGCGCAAGCGCGAGCTGGCGGAGTGGGGTCGCCAGACGCTCCCCGTCGTCTTCTTCGAATCCCCCTATCGCCTGCTCAAACTGCTCGATGAAGTCGAGGCCGTGCTCGGCCCGCGCGAACTCTTCGTCGGCCGCGAGCTGACCAAACACTTCGAGGAACACCTGCGCGGCACCCCCGCTGAAATCCGCGCCTCCTTTGCCAAACGACCCGTGAAGGGCGAGTGCGTCGTGGTCCTGGCGCCCGCCGCGAAAGGTTCGGGCGACCTCCCCGACGAAGAGGACGAGCCAACCGAGGCCTAAACAGGGCGCTTGTATGGGCGGCTCGCTTCTGCATCATTGATTCCATCCATGAATACCGCGCTCAAACAACCTCGCGCCATCTTGCTCGGCATCTGCGGCGGCGTCGCGGCCTACAAGGCCGTGGATGTTGCCAGCCGCCTGCGCAAGGCGGGCTATTCCGTGCACGTCGCCATGACCGACGCGGCGCGCGAGTTTGTCGCGCCGCGCACGTTTGCCGCCGTTACGGGAAATCCAATTCTCGACCAGCTCTTCCCCGACACACCCCCCGCGGGCGAGGCGGCCTATCCCCATCTCTACCCCGCCACGCGCGCAGAGGCGTTCATCCTCCTGCCCGCAACCGCAAATACCCTCGCCAAACTCGCGCAAGGCCGTGGCGACGATGTCGTCTCCACCGCCGCCCTCTCGCTGCCGGAAAATTGCATCCGCATTTTTTGCCCCGCCATGAATGTCGAAATGTGGCGGCAACCCATCGTCCAGGAAAACGTGCGTGCCCTCGAAGCGCGCGGATGGATCCGACTCGGCCCCGATTCCGGCGCACTCGCCTGCGGAATGGAGGGCGAAGGCCGCATGAGCGAGCCCGAAGAAATCGTCGCGCGCGCGCAATCGCTCCTCGAAACGCCGCGCTCCCTCGCCGGTCGCCGGGTCCTCATCCTCTCCGGCCCCACGCGCGAACACCTCGACCCCGTCCGCTTCCTCGGCAATCCCAGCTCCGGGAAAATGGGCCGCGCGCTCGCACGCGCCGCAGTCGCCGCCGGCGCTCACGTTGACTTCATCAGCGGCCCCGTGCCCGACGACAACCTGCCGCGCAGCGCCGCCATCTCGATCCATCGCGTCACCAGCGCAAACGAAATGCTCGCCGCCGCGCAAAAACTCTACGCGCGCGCCGACCTCGTCTTGTACGCCGCCGCCGTCGCAGACTATCGCCCGCGCGAATACAGCGAACACAAGCGCCCCAAACACACCGGCACCCTCCTGCTCGAACTCGAAGCCACGCCCGACATCGCCGCAACCCTCAACACGCATAAACAGCCCCAACAAGTCGCGATCGGTTTCGCCCTCCAAACCGATGCCGACCCCGCAAAGGCAACCGACAAACTCCATCGCAAGAACTTGGATGCCATCGTCCTCAACGCCCTCGACTCGCTCGGCGGCGACGAAGGCGTCTATACGTGGATCGAGCCCCACGCAGGCCCGAACGAATGGGGCGCGCTCCCCAAAGATTCCTGCGCACAACGGATCATCGCGCGAGCCGCGGCCTTCCTGAACAACAAAGAGGCGTGAGACCGCAGTGAGCACCTCCCCCTCAACACCGCGCCGCGTCGCGGTCGGAATGAGCGGCGGCATAGACAGCTCCGTCGCCGCCGTCCTCCTCGTCGAACAGGGCTGGGAAGTCATCGGCTTCACCCTCCACATGGTCAAAGAAGGCTCGCGCTGCTGCTCGCTCGAAGATGTGCTGCGCGCGCGCAAAGTCTGCGACCGCCTCGGCATCCGCCACTACACCCTCAACGTCGTGGACTCGTTCGAACAGAAAATCATTCGCCCCTTTGCCGAAGCCTACGCCGCCGGAAAAACACCGAACCCCTGCGTATTCTGCAACCGCGAGTTCAAGTTCGGCGAAATGCTCGCCCGCGCGCGCGCGCTCGGCTGCACCCACCTCGCCACCGGCCACTACGTCCGCCTCGAACAAACCCCCGAAGGCGCGCTCCTCCGCCGCGGCCACGACCCCGCCAAAGACCAGTCCTATTTCCTCCATCGCCTCACCCAAGACCAACTCCAATCCTGCATCTTCCCCATCGGCGACCTCGTCAAAGCCGAGGTCCGCCGCATCGCCGCAGAAAAAAATGTGCCCACCGCCGGCATGCGCGAAACCAACGATCTCTGCTTCATCACCGCCGCCGGCCCCGCGCCGCTGATCGAGAAATATCACCCCCACATCCGCCAACCCGGCCCCATCGTGGACGAATCGGGAAAGCGACTCGGCACACACGATGGACTCCACCACTTCACCGTCGGCCAACGCGGCGGAATCCGCATCGCCGCCCCGCACCGCCTCTACGTCAGCGAAATCCGCCCCGAAACCAACACCATCGTCATCGGCAAGCGCGAAGCCGCAATGAGCGAAAGCTGCAAATTGCTCGATGTCTACTGGCAAGCCGGACACCCACCGCCGAAAGGCGCCAAAATCACCGCTCGCCTCCGCTATCAACACCCCGGAGTTGAAACCACCCTCATTCTGGACGATAGTGGAAATGGCCGCGCCATTTTCGCCGAACCCCAATTCGCCGTTACGCCCGGCCAAGCAGCCGTTTTTTACGAGGGCGACCTGCTCCTCGGCGGCGCATGGATTGGGATTGATCGACCATGAAATTTGACATTCCGGAATCGGGCATCATCCACTCGCCCGTCACCGCCGCGCTCGAAGAAAAAATCGAAGCGCTTCGCGCGCGCTTCCGCAACATGGGCTCCGTTATCGTCGCCTTCAGCGCCGGAGTGGATAGCACCCTCGCCGCCGCCATCGCCACACAAGAACTCGGCGAACGCGCCATCGCCGTCACCGCCACCTCGCCCTCCTTCCCCGAGCGCGAACTGGAAGACGCCAAACAACTCGCGCGCGAACTCGGCCTCCACATGCGCGTGATCGAATCCAACGAAATGGCAAACCCCAACTACGCCAACAACCCCAGCAGCCGCTGCTATCACTGCAAAACAGAACTCTACGGCCTCCTCCGCGAAATGGCCGATCGCGAAGGCTTCACCCACATCGTGGACGGCACCAACGCAGACGACCTCAACGACCACCGCCCCGGCCGCCAAGCCGCCCTCGAAAAGCGAATCGAAAGCCCCCTCCAGGAACTCGGCTTCACCAAAGCCGATATCCGCGCCGCCTCACACCAACTCGGCCTCCACAACGCCGACAAACCCGCCTTCTCCTGCCTCGCCTCGCGATTCCCCTACGGCGAAAAACTCACCGTCGAAGCCCTCAAGCGCGTCGAACACGCCGAAAACGCCCTCCGCGACCTCGGCTTCCAAGGCTTTCGCGTCCGCGCCAAAGGCGACACCGCCCGCATCGAACTCAACCCCTCCGACATCCTCCGCGCCGCAACCAGCCCCACCCGCGAGCGCATCGTCAAACACCTCAAACACGCCGGATTCACCTACATATCCCTCGACCTCCAAGGCTACCGCCGCGGCAGCCTCAACGAAGTCCTCTCAAAGCTCCCCTGATCCCACACCAACACCAACCTTGACTTCACCCCCCGTCCCGCCCACTGTGCGCGGCTTTTGCAAGGAACCTCTATGCACCCCTCCCCCCACCAACCCAAACCCTCCGCGCCCCCCTTCGACCAGCTCCTCCCCGAGCTACAGCGGACACTCGCCGAAGAGAACTACCACACCCCCACCCCCATCCAGGCCGAATCCATCCCCCACCTCCTCGCCGGACGCGACCTCATCGGCTGCGCACAAACCGGAACCGGCAAAACCGCCGCCTTCACCCTACCCCTCCTCCAACACCTGATAAAGAATCGGCAGCGCCCACAACCCAACCACCCCCGCGCCCTCATCCTCGCCCCCACCCGCGAACTCGCCGCCCAAATCGGCGACAGCATAACCACCTACGGCCGCGGCCTCCGCCTCCGCCACTGGGTCATCTATGGCGGCGTCGGACAAAACCCCCAAGTCCAAGCCGCCCGCCGCGGACTCGACATCCTCGTCGCAACCCCCGGCCGCCTCCTCGACCTCATGAACCAGGGCCACCTCAACCTCAAACTCGTCGAGATCGTCATCCTCGATGAAGCCGACCGCATGCTCGACATGGGCTTCTTCCCCGACATCCGCCGCATCCTCAGCCGAATCCCGCCCCAACGCCAATCCCTCCTCTTCTCCGCCACCATGCCCAAAGAAGTGCGCGAACTCGCCGAAACCTTCGTCCGCGACCCCGTCACCATCAGCATCCAACCCGAAAAACCAGCCGTCGAACGCATCGAACAAAAAATCATGTTCGTCAGCAAAACCAACAAAATAACCCTCCTCACCAACCTCCTCGCCGACCCCACCCTCGACAAAGTCGTCACCTTCATCCGCACCAAACACAACGCCGACAAACTCGCCCGCAAACTCCAACAAGCCGGCATCACCGTCGCCGCCATACACGGCAACAAAGGCCAAGGCGCTCGCGCCCAAGCCCTCGCCGGATTCCGCGACGGCCGCGTACGAGTCCTCGTCGCCACCGACATCGCCGCCCGCGGACTCGACATCGAAGGCGTCACCCACGTCATCAACTTCGACCTCCCCAACGAACCCGAAACCTACATCCACCGCATCGGCCGCACCGCCCGCGCCGGCGCCGACGGCCAAGCCCTCTCCTTCTGCAGCGCCGAAGAACGCGACGACCTCCGCGCCATCGAACGACTCCTCGGCAAACCCATCCCACCCGACACCACCCACCCCTACCACGACAGCGACGCCCAATTCGCCAAAGGCCAGGCCGCCCGCCGCCCACCCCCCGGCGGCCGCCAGCGCAACCCCAAACCCGGCAACGCCCCCCACAAACCCGCCCACACCCAAAACCCCGCCAAACGCGCCGCCCGCATCGGCTTCGCCTTCCGCAAACGCAAACAACGTCGAAGCGGAAGAGGCGAATATTGATCCACCTCCGCGATTTACAGACGTTGGAACTCCGCGCACACTAAAGTTCCAACCCTTGGAACACCCCGTGCAAAACACCCTCGCCAAGCGCCCCGCCTGGTGGCAGTGGCCCATGATCCTCTCCCTCGACGCGCCACTCGTCGCCATCGCCTGGCAACACCTCCTCGCCCAAGTCGCCCACACCCCCCTGCGCCCCCACCACATCCTCCTCCTCTTCGCCGCCACCTGGCTCGTCTACGCCGCCGACCGATGGACCGAAGGCTTCGACATCGCGCCCGCCGCCGTCTCAACCCAACGCCATCGCTTCTATCAACAACACCCCCGCGCCATCGCCATCGCCATCCTGCTCATCGCCACCGCCGCCCTCGCCCTCGCCATCAAGACCCTCACCCCAACAGAATGGCGCTGGAGCCTCGCCCTCGCCGCCCTCGTCGCCGCCTACCTCATCCTCGGCCCCCTCCTCCGCAAACTCGCCTCCCTCCACATCCCCAAAGAAATCGTCATCGCCATCCTCTTCGCCCTCGGAACCGCCTGCATGCCCCTCGCCCTCGCCCACCACACCCGACACACCCTAATCGCCCCCATCGCCTGGTTCGCCGCCCTCTGCCTCGTCAACCTCGCCCTCATCTCCCTATGGGAACGCGAAGCCGACATCGCCCACCGCGTCACCTCCGTCGCCCAAATCCACCCCGCCCTCAACCGCGCCATACGCCTCGCCCCCTGGGCCCTACTCCTCGCCGCCACCGCCACTGCAATCCTTGCACACCCCACCACAAACCGCGCCCCCCTCATCTGCACCGCCACCAGCGCACTCCTCATGGGCCTCCTCGACCTCGCCGAACCCACACTCGGCCGCCAACCCGCCCGCGTCCTCATAGACGCAGCCCTCCTCACCCCCCTCGCCATCCTCCTCTAGCCCAAACCACGCACCAGCGTTGACAGTCACCCGCCCATCCACTAGCTTCACCTTGTATCGGGCGATTAGCTCAGTTGGTCAGAGCGCGTGCCTCACATGCACGAGGTCACTGGTTCGAGCCCAGTATCGCCCACCACTTCAGAACACGCGTGATTTTCGAGGAGGAAGGACCACGGATTGAGGGCGGAACCACGGGCTTTTTTGCGGTCGAGGACAAGGTTCGAGCCGAAGACTTTTCGCGCGAGAACCTTTTTCTCTTGTAGAGTACCCGTCATAGCGATTTGACCCGCGTTTTTAGCGGCCAGAATCCAATTTTTGAACGGTTCGAGCCATGTCGGTTGCCCTCGTGCGAGGGCAACCCGTTGTTCCTCCAGCGTCTTCTTCTGACCCATGAGCGACGCCTTGGCCGTAAGGTAGGCGTCGCGGTCAATTGCCCCGTCAAGGAACCCATCGAGAAGTCGCTGGAGCTTCCCGCTGATCTGGTCAATCTCGCCGCGCTTCTGCGTGGCGAGCGACGCGGCTGATTGGGCAGCACTCGTTTCTTCTTCCTTAACCCGTTTCAGCATCGCCTCTGCCCAATCGGCGCGGAGAGCATAGGGGCGCAGCATATCGCTCAGGTCGGCGGCAAGGACTTCCTCCCGGACGTAGGGTTGCGAGCACTTTCGCCCGCCAATCTTCTTGGTGCAGCGGTAGTACGTGTGCCCCTTCTGGATTTCGGCGGTGATGGCACCGCCGCACTCGGCACAGTGAAGCAAGCCAAGGAGGGGCTTCGAGTCCGATTGCGGTAGCACTGGACCGACGCGTCGTCTTCTGATGTGCAGGACTTCCTTCACGCGGTCGAAAAGGGCCTTGGAGATAATCGGCTCATGGATTCCGGCATACATCTCCCCGGCGTAGCGGAAGTGGCCGTAGTAGAAGGGATTTGAAACCAGCCACGAGACAAATGCCCGCGTCATCAGTTTGCCGTTTCTGGTGCGAACACCACGTTTGCCGAGAAACTGCCGCACGAAATCGAGGGTCACTGTCCCCGTGGCATACGTCTCGTACACCTCTCGCACCAACGGCGCTCGCTCGCGATCAATGATAATGCGCTTGGTACGATAGTCGTTCAGATATCCAAATGGCGCGGCACCGGGATACTCGCCGCGACGGACCTTTTCGCGTAACCCGCGCTTGGTGTTTTCAGCGAGCGAATCAACGTAGTACTTGCTGAAGCCAAATTCATTGTGAAGCATCAACTTGCCCTGCGGGGTGTTCTCGAACCACGTTCGTGGAAACTTCAGCGAGCGCAGCGTGCCGGTGTCCAGCAGGTAGATGATCTTGCCGCCGTCCACGCTGTTGCGAGCCAAACGGTCAGGATGCCACGCGAGAATACCCGCCGCTTCCCCGGCTTCGACGCGAGCAAGCATCTTGTTGAAGATGGGCCTGCCCGGAGTCTTGGCCGACTGCTTCTCCACGTATTCGGCAACGATGTTCAGTCCTTGGGACTTGGCAAAATCCCGCAGCTCAAAAAGCTGCGCATCGATGGAGAGGACCTGCTTGTCCTCCACGTCGGTTGACTTGCGGGCGTATAGAAAGTATGTGGATGCGTTCATGAGTGTATTGTATCGCCATTACGTGAGCGGTCAAGTAATAGCATTGTGCGTCGAACCTGCTGACTGGGTTGTGCGGGCTAGAATCCGGTCGCCAGGTCGCGCGGATCGGCGCTATGCGTGACCTGAAAACAGATGCCGTCATAGAAGACGAAGCACCAAATGCCCGGATGATTCGGCTCGTTGACCACGACGAGATGCCAGAAACGAAACACGCCATTCCCCCGGACATCGAAGTTCATGTTGGCATACATATAATCGACATCGGCCTGCGACGGGATGAGTTGGGTAGCAGCGAATTCGAGGCGTGCTCGGTTGATCTGCGGGTAGAAGTGGCAGAGCAGGCCCTTGGTGATTCGGATAAGCCAGTTCGTCATACGCTTCTCGGGAAACAGAACTGCCGGTTTCATCTGAACTCCGCCGCTGGTTTGGACTGGAAGATGAACCATCGAGTTGCGAATGTTCTCCCGTAGCTTAGGACTGCGAGCGAACGTGGAACCCACGACCTTGTTCTTCCATATCCAATCACCCGCCGGGGAGCGATGCTCATACGCCGTGAAGAACGCTCGCACTGCCTCGTCGTCGGCCTTGAATAGGTCGCTGCATGCGCGACAGCACGGCAGAGTAATCAAATCATCTCGCAGCGGCGGGACGAAGAGACCTCGTGGCGGAACGTGGTCACGCGTCGTTGCGCTCTTTGTTCCGCACAGGTAGCAGATGTTACTTGCCTCACTCATCTTCAGGCGCGACCCGCCTTCTTCCACCGCGCGAGCACGGCCTGGCGCGCAATTTCGGATCGTCGCTTTGCGGACAATTTCGCAGCCCGCGCGGGGCCGCCTTTCATTCCGCCAAGTCGCCCAAGCGCCACGGCTGCCGGATTCTTCTGTGGTTGTTTCTGTTTCATGGCGATGAATGATCTCGCTCCAACGAACGTGAGTAACGGAATACAGTATAGCAGACAAACCCGTGCATGGGGTCTCGGTCAAATCGCAACACGTTTTCTTCTCCTCGACCGCAAAAAAGCCCGTGGTTCCGCCCTCAATCCGTGGTCCTTCCTCCTCGAAAATCACGCGTGTTCTGAAGTGGTGCACCTATACGACATGGCT
>JAMLJG010000012.1 GCA_023953695.1 Kiritimatiellia bacterium
GTTGAAACTGCTGAAGATCGGCGCGGTGCTTTTGCGCAACACGCGCCGCGTCCGCTTGCATCTATCCAGCGCGTATCCTTACCGCGAACTCTTCCACTTGGTCTGCCAGCGTCTTTCGACGGCCTGATCCCACGGTGTGCTGTCCCCGGCACCGGAAAAACAACGGGGGTAAGGGGGAGTCTGCTCATAATCGATCATATCGGACTTTTGCGCCACTTCTCACCCACCACAAGAACACCTTTGCGCCTCTCGCGCCTCTTCGTGGTTGCTCATGCAATATGCGGGCTAGCGGGTTGCCAAATGACGCATCGCCTTTGTCGATAACAGGACCGCCGCTCTGCGGCATCATCGTATCGGTCTGTCCACCGTAGTTGCCCGGGCTTCCGCCGATCTGCGCGAGGACGCCGAATACAGCGCGCGACTCCATGAAAATGTCCCCATTCCTCGCCTTCATTCGACATCGACAGGTATGGACACACGACTGCGAGCCGTCATATTGATGCCGGATTGCGTCGAACAGCTCGGGCAAACCAACGGCTGCCACACTCCGCCGAGCGCGCCGCTCATATCCGGGCCGTCGGTATAGCTCTCGATCACAGTGTTTCCGCCGCCGCGAATCTCCAGAGCCGCCCAGTCGTGGTAGATGCAGCGATTTCCGGTCGGACCCACTCTCAGCGCCAGCCGCGAGCATGCGCTCTCTCCACCGACCCGCGCCACTCCGCATATAGACGAACCGCTCAACTCTCATCCCCTCGGCATGTCGCTCGGCTTCGATAATTGTTTTTCACGGGCCGCCCCGCCCGCCCATGGCCATCTACGATGGTTGCGGCAGAGATAAAAACGCCCGCGAGAACGATGGTTGTCTATGCATTATTCGCCTTGACCTGCGCCCGCGCCGGCAGGAAAGCCTGTATAAGGTGTTTGTTGGCTTTGACTTTTCCGTGGTGGCGTTCGATGAGACCGAGCTTGGCGATTGCGTTTAGGTCGCGTTGCACCATGCGGTCTCCCGCGGTGGCATAGTCGCGGGCGATGGATGGAGTCAACATCTCGATTTTGGAGACTTCCACCCAGTCGTGTTGTGACAACTCCAGCACGACGTCTCGCCGCCGCTTATGGGTCTTTGAGCTCTTGAATGCCCGGAAGCGGTCGTGAATGAAGTTTTCCCAGGCCACCCACATCTGTTGTTCGCGGACCCGGCGGATTTGCTCACGAATGCCGTCTAAGAATCCACTCAAGGCGTAGGAGATAAAGGGCAGGAGGTCGCCCCCGCTCGCGCTGGCCTTGGCCAATTCGCGGTAGTACTGCGTTCGGGTGCGGTTGTAATGGTCGCTCAACAGGTGAGCAGCTGGCACCGGCACCCCGCTGGCCAAGAGTATGTGGAACTCCACCAGTCGGGCGGTTCGCCCGTTGCCATCTCCAAACGGATGAATCCACGCCAAGTAGGTATGTGCAACCACCGCTTTGACAAGCGCGAACGGTACCTCCAGTTCCTTGTCCGGTGCTGCGAAGTCGGGGCCATTTAACCACTCGCATAGCTTTTCCAGCAAATACGCGCAATTCTTCGCAGGCGCACCACGATACACATTTCCAACCAGTACGGAGTGTTGGCGGATCTCGCCTGGCACAACATCTTCCCCGGGCTCCAGGCCCTTCAATACATTGCGGTTGTAGCCCTTGATCAACTCAACGCACAGGCCGGGGTGTGGATTGCCGGATTGCTTGATGAGCGCTTGAACCTCTTCGTTGCAAACATCCAGGATATTCTGCACCTCGGTTTGCAGGTACTGTTGTGAGGGCGGCAATTCCAACTTGCCATCGACCAATTGTTTTACCTGATCTTCGCTCAGTGTGTTCCCTTCTATGGCTGTCGTCGCCATCACGCCCTTTGCGAGATAGACTTTGTTCAATTCGGCGGCCACATCTGGGCGTAGGGGTACGCCGGCTAAATGCTCTATTTTTGACGCAATTTCACCAAGTTTCATCCACAGCCGATAATCATCCCGTGGTAGATTGAGCTTAAAGCGAATCCAAGGGTGCGATTTCAGGTATTCCATGTCTTAAGTAGAGCGTACCACGGCGCCCCGTCAACGCTACATTGTCACAAAATGACGTAAATATAGCGACAACAGCGTGGCTCAAATTCTTTATGCAGTCCCGCCGAGAACTTGGCGCCGTTGCGCTGCAATGCTTTGGTGTGCATTTGTTGCGCGTGGTGGTGTCGGCCGTCAGCTCGTGCCCGGGGCGCGCTATGGGCGAAAAGGGGCGGGGCCGGGGAGTGAGTGGTTCCCGGCCCCGCATGCATATCCCGTCGGAGTGCCTACTCGATCGAGATGTCGTCGATATAGAGGATGCCTTCCTTGGGCAGGGTGCTGTGATCCTCGAACACGTACACGAGCTCCGTCAGGGTGCTCACGTCGGTCAGCATGAACTCGGAGAGCGGGACCTCGAACTTCGTCCATTGCGAGCTGATCCCGTCCACATAGAAGGAGCCGCGCTCGCTCGCGGTCTTGATCTCGACCTTCACGCGTGAGGTGCAGCCCTTCTTCTCGTCGCCCTTTGCCCAGAATACAAGCTTCGTGGCCTTCGTGGCATCGAAGTTGCCGAGCTTCATCCAGAACCCGTTGTAGGCCGCGTTCGGGGAGTCAACGTCGTACGTGATGCGCATGGCAAATCCGCTTCCCGTCCGCGTGTTGACTTTGTCAAAGGCCTCGCGCGCATACTGCGTCGGGTCGGCGGGATCCTTGTCCCAGGCGCCGAAATCGCCGTTGACGTTGTTGGGTTTCGAACCCTTGTCGAATTCGGCGATCACCGTCGCCCGGGCTTCCGGCAAGGCCAGCGAGCCAGCTACAGCCAGCATCCATAGGTATTTCTTCATGTTCGTACTCCTTTTCCTGTTGCGAGCGCGGCGTTTTGCCCGCTCGTGGGTTTACTGTTGTTGTGTTGATACGACTTTGCATGGACCCTTCGCTTACACACGTCGTTTTCGATTTCCCTCATCTCTTCTTTCCGTCGTGGCCCATGACCCATCGCAGCGCCACACTAGAATTGTAAACGATTACAGTCAAGAGGCATTTTCGAAAATATTAAAGAATATCCGGCTTGAAATCGTTTACACTAGTGTGTAGACACTTCCGTGCGCCCGCCGGTGTAAGGCGATGCGGACCGCGGATGAAGGCGAGGAACGGAGGAACGATGATGCGGATACTAGCGAGGGTCGGATGGATCGGAGCGGCGGCGCTTTGTGTGGCGACCGCCACGGGCGCGGGGCAGACGGCACCGGAGCGGGCGGTGTCTACGAATGTGGCGATTCGCGTTAACTGCGGAGGATCCAGGCATGTGGACAGACTCGGACAGGTCTTCGAGGCGGATGCCCCATTTACGGAGGCGCGCGGCTGGGGATATGTCGGCGGCCATGCCGCGGCAGCTCGTAGCGGCGTGGAGATTGCTCGGGCGGACGAACCGGCGCTGTTTCTAACGGACCGCTGGGGCGTGGACGCCTATCGCTTCGCCATGCGGCCCGGCGTCTATCGGGTGACGTTGTTTTTCAGCGAGTATCATTTTTCCGAGGTGGGGATGCGCGTGTTCGACGTGCTGCTGAACGGCCGACCGGTGGCAAAGGGGTTGGACTTGGTGGAGCGCGCCGGTCAGAACGGAGCACTTGCCATTTCTGCGATGGTGCTGGCGGAGGACGGCGCGATCGCCATCACGACACATGATGTGGTTGACCGGAACAAATTCTCTGCCATCGCGATCGAGCCTGCCCTACCGGACGAAGTGGCGCCGCCGCCGCCGTCCAAGCCGGTCGTCTACGAGCGGGATCGCGAGGTGGGCGTAGAGTGGGTCGCAGCGCCCGCGGAGGATCTGTGGGGGTTCAACCTCTACCGCAGCACCGTTCACGACGGGCCGTACGAGAAAATGAACGGGACGCCGATCCCGACGGCATTCCACGTAGACGGCCGGCTGCACAACGATCGCTCGTATTTCTACCGAGTCGCCGCAGTGGACTATTTCGGCAACGAGAGCGCGCGCAGTGAGCCGGTCGAGGCGCGGCCGCGGGCGCATGCTCCGCAAGACCTAGCATTCGGGATCAACGTGGGCGGGGACGCGGTGCGTGACAACCGGGGCCGAACCTTTTTCGCGGATCGCGAATACAATCCCGCCAACGGCTGTGGGTACACATTGCCCGCGCGCGTGCGCACTGGCACCGCGCGCGAGGTGGTGGAACCTGCCGCCTCGGTGCGCGAAGGGACGATCGCCTATCGACTCGATCTCCCGCCCGGCATCTATCGGATCACGCTGGGCTTCTACGATGCGTGGGCGCGGGGGGCGATGGACCGGGTGTTCAGTGTTTGGTTCAACGGGTTTCGGGCACTGACGGACTTGGATCTTGCAGCGCAGTACGGAGCGTCGCTGCCAGTCGAGATCGCACGCACGTTTCGCGTTGACGACAACGGTCTGGCGATCGCGCTGGAGCAGCGACATGGCGCTCCCCTGTTGGCGTTCGTTTATGTCGAACCGGCGACCGCCGACGCGGTGCGGCCTGCCGCGCCGTCTTTCACACGACAGGTCGCACGCGACGGCGTTGCGTATATCGAGTGGACGCCGGCGGCAGCGGATGATGTAGTGGGCTACATGCTGCTTCGCGCGACGGGCGACTCGCCTGCATTCTCGATAGCGACGCGTTCGCTGGTCGGGGTGAATTCGTATGTCGACAAAACGGTAACAAACGGCGTTCGATATCGCTATGAAGTCGTTGCGGTGGACGCATCGGGCAACGAGAGCCCGGCGTCGGCGGAGATCGTTGCAGCGCCGCACAACCCAGACGACGACGAGCTGCTCGACATCATCCAGCGCGCCTCCTTCGAGTACTTCGTGCGCGAGTGCGATCCCAAGACTTTCCTAACGAAAGACAAGAGCGTGTCCGCCGAAATCAGCACGGCCGCATCGGGTTTCGGTCTGTCCGCTTACGTGGTGGGCGCGGAGCGCGGCTGGATGCCGAGGGAGGAGGCGGAGAATCGCGCCTACCTGATGTTGCGGGCGCTGAACGCCGGGGACGACAACAAGGTCTACGGGATGTTCTATCACTACTTGCGGGGCGACGGATCGCGGAGCCAGCATGGGTATGAAGATGTGGTTTCGACCGTGGACACGGCGCTGTTGATGTGGGGGGCGCTATGCGCGGGAGAGTATTTTGGCGGGCGGGTAAAGAGCGAGGCCGAACTGATGATGGAGCGCATGAACTGGCGGGCCTTCGCCAACGAGGGGCGACGTATGATCGCGATGGCGTACCGCCCAGCGACTCACAAATTTGACGGTCTATGGGACTATTTCACCGACGAGGCACTTTTGGTGACGATCCTCGCGGTAATCGCGCCGAACGAAGCGTTTCGCGTCGATCCGATCTATTACTACAGCTTTAAACGCGAGCGCCGGACCTACAAGGGCATACCGGACATCATCTGTTCGTGGTCGGGATCCTTCTTCACCTACGCCTTCGCGCACTGCTGGCTCGATTTCCGCGCGCTGGGGCCAGACGATCCGGCCCGGTTCGACTTTGCCCCAGAACTCCGCGCAGACTGGTGGGAGAACAGCGTGAAGGCGGCCCGCGCCAATCGCGCGTTCTGCATCGCGATGGCGAAGAAATATTCGACCTTTGGAGAACAAGCATGGGGGCTATCTGCGAGCTCGGGCCCGGACGCGAAGTACGTGGTGGCTGGCGCGCCTCCGTGCGGTGATTCGGCAAATCCGGGCGAGGGGACACTCGCACTGTATGGCGCGGGGATGGCCGTGCCCTTTCTGCCGGATGAGGCGATCGCGGCGCTGCGCAACTACTACACGATGCGCGGCGCGGACGGGCAGAAGCTTCTCTGGCGCGACGAGTTCGACGGCGGCTATGGCCTGATTGACTCCTTCAATCTCGACAAGCAATTCTTTTCGAAAGAGGCCCAGGGGATTAACCACGGACCCATGTTGCTTCTGATCGAGAACTACCGAAGCGGCCTGCTCTGGAAACAGATGCTGAAGAACGCGACCCTGCGCGAGGGGCTTGCGAAGCTCGGCTTCGCCGTTCCCGACGAGGCGCCTCGGGCCAAGTAACCGGAGGGCGCTCGCGACGGCGCGACGAACGGGAGCGTAAGCGCTTCCATCGCCCCGGCCCTGCAGCCGCGGGCGAAGGGGGGAGAGACCATGCGACGGGACAACGGCTATCAAGGGTGGCGCCGGGGATGTGGATCGTAGGGTTGCTGGCATCCTGGCCGCCGGAGCCCACATCCTGTTTCCCTCCGAACCAAAAGGGCGAATCCGCAAGCGGCGGAGTTTTCGGCGGAACCGCGTTACAAGGTTCCCCAATTGTACCAAGGCTGGTTTCCCCACGGATCCGCCTCTTGGCTTTTCACGTGCGTCACCCGCTCAACGCGTCCGTCGAAAAACAAGACATTGTCGCCGCCGGGGTGACGTTCTGTCGGCATCCAGTCAATGTCGCGGACCACGACGAACCAACTCGGATGCGCCAGCAGGGCTATGCTCCGATTTCTGATATTGAGAGAATCGTTCATCTTGTAATCAGTGCAGAACTCCTCGTCGTCAACGACGGTGCAGTAGACGCTTGGCCAGGTCTTGCCAGAGGAACCATCAAGGCGAGCCGCGGGGCACATGTAAATCATGCGGTCGCTGATGTACGGCTTGAGGTACTCAAACTGCTTGAACTGAGTATTCCACTCCAGATGAGGAAAAACCAGCGCGTGATCCGTGAGGTAGGCGGACGTAGCCACGCCGATTTGCCGGAGGTTGCCGGCGCAGGCGGCCCGGCGGGCGGAAGCGAGACCGCGGGAGGCAGCCGTAAAAATCAGGCCAGCAAGCAGGGCGATAATGGCGATGACAACCAGAAGTTCGATCAGGGTAAAGCCGTTTCCGGAAGGTCGCCGGACCCCTGCCCCTCCGACTCCTCGCGCAATAAAACCCTGCTTCACATGCATTTTGATGTTGCCAGCCGCATTCATCGTCGTTAATGTAAACGCTTACACGGTGGTTATCCAGTGTTTTTTTGGAGATTCTTGAGTTTATTTTCACAACACCGAGGCGTATGAAATCCAACACAACACATCACGAAACAGCCGCCCGCGATCGCATCCCTGTCGGCCAAAAAGTCGCCTTCGGCCTCGGCATGGCCACCCCGATCGCCTTCGTCAACTCGCTGGCCCAACTTACGAACCTCATTTTCAATATCGGCCTCGGCGTCAGCCCAATCCTGCTCGGACTGGCCCAGATGATCCCCCGCCTGTGGGACGCCATTTCTGATCCGCTCGCCGGATTTATCTCCGATAACACCCGCTCCCGCTGGGGACGCCGACGTCCTTATATTCTGCTCGGCGGACTCGCCTCCGGAATCTTCTATGCGGTGATCTGGTTCGTTCCCGTGAACATGAGCCAGATGGCTATTTTCTATTATTACCTCGCCGCGACGATTGTGTTCTACACGGCGGTGACTATTTTTTCTGTTCCCCTGGTCGCGCTCGGTTATGAAATGACGCGCGACTACCATGAATGCACCCGGCTGTTCGCCTACGGAAGCTTCATCGGCAACGTCTGCGCCATCCTCACCCCGTGGATGTACCGCGCCGCGAACATGAGCATCTTCGAGAACGAAGTGGTCGGCATGAAATTCGTCGGCCTCGTCGTCGCCGGCATCATCATCGTGACGGCCATTCTCTGTACGACCAAGTGCCGGGAGGCCCAGTACGCCGAAACATCGCTCCAGCCGAAAATCAAGTTCTGGTCCAGTATGAAGGCGGTCATGAAGAACACCACCTACGTGCGCCTAGTCGGCTGCATCTTTCTCGTCACCGCGGGCTTCAACTTCGTCAACGGATTCAGCAATTACATCATGATCTATTATGTTTTCGACGGCTCCAAGGCCGCCGCCGGCACTGTCATGGGCATCAACGGCACGGCATGGGCCATCGCTGCTCTCGTCGCTGTGTTTCCAATGACGTGGTCCAGCAAACATTTCGGCAAGGCCGCCACTGTGCGCATTGCCATCATCCTGATGATCGTGGGCACGCTCCTCAAAATCGTCTGTTACAACCGCGATTACCCCCTGCTCACCCTGATTCCTACCGTGCTGATCTCCATCGGCATGCTGGTGCTCTACACGCTGGCGGGTTCGATGATCGCCGACATCTGCGACGAGGACGAACTTTCCTCCGGGGTGCGGCGCGAGGGAAGCTTTTCCGCTCTGTATAGCTGGTGGATGAAGATGGCGATTTCCGCCGCCTATCTGGTGGCCGGGTTCATCCTGGCCGGAACCGGATTCGACCATGTTCTGGCGCAACAGAGCGAGAACACCCTGTTCTGGCTGCGCTTCTGGGAAATCTCCCTGCCGTCGGCCCTGTGCGGCGCCGGAGCGCTGTTGCTGCTCAAGTATCCGCTCACGGAAGAACGCGCTTACGCAAACAAGCAGAACCTGGAGGCGCGCAATCGGGAAGGCCCCTCGCCATGAAGATGGACTCCGCCGGGCATACGACGCTCTACGTTGTTCCCGAACGTCTTCCTGGTCGTCCGCACCACCAGCCGCCCCCGCATGGCGCGCTGAAGGCCATGCCGATCTTTCTCCGCTTGGGTTGCTTCGCACTACTCCCCGCAATGGGCATGCTTTCGTCCTGTTCGCCCAAGAGGGAGATCGCCGGTCCCTCGGGCCCACCGCCTCCGATCCAGATCGAAATTGTGGAGGGGTCCCGGCGTATTGATGTCTACTGGATGGAGCCGCCTTCGTGGTGCGACACCACCAATTGGTTTTTCGAGGTGCAAACGCGGCGCGGCGCCGACGATGAATTCATCACGGCGCATGAGGGTATTGTCGGCTTGACCGGATTTTCCGACCTCAAAGCCGAGCCTGGGGAAGCGAGGGACTATCGGGTCCGCACGGTTGCGTTGGATCATACCGGCGGGATCGCGGCCTCCTCGCCGTGGACAAAAACGGTGACCGGAAAGGCAAGGCCGTTGCAACCAGAACATCTCGTCGAAGAAATCCAGCACGCATCATTCCGATATTTCTGGAATTACGCCCATCCGGTTTCCGGCCTACCGCGGGAAGGCGCCGGCGGATGGACCCGCAACCTTTGTTCCATCGCTGCGTCCGGTATGATGTTTTTCAACATCGCCGTGGGCATCGAGCGAGACTGGATCACCCGCAAACAGGGATTAGCGCGTGTTGACAAGGCGCTTACCTTCCTGCTGGAGAAAGCCGACCGATATTACGGCGTGTTTCCGCATTGGATTGACGGGAACACCGGCAAAACCATTCCGTTCAGCGGCAAGGACGACGGTGCTGATCTCGTCGAATCCTCGTTCCTTGTTTATGGCGCGCTGTTTTCCGGGAATACATAAAAACGTTCGTCAGGAAACGGCCGCCTCCTACGAAAGAAGATCAATGCCATGTGGGAGGGCATCAATGGACGTGGTTCCGTCAGAATCGTCCGGATGGGCGCAAGCCGCTATTGTGGCACTGGTCGCCCAACCATGGTTTGCCATCAATCTTGAGATCGTCGGTTTCAACCCAGGTGCCAGGTGACCTATCTGCTCGCATTGGCATCGCCCACCCATCCCATCACGCCCGAGTCCTATTTTCGCGGATGGCTGGAGGCGGGATACGGGCACAAGCGACAGCGGTGATGTTACATTGGAATTGGGACGCGAGCCGTGGCCCACCGTTGTTCTTCACGCATTACTCATACATAGGCATCCATCCATCGAATTTGTTTACGGCACAAGAACTACTTTCAACACTTCGAGGACTTCTGCCACGTGCAGATTTTGTGGGCCGCAGAACATAGGAAGGAACTACGCGGCCGGAGCGCATCTGGGGCCTGACGGCCAGCCTCGAGCCAGGCAGTTACGGCGCGCATTATCCCGGCCACGACAACGGGACCATCACCCCCACCGCGATTCTTGCCCTCGATGCCCTACGCACCGAGGCGGCCCAAACAGGTCTTGAGCAGATGTACGAACATTATCGCAAGGACCTCTGGGGACCGTTTGGATTTTACGATGCGATGAACCCCGGTCGGAACTGGTTCAGCCGGCAATACATCGCCATTGATGTCGGACCCATAGCGCCGATGATTGAAAACCCTACCGCACCGGATTGGGCTGGCGGACGTTCGAACGCCGGGTTGAAACCGGGCACTGAAATCGTGAATCAGGGCGAATCCACGAAAACAACTGCGAACCCTCCCAAAACCGTCTCATCCCCATCCGGCGGGTCTGGCAGCCCCGCTGCCGACTATTTCACTCAGTGGAACGCTCGCTCCTGTTGCCTTGTTGCCCACGCCGCCGGGCCGAGAACTGGCCTCCACCCCACCCGCACTGTGTTTGAGGGCCGGCTCAACTGGAGTGCGGTAGTGGTTTCGACGACCGCCACGCCGCCGTTCCGGTATGGATTCGCGGGCATCGGCACCGTCGTCGCGTTCACGCCGTTGATCACGACACCCGGCGTTTTACCGCAGGGAAATTCCTGCCGTCACCTCCGCCCCCTCGTGCCGCATATGCAGCGAACTGGCCCGCAAATGTTCCGGAATGACCGGGTCAAACAGGATGCGATCATAATATTCCCTCACGCCCATCACGCCGCATCGCACCTTGTGCAGGAACAAGCCCGGTCCGCTGGAATACAAACGCCATCCCGATTTCACTGGTATCCGACCTTCGCAAATCGCTGGGTACAATGCGGCCGCCTCATAACGATCCCGCACATCGGCATCCGAACTGCTGAAGTACACGTTGGACTGCCGGGGTGCGGCGTGCAACACGCGTTCTCGCAACCCCAGCGGGTTGACCACCTGCAGCGCCCACCCCGCCTCCTCCGCGTCGCCCAGTTTCGCCATCGCCTCGGCATACCGCACGTGCGCGTGAACATATTGCAATGACACTTCCCGTCCGAAATACGCCGCCGTTTCCGCGCGTTGAAACAATCGGCTCCGTCCGCCGGAGTAAGCGACGGGATGATCCATCAGCCGCCGTCCGTTGTCTGAATGCTCGCGGATGATCACCCAGTGCGCCGCGGCCTAAGGATACGTCGAACATGCCGCTGATGATCCCGCGCGTCATCGGAAGCAACCGGTAGGATATTCCGCTGATCCGGTCGCGTGGATGCAGCAACAGTTCAGCCCCGCCTTCCCGAAAGCCGAACCGCCACAATGCGTCCGGCATCATATGCTTCATGAAATCTTCGCGGATCCGGTCGCACCAGGATTCCAGATCAACCGCGGCTCGTTCGCGCCCCGACCTCCGATACAGTTCCGCCACTTGTCCGAATACTTGGTACGCGAGCTCCACCGTCCATGCGCTGACCATGCCGTCTCGCATCTCCGGGTGTGCGGGCTGGGTGTGTCATCAATCCCCGTCGCCATAAACCAGCAACGAGGTGCCGGGGATCATAGCCGGCGGTAGCTGCTCGATCACCGCGTTCGACGTGTGCGCTGATCGAGGCGGATGCATCGGCGAAATGAAACGTCCGGTCGTCGGTGTATGGCACGACTTCGTCCAGTATTCCGGTGTCGTTCGCCGCTTCCGCATAATCGCACAGGGCCTTGAGCGGCAGAGCATGATGTCACCATGGCAATGTTTCTGCTGGATGTGCATAGGCACCGAGCATGTACCACTGCGGCCACATGCCGGATTCCCGTGCTGGTGCCGAAAAGACATCCGGGATGATGGCGCGCAGGTCCTCGTATCGCTGTTCCGTGATCAACCATTCCACCGGCCCCTGGCACACATCGCGCACGCCGCGCGGCACCGCCGTATTGCTCGAGCCATGCGGCGCGGCGAGATGGATCATGCGTCATGCCGGAACCACGGCACTGTGCGTGCCCAGCGACTCCGCTTCCCGCCCGCCGCCAGTGCATCGCCCACGCGGCGGGCATTTCCTCCGCCCGGTCGCGCCGCATCGTCCGTCCGTCCTCCCGCGCACCATCACCCGCAACATAACGTCCGACACCGCCCGCGTGTCCACCACCGCATAGGGCGCGCCCCTCGACTTGCCGTCGAGCCAGATCATCTCATCGCCTCCAACACGCTCCGTGTGATCGCACGGCGTGACGGTCATGACGAACTCAATGTCGCCCGCACATTTCCCCGCTGCGGATTGGGGATCAAATGTGAATGAAAGGCGACGCTGCTCCGCGTTGATTTCCATGATGCCGCGTGAATCCAGTTCGTTCGCATCCAGCGCGATCTGGTGCGTGAACCGCCAGCGGACCGGCGGTCCCTCGAGAACCCGCGCCTGCACCGAAATCGCGGAAGGTTCCGCGTCGGCGCGCGTTGTGATTTCCAGGATGCGGCCTTCCGTGAGGTACAACCATCGAGCATGGTTCGCACCCATTTCAAACGCGGAGGGGGACGCCAGCAGACGCCAGCCCAGTTCCGCCTGGATCCAGATACGCTGTCCGCAGGCCCGCGCACGCTGAAGGGGATCGCGCACCACGGTGAGCAATCGGGCCAGGCTCGGATTGCCGGCGAAAATCTGCGCATTGAAAATCCCGGGCGCATACACGGTGGAACCGAGCGCCCGATCCTCGGGAAGTCGAGAACGCGAGCCGCACAGCACGTGGCCGTGCATCCGTTCCACCACTGCCTCCTTCGCCCCGCTGACCACATGCCGTCCGTCCTCGGTGAAAAAGGACCAAAGTCGGCCCGCCTCCTTCTCCTCCAACCGGCGGTCCGGATAGTAGCGGTCCCACTCTTCCGGCGTCAGCTCCCGTCCATGCCACAGGACGGGATCATCCCACATGGACGCCGGCGGGCGCCGGTGCGGTTCGATATGCGCGTATGCCGATGGCGGTACAATATGTCGGATATCCGCGTCTGTGGTTACGTCCGGATGATCGGACATAAATGTCAACGCGAAGGTAAACACGTGATCCTCCTTCGGACCAATCGCGCGCCGATGGCTTTGCAGGGCGGCGCAGGCCGACTCGCCCTGACGTCGTACGGACGGCAACGACGCACCCGACCCGCATCGCGCCGTCCCGGCGGTTCGCTGTTCCAACCCGAAAACATCCATCGCATCGGTGGCGTAGGCGACCGCGCCGGTGGTGCAGGCGACCAGCAGGCAGGGATGTTTGCCGCCCGACTGAGCCAGGTTCTGGCGCGAACGGATCACCGGCCCCCAATCCGGATGGCGCAAAACAGAGTGGTCGATGTAGTGCGAACAGTAGGCCTCGTTCGATCGCACCATTCCCTCTCCGGCCAAGCCAATATCCTGGGCCAGCACCACATCCACATCGTGTGTTTCGGCGGATGTATTGACGACCCGGACGTGCCATGTCCACGCGGATTGATGTGCATCCAACCGCAGTTGAACGTGCCACAACCCGTGGCTCCAGCGTCCCGACCACACGGCCGTCCGGTCATCCATCATGTCGAACGCATCGGCGGAGGCCGGACCAACCAGCGATGCCGCGCCGGAACTATCGCGCAACCAGAGCCGGAACGGCGCGCCCTCCGGCGGCACTCCAATCATCTGGTTGACCAGGCACGCCCCATGCCGGATCGCGCACGGCGCGCCATTGGACAACAGATCGAAACGCAAACCGGACGCGTTGCCGAGCGACAATAGTTCCAGATCGCTCAACGGGCGGTAGATATGGCGAAACGCAACGGATTCCATGCTCATGAGCGATTCTACGGCAATCGAATACGATATTGAAGCACGGACGAAGCGGCCTGGTTGGACACGACATACCGGTCGCCCACCACCACTGGCGGAGCGATCACCACGGACCACGCATCCTCCACCAGGTTGGTGAGCGCCTCCAGTTGATAACCCGGTGCGTTCGTCGTCCAACTCACATCAATCGTCCCGGCATCCGAGGACGCCACACCGAGTGTCGGCTGCTCATGCAGGAACAAGTCGTCGAAGATGTGAAAGTCCGCGTCTACTCCCGGTGCCATCGCCATGTAGACAATGCCGCGCACGCTGGCCGTGACCGCATTGAGAGGGGCGACTATCTCGCTCAACGCCATTTGAGTGAACGGCTGGTCTGCGGTGACATGCGCGGACTGCAATTGCCCGATGATGCCACCGGTATCGTTCAACCATTGCAACTCGAACCACGACTCGGAGGTTTCCACGTTCACAGCCCGGATATACACGCCCGCATGGTAGGTGGCGCCTCCCGTCACGGGCACATCTTGAAACACGCCGCGGAACGAATCGACGTCGTTCGTCAACACATCGTTGACGATGCCGAAACTGCCTGTGCGGGCATCATCCCCCCCGGACGTTCGCCAGCCCAGTCCGAACGTCTGCCAACCCGTGAGATCGCCCGTTTCAAATCCCGGATTCACAACCTCGCCAGACGCCGTGACGGCAACTATGACGGACATAGCGACCGCCCTGATTATTCTATTTTTCCTGGTCTCTCCTTTGTAATCGTTGACATGTTTGCCTGTGTACTGGTTCGTCGCGATTGGTGGTTCCTTCAGGTGGCGTGGATAGGTTGTGCGGCGGCCGTGGATGGACCGCGTGGTTCGATGGCTGGAGTTCCGTGCGTCCGCCATGGAATGGCGTAGCCGATCAAACCCGCAAGCAGGGCCAAGAACAAGCGACCGCCGCCATCATGGAATGCCCTTATCCACGAGATAACGCGGAACCATTGCTCCATCTGCCCAAAATATTTCCAGTTATCGGCAGTTCGCGCCAACGGCAAGCCAGCCAGCCACTCATAGCCGATCATCTTCAAGGCGGCCCATTGAATTTCGATGGAGAGCACGAACGCGGCGACCAGCACCGCGCCCAACATCGCGACCGGCGCGAGCGCCACCCGTCTGCGCCACGAGATCGTCGGCGCCGCCCAGATCGCAAACACCACGGCGAAAATGGAAAGTGTTTGTTCGCCATGTTTGTGCCAGACTCCGGGCACCCGCGGCAGGGGTTCGCCCCCGGACAGGCTCAGGCTCACGGCAATGTCACCACGAGCCACCACGGTGATCCCGTCCGCCTCCACGGACATGTCGGTCAGATAGGGACAACCGATTTCGACCAGCCACGCCGTCGGCCCGGTGACCGGCCACAGCCAGGCCGATGGAAATGCGTAAACGCACCACGCCACGACGGCGAACACGGCGCACATCCTCGTCAGCATGCCGGCGGCACTGCGCGTGGTCATGAAAACGCCTCCCTCTCCGCCGACACCCGGCGGGGATTCGTCCAACCGAGCACGAATGCTCCGGTCAACAGGACCATGACGCCTTGCCAGATCACGCCGTGGGCGATGTCAAACCAATCCATGCGGGTCAGCGCAATATGAAATAGCGATACGATCCGGGCCAGGTTCGCGACCAACAATAGCAGGGTACCCCACACCAATCCCTGCCAGCGGCGCCGCCACGGCATCGGGAACACGAGCATCGCCGCGACCAGCATGGCCCAGACCTCCACGCCATCGCATCCGCGCAATATCTGCAAGACCAACGCGGGCGTCTGAATCGAGGCGGCGTCATACCGAATGTCCACGTCCGGCAGGGTCCACGACAGCAGGAACGAAGCAGGTGCCACCTGCACTTTGCCGATCAACACCTCGCGGGTGAGGTGGTAGGTGCCGTTGTAGATGGTCAGCAGGACCGCATACAGCAGAAGCCAGCATACCAGCGAGCGCAGGAATACGCCACGGCGCGCCTTGTTGACCACAGGTCCGGTCATGCTTCCGCCTCCCGGCGCTGCATCCGCCACCGCGCCCAGATGAAAACGGCGCCGAGGATCAGCAGGGCCAGCAACGTCAACATGGGAACGCCCACCGTGGTGGTTTGCGTTGACTGCGAATTGTTGCCGGAAATCGGATCGCCGATACCGGAGCCTACCGAGGCCGATACGGTGTGAACATATTCCTGAGTGGAGCCCGTGTAGTGCGGCTGGGTGGCGGTGACCGTGAGCGTCGTGGTGCCCCACCGGCCAATCCGAACGCTGGACCAACTCACGGTCGAACCGCTGTTGAGCGCCGTCGTCGCTCGCCGACACGAACGTAAGGTTGCCGTGCGTCGTTGTTGACAAATAGGAGCCAGTACATCGACGCCGAGCGATTGCTGATGAGCAAGGGAATACGTGATGAGTTATGCGCGCCCACGATATTCGTCGAAGCGGACAACGGTGATGGTCAGGTCCACCGGACGCAAGAAAATGGCTCGTCGAAAATCAGGAAGTCCGGGGTGACCGTCGGTGCGCTGACCATGTGCACGATGCCGCGCACATAGCGGTCCACTGCACCCGCCGGGCCACGATGCCATGGAGACTCGCCAACTGAAACGCCTGATCGTGGTGATGGCCGACGTGGTGAGCTGGGAGATCACGCCGCCGGAACTGTTCAACCACTGAAGTTCAACCATGCCTCCGACGATTCGAGCGCCACCGCCGGATATAGACGCCCGCCGCATAGGTAAGCCCCTCCGTCACGGCCACGTTCGGATTACGCCTCGCCATTCATCGTGCATCGGAGAGAAGCACGTCATTGATGCGCGCCGTGAGTATGGGAAAACGCGACGTCCCCAGTACTGACGGCATCCCTGGCCAAGGTGGACCAATCGGCGAAGTCGCCCGTTTCGAATCCCAGTTCAGTAAGTTGGAATGGACCGGCGTAGCGTTCGTGAATTCGATATCATCGAAGACGATGATAATCCGTGTCGCCGGCGCCGAGGAGCATGTACACGATCCGCACGGACCTCGCGTTGTGCGCCGAACCAGCACGGTGCCGATGCCCATGAAGGTGAAGCCCTGATCGGCCGTGACATGGGTTGACTGATGCTGGACGATGACCAAGGCCGCTGAGTCGAGCACAGCAGTTCAAACCATGACTCGGAATTATCGACGTTCACGGCCCCGGATATATGCGCCGCCACTGTAGAGGTTATCGGGAATCACCCAGACGTTCACGGAATAGTCCACGCGATAGGTGTCCGAGTCCGATGTCTGCCTATCGACAACCGCACCGAGCAGGCCGGAAAATAGGAGCCGGACATCGACGCCGAGCGATTGCTGATGAGCAGGGAATACGTGATGAGTTGGTTCGCGCCCACGATATTCGTCGAAGCGGACAACGTGATGGTCAGGTCCACCGGACGCAGAAAATAGAACTCGTCGAAAATCAGGAAGTCCGGGGTGACCGTCGGTGCGCTGACCATGTGCACGATGCCGCGCACACTGGCGGTCACTGCACCCGCCGGGGCCACGATGCCATGGAGACTCGCCAACTGAAACGCCTGATCCGTGGTGATGGCCGACGTGGTGAGCTGGGAGATCACGCCGCCGGAACTGTTCAACCACTGAAGTTCCAACCATGCCTCCGACGATTCGAGCGCCACCGCCCGGATATAGACGCCCGCCGCATAGGTAAGCCCCTCCGTCACGGCCACGTTCTGGATTACGCCTCGCCATTCATCGCCATCGGAGAGAAGCACGTCATTGACCGCGCCGTAGGTATGGGAAAACGCGACGTCCCCGGTACTGACGCTCCATCCCTGGCCAAAGGTGGACCAATCGGCGAAGTCGCCCGTTTCGAATCCCCAGTTCAGTAAGTTGGAATGGACCGGCGTAGCGTTCGTGAATTCGATATCATCGAAGACGTGATAATCCGTGTCGCCCGGCGCCGAGGGCATGTACACGATCGCACGGACACTCGCGGTGACCGCGCCCGCCGGAGCCAGCACGGTGCCGATGCCCATGAAGGTGAAGCCCTGATCGGCCGTGACATGGGTTGACTGATGCTGGACGATGACCGAGCCGCTGGAGTCGAGAAACTGTAGTTCAAACCATGACTCGGAATTATCGACGTTCACGGCCCGGATATATGCGCCGCCCTTGTAGAGGTTATTGGAAATCACCGGAACGTTCTGGAATAGTCCGCGATAGGTATCCGCGTTCGATGTCTTCACTTGATTAACCGCACCGAGCGAGCCGGAACGGGCGGCACCACCGCCCCCAGTGCGCCAACCCTGGCCGAACGTATTCCAGTTATTGAGGTTGTCCTCAAAGCCCGAATTGACGAGCCGTTGCGCCGTCGCCGGCATGGCCACCAGCAGCGCAACCAAACATATCCAACTGCGGTGCAGTTCCCTCATACCCCTTCCTCCGAAATTATCGCCTTGCAGACATGCGATGTGCGCCGCACGAAGTCCTCACAACCAGTCGGGTCGGCACGGACTGCGGGTGCACGGAGTCGCGGTTTTCCATCAAATCAAGGGCGTGCTGCGCGGCGGCGTGTCCGATCAATTTCATCGGAACATGGATGGTGGTTAGGTTCAGGTGGCGCGCCAGATCGGTGTCGTCAAAGCCGGCCAAGGCCACATCTTCGGGCACGCGCACGCCGGCCGAGCGCAACACGGCATGGATACCCGCGGCCATCGCGTCGTTACCCGCGAAGATGGCGTCCGGCAGGGACTGATGTTCCCGCAGATACCTTTCCATGACCCGCACCCCGCTGTCCTCGGTAAAATCACCCCTCCAGATAAGTTCCGGGTCCATGACCAGGCCGTTCTTGCGCATGGTCTTGCGGAAGGCGAAGAGGCGCTCGCGCGCATCGAATGTTCTATCGGGTCCGGACACGAACGCAATCCGCCGATGCCCCTGATTGATCAAATGCTGGGTCATCGCCGTCGCGCCACTTCGGTTGTCAATGCCCACGAAGGGAAGCCCGCCCGCCTTGACCGGACGGTCAATCAGCACGATCGGCAGTTCCCACTGTTTTAGCTGTTGCAGAAAATCATCCTTCAAGGTCAGGTTCATCAGGATCAGGGCATCGGCCCGTCGCTCACGCACCATGCGCGTGATCAATTCATGCTCGTCGAGCGGACCATGCGTAAACGCGGTGAGCAGGTGCACACTGAACTCGGACGCGGCCTCATCAATACCGCGCAGGATTTGGGTAAAGAATCCGTTGTCGAGATCCGGGAAAACCACCGCGATCATGCCGGTGCGGTTCATCTTGAGCGCCCGCGCGGCATGGTTCGGCTGGTAGCCCAATTTTTCCAGCGCGGCATGCACCCGCTTCCTGGTTTTTTCCGTGACCAGCGGACTCCCGTTCAATACCCGCGAAACTGTGGCCGTCGAAAAGCCTGTGGCCCGGCATACATCCCTGATCGTGGCACTCATGTTTGTTCCTTCATGTAAACGTCTACAACGCTATAAATATGGCGAATTGGAATTATTGTAAAGCCATAATTCCGTCTTTTTTGACCGACGAATCCCCCTCGCCCGCGCGGGCGACCATTCCGGTCCGCATGACCTCGCGGTACCAGCGGGCGCTTTCCTTTGGCACGCGGCGCCAGGTCTCGAAGTCAACCCATACCAGCCCGAACCGCTGGCGGTACCCGTGCCCCCATTCAAAGTTGTCCATCCACGACCACACGAAGTATCCGGCCAGAGGGACGCCGGAGGCCATGGCTCGGTGCGCGGCGGCGAAATGTTCCCGCAGGTAGGCGATCCGCCGCGTGTCGTGAACGATGCCGTGTGTGCCCGGACCGTCGCCGAAACTGCACCCGTTCTCCGTAATGTAGTACTTGGGAAATGCATAATCTCGGTGCAAACGGACCAGTAGATCGTGCAGGCCGTCGGGATACACTTCCCACCCCATCTCGGTATAACGGCCGTCTCGGATGAGCGGCTCCAAGCTGTGCTGATTCAGTTTTTCCGGAACGACACCTGCACGGCTTACTTCGCGCGAGTAATAATTCACCCCGAGAAAATCGCACGGCACGGCGATCTCCGTCAGATCGCCGGCATGCACCAGTCCGAGCGCTTCCGGTTCCGGCACACCCTGACGGCGATAGTCTTCCACCACGTCGGACGGATATCCCCGGCCTGCCAGCGGATCAAGAAACCAGCGGTTGAAGGATCCGTCAAAGGCCCTCGCCTTATCCGTGTCGAGCGCGTTATCCGTGGCCGCATAGGCCGGCGTGAGATTCAATACGATACCCACCTCACAGCCCGGACTGTTTCTCCGGATCACCGGCACCGCCCGCCCGTGCGACAACAGCAAATGGTGGGCTGCCGCCAGCGCCAGGAGGTCATTTCGCAAACCCGGCGCATGCTCACCGCGCCCGTGCCCCAGAATCGAGATGCACCACGGCTCGTTATGCGTGAACCAATGCTTGACCCGGTCACCCAGCGCGGACGTGACCACATCCGCATACTCGACAAACGCATCTACCGTGGCGCGATGCGGCCATCCGCCCTGTTCCTGCAATACCTGCGGAAGGTCCCAATGATACAATGTGGCATAAGGCGTAATCCCCCGCTCCAGCAGGCCGTCCACCAATCGCCGATAAAAATCGAGACCGCGCTGTTCCACCTTGCCCCGGCCGCGCGGCACGACGCGCGGCCAGGCAATGGAGAACCGGTACGACCGCACCCCCAGTGACTGCATCAGGTCCAGGTCGTCTCGCCAGCGATAATAGTGATCGCCGGGTGCGCTGCCGCTGGTGACATCACCTACACCGGTGGACATCTGGCAGAACCGATCCCAGATGGATTCGCCCTTCCCGTCCGCCTTCCACGCGCCTTCAATCTGATAAGCCGAGGTGGCCACGCCCCATACGAAATTTTGGGGAAACAACAGGTCATTCATGGCGCCTCTCCAGGGTCATGGGATTAGATTTGTTTTTCGCGAAAATGTACCAGGCGGCGGCGGAGACAAATCCTTTGTCGAGTTCAACCCAGTCATACCCGCCCTTGCGGTTCACGGTGTAGGGAAGACCGCGGGTCGCCACGCCGTTGATCTCGATATCCATCAGCAATGCATCCAGTTGATTCGCGTAGAAATTTCCCCGCTCGATATCGCCAACGGCAAAATATCCGCAGGCCATGTGGCCGACACCGTCGATCCAGATGTTGTCGGTGATGTTGGCATCGGGACCATGCCAGACGCCCGCAACGTCACGACCGTTGACCTTGATCGTTTTGCGGAAACGAAGATCGTAATCGGGAACGTTCATCAGCTCCGCCGCCTCCGGTCCGTAGGCCAGCACCCGCCAGGTGTAGAGATCAAGCGGCAGATTGTAACCGCCCAGCGAAGCCTCCAGCCATGCCCGGATTTTTTCGGCGCGCTCCACGTCGCCGATCAACTTGAAGTAGGCATAGGCGTCAACATTGCCTTCGTGATGGCCGGCGGCTTCGTGCAACTGCCGGTCGCCGCGCCGCCAGCCATGCTGGACGAACCCGCCGGGACCGTCGGGCGATTCCTTGTACCAAGAGACCAGCAGGTCGTGGAGCAGTCCCTTGATTTCTTCGTAGCGTCCGGGGCCGAATGCGCGGTCATAATGGTGATAGGCGAACAACAGCCAGAACAGGTCGCCCATCCACCGGTCGCTCATCTCCTCGCCGCGGTATACAACGCGCCCGTCCTCGATCTTTCGAGTCGCGTATTGAAAAAATCCGCGCGCCTCGCCGTTCAGGAAGAAATTCTGGAGCCTGGGATCCGTGTTGGCGCGGTCGGTTGCAGCGGCGAAAAAGTCGAGAATGCGTTCGGCCCGCCCTTTTTCGCCCTTCACGATGAAGGCATTGGCCGCGAGCGCGTTGTTGAAGGTTTGCAGTTGCTGGTTTTCCATCGAGCCGAGCAATTGCTGTTCCGGCGTGGTGGCGTCCTGCACCTGCTTCAGCCATTCGAGCACGAGCGGGTCTTCCGAAATCATCTCAGCGGCGCGGCGCTGGCGGAAACCGATGCCGGGCAATTCGCGGTCGGGATCGAAACGAACGCCGGCGGGCGCGAGGGATGACGGCGTACCGGGTACGGCCAATCCGATTTGCTCAAACCAGACCACGCCTTCTCCGCGGCCTGAAATGGCGAACGCCAACTCCTTGAGCCCGCTGAAGCTCCGATCGCCTCCCCACCAATGCTCGATGTGATTGGTATACACCACGAATTCGGTCCATTCACGGTACTGATCCGCCATCGGCAATTTTCGCCCGAAGACCGAATGATCCGCATCCTCAAGTTTGATTTCCAAATCGCCTCCGCCGCTGGCCTTCATGAAAAAGCGCAAGGGGAGTTCCGGCGGCTTCGCCTCAGACAGCACGTGCCGCAATTCCACATAGCTGAAGTCGCCCACCAACTTGTAGCGCACTTCGAACCCCTGTCCGTGCGGAGTCGGAACCTGCGTCAACAGAACGGAACTTCGCCCCTCCGCGTTGGTGCGCCACTGCCCCGGTTCGTGCCTGATTTCGGACAAGCCACGGCTCCCATCCGTCTCGGACGGCATCCTCTTCAGCTCTTGACAGCCGGCAACGGCAAACGCCAGACACGCTCCCGCGACAACGCATTGAAACCCATTCATGGCGACATAAGAACACGGGCGTGATTCCGATGCAAGCAGCAATTGTTATCGTTTACAATTGCAACCTGCGGGCCTTTTCGGCGAGCCCGTCGTCGCTCGCCTATCCGCGGTCGACCAGCGGGGCCGCGACGCCCCGCCTGCGGCGTCCTCAAACCTTGCCTCAATTCTCCGCTTCGCTCATTTTCGGCTCGATTCTCATCGCGGTTCCGGTCAGTCGCATTCGATTCAGATGATGAAGAGGATACTCAAGGCAATCGCCCTGATGACAGTGGCTGCAAGCGTGACCGGATGCGCTTCGCCACGGGCCTACCTCACTGACAGAGGGCGTGACCTAGCGGATATAGTCGCAATCGGTGCTGGGATGGGTGGCGGCGCGAAGGTTCGTGTCGGCCCTATCCAGACTGGCCTATTCGCCGACGTTCAGATGGCAGCGCTTCGCGGTGGTCAATTCCCCTGCGGAAATGATGCTTATATCCTTCCCAGCAATTTCGACTTGGAAGCTCTCTTTACTGGGGTTGAGTCGTTCGACCCAAAATTCGGGCGATCGACGGCAAAGCAACGTCGCAAGAGTTTCACGGCCGAAGGGCATAACATACCCTTCATCATGATTGTTGACCATCCTGGATCACCCTCCTACTACACCCAAATCGAAGTGGCCGGTGGACTCCTCCTCAACGTGCGCCTTGGGTTCAACCCCGTTGAACTTCTCGATTTCCTCCTCGGATGGGTTGCTGTTGACATCTTCGACGACGACATCGAAATCAGGAAGGCTAACGAATCGAATCAATCGCCCCATGTTCCGGCTCACAAGCTCGCCGAACCTGAACGCTGACATTAGCGCAGACCACTCGCTCCACCAGCAACGACCCATGCGAGAGATGAATCAGGGCGTCATAGACGGTGCTATGCAAGGTGCCGTGACGCTCATTGCCGGCTCCCTCAAATCTCGCCTCAATTCTCGCTTCGCTCATTTTCGGCTCGATTCACGCGCGCGGTTCCGGTCAACTTCGCCCTGTGCCAAAGGAAGAGACGATCAGAACGACCATTGGAATGCTTGTTGCGCCGGTTGCTGGTCTGCTGGTTGGCGTACTCGCCGCGAACATTGCGCATCCCCAAGGGTTCGGGTGGCTCGATGGTACGATTTCCCGGCCGTCGGCGGCTCTGATCTACATCACGATGATGAGCCCAATGGCATTTGGGGGGATGATCATTTTCGGATGCCCCACATCGCATTGGCTGACCAAGAATGGAATCACCTCGCTTGTCCCATACGGTCTTCTCGGCGCACTCTTCGGACTTCTCACGCCAGCATTAATCTTCAACGTTATGGTCCTTCTAAAGCAGCACACTCTGACGCTACGGACTGCACTTCTTCCATTCGGCATCCTGCAACCAATCTCAGTGGGCATCACGACAGGCTTGGTGTTCTGGTTGATTGCAGTCAGAAAAAGGCGGGCACAGCAATCGGGTGGAGTGTGCGTCTCGCCAGTGACGTTCGGCGGCTCAATCCGCGTCAGCGCATCCACGCAAGTAAACAGCAAATCCGTCGTCCGCGCCTTCGTTGAGGCGATAAATGCGAAAGACTGGGCTCGCCTCCGCGCTGTTCTTGCTCCCGAATTCAGGCGTCACAGCGTCGCCGCCGGCGAGCCGGGTGTTCGCTCTGCTGAGGATCTTATTGCTTTCCTAGTGGCGGAATACGCAACGTTTCCAGACGCTCACGAAACTCTGCTCGACCTAGTGGCAGAAGGAGACAAGGTTGCCGCACGCCATCTATTTCATGGCACACAACTTGGGCCCATGGGTCAATTCCCGCCGTCGGAAAAACTGCTGGAAGCCACCTATCTCGCGATCTACCGCATCGAGAACGGGCGCATCGTTGAGGCATGGGTCGAGTGGGACAACCTTGCTGGACTCAAGCAGCTTGGCTATAGTGCAGTCTAACTTTTTCGCAGCCGACGGCCTCCGACGTCGGTTGAACTCTGGGTTCGATGATTAAGATAACGAAACCAATCGGGCACATTGTCACCGCTTTGATTCTATTGCTCTATGCGTCAGGCTGTGCCTGTACGCAGTTTGTACAGAACATGGGCAAAACGGATGCCCGCATCCAGCAACACGATGCCTACATGGACAACTTGGGCAACGTGTACATTGAAGCAGAGCTGAGCCGATTTCCCTTGAATAGAAAGTCGGCTAAGCACTCACTTGGCACACGCTATCTGATCCTCAATGCGCCCGGCTTTCAGGGCGCGGTTGAGAAACGCGTCGCAGAAGGCAGAACCTACCGGCGGCGAGATCAGGTCAGATTGGAAATTCACGCCAGCAACTACCAGTATCCCACAAGCGAGATCGAAGCACAGAAGGCTACTGGCTGGTACATGTACCCACCCGACATGCTTGCACATCGGCATCCCGACCAACTGCCAGAGTACCTTCAAACGAATCAATGGACCCGATTTGCGCACGACTCCGTTCATGAGTTCAGCATTCCTACAACCGTTGGGAATCAGCCTTACCTTGTGGATATCGAAGTCAGTATGCACGCCATGAATTCGCCCGATGATGTTCACCAAGCGGCGTGGGCCTATCCATTCAAGATACTCATCGTTCCGGCCTTTGTAGTTGATGTGGTCACTTTCCCAATTCAGTACATATGGGTCATGTATCAGATCAGCAAGATACGATGATGATGCATCGGGTTACCATTAGGCCCCGGCGGATGTGAGTTCGGTTCTTGGCGTCTGCACAGCGTTGACGTTCGTCGGGAGTTTCCTGTTCGCAAACGGTCTCTACAGCGCCCTTTCTCCGGCGCCGGTTCCGCATTGTTTGCGATCAGGCGGGGTCGAGGACGAGATCGTAGTCGAGGGAGGCGGCAACTGCGGCGTCACAGACGGTTCCCGGCGCGATTCTTTTCCAGTCGCGGCCGCGTAGGAAGCACATGCCGTCCACTTCGGAGGCTTCGAGCATGGTGCGGCCGAGCGCGGTTGTGCCCTGAGGGCGTGCGGAGCCGGGTGGGATGGGCCCATCAAGCATGACGCTCACTCGCGTTCCGACGCGCGCGCGAAGCCGCTTGCGCGAGACTTCGAGTTGCGCCTGCATCAATCGGTCGCGGCGCTCCTTCTTCACAGCGAGCGGGACGTTGTCGTCATTTTTCGCTGCGGGCGTCTTGGGTTCGTGCGAGTAGAGAAATGCGCCGGCGTGGGTGAAGCGGCCTTCTTTCACAAAGGCGAGCAGTTCTTCAAAGTCCGCGTCGGTCTCGCCGGGATAGCCGATGATGAAGGTGGTGCGGATGGCGCCTCCCTCGAGCTTCTCCGCCACACGATCGAGCAGGCGAAGGGTGTCATCGCGCCCCATTCCCCGGTTCATCGCCATGAGAACGCGGTCGGAGATGTGCTGCAGGGGCATATCAATGTAGCGGCAAAAGCGCGGGTCTCCGGCCATAAGGTCGAGCACCTCGTCGGTGAGGTAGCGGGGAAACGCATACATCAGGCGAAACCACGCGGTTGTATCCACCTTGAGCAGTTCGCGCAGGAGGTCGGCAAGCGCCAGCTTTCCATAGCGATCGCGGCCATACGAGGTTGTGTCTTGCGCGATCAAACTCAACTCGCGCGCGCCGGCTTCGATCAGTTGGCGCGATTCGGCGACGATGTCTTCAATGGGGCGGCTGACCTGGGTGCCCCGCATGTAGGGAATGGCACAAAAGCGGCAAAGATTTGAGCAGCCCTCGGAGATCTTGAGGTGCGCCAGGTGCGGGGATCCGATGCGCAGGCGCGGCGCGGTGAGGAATTCGTTGTAGTTCTGAGTGAACGAGCGCGCCGCGCCCGCGAGCCCCGTGAAGCGCTTATCCAGAATCTGGACGGCTCCATGCGCGGCGGCGGCCTTGGGCGGTGGCGGCGTTGTCTTCATCTCGCGCAATATCTGGGGAATGCGCGGATAATCCTGAAAGCCCAGCGAGGCATCGGCATCGTCAAGAAAGGAGGTGAGCTCCGGCGCGCCGTGCACGCGCTCGACGAGACAGCCGAGGGCAACCACACACTTGAGCGCACCGCGCTCCTTGAGTTGTTGCAATTCGCGCAACACGCCAGCCGTCTCCTCGCGGGCGGCGTGAATGAAGCCGCAGGTGTTCACCAGGCATATATCTGAATCCGCTGGATCGGAGGCCAACATGAAACCCTCCTCGGCCAACCGTCCAAGGATGCGCTCAGAGTCCACCGTGTTCTTGGCACACCCGAGATTGACCAGACTGATGATGGGGAGGGCTTTTGACATAAGGCGACACGGTAGCCAAGCCGCCCGAGCAAATACAAGCTCGCGATCAAGTCCTCAAATACTCGACACCGGCAGCTCAGCCATTACCATTCGCTCCATGCGCATCTGTCCACATTGTGAGCAACCGCTGTTGGTGCTCGAATATCACCATGTCGAGGTGGATTGGTGCGCGGCTTGCAAGGGCCTCTGGCTCGACCGCGGCGAACTGGGCCTGCTGCTCCACGGCGATCCAGTGGGCGACCCCGCACTCGATTTGCAACCAGTGCAAACCGGGCGTCGTCGCTGCCCGCGCTGTGGCGCAAGGATGCAAGAGGCGCGCGCGGCGTCGGCCGGCGTCATGCTGGATCGCTGTCCGTATGGGCACGGAGTGTGGTTTGATGCGGGCGAGGTTCAGGCGCTCGTCAACGCGGTGGATCCAGCGGGGTTCGGGAGAATTTCTGATTTTTGCGCGAGTCTATTTGGGGCCACACTGGCCGATCAATAAGGAGGAGTACACTATGACAGGACTGGTTATTCTCGGTGTTGCGGTCGCGTTGATCCTGATGTTTGTCGGGCTCTATAACGGCCTCGTTCGCCTGCGCAATGAAGTGAAAAATGCGTGGGCGCAAATTGACGTTCAGCTCAAGCGCCGCCACGACCTGATCCCGAACCTCGTGGAAACGGTGAAAGGCTACATGACGCACGAGCGCGAAACGTTCGAGGCCATCACGCGCGCGCGATCCGGCGCCATGAGCGCACAGGCCACCGGCAATGTCGGCCAAATTGCCCAAGCCGAGGGCGTCCTGACCGGCGCATTGCGCGGCTTTTACGCCGTTGCGGAGAACTATCCTCAGCTGAAGGCCGACGCGAACTTTCGCCAACTGCAGGAGGAGCTGACATCCACCGAAAACAAGGTCAGCTTCGCGCGCCAGTTCTATAACGACGCAGTCCTGAAATACAACACGGCCTGCGAGACGATTCCGTCCAACATCGTCGCCGGGATCGGCGGGTTCAAGAAGGCCGAGTTCTTTGAGATCAAAGACGAGGCCGAGCGCGCGGTTCCTCAAGTCAAGTTCTAGTCCCGCAATCGCGGGCGGCGAGCGAAGTTCGAGGCAGCGCGCTTTGGGCTTTTCCTCGCCGCCGCACGGGGCGGCGCGAGCAACATCATGTTCTCGATCATCCGATCCAACCAACGCAAGTCGGCGTTCCTGATCGCCGCGCTGGGTCTGCTTCTCGGATTGGTCGGCTATGCGATTGGCTTCTATATCGCACCTTCCGCGGGTATCTTCGGCCTCGCCGCGGCCCTGATCGTCTGGCTGCTCCTTCTTCTCACCTCGCTGGCGGGAGGCGAGGCGATGCTGATGGCGCAAGCGGGAGCGCGGGAGATCACGGACAAGCGCGATGCGCCCCAGCTCGTCAACATCGTCGAAGAAATGCAGATCGCATCGGGCCTTTCCCAACCGCCCAAGATCTACATCGTGGACTCCACCATTCCCAATGCATTTGCGGTTGGGCGCAACGAGAAGCGCGCGGCCGTCGCCGTGACCACCGGCTTGTTGGCGCGCCTGAATCGCGATGAGCTGCAGGGCGTCATCGCACACGAAATCGCGCATATCCGCCATCGCGACACGCTGTTCATGACCATCGCGGGCACCACATTCGGAGCCATTGTGCTCTTGGCCGACTTCTTTGTCCGCGGCCTTCGCTTTTCCGCGGCGGGTCAGCGCCGTTCGTCCAATCGAAACAACAACGGCGGCGCCATCCTGCTGATTCTCGCACTTTTGCTCTCGATCCTCGCCCCGCTCCTCGCGCAACTGCTCTACTTCGCCTGCTCGCGGCGACGCGAATATCTGGCCGATGCGAGCGCGGTTCAGTTCACCCGCTATCCCGAAGGGCTGGCATCCGCACTCGAAAAAATTGCGGGCGCCCAAAAGCCCGATGCTGCGACAAGTCGCGTGCTGGCTCCGATGTACATCATCAATCCGCAGGCGGCCATGGGCCGCGATAGCACCTGGCTGAGCACCCATCCCTCCACAAAAGATCGAATCCGCATTTTGCGCAGCATCGGCAGCACCGCCTCGCTCCAAGCCTATGAGACGGCCTATCAAAACTTTCACGGGGGAAAACACGTGCTCGGGGACCTCACGGCAACCGACACCGCCGAACCGGTTCGCCCTCCCGCGCCCATCGCGCTAGCGGCGGTTGCCCTGCCCCCCGCCTGGCGCACCGCGCGCGGGGTGTTGCACGAGGTGGACGACGCGCGCATCGTGGATTGCAGTTGCGGATTGCGTATTCGAATTCCACCCGCTTGGCGCGGCTCGGAGATCACGTGCCCGCGGTGCGGCAGCATCCACAAAATCGAAAGCGCATCGGAGCCGACCTCCTCGCAGCGCGACGCCTAGCCCGAGCGAGGCCGGCGCGGTTTCCGCGCCCTCCCGCGCCCACCCTGCTTTTCCGTCACCACGCCATCGCGCTCGTGACTCGAGCGATACTCGACCACAATCGGCGCACCTTCCAGGCCCGACGCCGAGCGCAACGCAGAGATCAAATACGTTTGATACGCCGGCGCACAAAGCTCGGGCTGATTGACAAAGAAGCGAAAGCGGAGCGGGCGCTCCCCCACCTGCGTCGCGTAGTAGAACTTCAACCGCTTCCCGGCCGAGCGCGGCGGCATGACCCGCTTCACCGCATCGTGCAAGACTCGATTCAGCGTGCTGGTCGGGATCTTCATCGAAATCTGCGCGGCCACATAATCAATCGTCTCGATGGCCTTGCGGATATTGTGCCCCGAATGCGCCGAGGCGAAAACGATCGGCACATACGAAAGAAAATACATCTCGCGCCGAAACGCCTTTTCGTATTCGCGGGCCGTCACCTCGGTCTCGGCCGTCGCCAAATCCCATTTGTTGATCAACACAACGCAGCCCTTGCGCGCCTCCATGATCAGCCCGGCAATCTTCTTGTCCTGCTCCGTGGGTCCTTGCTCCGCGTCAATCATCAGAACTACGACATCTGCTTCTTCGATGCTCGCTCGCGCGCGCATCACACTCCACCGCTCCACCGCATCTTCCGCGCGGCGCAATTTTCGCAAACCGGCAGTATCTATCAGGCGATAGTGCCGCGCCTGCGGCCCGCTCCCGATGGAGAACGGCACTTCAATGCTGTCCCGCGTGGTGCCGGGAATGTTCGAGACAATCACGCGATCGCTTTGCAGCACGCGATTGATGAACGATGATTTTCCCGCATTGGGTTTGCCGACAATCGCCACGCGCAGCGGATTCTCCGCCGGGTCTTCCTCGACCGGCGGCAGATGCCGCACCACCGCCGACAGCAAGGCGTCAAACCCGCGGTTGTGCAACGCCGCGACGGGAAAGACCGGATAGCCGAGGCGCGCAAACTCCGCCGCCTGCGCATCGAGGCCCTCGTGATCCGCCTTGTTTGCCGCCAAGAGAACTGTGCGTCCCGACTGGCGCAACAAAGCGGCGACTTCGCTGTCCAACGGCGTAATTCCAGCCGTCACGTCCGCGACCAAAATAATGACCGCCGCATCCTGTATCGCCACCTCGGCCTGAACGCGCGTCCCCTCGGTCAACACATCCTTGGCCGCCTCTCTATCGAGAAAGCCCAATCCGCCGGTGTCAATCAGCTCAAAGCGCTCCTCTTGAAACCGCGCCTCGGCCGACAGCCGATCGCGCGTCACACCCGGCAAATCGTGGACAATCGCGATGCGCCGCCCGGCAATCCGGTTAAAAATTGCGGACTTTCCGACATTCGGGCGACCGACGATAGCGACAATGCGATTCATTTCGTAGCGCGTTATGCCGATAAAATCGCTCCGCGACAAGCTCCCGCTGGACAAACTTTTCTCTTCCGCGTATCTCTTTGTGCCGTGCTTGCTACATTGAAGGAGGAAAAGGAGGAGCACAGGATGGTTTCGCTGTACGTCGGCAACATGCCGTTCTCTGCGCAGGAGAGAGAGCTCCGCGCAGCATTTGAGCCGTTTGGCGAGGTTGCTTCAGTCCGCATCGCGACGCATCGCGCGGACGGCCGCCCCGTCGGGTTTGCCTTTGTAGACATGCCCGACGAGCAGGCCGCACAGCGCGCCGCGAAGCAGTTGAACAACACCGACCTCGCCGGCCGCATCATACGCGTCAGCGAAACTCGTCCGCGCGACAATATCGCGCACATCTAACCGTCATGAGTATATTCGATTTCTTCAAATTCGGACGCCGCAAAGAAGCGCCGCCCAACGCCAGCAAACCCCCATCCAACGAAACCCGCTCGCGGCAGCCCGCCGCACAAACGGCTCCCGGCCTGCGCGCCATCCGACACCTCTGGGACATCAACAAACCGTCAGCCGTCGAGCGCGTCACCGGCTCCATCGCAACGGATATCTACGCCAATCAGCACGCGCACGGGTTCCCGCGCCGCAAACATCCCGTTCGTCGCCCCCGCAACGGCGGCGACACCGGCAGCTGCTAATTTCGCAGCGGCCCGACTTCCAACGATTGGAAAAAGCCCGTTGCCGGGCTTCCAATGATTGGAACTTTTCGATGCACCTCGCGCTTCCGCAACGCACACCCTCGCGCGGCGGCGCGATCAGCCGCCGTATTCGGAAATGTCCGGGCAGGAGCAGATGGGATTGCGGTCGCCGTGCGTGTTGTCAATGCGCGAGACCGCTGGCCAAAACTTGCGCGCGCGGAGGCCGGGCACGGGATAGGCCGCTTGCTCGCGCGAGTACGCGTGTTTCCACTCGCTCGCGCTGACGGCGATGGCCGTGTGTGGCGCGTTTTTCAACGGGTTGTCTTCCTTGTCCAGTTGCCCATCAATGATGGCCTGAATCTCGGCGCGAATGGAAATCATCGCCTCGCAGAAGCGATCCATCTCCGCGAGGGGCTCGCTCTCGGTCGGCTCAATCATGATCGTGCCGGGCACCGGCCACGAAACGGTCGGCGCGTGGAATCCATAGTCCATCAGCCGCTTGGCAACATCCGTTTCATCCACGCCGCTCTTTTCCTTTAGCGGGCGCAGATCGAAAATCAACTCGTGCGCCACGCGGCCCTGCTCGCCGGTATAGTGAACGGAGAAGGAACCTTCCAAGCGGGCCTTGATGTAGTTTGCGTTCAAGATGGCCATGCGCGTGGCCTCGGCCAGTCCGGCCTGGCCCAGCATTCGGATGTAGGCGTGAGAGATGAGTAGAATGCTCGCGCTGCCCCACGGCGCCGCGGCAATGGCGGGGATGCCCTGCTTCCCGCCCACCGGAACAACAGGATGGCGCGGCAGAAATTCGATCAAATGCGAAGCCACCGCGATCGGACCCATTCCCGGGCCACCGCCGCCATGCGGAATGGCGAAGGTTTTGTGCAGGTTCATGTGGCACACATCCGCGCCAATACGGCCGGGCGAGGTCAGCCCAAGCTGCGCGTTGAGGTTCGCGCCGTCCATATACACCTGCCCACCGTGCCGATGGATCTGTTCGCAAATCTCGCTCACACCGCCTTCGAAAACGCCGTAGGTGGAGGGATAGGTGATCATCAGCGCGGCGAGGTGCGATGCGTGCTTTTCCACCTTGGCGGTGAGATCCGCCAGATCAACTTTTCCCGCGCGATCGCAGGCAACGACCACCACATCAAAGCCCGCCATGACGGCCGAGGCCGGGTTCGTCCCGTGCGCCGAGGCGGGAATCAACACAATGTTGCGCTGCGCTTCGCCGCGCGCGCGATGATACGCGCGAATCACCATCAAGCCGGCAAACTCGCCTTGCGATCCCGCGTTGGGTTGGAGCGAAACGCCGGGAAGCCCCGTGACGTCCGCCAAGGCGCTCTTCAATTCCTCGACGATCTGAGCATACCCGCGCGTCTGATCGGCGGGCGCAAAGGGATGCAGCGCGCAAAACTCGGGCCACGTGATGGGCATCATTTCCGCCGCCGCATTGAGCTTCATCGTGCAGGATCCGAGCGGAATCATCGCCTGATCGAGTCCGAGATCCTTTTGTTCGAGCCCCTTCAGATAGCGCATCATCGCGGTCTCCGACTGGTGCGCGCGGAATACGGGGTTCTTGAAGAACGGGGTCGAGCGGATGAGTCCCTCGTGATATTCCAAAACGTCCGACAACTCGATGGTGGAAATATCCGGCGCACTGCGTCCGGCCGCTTCCGCAAGAACCGCCACGATATCGCGCAGGTCCGCATCGGTCACCGTTTCGTCCAGCGAGATTCCGATGTTGCCATCTTCGTAATAGTGGAAATTGATTTTTCGCCGCAGCGCAGCAGCGCGAATAGCATCCACGCTCACACCGGATGGCGGGATCAACTTGAGCGTGTCGAAGAAATAGGCGCACGCGGTCAAATAGCCTAGCGCGGCGGAGGCGTGTTTCAGAACACGCGCGCGGTCGTGAATGGCGCGCGCGATCCGACGGAGGCCATCCGCTCCGTGATAAATCGCGTAGAATGCGGCGATATTGGCCAGCAGCGCCTGCGCGGTGCAGATGTTCGACTTCGCCTTCTCGCGGCGAATGTGTTGCTCGCGCGTCTGCAGCGACATGCGATAGGCCTGATTACCCGCGGCATCAACCGATACGCCGATGATTCGCCCCGGCATCTCGCGCAAATACTCATTCCGCGTCGCAAAGAATGCCGCGTGCGGGCCGCCAAATCCCATTTGAACGCCAAAGCGCTGCGCGCTGCCGAAGACCACATCGGCGCCGAGTTCGCCGGGTGGCGTGAGCAGCGTGATGGCGAGCAAATCCGTGGCGGCGGCAACCAGGATTCCATTCGCGTGTGCGCGGCCAATGAAGGCGCCAAGGTCACTCACGTTTCCATCGGCATCCGGGAATTGAACCAGCGCGCCGAAGACGGATTCGTCGAGTTCGGCAGTTCTGAAGGAGCCGACGCGCAGCGTGATACCAATCGGCTCGGCCCGACTCCGAAGGACGTCGAGCGTCTGCGGATACACGCGGTCGGAAACAAAGAAAACATCGCGACTCGCGCCCTTCGTCCTGCGGGCTTGAATCCGGTGCAGCATCGCCATCGCCTCCGCGGCAGCCGTGGCCTCATCCAGCAACGAGGCATTCGCCACATCCATCCCCGCGAGTTCGCACACCATCGTCTGGAAAACCAGCAGCGACTCGAGGCGCCCCTGCGAAATCTCCGCCTGATACGGCGTATAGGGCGTGTACCAGCTCGGGTTCTCCAACACGCAGCGCTGGATAACCGGCGGGGTGACGGTTCCGTAGTAGCCCTGTCCAATGTATGAGCGGAACACTTGGTTCTTCGCCGCAATTCCGCGGAGGCGCGCGAGGTGTGCCGCCTCGCTATCGCCCGCAGGCAAATGGAGTGGCGCGCGGTTGCGAATGGACTCGGGCACCGTTTCGTCCATGAGCTGGTCTAGTGAAGAGACGCCGACAGCCGTCAGCATGGCGTGGAGTTCTTCGGGGCGAGGTCCAATGTGGCGAGCAGAAAAGGAGTCGGTTGACATAAAAGAGCCCTAAAGCCGTCGCACTATAATGCGCTCGCCAAAGAATGCAAAGTTTAGCTGTTTCTGATCGCTCCTCCCCACGCCTTCAGGCATCCTTTCGGCATGCAGATTGCGGCCGATACGCACGTTCATCTCTATCCGTTTTATGACTTGAGCGCCCAGCTCACTGCGGCGGTGGCGAACCTTCGCCGCGCCGCGCCCGCCGCCGAAATCCTCGCCCTTTGTCTCACCGAGCGCTCGGGCCAGGCAGCCTTTTCGTCCCTGCGCGAAGGCGCGCTTTCGGCGGCGGGATGGACCCTTTCGGCACCGGACGACCCGGATGCGCTGATCGCCACCTCGAAACACGGGTCGCTGACGCTCATTGCCGGTCGCCAGATTGTCACTGCGGAGCGACTGGAAGTGCTCGCACTCGGCCGCGACCTTCGCGTGCCGGATGGGCTATCGCTGGACGAGACCCTCGGACGCATCGAGAAGGGCGATGCGATCGCCACACTCCCGTGGGGCTTCGGCAAATGGCTCGGGCGCCGCGGAGCGCTCATTCAGAATCTTCTCGACACGGACACCTCACACCGCCTAGTCTTTGCGGATACCTGTTTGCGGCCCGCGTGGGTTCCGACCCCGCAGCTCCTTCGCAAGGCGCAAGCGCGCGGGTTTCCCATTCTCTACGGATCGGATCCCCTGCCCCGCCTCGGCGAAGAATTAATCACTGGCCGTTTGGCAACCCTCTGGGATGCCCCTTGGAAGAACTCGCATCCAGCCGCCGCGTGGCGACAGATCCTTCGCGATACATCTCCCGGTCAGTCCATTGGTCGCCGCTGCAGTGTGTGGGAGGCCCTCAAGCGCCTCCGCTAAGAAAGAGAAATACATGAACAAATCCCCTGAAACCGCGAATCTCGCCGTCTTCTGCGACTTCGAGAACATCGCTCTCGGCGTGCGCGATACGCGAGTCGAGAAATTCGACATCCGGCTCGTGCTGGAGAAGCTGCTCCTCAAGGGCAGCATCGTCGTCAAAAAGGCGTATTGCGACTGGGCGCGATACAAGGACTCCAAACCCGCCATGCACGAAGCGGCGTTCGAGCTGATCGAAATCCCGCACGTCCGCCAGTCCGGAAAGAACTCGGCGGACATCCGCATGGTCGTGGATGCCCTCGATCTCTGCTACACCAAGCCGCACGTTGACACCTTCGTCATCATCAGCGGCGACTCCGATTTTTCGCCGCTCGTCAGCAAGCTGCGCGAAAACAACAAGACCGTCATCGGTGTCGGTGTGAAAAACTCGAGCTCGGACCTGCTGATCGCCAACTGCGACGAGTTCATCTACTACGACGATCTCGCCCGCGTTCGCGCGCCGCGCCGACCGCGCAGCACAACCTCGCGAAAGGCCGTCGTCGAGTCGAGCGCGCCGAGCGCGGAGCCCAAATCAGACAAGGCCGGATCGGAGAAAGCCGACGCGAAGGCCTCCGAGCCTGGAAAACCTCAAGAGGCCATTGATCTGGCAATGGAGACGATCGAGGCCATCGCGGAAGAGCGCGGCTCCGAGGAAAAGATTTGGGGCTCCATGGTCAAACAAACCCTGCGCCGACGTCGCCCCGGTTTCAACGAAACCTATTATGGGTTCCGCTCGTTCAATAAACTTCTCGAAGAAGCCGCGAACCGCGGATTACTCGAACTCGAACCCGACGAAAAATCCGGCGGCGTCATCATTCGCCGGATCCGCTGACCCCGCGCACACTACTCCCCGACCGCCTACACGGCGGGCTCAGGGCCGGCGCAACACCTTCAGCGCATCGCGCAAAATCGCGGCGCGCTCATAATTCTCCGTCGCAATCGCGCGAGAGAGTTCGTCCTGCAGCTTGTCGGCCTCGGATCGCGGGCGAGAGCCGCGCAGGTCGCCGAGCAAATCCGTCAGCAATTCGATCTCGCGCGACTCCTCCTCATCCTCTTCGTCGCCCTGCTCGCTCCAGAAGTTGCGAATATCGGCAATGCCCGCCTCGAGCGCGGTAATCGCCGCGTCATATTCGTGCGCCTCAGAAAATCGCTCCGCAGTCGCGCGCGCGTTCATCATCCGAATATAGGGATAGAACTGCATAAATTGCCACGCGAGTTCATCGTCCTCCACATGGCGTGAAACCAACTCAAGCAATTCGAGGTTGTGATCGGTGTCTTCCACCACACCATCGAGATCGCGCAGCGCGTATAGCGAGATGTAGCGGTAATAATACTGTGCCGATTCCTGCTGAAGCTCGGCGCACCCCGCCGCATCAATCGTGAATGCATCCATGTCGAGGCCTTCGTCCTCTTCGCGTTGCAGATAATGTACGAGGAGCGATTCCCGGCCAAAGGGGCGCTGCCCATCCGGCCGCCCACTGGGCTCCATCTGCAGGACACCCAAATCGAGGCGCAACTGCACCTTCCGCCGCCCGTCTCGCCCGACAACCCAACGCGCACTGATAGACGTAGGATCGTACGCCCAGTTGCCCAAAATTGAATCAAGATCAGCACTCATCCTTTTTCCCTGCCGCTATCCTCAACATAGGTCTGTAGATTCTTCAACGCAAATCGAACACGCTTTCGGACTTCACGTTCCTTAACGCTTGGCTTAACTCTACTTTTTCGATAGGGTACCGGCGGAGGCACGACGACCATGACACGAGTAAAACCAGGCAAAGAAGTGGTGATTCGGATGCCCAACGAAATTGGGCTTCTGTCCCAAATCGCCAAATTGATCGCCGAAAAGGGGATCAATGTCCTCGCTATTAGCGGATGGACGGAAGGCTCCACGGCCGTGATTCACGCGGTGACGAGCGACAACCTGCGCACGGCTGATGCGTTGCGCGGTGCGGGCTTGGCCCCGATCGAACAGGACGTGGTGCTGCTCGAAGTGGAAAACAAACCAGGGATGCTGCGGAAAGTCACGGAACGGCTCGCTGGAGAGGGAATCAATCTGAACCATCTCTATGCGGCCGCACTGGCGGACCGCGAGGCCATCCTTGTGGTGTTCTCCAGCACCAACAACGCGAGGGTTCTGCAGTATTTCCCGACCTAGCAGCGGAGAAAAAAAGCACGGCAACGCGAGGAGCGGAATTAGGATACTCCCGCGGCCGGTCGCCCTCGAATGGGTTTGAGAAAAATAGGCAGGGGCTGGTTGCGAAGAGCAACGGGGATCCCATTCACACCAAAAACGCGGTCCCATGTCCTTTCAAAGCAGTGGGCGGCATCGGGCAGCGCTGCCGCGAGGTTCAACGCGCGATCATAAAATGCCCGCGGACGCCGATGCACGCATTCGCGGGCAACCGCAAACTGGGCCCCACCAAAGAATACGAACGTCTCGGGCATCATTTCTCTGTCGAAGAGATTGCGCCAGAAAGACGTCATGGGCAGTGGGCGCGCGTCGGGATTTTTGCTCCACCGTTGAAATAGACGCGCACCCAGCGCGTCGTCGCAATCCACCAGAAAACCAAGCCATCGAAAGTCGGAAATTCGCTCCTTCCCCTCCGCAATCGCGCGCAATCGCTTGTGCATATCCGGCGCGTGATCGAACGGATGGCCCTGTGTGAACACGAGAACATCCGGCAGTTCCTCGTAGTGCGACACGAGGTGGTGCAAATAGGTGTGCGCCTCGCGACCCACGTTCGGCAGTGCGCTATACAAAGAATCCGATTGGCCAGACTTGTCATACACGTGAACGCGAATCGCGCGCGGAACATGGCGCAGCCACTTCACGTCCTCCTGAAACCGCGCGACGACCAGCTCCACGCGCGGCGGCTGCAGTGCGTCGCTCATTCAGGTTCCGGTTGCGGGCGAGGCGTCCTCGCGCCGATTCCACTCCTGGATGCACTCGTCAATACTCAGCGAATAGCGCTCGCCGCAGAATCGGCAGTTCACGACCACAGGCTCCTGCTTGCGCACGATATCCATGCGCTCGCTATACGGCAACGCGCGCAGCACAGACCCCATTTTCGCGCGCGTACACGAACATTGAAATCTCGGTTCAGCCGCGCTCTTTAGCGTGATCCGACTCGGCGCCTCCTCTCCAAACAACACCGCACGGAGAATATTCTCTACAAGACTATCGCTTTCCTCCCGTCGCGAAAGCAGCTCGCGCGCGGCAGGCGCAGCCAACCGATCCCGCACGCGCTGGAAGCGGGCGAGATCGCACCCCGGCAACGCTTGGAGCAGAATACCGCGGCAGATATGAACCGGCTTCTCCGGGTTCGACGACAAGGCAATCATGGCCGCCAGGGCCGATTCCGTCTGATCGCTCATGCAGAGGAAATAGCCCAAATCGTCCACAACATCCAACAGCTCCGCACTCGTGGATCCGTGCGCAACCACCGCGCCCTTTCGGGTGCGAATCACTTGAACGCTGCCCGACGCGCCATAGAGCGCATCGCTATTCTCTGCCTGGCCAAGCTGTGCAGGCGCGATAAACGCGCGGGTCGCGCCATCGGGCCCGCAATCCACAACAATCGTGCGCAGCAACCCTTCATACGCCCATCGGATATTCAGACGCTGCCCCTCGCCCAGCGAAGCGGCCACCAGAACGCCAGCGGCGATCGAGCGACCGAGCAAATGCGCCGCGACCGGATCGCAATCATGGCGCCGGATGGCTTCTCCCACCGTCGCCGACACGACTCCATACGCAACCGCAATATCGAATCCCTCCACGCGTCCCAATAGGCATTGATCAGTCATAGGCGGGCATCCTACTACATGCGCACTGCGCACTCCACTCTGCGCTTCGCTACAGCGCCGCTCGCGGGCGCTGGGCAAGCAGATGATCCGCAATCGCCAAACCGCTCAAGAATGCGTTTTCGACGCGCGGGTTGGAGCACCAATCCCCAATCGCGCCGAGCGCCAGCTCGTCATCCCACAAGAATCCCGTTCCGAGCGCATTGGCGGGCGCCGCACTGCGCCACCGATGCGCCAGCAAGCGCGCGGGGCGCACATCGCCGATCCCCACGGCTTCGCAGAACGAGTGGAGCAGCAGCTCCTTCACGCGATCGGGATCCTCTTCCAAATGCTCTCGCGACCAGATCGGCGAGGCGTGCAGAACCCAAGCCTCTCGCTCTGCCCGGCCCGGCTTGCTCCCTCCATTCGCGATCCAGACCAAAGGGCTGTTGCGCACAAATGCGGCATCAAACGCGGTCTCCAACTCGAACTCAAATGCCACCAACGCCGCCCAGCACGCCTGCATCCGCACCGATGCGGCGCGCCCGCTCAATAGCGGCGAAGACGCCAGGAGCGGCGCCGCTTGTTCGGCCGATGTTGCGACGATCACGATTTCATATTCGTCGGGCAGCGGCCCCTGTGCGGAAACCAGCGTCCATCCGCCATCCGGCGTTCGCTCCACGCGCGTGATGAGCGTGTCGAGCTGGGTGTGAACTTCGTTCGCGATTCCTCGAAGCATCGCATCCATGCCCGGCACGCCGACATATCGCACAGCATCATCCTGCAAGAGGGTGATCTGCCCGCGATCGCTTGCGGCCATGCGATGCTCCCAAACGCTGACCAACCCCTGCTCCCTCCAACTTTCCACGCGATTGCGAAAGCGCTCATTGCGGACCGTGAAGAACTGGCAGCCGTGATCGAACAGGCACTCCCCTTCGCGCCGACTCGCCATACGGCCACCGACACATCCATTCTTCTCGAAGAGCGAAACCGGATACCCGCGCTCCGCCAAGGCTCGCGCGGCGGTGACGCCCGCCATTCCAGCGCCAAGGATGGCGACCGATGGGCGAATCTCAATCATCGTCGTCTCACCGGGGTGCGCTCGAAACTTCATAGCTTGATCAAACTATACCCGCTCCCGCGCGCGCACGACTCCTCTTTTTCAGTGCCGCGCACAATTTCCGCGCCTCGCTAAAAGGATATGGGGGCGAAGAGGGGATAGCGCGACAACTTCGCACGGCCCTCGAGAAACGCGAGTTCAATGAGAAAATCAATCTCGAGCACACGCGCGCCCAAGCGTTCAATCAATTGCGCCGCGGCCAATGCCGTGCCACCCGTCGCCAGCAGGTCATCAATCAACAGCACGCTCTCGCCCGGCTCGAAGGCATCGCGATGAACCTCAATCGTTGCGCTGCCATATTCCAGCTCGTAGGTTTGCTCAATCGTCTCGTAGGGCAGTTTTCCCTTCTTCCGAATGGGCACCAACCCGATCCCCAGCTCGTGCGCCACCGCCGCGCCCAGAAGAAACCCGCGCGATTCGATCGCGGCAATGCGCTGAATCGAGCGGCCGCGCTGCCGATCCACAAAGAGCTTCACCACCTCCCGAAACAGCGCGGGGTCCCGCAAGAGCGGTGTGATGTCCTTAAAAAGAATGCCCGGTTTCGGAAAATCGGGCACATCGCGAATCGCCGCTTTGATCTGTTCAAGACTCATACTTCGACGCTCTCCGGTTCGTGGATTTGCTCGTTCTCTTCCATCATCTGCCGCAATTTCGCAACCGCTTCATTCTGAATCTGGCGCACCCGCTCGCGCGTGACCTTCATGCGCTGCCCAATCTCCTCCAACGTCTGTACGCGCGTATCGCGCAACCCATAGCGATATCTCAAAATGTCTCGCTCGCGTGGACTGAGCCGATCCAAAAGTGAATCCACTTCCTTCTTCAGTTGCTGATCGTTGATCTCGTCATATGGTGTGCGCGCTTTTTCATCGCCGATCAAATCGCCAAATTCACTGCTGTCGCCATCGTTGCCAATCGGCGCATCCAGCGAGGCGGGCTTGAGCGACACCGTCTGCCAGTGCGTCACCACGCTGGGCTCGACCTGCAGCTCAATCGCAAGTTCATCCACCGACGGCTCGCGACCCAGCCGCTCGGTCAACTGGTGCTCCACGCGCCGCATCCGCGCGATTTTATCCACCAAGTGCGCGGGCAACCGAATTGTCTTGCTCTGATTGGCCAGCGCGCGCTTGATCGCCTGCTTGATCCACCACGCGGCATACGTGCTAAGCTTTCCGCCCTTCTTCGGATCAAACCGCTCCACGGCCTTCATCAAGCCGATGTTTCCCTCGGAGATCAAATCGAGCAGGGGCAACCCATACCGCGCGTAATCATGCGCGATTTTCACAACAAGGCGCAGGTTGGCCCGAATCATCAGGCTCCTGGCCTCCGCATCGCCCTTCTTTATCTTGGCTGCAAGTTTGATTTCTTGCTCGGGCGTCAACAGAGGAGTCTGCCCGATTTCGCGCAGATAAATCCTAACTGTTTTGTCTGACTCCATCATTTCGCACAACCGCCCTCTGCCGTTTGACCGGCCGACGGGTCAAATGTTCACATCGCACCCACTATGTATTCATCGCGATCCGCCCAGAGAACCTTACAGGTCATCCACCGTGGTAACATTGACTCGGGCCGGGGCCGACTCTGCTGTAACTCCTTGCAAATCCGTCGCGACGGACACCCACGTATACAGCCCCGTCTGGGTCGGTTTCCAGTCATATCCGATGAAAAAGCCATTTGTCGCGCCGACTTCCTGCCCGTCCAACAGCAAGCGAATCGCCAGCGGTCGCGCATTTTCGGACACAATTTCCGCGGCGATCCGCAGTTCATCTCCCAGCGCCAGCGCTGTCCCATCATTGGGTTCCAGCAGGGCCACTGCCGGGTCTGCGACATCGCGAATCTGCACCTGCATCGGAACTCGAGGCGAGCGGCGAATGAGTCCATCGGAGCTAACCACGGCCGCCACCAGGTGATGCGGTCCGGGTGGCGGGTTCCGCCACTCCAGCCGATAGGGCGCACTCGTCACGGAGCCGAGCACCACGCCGCTCGAAAAGAATGTCACGCGGCGCACGGCCTTGCCGTTGGCCTCCACGCTCGCCTCCATAGAAACGGTGTTGCCTTCCCAAAACTGCCTGTCGGCTGCGGGCTCAACAATGCGAACCTGAGGACGCACCTCCGCGCCCCCCGCCCGTGGCGTCAACAACACCGCGCGCTCGCGTTCGCCCAGCAGACCATAGCCGACAATCTCGCCGGACTTATTGATTCCCCGCGCTTCGACAATCAACCACGGCTCATCTGTTTCCAACAGCTCATTCAAATCCGTCATCGTTCCTGCGCTCGAGCAAAAGGCCCGATCGTCATCCTCGTGGCTGCTGACAAAGAGACCCACCGCAACCCCGTCTTCATTGATGTCGTGCGCGACGCTGTAGACATTCGCCAGCGTATCGAGGTCTTCCGTCGGCGCGCCCGCCACAATCCGCACGGCGTGAGTCGCGTTGCTCAATTCGGCATAGCCAACAGCAACTCCAGCGCCCGAAAGCGCAAGCGCGGCGCTGCTCCACTCCGTGGAGTCGGGATCTATGAGGGTCTTCATGCCATTCACACCCATCACAAAGGCGTGACTCACATAATCGCCCTCCGGATTAAACTCCACCTGCCCCGCAATGTCGCCGACATCGTTCACGGCATATGCCAAACTGGCGCCTCGTTTGCGAAGCGCCTCCGGAACCGAAACGCCATCCACCGTCCACACCAGCGCCCGCGTTCCCACATCGCCCTCACCGCCGCCAACCAGCACGCCAAAATTGTTCAGATCGAAGACATACCCCTCGCGAAACCCGGCCGGCAACGGAACATCCTTCAACCCGCCCTCCCCGCTCCAAAGAAACGGCTGCACGCGGCCCTCCTCATCCTCCGCCTCTCCCGCCACTTGCCCGCGCTCATTGATCGCATAGGCCCGACTCGTGTCGCCGCCGCACGTTCCGAGATCGCGCATGCCTATGTCCGGCGTCCACAAAAACGCGCGCAGATGCCCCTCCTTTGTCTCGGCCTCCCCCACAACCCAGCCCTGCTCATTGATCGCATAGGCGCGGCTATTGGCTCCACCCAGAGTCCCCAAATCGCGCACGGAATACGTCACATCCTCACCGTCCGCTACAGCGACTACAGCCAGGACAAGCAACAGCGAAATGCTATGGAATGATTTGTAAGACATGCTAACGACTCCGCCGATTCGCGGAACTCACAACAGAGCGGCGCGCGACTCTCTTGGCAAGCCCGATCAGAACGTATAGCTCAACCCCACACTAAAGGTGGTATCCTGCTTTTCCTTCCCCTCTGCGGGTTCACTGTCGTAATCACCCTCCAGCCGCAGGCGCACGCTGAGCTGTTCATCCATCTCCAACTGAAGCTCGATAAACGCCTTGGCCAAATAGACCCCCGCCCCATCGCGCAACTCCGGGATATACTCCACCCCCTGTTTCAACAGCGAAACCGCAGTAATCCGGCACTCGTAATACTCCGCCGCGCGCAGCGCAGGATAGGATTCCCGCTCGCCACCCTTCTTCTCAATTATGCCTGCCGGCCCGATTTCCAGGCGAAGCTCCTGCACACCATCCTGTAGCGCAAGGTAGCCATACGAAGGGCTCAGCAAAACGCGATAATCCACATCCGCCACCCCGTCATACAGAAACTCCGCCCGATAGGTCAGATAGCTTCGCGGCCCCATCGTCCGCCGATGTTCCACTTCCGCCGTCACGCGTTCGCGCGTGCGCTCGCCAGCCACCTCGCCAATCTCTCCGCGAATCTTCAGGCTCGTCGCGCTTGCCTCCGTCTTCTTCTTCGCTTCGAGCTGCATGCGCGTCTGCACCGAATCCTTGTTCCCCTCGGTGAGGTTCATCCCCGCCTCAATGCGCCGACTCCAGCCATCCTTCTTCTTCGCGCGCTTGGCGGCAACGGCATCGTGCGATGCCGGAAGCAACAGGGCGGAAATCAGGAATGCATACAGCCAGAATCTGGAGCGCAATTTCATCACCGTGTCGCAGCCCGCCCGGGAAAACCCACTCGCTTCGGATCCACAAGCGCCCGCAACACAGCCTCCCCGCTCGCAGGAATCTCCACATCCGCAAAGCCGCCCTTCTTCAATTTCAATCGAAGAGCGCCTCCGGCAACTCGCGAAGAAATGGCTGTCGAAAAATCCGGTTCGTGTCCGACCAACGCCACACACGCATCCGCCGCCAGCGTGCAAATGACCCTCACAATCGCTTCCTCCGACGCGCCCGGATTCAGGGCGGGACACAATTCGACACAAATCGACCCGCACGCCTTAGCTAAAATCTCCGCCGTCTGCCTCGCGCGAACCGCTTCCGACGAAATAATGCGGTCCAGGCCCGGATACGCGCGCGCCACACCGCGCGCCACACCTAAAAAGAGCTTTTTCCCCTTCTTTGTCAGCGGCCGCGCAATATCCGGGCCATCAAACCCCTCTGCCTCAGCCGCCTCCGCATGGCGTATAAATAGAATGCGCATGGTTGCCTGACTTGACTTTGACCCCGCTTCTGCCTAATTCTGGCCATCCGATTGCCCGATGGTGTAACGGTAGCACAACAGACTCTGGATCTGTTTGTCTAGGTTCAAATCCTAGTCGGGCAACCATCCCCTCTCTCCCCTCTCAGCCGTGCGCTATTTGATGCGCATCGGCATCAGCACATAGAGGAACGGCTTGTCGTTCCGAATCAAGCAGGGGCTCAACTCGTCGCTGATTTCAAAGCTGATTTCATCGCTGGACAAATTGCGCAGCGGATCCAGCAGGAAATCAGGATTGAACGCCACCGTCACATCCTTGCCGCTGTACTTGATAGCAACCCGCTCGCGCGCCTCGCCCACATCCGTGGCCATGGCCGACACCTCGAGATGATCTTTGGAAAAACTCAGCGTGATAGACCCCGAGCGGTCCGTCAGCAACAGCGCCACGCGCCGTATGGCGTGCATCACCAACTCGCGCTCCAAGCTAATGCGCTGATCCGAGCCCGGCGGAATCACCTGGCGGAAGTTCGGATAGGCGTGATCCACCAACTTCGAGATCGTGAGCAAATTGCCGAACTCGAACGAAACCTGGCTCTCGGCGATCTGAATGCGCACCTTCCCCTCGTCCTTCAGCGCCTTGAGCAACTCGCTCACCGTCTTGCTGGGAACGATCCACTCGCCCTCCATATCGCGCCCCCATTCCGCATCCTGTTCCCACATGGCCATCCGTCGCCCATCCGTCGCCACCACCGACAACTTGCCGCCCTTGAAGCTCAGCAGCACACCATTCAGCATCGGGCGAGAATCGTCTGACGAAGCCGCATAAGACGTGGCCTGCAGCATGTTCCGGAACTCCGCCTGCTCGAGCGAATAGACCCGATTGCCCTGGAACTTCGGCAGCGGCGGAAACTCATCCTCCGAAATACCGTTGATTTTGTAGAACGAGGCCCCCGCGCGAATCGTCGCAACGTCCTTGTCATCCACATCAATCTCAATCTCGGAAACCGGAAGTTCCTTAAAGATGCTGAAAATGCGGCGCGCGGGCAGCGTGGTGCCGCCCGTCCGACTCACCTTGGCCGCCACTGACGTGCGAACCGTAACTTCCAAATCCGTTGACGTGAGCCAAAGCCGATCCTGCTCGGCCTTCAAACACACGTTATACAAGACAGGCAGTGTCGAACGGACAGAGATGATGGACTGCGTGTTCTGGAGTCCTTCCAATATGGCGTCTTTGCTGACGGTCAGTTTCATACGGTTTCTTTCCTCGTGCTCGTTATGCACATCCTCTGAGAGTACGGATTTAATAAACCATTAACGATAATCTTCTTATTATGGCGCATGACAAGTGGAACAACAAGCATTCCGTGGCGTCCCTGCGCGGCTTTTCGGGCCGTTTCCCCATGTGAATAACCCTGTGGAAACCTGCCTGTCCCGGCCCGGTTCTGTGGACAGATGCAAGGCGTTAACAATGGCAAACAGGGCATGCACAGAAGCGGTGCGGGTTTTCGACAGGTTATCAAAAGTCTTCATCAAGAGCGTTTGCTGAGGCGCTGCTGCAAGACCGCCATGTTTTGGCGAAACGCCGCATCCTGCTTCAAGCGATCCACGACGAGGCGATGAGCATGCAGCACCGTCGCATGGTTCCGCCCAAACGCGACGCCGATGGACGGCAGCGAGTGCGAAGTCATCTCGCGGCATAGATACATGGCAATCTGGCGCGGAAATGCAATGGACTGCGGCCGGCGACTACTCGTCATGTCCGCCAGGCGCAAATCGAAGTGGTCCGCCACAACCTTCTGGATCTCTTCCATCGTCAACGTCTCGTGGCTTTCCTGATCCAGCGTGTCGCGCAGGAGATATTCCAGTGTCTCAAGGGTGAGTGGGCGCCCCGTGAGCGACGAATAGGAAACCGCGCGGATCAAGGCGCCCTCCAGGCGGCGAATGTTCGAGCGAATGTTTTCCGCGAGATAGTTGATGATCTCGTCGGGCAGGTTCAGCTTCATCTGTTCCTGCTTGTTGCGCAGAATCGCAATGCGCGTCTCCACATCCGGCAATTCAAGCTCGGTGACCAACCCCCACTCAAAACGTGAAACGAGGCGATGCTCCAACCCCGGAATCTCGCAGGCGGGCCGGTCGCAGGTCAGAACGATCTGTTTGTGACTGTCGAAGAGCGCATTGAACGTGTGGAAGAACTCTTCCTGCAAGCGCTCCTTGCCTCCGAGAAATTGAATGTCGTCAATCAGCAGGACATCCACACTGCGATATTTCTTCCGAAACTGCACCAGCGCCTTGCGCTGCAGCGCGTCAATATACTCATTCGTGAAGGTCTCAGAGGATACATAGGCGATAGACGCTTTCGTCTGCGAGGCCACGGAGTGCCCAATCGCCTGCATCAGATGCGTCTTTCCGAGGCCCACTCCGCCGTAAATAAAGAGCGGGTTGTAAGCGCGGCCCGGCGACTGCGCGACCGCGAGAGAAGCCGCGTGAGGAAAACTGTTCGATGAACCGACGATGAACGAATCGAACGTGTAGTTCTGATTGAGCGTTTGCTTCGCCTGCGCGGGTGAAGGCTTTTCGCGTTCGGGTGGCCGCTGCGGCTGCGGCGCCGCGGGCGCAGGAGTCTCGAGGGCCGCTGCAGAGCGAGAAACGGTGAACGAAATCCCCAGCGGCGTTCCGTTCACCACCGTCACTGCGTCGCGAATGAGCGAGAGATAGTTTTCTTCCAGCCAGCTCTGATAGAAATTATTCTGCACCGAAAGAATGAGTTTGTCGCCCTCCAGGGCCGCCGCCTCAATGACAGCAATCCAACGATCAAACACGTCCTTCGAAAGCGTGGACTTCAAATGCTTGCAGGCTTGCGCCCACATGACCTCTGCGCTCATCACAAGTATTCCCTCAAGCCGAGTCGCCCCAATGGCTCCTCAGCGCTTCGTCGCGCAGCGCAGAAATAGCGGAAAATCAGTGGACATGGCGAAAAACGCGACGACGAACCCGAGTTATCCACAACTTATCAACAGCCCTACGCACCTCTATCTCTTGCCTGCGACGAACGGAACGTAAAAATCAAACGCACATCGGACAAGGGAAAAAAACGAATCGGGCAATCTATTTCCAGCGCTACAATAGATAGACGAGAGAATCGGAAAACCGCAATATGTAGCGGAACAAAATGCAATATCGCTATTCGTGAAACGGCAAGAAGTTGCGACGAAGCGAGGGAAAAAAGTCCGCATTTTTATAGCGAAATGCGTGGTTTTTGTTTGAGTGAGTTTGTGAAGGAATGACTCATGAAAAAGACATCAACAGGTGCACGTTTGGTGGTCGCGGGATCGGGCGATGCCGCAAATATGCGCTATGCGTGCGGATTCCAGCCGGTTGATCCGGTGCTGCTGCTGCACACCGCGCGCGAACGACATCTCGTGGTTCCGGTCCTTGAAGTGGGCCGCGCGCGCGAAGAGGCAAAGGGGACGCGAGTCTATACACCGGAAGAGTTGGGCCTTCCTCTCTATGATCGCCGCTCCATTGCCGCGTGGGCCGTGCAGTTGCTGAAGCGCGCGCGCGTTCAACGCGTGCGCGTGGCGGAGCAATTTCCTCTCGGAGTCGCGCGCGCGCTGGAAGAGAGCGGCGTCCAATTGGAGATCGCATCTGCGGCGCTCTATCCCGAGCGCGAGAGCAAAAGCAAAAAGGAAATTGAAGCCATTGCCGTGGCGCAGCAGGCGGCCGCCGCGGCCGTGCGCGCCGCAGTCGCGGATATTCGAAACGCGCACATCGCGCGCAGTGGCGAGCTGAAGCTCAATCGCGCAGTGCTCTCTTCCGAGCGGCTGCGCCAGACGATTGACCGAACATTGCTGGCGCACGATTGTGCGGCGCGCGAAACGATCGCGGCGTGTGGTCGTCACGCGGCGGATCCCCACCATCGCGGCGAAGGGCCGCTGCGCGTCAGCGAGACGATCGTGCTCGATATTTTTCCGCAACACCGCAAGACGGGCTATTGGGGCGACATCACGCGCACCGTGGTGAAGGGGCCCGCCACACCGAAGCAACTGCTCATGTATCGCGCGGTCCTCAAAGCACAGGCGCAAGCGCGCGCGCGAATCAAGCCCGGCGTCCGCGCGGATCGGATTCACAAGGAGGTGCAGGACACGTTGCGCGCGGCGGGTTTCCGAACCGAAATCGTCAATGGCACCCCGGTCGGCTTTTTTCACGGAACGGGACACAGTATCGGACTGGATATTCACGAAGCGCCCTCCATTTCTCTGGCGCCGGTTCGGTTGCGCGCGGGCCATGTGGTCACCGTGGAGCCGGGCTTGTATTATCCGGAGGATGGAGGCGTGCGCATTGAGGATACGGTGGCCGTCACCGCCCGCGGCGCGCGCGTCCTCGCGACATGCCCCTACACCTTTGAACTGAAATGAAGCAATTGATTCTGCATGTTGTGTTTTGGCTCGCGGCGCTTTGGCTCTTTCTGCGCTGGTTCGAGTGGAAGAGTCTCTACGTGCCCTCGCGCGTTGTGGATCAGACTCCGGCGGATGCGGGGCTCGCCTACGAGGATGTCGAATTTTTCACGGAAGATGGTGTGCGGCTCCACGGCTGGTGGATTCCACATCCGGAAGCGCGCGGAACGATTCTCTATTTCCACGGCAATGGAATGAACATCGCGACGCGCATCGGCTTGTGCAAAGACCTTCATCGGCTGGATGTGAATATTTTCATTTTCGACTACCGTGGCTATGGGCGAAGCGGCGGCTGGATTACAACAGAACAAGGCACGTATCGCGATGCGCGCGCCGCGTATGAGGTAGTTCGCGCTCGCTATGGCGACCAGGAGAACCCCCCGGTTGTCGCGTATGGTTCGTCGTTAGGTGCAGCGATTGCTTCGCAACTGGCGCTCGACCAGCCCGTGCGTGCCGCTGTGTTTGAGGCGGGCTTCAACAACACGATTGATGTCGGGAAGTGGCTCTACCCGTGGCTGCCGGTTCGTTGGATAGTGAAGTTTCGATACGAAACGGATCGGCGGGTGGCGCAACTGCACATTCCCAAACTCTTCGCGCATTCGCGCGAGGACACCCTGATTCCGATCGAGCTCGGGCAGAAGCTGTTCGCTGCCGCCGCAGAACCAAAGCAATTCGTGGAACTCACCGGCCCACATGGTGAGTCTGGCTGGAATGAAACACCCGCCTTTTGGCCCGCCTTGAGCGATTTTATTGACCGCGCGCTCCCGCGTTCGACCGATCCATTGCAATAAACAGAAGTGCACCTGCGTTCTCCCTTCAAGCAGCCCGGTGGCTGCCAACAGGAGCGACAACGATGAAAACGTGGAGAATGATTCTAGCACTAGTGAGCGCATGCGCGCTCACGGCCGCGGCTCAGCCGAACGGCCCTCGAGGCAATGCCCCGAATGATGCAGGACGCGGAATGCCGCGCGGAGTGAACCTCTCGAGATTGGTGAAGAATGAGCGACTGCTCAATTCGCTGAATCTTTCCGAAGCGCAGGTGAACGCGCTCAAAGAGCGCGCCGCCACCTCGCAGAAGAAGATCGCGGACTTGCGCGACGCCATCGAAAAGGCCGAGGCGGATGTGCGCTCGCTGATGCAAGCCGATACGCTCGACCGCGAGGCCGTGATGAAAGCGGTGGACAAAGCGGGACAAATTCGCACCGATCTGCGAAAGATGCACATTGAGGACCAGTTCGCGATCAGCGAAATTGCGGGCCCCGATGCCCTGCGCGAATTGCGGGCACAACGCCAGCGCCAGAATATGGAGCGGCGCAGCGATCGCGGCCCGCGTCGCGATGGTGATCGGCCGGGCATGATGGGTCGTCGCGGGCCGGCCGATGATGACCTCGAGTCGGAAGAACCATAATAGACGAACGAAGCGAGACCGAAGAGCAACCCGCGTCGGAACGCCCGGCGCGGGTTGTTTGTTACGCTTCGCGTCGGATGTCGGCGCCGAGCGCGCGCAGACGCTCATCCACGTTTTCATAGCCGCGATCAATCACCTCTGCGCCATCAATGATGCTGGTGCCGCGCGCGCAAAGGGCGGCGATGAGCATCGCCATGCCCGCGCGAATGTCGGGGGAGCTCATGTGGATGCCGTGCAGTTTTGCGGGCCCGTCCACCACCACGCGGTGGGGATCGCACTGCACCACGCGCGCGCCCATCTCGATGAGGCGGTCCACAAAGTACATGCGGCTCTCGAACAGTTTTTCGTGAAAGAGAACGCTGCCGCGCGCCTGGGTTGCCAGCACAATCGCGACGCTCATCAGGTCGGATGGAAACATCGGCCAGATGCCGTCTTCCACTTTTGAAATCGCGCCGCCGAAGTCGCGGCGAATGCGAAACGAGCGGTGCGCGGGCTGCAGAAGAAGGGAGCCCTCGTCCTGCCAGTCAACGCCAAGTCGCGCGAAAACGCGCCCGAGAACGGAGCGGAGGTCGCCTTCTGGGATTCCGCTCACGCGGAGTTCACCGCCGGTGACCGCAGCCGCCGCGAGATAGCTGCCCGCCTCGATATAGTCCGGTCCGATGGTGTGGTCCGCGCCGCCCAACGCCTCGACCCCTTCAATGCGGATTCGATTTGTGCCGAGGCCTTCCATGCGCGCGCCCATTTTGATGAGGAGTGCGCCGAGATCCTGCACATGCGGCTCGCAGGCTGCGTTATAGACGGAGGTTTCGCCAAGGGCAGTGGCTGCGGCCATCATCAAGTTTTCGGTTCCGGTGACGCTGGCCTCTTCCAGGAGAATAGAGCTGCCGCGCAGACGGCGCCTCGCGCTAAAGGCGAAAAACTCGCCTCCGTCCACCTTCACGCCGAGCGCGCGCAGCGCGGTCAAATGCGTATCCACGCGGCGTCGGCCAATCACATCGCCGCCGGGGGGAAAAATGTTCGCGCGGCCCATGCGCACGGTGAGCGGCCCGGCGAAGAGAATGGAAGCGCGTACGCGGCGGCAGAGGTCCGCGTTGAGGCGGGAGCGCCGAATGCGTGCGGCGGTGACGGTGGCTGTGCGCGTCTTCTCGTTCAAGGCAATGTCGGCGCCCAGCTCCGCCAGCAGTTGCAACATGACGCGGACATCGTTGATCAGTGGAAGATTGCGGAGCGTAACGGGTTGATCGGTCAGCAGACACGCAGCGAGCATCGGCAGGGCGGCGTTCTTGTTGCCGACCGGCGTGAACGAGCCCGAAAGCTGGCGCTGTCCCTTGATGATCAGGCGCATGAAGCGAAAACTTCCAACGGTTGGAAATGTTGTTTGCGCGGCCTTCCAACGATTGGAAAAACGACCGTCGCGCGAGAAAGACTATTCAACCGTGACGCTCTTGGCGAGATTTCTCGGTTTATCAATGTCGGTTCCGCGCGCTTGCGCGGCGTAGTAGGCCAGGAGTTGGAGGGCAACGACGTTGACGATGGGAGAGAATTCGTCGCGAATGGCAGGGACGTAGATGATGTCGCCTGCGATTTCTTTGACGAGGGTGTCGCCTTCGGTTGCGACGGCGATGATGCGGCCGTGGCGCGCCTCGACCTCCTTCATGTTGGAGATCATTTTGTCATACACCTCGTCGCGCGTTTGGGTGCAGATGCAGACGACGGGGAGATACTCGTTGATGAGAGCGATGGGGCCGTGCTTCATTTCGCCTGCGGCGTAGCCCTCGGCATGTTGGTAGGAAATCTCTTTGTTTTTCAGCGCCCCTTCGAGAGCTGTGGGATAGTTGAACTTGCGGCCGAGATAGAGCGAGCTGGGGCCGTCATGATGTTTGCCGGCGATGGCGCGAATGGTCTCTTTTCGGGAGATGACGAGGTGGATCGCATCGGGCACTTTGCGCAAATCGGTCAAACATTGTGCGATTTCGCTCTCGTTCAGCGTGCCGCGGGCGCGGGCGATGTGCAGGGCCAGGAGGGCGAAGGCCATTTGCTGGGCGGTGTAGGCCTTGGTGGAGGCGACGCCGATTTCCGGGCCGGCTTCCGTGAAGAGAACGGCGTCGCTTTCGCGAACCACGGAGCTGCCGGGGACGTTGCAAATGGAGAGCACCTTGCAGCCCCAGTTGCGCGCCATTCGAATTCCGGCCAGGGTGTCGGCGGTTTCCCCGGATTGTGAGACGGGGATCAGGAGCGTGCCGGGATCAATTTTCGGGTCGCGATAGCGAAATTCGCTGGCGAGATCGGTCTCCACTGCGAGGCCGGTGAAGTGTTCGAGGAGGAGCCTTCCATACATGCCCGCGTGATAGGCCGTTCCGCAGGCGACGATCATGATTCGGTTGAGTTTGCGGAAATAGTTGGCGCTCAATTCGAATTCGTCGGACAGGTCGCTGTGTTTTTCGATGAGGTTGCGCAACACGCGCGGCTGCTCGTGGATTTCCTTGAGCATGTAGGTTTCAAAGCCCGCGCGCTCGGCTGCTTCGGCCTGAAGAGTCACGGCGTGAATTTCTGGCTGAACGCGTTGGCCGGCAAGGGTATAAACGTTAACCCCATCGGTGCGCAGCGCCGCAATTTCGCCGTCGTTGAGATAGATCACCTCGCGGATTCGGCTCAAAATCGCGGGCACATCGCTGGCGATGTAGTATTCGCCGCTGCCGATTCCCACGATGAGCGGGCTGCCGTGCCGAGCGGCGAAGACGGTGTTGGGTTCATCTGCCGAGAGAACACCCACGGCGTAGGCGCCGCGCGCGCGCGAAAGCGCGTTGCGCAGGGCGGTGAGGGTGTCGGGTGCGCCGTCTTTGAGTTCCTGCGCGATGAGGTGCGGAATGACTTCTGTGTCTGTCTGCGAGGAGAATCGGTGCCCCTTCTTCTCCAGCTCTTCGCGCAGTTCTTTGTAGTTTTCGATGATGCCGTTGTGAACAACCGCGAGCCGGCCCGAATCATCTGTGTGCGGGTGGGCGTTGGCTTCGGTCGGCGGGCCGTGGGTTGCCCAACGGGTGTGGCCAATGCCGGGGCGTCCGCCAAGCGGGGTCAGGTGAAGGATATCTTCGAGGGCGGAGAGGCGGCCGACCGCTTTTCGGAGGGATAGCCCTGCGCTGTCCAACACGGCCACGCCGGCGGAGTCGTAGCCTCGATATTCGAGCCGCTTTAGACCGTCAATCAGGAGCGGAATCGCATCCTGTTTTCCCACATAGCCAACAATGCCACACATCGAAGAACACGCTTCTTTCTTTGTCCGATGAACCCGCAGTTGGGGCTTTCCAGCCGCGTGCCGGTTTCTCAATCCCGCTTAAACTGACACGCCGCGGGTGTTTTGTAAAACCCGCGGCGCATCTTGACAACAGGATAAGTTTCTACGGGCGCAAAACTGTGATGTTCGTTCCGCCGGAGTAGAAGTTGGCGTTCAACACATCTGTTTTGAAGATCATCGCGCTTCCGCCCTTGAGAACGGCCGGGAGTCCCTTGCGTCCGAACGGGCTGCTTTCCGTCAAGTTCCCCGCATAATCCGTGCCCGCCTGGAGTTGGTTCACGTTCAAATTGCGCGTGAAGAGTAGTGGCGTTGTGTCAATGGTGGAATCGTTCAGATTGGCCGAAATGCACCATGCGTTGTTCGCCTCCGTGAAATCCGTTACGTTGGTCGTGGTCGGCGGCGGGACGCCCGGTGCGCTGAAGAAGGATGTGCTGACGCGCATAATGCCGGAGGTGACCACGTGTTTCCAGAAATCGGTCGAGTTCGCGAACGTTGGTGCACCGCCCGAACTGCGCGGATAGGCCGAACCGGTCTGGAAGATCGGATCTTCGATGTCCTTGGCAAACAGAGCCTGGAAGATACTGCGCCCGTTGGAGAGCGTTCCCGTCATCTTGCCGCGGGTCAATGCGTCGGTGACGGTCGGGGTGAGTACGGCGGCCAGAATTGCGATGATGGCGATAACCACCAACAATTCAATGAGGGTGAATCCCTTTTTCTTCAAACGACGCATGGGCTTGATCATGATCTGCTCCTGTGATTTCGTACGGCGTACACGACTCAGGGTTCGCCTGCACGAGAAGAAACAATACCCAGCGCGATTGCTGTCGTCAACACAGTGAATACCAGAGATTTTGATTATCCGCTTCCACCGGACCTTATTGCCCAGCATCCCGCTGCCCGGCGAGAGGGGGCGCGGATGCTGGTCTTGCACCGGCGCGACCGGCGGTGGGAGCACCGATTGTTTGCGGAATTGCCGGATTTCTTGCGATCTGGCGACCTATTGGTCCTGAACAATACGCGCGTGATCCGGGCGCGTCTTTTCGGCAAAAAACCGGGAACCGGCGGTCGCGCGGAGCTGTTTTTGCTGGAAGAGCGTGAGCCGTTCGTCTGGCAGATCCTCCTGCGCTGCCGGCGGCGCCCTGCTCCGGGCGGGAGCCTGGACCTCGATGGTGAGGGGCGCGCCGAGATTCTTTCCTACGGCGAGCAGGGCGAGGCGCTGGTTCGGTTCCATATTTCGGTCCCGGTCTTGGACTATGCCGGGGCGAATGGGCATATCCCCCTGCCTCCCTACATCAAGCGGCCCGCCGATGCCGGGGATGAGCCGGAGGATTTGGAGCGCTACCAAACCGTTTTTGCGCGAACCGATGGCTCTGTGGCCGCGCCTACGGCGGGGCTTCATTTCGCGCCGTCAATGTTCGAGCGCCTCGCCGCGCAGGGAGTTGAGCGGGCCGAGGTGACGCTGCATGTGGGGTTGGGCACGTTCCGGCCCGTTTCGGTTGAGCGGATCGAAGAGCACACGATGCACGACGAGCGGTATGAAGTTTCGCCGACCGCTGCCGCAGCGATCGCTCACGCGAAGAGCGAGCAGCGCCGCGTCGTGGCGGTGGGCACCACGACGGTGCGCACCTTGGAAACTGTTGCCGCGCGCCACGGCGCGATCGTCGCGGGCCAGGGGCGCACGAACATTTTTATCTATCCGCCATACCCCTTTCGCGCGGTGGATGTGCTGTTGACCAATTTCCACCTGCCGCAGTCCACGCTGTTGATGATGGTGTCTGCGCTGGCGGGGCGCGAATTTGTTCTCGATGCCTATGCGGAGGCGGTGCGCGAGCGCTACCGCTTCTTCAGCTATGGCGACTGCATGCTGATCGTGTAGCGCGAGCGGCGACCCAAGCGGCGCGCGCCGAACCAGCGCTCACCAGTGGGGAATGTGCTCGCCTCGAACCAGGTCGTCAAACGTTTCGCGCTCGCGCACGAGCTCGTGCCGCGCGCCTTCCACCATCACTTCGGCCGCGCGCGGCCGACTGTTGTAATTGGAGGCCATGGTGTAGGCATAGGCCCCGGCGCTGTGAACCACGAGAAGGTCGCCCTGCTGTGCGGCGGGCAAGTCGCGATCAAGCGCAAAGAAGTCGCCCGATTCGCAAATGGGGCCCACCACATCGCCAAACACGGTCTTGCTGGTTTCGCGAACGGCTCCGATTTCGTGATGCGCTTGATAGAGTGGCGGGCGAATCAGGTCGTTCATCGCCGCGTCCACAATCAGGAACTGCTTGGACGGGCCGCGCTTCACGTATTGCACGCGCGTGACCAGCACGCCCGCATTGCCGACGATCACGCGACCCGGCTCCATCAAAATCTGCACGCCGAGCGGTTTCAAAATGGGAGCCACCGCGCTCGCGAAGGTTGTCGGCAGCAACGGGGCTTGATCGGGACGATACTGAATGCCGATCCCGCCGCCAATATCGAGCATGCGGAAGGTCGGATAGCGCGCCTTCAACTCGCTGCACACCCGCGCGACCTTTTCCGCCGCCTCGGCATAGGGCTGCGCATCGAGGATTTGCGAGCCGATGTGCATGTGTAGACCGGCAATTTCCAGGCCGGGCAACTGCGCCGCGCGCTCATAAATCTGCAAGGCGCGCTGAATATCCACGCCGAACTTGTTTTCTTTCTTCCCGGTGCTGATGTACTTGTGCGTCTTCGGATCCACATCCGGATTCACACGTATCGCGATTCGACCCGTGCGGCCCAGCCGCGTTGCGCAAGAGGAGATCCGATCCAGCTCCGGCTCCGACTCGACGGTGAAGAGAAGGATATCCTCTTTCAGCGCCACCTCGATTTCCGCCTCTGTTTTGCCTACGCCGGCGAAGGATATTCGATTCGCCGGAATCCCCGCGCGCCGCGCGCGCAATAATTCACCGGCCGAAACGACATCTGCCCCGGCGCCTTCCGCCGCGAGCGTCGCCATGACGGCTGCGTTGCTGTTCACTTTCACGGCATAGCAGATCAGCGGCTTCAAATCGGACAGCGCTGCGGCCAATGCGCGGAATTGATTGCGAATGTGGGAACGACTGTACACGAACAGTGGCGTGCCATACTGCTCTGCCAATGACGCGACGGCCACGTCTTCCGCAAAGAGCTGTCCGCCGCGATACGAGAAGGGGCTGCTCATAAGCAAGTCTATTTTGTCTTTGCGCGCACACGCAGGCGAAGCGCATTGAGTTTGATGAAGCCAGTCGCATCGCTCTGATCGTAGCCGCCTGCGCCCTCAAAGCTGGCCATGTGCGGATCATAGAGCGACTTCGCGGCCTTGCGGCCCACCACCGTCGCAGATCCCTTGAAAAGCTTGATGCGAGCCGTTCCGGTCACGGTCGCCGCCGCGTCGTCCATCGCGGCCTGTAGCATTTCGCGCTCGGGCGCGAACCAGAAACCGTTGTACACCAGCTTGGCATATTGCGGCACGAGGCTGTTGCGCAGGTGCAGCACTTCGCGGTCCATCGTGAGTTGTTCCACGGCCTCGCGCGCGCGATACAAAATCGTTCCGCCCGGCGTTTCATAGACCCCGCGGCTCTTCATGCCCACAAAGCGATTCTCGACCAAATCAATTCGGCCCACGCCGTGTTTTCCGCCGAGCTTGTTCAGCGCCTGCATCACGCCGAGCGGCGAGAGCTTCTTGCCGTTCACGGCAACCGCATTGCCCGCCTTGAATTCAATCTCCACATATTCAGGCTTGGCCGGCGCGCGTTCCGGGCTCACGCTCAACTTGAACATATCCGCGGGCGGCTCGTTCCACGGGTCTTCCAAAATGCCGCCCTCAAAGCTGATGTGCAACAAGTTGCGGTCCATCGAATAGGGCTTCTTGGCCGACGCCTCGACCGGAATCCCGTGCTTCTCGCAATAGGCCAGCATATCGTTGCGCCCGCTGAATTGCTTGCGATAGCGCTCCTCGCGCCACGGCGCGATCACCTTGATGTTGGGACGCAACGCATATGCCGTGAGTTCAAATCGAACCTGATCATTTCCCTTCCCCGTCGCGCCGTGCGCAATCGCATCCGCGCCCTCTTTCACCGCAATCTCCACCATGCGCTTTGCAATCAGCGGGCGCGCAATAGAGGTGCCGAGCAAGTAGCCGCTCTCATAGACCGCGCCCGCGCGGATCATCGGGAAAACAAAATCGCGCGCAAACTCTTCGCGCAAATCATCCACATAACACTTCAACGCGCCGCTCTTGCGAGCCTTCGCCTTCAAGCCCTTCAGCTCTTCCTCCTGCCCAACGTCCGCGGCAAAACAAATCACCTCCGCGTTGTACGTCTCTTTGATCCATTGAAGAATGACTGACGTGTCCAACCCGCCCGAGTATGCCAGAACCACTTTCATGAGAGTTTCTCCCTAAAAACCCCGACGATTTTACATTCCTTCACGGAAATCAATCTTCAACTGATCCGCCCGATTAGATTAAATGCCGCGAACGACTCATTAGTTTCTGTGGAGGAATGCGTGTCGCGAAAAGAAAAGTTGCTTTTGCTCGCCCTCGTCGCCATCGCCATCGCGATGCGTGTGGTCTTTGCGTGGACGGGACAGTGGTCCACGGACCCCGACCGCGGCATTGTTAGCTTGATGGCCATGCACATGGCCGAAGGCCGCGCCTGGCCGCAATTCTTTTATGGGCAAGGCTACATGGGCAGCATCGAGCCCTTCCTCTCGTCGCTCTTCATGCGCGCATTCGGCGCGTCCGGATTCACCGTCGCGCTCGGCACGGCGATCCCCGCGGCGCTGTTGTTGATTCCGATCTACTTTCTCGCGCGTCGAATGGCGGGTCCGATCGCCGGCGCTGTCGCTGCCGGATTTCTCGTTGTGGGGCCCGACGCCTTTCTTGCGTATATGTCGTCCCCGCGTGGCGGCTATGCGGTGATTCTATTGCTCAACGCAATCGTTCTCCTTCTCGCCGTGCGCATCGCCGAGCGGGCGTGGAGAAAGGAAGAATCCGGGGCGGCCGATTGGATCGGACTCGGCCTCTGCGGCGGGTTGGGCTGGTGGACAAATCCGATGATCGCGCCTGCGCTCGCGGCGGCAGCGGCCATTCTCATCGTCGCGCTGCGCGGGCGAATCCTGAAGCCGGGCATTGCCTATGCCGCGCTCGCCTTTGGCGTGGGCGCTGCGCCGTGGCTCATTTGGAACGCAACACACGGATGGGAATCTCTCTCCATGGGGCGCAGCCTCGGCGGTTTGGAGCAGTTAAATGCAACCGCTGGACTGCTGATTAATCGCATTTGGGCGGGCCTTGATTGGGGAAGTGATACACATGTGCGAGTTCGAAAATTGGGCGGTGTATTAGCGGTTGTCCTCGCGCTCGCAGGCTACGCGAGCTGGCGGCGCCGCAGTCCGTCTGCTCCGTGGGCGTTCGCCGCAGTCCTTATCTATCTCGCTCTGTTTTCCGTTTCCTACATGCTCTCCGACTTCGCCTACACCGAAACCCTCCGCTATATTCTTCCGATCTATCTGCCGCTCGCGATCCTATTCGGCGTCGCCGCCGCTGCCTTCGCGCAGAGGCGCGTCGCCTTCATCGCCCTTCCCCTCGTTCTCCTCCTCGCGCCGCAGCTCAAGAAGCGATGGGAAAAGCGCGGACCCGATCCGCGTCGCGCCACGGTTGAAGCCGCACCCGCGTGGGCCGAGAACCTGCGGGCAAGTGGAGTGGACGCACTCTTCTCCGGCTATCAGAAGCATTGGCTGAACTTTGCGGATCGCGGGATTCTGCCCGTCGTCGAATTCGCGGGCGATCGAGTGCCGCTACTCGATCGCGCCGGACTTCTCGCGGAACACCCCGCCTTTTTCAAAGGCGGCAGCATCGCCGACTTCATCGCCCGCACCCAAGCGACCGGCACCACACTCGAAACGAAGATGGGCGCCGTGATCACCGAGCTGCAACCCAACTCCACCCCCGTTCGTCCGATTGCAACCGAGGCGATCGAAAGCATAACCACTCTCGATGGCAACCCCGTTCCGCAACTCGTTGATCGCAACTTCGACAACCTCTGGCGCGATGACAGCCAGCAAGGCGAACCCGCGCCCGGCGTCGAGATTGCGTTTCGCCACCCCGTCAAAATCGCCGGCGCCTTGTTCTTTAGCCGCGAGCGCCAGCTACCGATCTATACTCAACTTGACATGCCTGCTCCCGATGGAACCTGGACAACACTTGCTCCCGCCCGAGCCATTTCAGGCTGGTACTGGAGCGGCCCCCAACCCTATTTCGGCGACCTCTACAGTCATACCGAAACGCGCTGTACCCCCACCGAGATCACCCGCCTCCGCATCCTCTGCCCACCCTCGCCGCGCCGCGCGTCCTACCGCTTCCGCATCTCGGAAATCGTCCTCCTCGAAGAAGACCCGAGTGCGAGCGTGTCCACCGCCCACATCCAACCCGACCTCGACGCCATCATCGCCGCCTGCCGCCAACGCGGAGTCCACCGCATCTTCGCAAGCCGTTGGGTCTCCGATCGCATCGGCGCGCAGAAACTGCCCGACCTCGCCACCGACTACTCCACCCGGCTGCAGCGCCGAACCGACGATCCCACCGCCAGCCCACCCCACGAATACACCGCCATCACCCACCTCAATCAAGCCGCGCTCTTCTCCGAACCCACCTTCGCCCGCGATAACCGCGCACTACTCGAAGCCACCGGTCACACAGTGGAATCCCTCTCGCTCCCCGGTGGCGAACTCTTGATCATCACGGCCGCCCCGATAGACCCCGTCCCCCTCGCATGGCTCGGCAATCTGCTCCTCCTCGATCACGGCGACGTCCGTCTGGAGTAAAACGCGCTTCACACGCGCCCCCGCCCCCGCCACACTGCACCGGAAAGGCGCGACTTCCAACCGTTGGAAGTCAGCGCGCCGCCTACTTCCAAGCGTTGGAAACGAATATGACCAAACAAGAACGCGCCGACTACATCGGCAAAGAACTCGACAAACTTTTCCCCCGCGTCGGTGTCACCCTCGCCCACACCGATGCCTATACCCTGCTCATCGCCGTCATCCTCTCCGCCCAATGCACCGACAAGCGCGTGGACGAAGTGACCCCGCACCTCTTCGCCGTGGCCGACACGCCCGAAAAGATGAGGAAACTCACCGCCCGCCAAATCGAAACCATCATTCGCCCCTGCGGCCTGGCCCCCACCAAATCCAAGAACATTCGCGCCACCTCGCAAATCCTTGTCGAGAACTATGGCGGCGCAGTCCCGCGCACCTTCGAAGAACTCGAAGCGCTGCCTGGCGTGGGCCATAAAACCGCCTCCATCGTCATGAGCCGCGCCTTCGGCGTCCCCGCCTTTCCTGTGGATACCCATATCCACCGGCTCTCAAAGCGATGGAAACTCACCCGCGGGCGAAATGTTGTCGAAACCGAGCGCGATCTGAAAAAATTGTTCCCTCAAGAGGAGTGGTACCGCCGCCATCTCCAAATCATCTTCTACGGCCGCGCCCACTGCAGCGCGCGCGGGTGCGATGGAACACGCTGCCCCATTTGCGCGGCCCTCAACGGCCCGAGCAAAGAGCGCCATCCCAAAAGGAAGCGCGCATGACCGAGCGCAAACCCATCCCGTGGAGAAAATGGGGCGACTCGATTGACCTTCAAGCCGAGGCACAAATGGACGCTGCCAGCCGCCTCCCCGTTGCCGTCGCCGGCGCGCTGATGCCCGATGCCCACGTCGGCTATGGCCTCCCCATCGGCGGCGTACTCGCCACGCGCGGCGCCGTGATTCCCTACGCCGTGGGTGTGGACATCGCCTGCCGCATGAAGCTCACCGTCCTCGATCTGCCGCCCGCAGAAATACAGCGCAACCCCGAACGCCTCTCTCGCGCCATCGAAGCGGAAACGCGATTCGGCATCGGCGCATCCTTCCGCGCACGACGCGAACACGACGTGATGGACGACGATTGGAACATCAGTCCCGTCACCCGAACGCACCACGATCGCGCCGCATCCCAACTCGGCACCAGCGGAAGCGGAAACCACTTCGTGGAATTCGGAACCCTCACCATCGCGCGCGACGGCCTCGCGCTGCCCCCCGGCGAATACCTCGCCCTCTTGAGCCACAGCGGCAGCCGCGGCGTTGGCGCCGCCGTCTGCAAGCACTACAGCGATCTCGCGATGCGAATGCGACCCGACCTTCCTCGCGAAATGAAACACCTCGCCTGGCTCGACCTGGAATCCTCCGAAGGAAACGAGTATTGGAATGCGATGGAACTGATGGGGCGCTACGCCGCCGCCAACCACGCGCTCATTCATCGCCATATCGCCAAACACCTCGGCGTCAGCGTTATGCTCGACCTCGAAAACCATCACAACTTCGCGTGGAAAGAAGAACACCACGGCGAAGAACTGATCGTACACCGAAAAGGCGCAACCCCCGCCGCGCGCGGCCAACTCGGCATCATCCCCGGCTCCATGGCCACACCCGGCTTTATCGTGCGCGGACGGGGCAACGCCGAGTCCTTGCATTCCGCCGCGCATGGAGCGGGCCGACAAATGAGCCGCACGCAAGCGCACAAGACCCTGTCCTGGATCGACGCCAATCGCCTCCTGCGCGAGCGCGGGGTCACCCTCCTCTCCGCCGGACTCGACGAAGTGCCTGCGGTCTACAAGAACATCCACGACGTGATGGCCGCGCAGGCCGACCTCGTTGAAACGCACGCGCGCTTCGATCCGCGCATCGTCAAAATGGCGCCAAGCGGAGAGCGACCTGAAGATTGAGTGAGCCGCTCGCCAGGCGAACTATTTGATCACGCGAACTCGCCCACCCGTGATCTGTGCAATCTTCTTGTAGAAGAGAAGGCTCTGCTGCCCCATCTCCCCGCCACGTGGCTTGTAGATGATCGGATTGATTCGAACGGGTCGCCCCGTTTGTGTTTCGATGTTGCGCACAAACTTCTCGATGTCGCGCTGGTGCGTGGCGATCTCTACACCCGTCTTCATATCTCCCTGCTTCAAGTAGGGCGGGTCATCCGAGAGAATGAAGATTGTGTCCGCGCCCAATTCGACCGCCTTCTCGATCGCCTTCCACGGTGTACTGCCCGAGTAGCCGCCGAGGTTGCCGCCGAAGTTTGGCGAAAACCCGTCCGGCCCCCAACTGCGGGAATCGTCGCCCTTCTTCAACTTCCCCGTGCGAACCTTCAGGCGGGCGAGCGCATTAGACTTGTTCTCCTGCGTTGCATACACCATTTGGGGGAACATCGCCGCCTCGCCGTCCACAAAGATGATCATGTTGAACTTGGTCACGGGACTCAAGGCGTCGAGCAGGGTTGTTGACTCCGCGAGTACGTCCCGGACAACGCCCTTTTCAATCATACTTTGGCTGTTATCCATCAGGATGCAAATCGCGCGCGTCCGCACGTTTTCGCCGAAGAACTTGGCGTCAGAATAGCCTGTTCCGCCGGTGAGTCCGCGCCCCGCGCCTCCGCCCTGACCGCCGAGCTGGCCAATGCTGCCGCCCGCCATTGAAGTCATCACGGGCGAATCGCGCAGATTCTTTTGATCCGGCATCTGCATCTGCGGCATCTCCGGCAAGGAGACCGCGCTGGGCGCATCCGCAACGAGCCGCTGCATGATTTGCGGCTTGCGCATTTGCTCCTGCATTTGCTTCACGCGAATGCTGTGTTCGAGTTTGCGCGCAGGCAGACCCGGCGGCTGCTTTGCTTCAAACATCACCTTCTGCTTGCCCGCGACCACGAGAACCGTCAAAAATCCCGCGCCCGCGAGCAACAGCACATGAATGAGCACGCTCATGAGGACGGCGCTCCACGGCACTTTGCGGCCCTTCTTTTCAGAAGACCACATCGCCGTGAGCCAGTTAGACTTTGCGGGCTTCTCCGGCTCGGCCTCGACTTCCTCAAGCTCCTCGACGACCTCCTCGTATTCCTCTTCGTCCGGGTTTTGGGATGTCTGGTTTTCGCTCATTCCTCGTCCTCCACGGCGAAAGTGACATTGCTGATTTGAGCCGCAGAACAAGCGTTGAGAACGTCCACGACGCGCTGGTGCCGCACGTCATCAGCAGGGGCAATGGTGACCATGGCGGAGGACTTGTTCGCTTCCGCCGAGGCGCGGAACCGGCGCAGGGTGTCAACAAGCTCCGGCATGTCGGAGCTATTCGGGCCGTCATAGGCCATGTCATTGAGCAAAACCTGGCCATCCCCGGAGATCTCGATGATCTGCTCATCCGGGATTTCGACGCTGTCGTCTTGGGAAGCGACGCCGGGCAGCGAAAAGCTGATGTCGGCCTCCTGCCGATTAAAGGTGGATGTGACCATGAAGAAGATGAGCAGCAAGAAGACGCAGTCAATCATCGGCGTCATCTCGATCTTGAGCTGAATATCCTGGTTCTTGCGCGACAGCTTCATGACTCACATGGCCTGTGGACTCTGGAACGTTGCAAAAATGACGTCATACACCCCCGCGGCCGCACAGGCCTGAATCGCCTTGCGGACCAGCGCGAAGTTCACCTCTTTATCTACCCGCAAATAGAGCCGAAGTTCAGGCTCTTCTGCGCGGCGTGCGGCGATGGCGGTTGTAAGCTCGTTGGCCGTCATCAATTTGCCCGAAATCATGTAGGAGCGCTCCTTGGTCACGGTTTCGCCGCTGCTCAACTGGGTGCCGATCGGAAGAATGTTGACCGTGCCGCGGCCACGGAGGTCTTCGGGGATGGCCCCGCGCGGCGCAACCGCCAGTTGAACTTCAGGGGTGAGGTCCACCTTGGACATCGTCGCCGCGCACATAAAGAAGATCAGGAGCAGAAAGACGCAGTCAATCATCGGCGTCATGTCTATCTCGAGACTCGGATCTTCGTGTTTGCGAATTTTCATGTCGGACCGCGCCGCGTCTTAGCCTTCGTTTGCTCCGCCAATGCCGAGCAACAGGTTCAGCACATTGGTGAACTCCTGCTCCGCGATTTGCACCAACTTATTCAACTGATTGCGGAATAGGAAGAAGCAGAACATGGAGGGAATGGCAACGATCAAGCCCGTGGCCGTGGTGATGAGCGCTTCGCCGATGTTCGCCGCGAGCAGCTCGGGCTTGCCCATGCCGCCCTGCCCGATCTTTTGGAAGGCGCCGATCATACCGCTGACCGTACCCAGCAGCCCGACCATCGGAGATACAGCGGTGATGAGGGATAGAAAGTTGATCCAGAACGAGAGGCCCGCCTCTTCGCGAACAACCGTCTCCGCGATGGCGCTCTCAATGCGCTCCTTGCTGCCGAGTGGATCTTCCGGGTCGAGTTGACGCAGTCCCACCGCGAGGGAGTTGGTGAACAGGCTCGGCGACGTGGCCGCCGTGTTTTGCATCACCATCACATCGCCGACTTTTGCCGCGCGCTTGATTTCGGCGAGCGCTGCGGGGGGGATGAGCTTCTTGCGGTTGACCTTTTGTGCGATGATAATGGCGATCGTGATCAAGCCGAATGAGCATCCGCCCAGCGGCCACATGGCCCAGCCGCCGACCTTGATCAAGTCGAGAAGCGAGGTGCTTGTGGCCGCCGCTTCTCCTGCTGCGGCTTCCGGCGCTTGTGCCCACGCGGTCGCCACGCCCAGTAGCGCGCTCCAAACAAGGATGTGCATCAATCGTTTCATAGTTCCTCGCTTTCCTCTGTCGAATTAACTGCCCGGCACTTGGTAGGACTGTTCAATCCCCAGTTGTTTTTGGTATTGCCGCGCCCACTCATCGGCTTTCTCCGTTTCCGGCTCCTTGCCAAATTCGGCGTGCAAAACGTCGAGGGTTCGCGCGACGCTGATCCAGTCATCAATAGCCACGAGACTCGGCAGCGCGGCGAAGAGCGCGCGCGGCTCCGCGCGATTGATCGTAGGCGCGAACACCACGGGATAGAAGAAATCCATGAGCGCGTCGCGATGGCGCCCGACGGCCGCCTTGGCGTTGGCGCGCGCGAAGTAGAGGTCGTCCGTCAAAAGCGGATCGTCCTCGGGAAAAGAAATGTTTTCAAGAATGGTGAGCGCCTCTTCATTTTTGCCCTGCCGCGCAAGAATCAAGCCCTTGCGCAGGTTGGCCTCCTGCTGGAAGGCGGGGTCTTTCGAATTGGCGACGACATCGGAAAGGGCATTCAGCGACTCCGTATCGCGACCCTGGGTCATGAGCATTCGACCCAATATCAACTCCGCATCGTAAAAAGGAATGCCCGGCAAATCCCGATAGACGCGCAGCGTGTCCACGACACGGCGGAGCGGCTGTTCGACTTGTGCGATCTGTTGGGTTGTGGATGCGCGCCGCGCGGCTTCGAGGACGGCGATCGGCGGCACGGTGATCGAAATGATGTTTGCGCGCGGCACGCCGACTTCAACGTAGCGGCCGTCTCGAGTTTGTTGGTCCACCCACAGCATGTCTCGGTCCAGGCGGACAAGGCGCACCTCCGCCGAGCCGTTGCGCGCTTGAAGCGTGAAGGGGCCAATGCCGCGCTGCGACGTCGGCGCCTGCGCCCCGGCAACCAGCGGGAGCAAAATCAGCGCGAAAAGGATGGAGCGGACGAACTTCATGATTGTAGTTTCGCAAGACGCTGGCGCGCTTCGTCCAATTCGGGACGACCCGCCAGATTCTTGACCTCCAGCATTTCCTGATAGGTCTTTACGGCAGACTCGGTGTCCTTGATTTTTTCGAAAGCCGAGCCGCTCTTGAGATAGGCTTGGGCTACGGCGTCGGTATAGGCCTCATACAGAACATAGACGCGCTGATAAAACGGAATAGCCTTGCGGAAGTCGCCCTGCGCCTCCTGGCAGGCGGCCAGTCCGAGCAGTGCGCGCGGTTTGAGGGGACGCGGCGTGACGCGGCTCGATAGCGCGGTGTTGTAGTCTTCTTCCGCTTCGGCAAACTTGCCTAGATTGCGCTGTGCCTCCGCGCGGATGAAGACGGCCTCCATCAGCAGCGCCGGTTCGTAGGCGCGCGCAGCGGCTTTGTCCGCCAATTCCTTCGCAGCGGCATAGTCGCCTTCGGCGAGCTTCGCCTCGGCCTGGCGGGCGTAGGCGACGTCAACGTAGCGCGAGCGCGGGAAGTCGGCCAAAAGCCGATCAAAGAAGGACAGACCGCGCAATACCTCGCCGCGCTGCGCGAGGGCCGAGCCGAGATAGGCGAGCGTTTCCGCGTCCAGCGTCTCCATCGGAAAACTGCTGGCAATGCGCTCTGCGCCGTCAGAAATGGCGTCCGCATCCTTCTTGCTCCACCGCAGTTGCGCCACGCTCAAACGCGCCAGAAGGGTGTATTGGTTGCCCGCCCGCGCGTTGCTGACCATCTTGTCCATGGCTTCGGTCAGCGCCTCGGGTTCCCCAGGATACAGCTTCCGCAAATCGTCGAGCATCGGGCTCAAGCCGTCCCACGCGCGGTTGTTGCCATAGCGCTCAATGACCGAGAGGTAGAGGCGCCGCGCGTCTGCTATCTGGCCCACCTGGCGCAAGGCCCAGCCCGCCTGATACGCGGCTTCGACCGAGTTGGGGGAATCCGGATGTTCGCGCAGATAGCGCTCGAAGGCCGACTTCATGGTCAAATAGGCATCCTTTGTGTCGAGCGCCTTGAACACCTTGACCGCCTGCTTCAACGCCATGAACTGGAAGGGCTCCGCCGTTGCCGGCACCCGCAAATAGGCGGCCTGCGCTTCTTCCAGGCGACCCTCCGCGGCCAGCGCATCACCCGCCGTCACGAGCGCTTCGCCATAGAATGGATGGTCTTTGTGCTTGCTCACCCAATCGAGAAGTTGATCGCCCGCCTCGCTAAAGTTCTCCATCGCATAGTTGCAGAGGGCCACGCGATATTCCGCCTCGGGGGCATACACGCTTTCGGGAAAGTCCGTTGCATAGCTCTTGAACTCGGGAAGCGCCTTTTCGTAGTCGCCGTTGAAGAAGCGCGAAATCGGCAGCCAATAGAGCACCTCTGATCGCATCGCGTTGTCGGGATAGGCCTTCAGCCACGCCTCAAACTTCTCAATGGCCTCATCGAAGCGCTCCATCATTGCGAGCGAAAGGCCCTGGTAGAACTCGATGCGCGGGCGCTGCGGATGTTCCGGATAGTCGCGAACGAGTGCGACCATAGCCGGTTCGGCCTCTTCAAACATTTCGCGATTGATGAACGACTCCGCCCGCATGAAGGCAACCGAAGGCACGCGCCCGCGCTCAATGTAGGTTGCGTCTTTTCCGTACGCTGCGAGGTAGCGATCCGCCTCGGTCACCAGATCCTCAAAGCGGCGCAAGCGGTTGAGGGAGAGAACGAGGTCGTAGTGCCCCGCTTCCTTAATGGAGGGATCGGTCGCTTCTTTCTGAACGCGCGAAAAGGCGACGATTGCCTCCCAGAAGCGATCTACCGAGAAGAAACAGCGACCAATTCTGTGGAAGAGGCCTCCGTCGTAGTCCGGAATATCCTGAAGGCGCTTCACCGCGTCTTTCGCCAGGCCGATCGCCTCCTGCAAGCGGCGTTCTGCGCGGAATCGGGCCGCGGCTTGCTTGGGGTCCATCCGCTGCTTCTGCAATTCTGCCAGGGTCGCCTCGCGCTCGGCCAGGAGTCGAGACTGAACGCGCGTCAGCGCGGCGCGCGTGCGGACGCGGCGATAGGCGCGCAGCGCGAGATCGTATTCAGTCTCATCGAACGCGGCATCGCCAATTTCAATCGCGAGGAAATTGGCATACACGAGGTGGTCCAGGCTGTTGCCCGTGAGCGGGAGCTGCTCAATTTGTTCGAGCGCTTCCACGAGTTTGTTCGCGGCGAAATAGCCGCGCGCGAGGTGGAGGCGCGCCTGCGGAATCAGCTCTGAGTTGGGATAGGTGGAAATGAAGCTTTCCAACGCGGGCATCAGATCGGCCGTGCGCTCCTGAATGCGATATATGAGCACCGTCTGAAACGCGGCATCCTCAGCAAACGCCGAATGGGGCCACTGCTCAATGAGCCGCTTGAATTCTGTCAGCGCGCCGTCGAAATCCTCTTGGATAAATAGGGCCGAGGCGATGCGGAACACAACCTCATCGCGCAGCTCTGCATTCGGGAAGCGCTTCAAATATTCGTTGAAGGCCTCGATGGCCTCCGGATAGTTGCCGAGATTGTAGTAGGCCGAGCCGAGCGCGTAGAAAACGCCCTCCATCGCTTTTTGCAGCGAGGGCTCATTGCCGAAAATGCTGCTCAGTTGCGCAAAGGCCGCCGCCGCTTCAGCAAAACGGCCCGCGTTGAAGTTGGCGAGCCCCGAAGCATATAACCCTTCCGGCGAATCGTCTGTCGGCGCCTGCGCCATTACCGACAATGCGCCAGACAGCAACACAACCCCGAGAATAACAGTTAATCGCCGCATTTTTTAGTATCAGGCACCTACAATCGCCCGCCAGATTATTGACGATACAGCAGCGCTTAAAATTTGTCAGCTCAAAAGTTGTAAGCACCGAAAAATCGAGGGATTTCAGGAGGCGACAAGGCGGCGGCGCAGGTGCGCTCGCGGACGCCTCTGTGTCCGCGATCAGGCGGGCGAGTAGGTTGCGGCGGCCTCTGCAAAAATGCGCAAGGCCTCGCGCGCATCGGCCTGCGTGATATTGAGCGGCGGCAGCATGCGGATCACGTTGTCTGCCGTCGCAATCGCAATCAGCCCTTTTGCCAAGAGAACCTTCTCAAATGCTTTCGCCGGATGATTCAGCGCCACGCCGAGCATGAGCCCGCGCCCGCGAACATCCACGATCCATGGATAGTCCGTCGCCAGCGCGCGCAGCTCTGTCTGAAGTAGCTCTCCGACGCGAGCGACGTTATCGAGCAGGCGCTCTTTCTCAATAATGTCTATCACGGCCAGCGCCGCCGCGCAGGCGACGGGGTTGCCACCAAATGTGCTGGCGTGCTGACCCGGCTGAAACACCTCCGATGCCTTCGGCCCTGCAATAAACGCACCTATCGGCAGGCCTCCGCCGAGGCCCTTCGCGAGGGAACAGGCATCCGCCTGTACGCCGAATTGCTGAAAGCCGAACCAAGTCCCCGTTCGCCCCATGCCGCACTGAACTTCGTCGCACAAGAGAAGAAGATTCTTCTCGTCGCACAGCGCGCGGAGGCCCTTGAGAAACTCTGGAGTCGCGGGAACCACGCCGCCCTCGCCTTGAATGGCCTCCACCAGAATCGCAACGGTCTTGTCCGTGATCGCTGCGCGCACAGAGTCGAGGTTGTTGTACTCGGCGTATGCAAAGCCCGCTGGAAGTGGCTCGAACCCTTTTTGATACTTCGTCTGCCCGGTCGCCGTGATCGCCGCAAGCGTGCGCCCGTGAAACGAGTTCTTCATAGAGAGGATTTCATAGCGGCCCGATGCGCTGCCCCACAGGCGCGCGAGTTTGATGAGCCCCTCGTTCGCCTCCGCGCCGGAGTTGCAAAAGAAAACGCGGCTCGGAGCGGCGAATTTCTCCACGAGCTTCGCCGCAAGGCGCGGCGCGTTCTCATTGTAATACAGATTTGAGACGTGCATCAGTGTCGCCGCTTGCTTCTGGATCGCCGCGACGAGCTTGGGATGGCAGTGCCCGACCTGCGCAACGGCTATCCCCGCCAGAAAATCGAGATAGGAGCGCCCGTCCGCGTCCCATACGCGGCACCCCTTCCCTCTCGTTAACAAGAGGTTCGGAGCGTAGGTGTTGATCGCGTATTGCTTATTTAACTGTATGAGATCATTGGCGTTCATAGTCGGCTCCGCGTATCTATTTTTTCACTATTTCGGTGCCGACGCCCCGGTCGGTAAATAATTCGAGAAGCAACGAGTGGGGCAACTTGGCATCAATGAAGTGCACCTTGCGAACACCCGCCTTGATTGCGCGTACCGCGCCTAGCACTTTCGGGATCATTCCTCCCGAAATGACACCTTGTGCCACTAATTTGTCCACATCGGCAAACTTCAGGGTGGAAATCAGCGTGGTGTTGTCCTCGGGATCGCGCAAGAGTCCCGGCACGTCGGACAAATAGACCAGCTTGCGCGCCTTGAGTGCCTGTGCAATCGCAGAGGCCGCATCGTCCGCGTTGATGTTGTACACCTTTTCGTCGGGCCCCCACCCCAGCGGCGTGATGACCGGCACGATGTGCGCGTGGAGATAGGCCAAAATCGGATCGTCGTCCACTTCCACCACATCGCCGACAAAACCCCAGTCGAGCGCCTCGCCCGTTTCCGAATCCAGTTCTGTGTGTTTTATGACGTCGAGAATGTCCTCACCGTGAATACCGCGCGCCGTGCAGCCGAGTCGTTCCAGCGTGCGAACAATATCCGGATTCACCTCGCGATTGAGCACCTGCTCCACCACATCCGCCGCCGCTTCGTCGGTCACGCGAAGCCCCTTCACAAAAGTTGCGGGGAGCCCCTTCTCCTTCATCGCGCGCGAAATCGCCTTGCCGCCGCCGTGCACCACGACCGGACGCAGACCCACGCACGCCATGAACGCGATGTCGGTCAAGACGCGCTCGACACCCGTCTTTTCCTCCATCGTGCTGCCGCCGACTTTCACGACGACGATTTCGCCGCGAAACTTCTGGATGTGCGGCAATGCCTCAATGAGGACATCCGCCTTGCGAATCATATCTTTCATGTCATTTCCGCGCCGCAGGTCAGGTCGGTTCCCGGCCGTCTGGCATTTTGATGTAATCCACGTTGATGCGCACGTATTCTTCGGAACAGTCACAGGTGTACACCTCGGCCTGCCCTTTTCCAAGGTGCAGATCAATCCGGATCGTGAATTGTTTCTGCTTCTGCACTGCGCTCAGCGCCGCGATGGAGGTGCGCGTCGCGAGGCCGCGCCGAACGGCATGCCGCGCATCGTAGAAAATGTCCACCTTCGACTCGTCCACCCTCGCGGCGGAATAGCCAATCGCATCCATAATTCGGCCCCAGTTGGGGTAGTCGCCATTCCAGCAGGTCTTGACAAGCATCGAGTTGGCCACAGCCCGCGCTGCAGCGTCTGCCTCCGCATCCGACCGCGCGCCCTCGACCCGCACCGTGACCAGCTTTGTTGCGCCCTCGCCATCGGCGGCAATTTTTGTCGCCAGGTCCAGCGCTATCACAAACAGCGCTGCGGTGAATGCGGGCCAATCCTTGTGCTTCGGCGTCAGCGGCTTGTTGCCCGCAGCGCCGTTCGCGAGAAATAGACAGGTGTCGTTTGTGGACATGTCGCCGTCCACGGAGACGCGGTTGAAGCTCGCATCCACCGCTTGTTTCAGCGCGTGTTGCAGCGCGCGCGGCTCCACCGCCGCGTCGGTGAAGAAGAAGCCGAGCATCGTCGCCATGTTGGGCTCGATCATCCCCGCGCCCTTCGCAAAGGCCGTGAGAGTCACCGGCTTCCCGTCCACCGCGAGTCGAACCGTCGCCGTCTTCTTGCGCGTATCCGTCGTCATGATCGCCAGCGCCGCATCCGGTCCGCCGTCGGCTGAAAGCGCCGGAACGATTTGCTGGATGCCCGCTCGAATGGTGTTCATCGGCATCGGCTTTCCGATTGCACCCGTCGAGCAAACGAGAACCTCCCCCGCCTTGACCTTCAACAACTTCGCCGCCTGAGCCTGCATCGCCTTTGCATCGCGCAAACCGCTGGCTCCCGTGCACGCGTTTGCGTTGCCGCTATTCACGACAATCGCGCGAGCGGATTGATTCTTCACCACTTCGCGATCCAATTTTACCGGTGCGGCCTGAACCTGATTGGTCGTGAAAACGCCCGCACAGGTCGCTGGCCGATCACTCACCACCAGCATCAAATCCCGCTTGCCACTGCGCTTGATGCCGGAGGCAATTCCCGCCGCGCGAAAGCCCTGCGGCAGTACCACATCATCAACTAGTGCAATCTTCATATTCCCACCTCACTCGCAACCTCTAAGAGAGGTCAAAAGAAAAGCCCCGAGAGTCCGTAGACCATCGGGGCTTTTCGCCAAAGTGCCAAGCTCGATTAACGTTTCGAGAACTGGAACCGCTTGCGTGCGCCCGGCTGGCCGGACTTCTTGCGCTCTTTCATGCGCGGATCGCGCGTCAACAGGCCCGCTGACTTCAGCGGTGCGCGCAGCGTTTCATCCGCCAGCGTCAATGCGCGAGCGATACCGTGGCGAATCGCGCCGGCTTGGCCCGTCGGGCCCCCGCCGTTCACCGATGCCGCCACATTATATTTCTGTTCCGTTCCCGTTGCCTTGAAGGGTTGCCCCAACAAACTGCGCAGCGACTCGAGCGGGAAGAAATCTTCCACATCCCGGCCATTCACGGTCACCTTGCCCGCTCCCGCGGAAAGGCGCACGCGCGCAACAGAGGTCTTACGGCGGCCCGTCGCCGCATATTCGAGAGTCTTGGTAGCCACGATATTCGTTCCTCTTTAACTTAAGGTAAAGTTACACGACCAGTGCTTCAGGTTTCTGTGCCGCATGGGGGTGCTGTTCGCCCGCATACACCTTCAATCGCGTCAAGCGCGTGCGCTGAAGATTGTTCTTCGGCAACATCCCCTTCACCGCCTGCGTGATGATGCGGGTCGGATCCTTCTCGCGAATCACAGACGCCACCCGCTCTTTGAGGCCGCTGGAGTATCCGCTGAAATCCTTGTAGATCTTCTGCTCATCCTTGCTGCCGGAAAGCTTGATCTTCTCCGCGTTGATCACCACCACAAAGCTGCCCATATCCACATGAGGCGTGTAGCTGGGGAGATCTTTGCCGCGCAATACCTCGGCGATCCGAACCGCGAGTCGTCCCGCCGGTCTGTCCGCCGCATCCACAATAAACCATTTCCGAACCACATCGTCCGGATGAACTGCTGTCGTCTTCATGCCAATCCTTTTCCCAAACAAAGGCGCGGAACATACCGGAGCTTCGGCCCTTGTGTCAACAACCGTTCCGAAAACAGTTCTGGAACCGCTCCGGCACGGCGGAGCGCCTGGAGGCGAGAGAGTGTCCGGCGACGGACGTAATGCTCGGATTGAAGCTCCGCGACTGCACTAGCACCGGCAGAGGGGTCAGGTCTTGACATTCGCCACCTTCGCCTCCACTTCGCGTATTATAGTTCTGAGCGCTCGGTCATTGACCGCTCGTTTTTTGATGCGACCAATTGCCGTCGCCACACAGCGATAATCAAGGTCGCCCGCAATCGCTCCCAACTCCTTAAGCGTCAACCCGCATCGCCTCCGAGCAATTTCCAAAGCCACATCCCTCCCGGGATCGCCGACGCGATTGGCGAATTGATCCCATTTTTCTCCTTTCACCAGAGCGAGAGGGGTCAGTTCTTGGTATTGATTATTTTATCTCGGGTGGCTAGTCTCTTGTGACATGGCGAGAAAGTTACGAGTGCAGTATCCGGGAGCGATCTATCACGTGTTGAGCCGCGGAGATCGGCGGGAGGCAATCTTCCTGGACGACGGAGATCGGGACGGGTTTCTGATCGCGGTGGGTGAGGTGTGCGAGAAGTCGGGCTGGGAAGTGCATGCGCTCTGCTTGATGGACAACCATTTTCACCTTGTGGTGGAAACACCACAGGGCAATTTGGTGGCAGGGATGAAGTGGTTGCTGGGTACCTATACGATGCGCTTCAACCGCCGACATCGGCGATCGGGTCACGTGTTTGCCGGGCGCTATAAAGCCTTGGTGGTTGACGGCACAGGTGACGGGTATTTCCGAACGGTTTGTGACTACGTTCACTTGAATCCAGCACGAGCCGGACTGCTGGCGGCGGATGAACGATTGGTGACGTATCGCTGGAGCAGTTGGCCGGAATATATGAAGACTCCGGGCAAGCGATGGCCGTGGCTGCGCGTGGATCGGCTGATGGGAGAGAGTGGTGTTCCCAAGGACAGTGCAGCAGGACGCCGGGCGCTGGAGCGTGCGATCGAGGCAAGACGATCGGGGGATGTGCCGGTTGAGTATGCGGCGATTCGGCGAGGGTGGTGCTTCGGGGATGAAACTTTCCGTCAGGAGTTATTGGCACAAGTATCCGAACGCATGGGAGCGGAACACTATGGGAGCGAACGCGCGGAATCTGCGGAAGTTCAGGCAGAGCGGTTGATTCGGAAGGAGTTAAGGCACCGCGGATGGGAGGAATCCGACTTGGAGGAGCGAGCCAAAGGGGATCGGATGAAGGTGGAGCTGGCCGCCCACTTGCGCGCGGAAACGCTGATGAGCGTGAAGTGGATCGCCGCGTCGCATTACGGGCACGGCCGGCCACTTGAATAACCGGCTGTACCATTGGCGCAAAGGGACTGCTCTGATGACGACCAAGACTATACGTTACCAAGAACTGACCCCTCTTCCTCCGTATCGGTCGTGACATAAACGCATCTCAACACGACGGAATGTAGCATGTCAAGACCTGACCCCATTGCTTGCTGGTTCCGCCGCTTTCTCGATTCTCGACTGTAAAAAGCAAAGCGCCGTGTCGCTCGCTGGCGGCTTCCCCCGCCGCCTCCGCGCTAATGCGAGAAGAGAAGAATACGGATGCATCCGCGCGGCTCGTGGGTGTATCCTCAACCCGAAGGGAGAAGACAATGCAGACCAGAATGATCGCTGGCGTCGCACGGTTGGTTCTGGCCGCTTCCGTATTCGTAGGCATGACCACCGCGCAGGCGCAGAGTACAGACCGCACCGATGAGTATAGAGCGGAGATCGCTTCCATCGAGCACTTCAACGAAGTGCAACGAGAAGCGGACATGCCAGTGATGGACATTCCTACCTACGAGGCATGGCTTAAGACAAAGCAGGAAGCTGAAGCAATTGCCGTCGTGAGTTCCGACGCAAGCGCGGCCCCAAGTGGGCCGACCAAGCAAGAGCGGATGCGGCAATGGCTCAACGAGGGCATTCACGCCACCGGCAAGCGGCCAAGTTCACTACAGGATGTTCACAATGAACGCCGGGATCGGTTGTGGGCCATGTCCGCGCACTTGCTCAAGGCGCGCGAGGCGGAAATGGCAGAGGCTCGGGCATGGGTCAAGCAAGCCGGGCTTGCGGAATATGGAAAGACAGAAGACGGGGTCGTAATGGGCCTTGTGGGACTGCAAGACGGACTGCCTCGATACAACATTACCTACAACGTTGTCGCTGCCGATACCATTTCCGTGGATGAACTCTGGCCGGGTGGGAGTTCTGGTCTCTCCATAACAGGTTCAAATACGTTGATGGGGATTTGGGATGGGGGCGACGTTCTCACAAATCACACGGAGTTCGTAGCTGGCGCGACCACGCGCATGACTGATAAGGATGGAATCAGCCCCCTGCCAATTGACTGGCACCCAACAGCGGTTGCGGGAACAATGGCTGCTGGTGGTTCTGTATCGAGTGCCAAAGGCATGGCGTTCAAAGCAGCGGTATGGGCTTACGACTGGTATTATGATCTTGATATAGAGATGAACTCCGCTTACGCAAACGATGTCCGAGTCTCCAACCACTCCTATGGACAGCAGGCAGGATGGGGCACAATTACACTTACTGGCCCAATCGTGACAAACTGTTGGTGGGGAGACCTTGCGATTAGCGGTGCGGAGAGCCACTACTTCGGTCGATATGATTCATACTGCACGAACGTTGACGCCATTGCGTACGGCAATCCTCGAAGCCTGACCGTATGGGCCGCTGGAAATGATCGCGACGATTCGGCCCCGCCCGCAGGTTCGCAATATGTCACATTCACGAACGGCACCCCGATTTGGAGTACCGCTTCACGACCTCACGACTACGCCAAAAGCGGTTATGACACCATTACCGACCGGGGACTTGCGAAGAATGTCCTTACCATTGGAGCCGTATATAAGATAGTCGGGGGGTATGGCGGCACAGGAACCGTCAATATGTCCGCCTTCAGCGGATGGGGTCCAACGGATGACGGAAGAATCAAGCCGGATGTTGCCGCCGCAGGTGTCGGCTTGTTCACACCCGTTCGACATCCCGGACTTCCTAGTGCCACCAACTACTACACCACGAACGCGGTGGGAACTAGTTTTTCCTCCCCTTCCGCCGCTGGTGCCGTCGGCCTCCTTGTCGATCTTCGCACGAGACTTGCGCCACAGCACCCCTTCCTTTCGTCCACTTTGAAGGGACTGCTCATTCATACAGCCGACGAAGCCGCTTCCATCGGCCCCGACTACAGAACGGGGTGGGGCCTTGTCAACGCGGACAAAGCGGCCAACTTGGTTCAGGGAGACCACGACACCGGCGGCAAGCAGTTCATCAAGGAAGTTACGTTGGTGAACGGTGACTACATTGAGTTTGCAGTCACAGCCACTGGCGGCGTCCCACTTAAAGTCACGATTGGCTGGCCCGACCCGGCAGGAGCGGCACAACCGCTTCAACTGAATCCAACGAACCTTGTGTTGGTGAACGATCTCGACTTGCGCGTTGTCAGCGCAAGCGGAACTACCAACTTGCCTTGGATTCTCAATCCGGCCAGTCCATCGAATTCCGCCACGAAAGGGGACAATTACCGTGACAATGTGGAACAGGTTGTTGTGACAAATGCAACGGCCAGTGAGCAGTTCATTGTCCGTGTGACGCACAAGGGAACTTTGGTTGATGACACGGGCCAACCAGCATCCCAGGACCTGAGCATTGTTCTGTCGGGGATCGTGCCGGAAACGAGATCGGAGCTTGCCATTGTGGAAGCCGATTTCTCAAGCGGTTCTGAACTGATTCTCTGGCCGTCCGTTGTGGGACAGAACTACCGCGTTCAAACAGCCGTTGATCTTCTGGAGCAGGTTTGGACGAACACCAGCGCAGAGATCAGTGCGACCAAGACCAACACGGCTTGGGAATCCGGCATAACGCCCGATGGTGAGCTTCAGTTTTATCGACTCATAGAAACCAACTAAGGAGGAATCGCAATGCAAGGTCGGCGGTTTCTCCTGTTGCTGGGTTCATTGCTCGCCCTCTATGTGCCGGCAATACATGGCGACATCTCATTCACATGGCTTGACGAGCCCATAAACATGACCAGATGGCCCGGCCCATATTCCGCCGACCTTGATCTCGATGCAAATGGCATTGTGGATTTCATTCTACAAACCGAGAACTTGGTTTTCGAGATCGTCCCACAGACAGGCAATGCCGTCTTGGCTTGGCCTTATCCCCCGCCAGATGCTGGAAGTCTTGTCATCCAACCAGCAGCAGGACAATCAATCGGAGAAACACCCTTGCCGGGATCAACATGGTGGGAAGACGAGTCGCTATTCTCAGCATGGAACAACATTGGCAGCATTGGCATTTGGGTTCCCCCGAATGAAGCCGGTTATTTCGGTATTCGATTCACAATTGACAGCGGTTCTCACTACGGCTGGGTCTACCTTGATAACTCATGGGGGGCCGCTGGTGGTGGCGACATCCTCGGTTGGGCATATGAAACAACTCCATACACATCAATCCTCGCGGGCGCAGTTCCAGAACCCACCACTTTCATGTTACTCGGAATCGGCTCTCTTGTCGTTCTGGCGCGGATAAGAAGAAAGAATCGTCGAATCGGGTCGCCCCGACTAACCCGTGAGGGTTAGCCGGAGCTCCCACACCACCGTGCGTGCGGCTCCGCACACGGCGGTTCAGAAGATTTCCCTCCGATTCCGAACAGGGGTTATCCGGTATGATTTGCTGCCGGGTAGTGAAACGCAATCCACAGGGTGCGCACCGAGACCAGTCCTTGTGATTCCAGCCATGCGTTGGTGATGCCGCTTTGGGTCGCC
>JAMLJG010000013.1 GCA_023953695.1 Kiritimatiellia bacterium
CTTGTGGGCGGGTGGGTTTTCCCTCCGCTGTTTCACGGGTTTGAGAAGCTGGGGGCGAAGCTGGCTTTTGGCGTGGCTGCAGGCCTGACGTGGGGGCTGCTGGTTCCGTTTTTCTATATTGCGTTTGTGGGGGGGCGGTTGGTTCTGCTGCTGAGCGGAAAGGATCCGATGGATCGCGCTTTTCCCGATGCAGAGCGCGCGACGTTCTGGATCCCGCGTCCGCCGGTTCCGAGCATGAATCAGTACAAGAAGCAGCATTGAGTGTTTTATGAACATTTTGGGTATTAGCGCGTTTTATCACGATTCGGCTGCGGCGCTTGTGCGCGATGGCAAGATTATTGCCGCGGCGCAGGAAGAGCGCTTTTCGCGCAAGAAGCACGATGAGCGGTTTCCGTTTCACGCGGTTCGCTATTGTTTGCACGAGGCGGGAATTGGGCCGGACGATTTGGATGCGGTTGCGTTTTATGACAAGCCGATCACCAAGTTTGAGCGTCTGTTGCAGACCTATTTCTCGGTGGCGCCAGCGGGGTTGAAGTCGTTCATGATGGCGATGCCGCTGTGGATCCGCGAGAAGTTGTGGATTCCGCTGGAGATCGAGGAATCGCTGGAAGAGTGCGGGGTGAAGAGTCCCAAGGAAATGTTCTTTCCCGAGCACCACGAATCGCATGCGGCGAGCGCGTTCTTTCCCTCGCCGTATCAAAGCGCAGCCGTTCTGACGGTGGATGGCGTGGGCGAATGGGCGACGAGCACGCTGGGTCACGGGCGCGGGCACGAGTTGACGATTTTGAGCGACCTGCATTTTCCCCACTCGCTCGGCTTGCTCTATTCGGCGTTCACGTATTTCACGGGGTTCAAGGTCAATTCGGGCGAGTACAAGTTGATGGGCTTGGCGCCGTATGGCGAGCCGACGTATGTGAAGCAGATTTATGACCATTTGATCTCGGTGCGCGAAGATGGGTCATTCAAGTTGAATCAGGACTGCTTCAACTACATGGCCGGCTTGACGATGACGAATGACAAGTTCGCCGAATTGTTTGGTGGGCCCGCGCGCAAGTCGGAGTCGAACATTGGCAAACGCGAGATGGACTTGGCGCGTTCGATTCAGGTGGTGACGGAAGAGATTGTGCTCAAGATGGCGAATCATTTGCACAAGGTGACGGGGGAGAAGAATCTGTGTATGGCGGGGGGCGTGGCCCTGAATTGCGTGGCGAACGGCCGTTTGTTGCGCGAGGGGCCGTTTGAGAATGTCTGGATTCAGCCTGCGGCGGGCGATGCGGGTGGCGCGTTGGGCGCGGCGCTGATGGTTTGGCATCACGTCAAGGGGAACCCGCGCCAGGCGGATGGCGTGAAGGACAGCATGCAGGGGTCGTATTTGGGCCCGAACTTCGATGGAGAAGTGGAAGAGTTTCTGAAGGCGAAGGGCTATCCGGCCAAGAAGCTCTCGGAGACCGAATGGGCGCCCGCAATTGCGAAGGTGATGGCGGAGGAGAGTGTCGTGGGGCTGGTGCAGGGTCGAATGGAATTCGGCCCGCGCGCGTTGGGTGGCCGCTCGATCATCGGGGATCCGCGCTCGGAAAAGATGCAGTCGGTGATGAATCTCAAGATCAAGTATCGCGAGTCGTTTCGCCCGTTTGCTCCCTCGTGTTGCGTGGACAAGGTGAGCGAGTATTTCGAGCATGACCGCGAGTCGCCGTATATGTTGCTGGTAGCTCCGGTGCGCCGCGATTTGTGGACCGACTTGACGGAAGAGCAGCAGCAGTTGATGAAGGATCCGGATCTCACGAAGCGCGTCAATGTCGCGCGGTCAAGCCTGCCGGCCATCACGCATGTGGATCACTCGGCGCGCATCCAGACCGTGGCGCGGGATGTGAATCAGCGCTATTACGATTTGATCAAGGCGTTTGGCGATCTCACGGGCGTCTATTGCATCATCAATACGTCGTTCAACGTGCGCGGGGAGCCGATCGTGTGCACGCCGGAGGATGCCTATCGCTGCTTTATGCGCACTGAGATGGATTACCTCGTTCTCGGCGACTTTCTCTTGAGCAAGGGTGACCAGCCCGAGTGGAAAGACAAGGTGGATTGGCGCAAGGACTACGTCCTGGATTAGCGGCTGCTTTTCACGGGGCCGCTCGCAAGGGCGGGTCGGCGCGCGACTTCGGTTTCGGATTCGCCTCGCGAGCTATTTGTGCGCGGTTGCGGCGGATGTGTGGCGATTCTCGAGATACCAGGCAATGGTGCGCTTGAGTCCTTCTTCGAAGGACATTTCAGCGTGGAATCCGAACTTTTCATTTGCGCGTGTGACATCGAGACAGCGCCGGGGCTGGCCGTCGGGCTTGGTGCTATCCCAGACGATCTTGCCGGTAAAGCCGCAGAGGCGAGCGACGGTTTCGGACAGATCGCGGATGCTGATTTCCATGCCGCTGCCGAGGTTCACGGGTTCGTCGCCATCGTAGCGCTCGGTGGCGAGCACGATGGCGCGCGCGCAGTCTTCGACATAGAGAAACTCGCGCGTCGCAGAGCCTGTTCCCCAACAGATCATTTCCTTCGCGCCGCTTTCCTTGGCTTCGAGGGCCTTGCGAATGAGGGCGGGAATGACGTGGGAGCTGGCTGGGTCAAAGTTGTCGCGCGGGCCGTAGAGGTTGACGGGGAGAAGGAAGATGCTGTTGAAGCCGTACTCCTGGCGATAGGCCTGTCCCTGAACGAGCATCATTTTCTTGGCGAGCCCGTAGGGTGCGTTGGTTTCTTCGGGGTAGCCGTTCCAGAGTTCCGCTTCCCGGAATGGAACGGGCGTGAACTTGGGGTAGGCGCAGATGGTGCCGAGGTTTGTCATCTTCTGAACGCCGCTGAGGCGCGCTTCTTCGATGAGGTGAATGCCCATGGCGGCGTTGTCAAAAAAGAAACTGCCGGGGTGTGCGCGATTGGCGCCGATTCCGCCGACTACGGCGGCCATGTGGATGATGATGTTCGGTTTGATGTCGCTCAGACATTTCCTGACTTGTTCCGGCTTGCGCAGGTCATAGACCCGACTGCGCGGAGCATGAATATCGGTTGCGCCGCGGCGTTTGAGTTCTTCCACGACGTGGTGCCCGAGGAATCCAGACCCCCCGGTGACCAAAACTCGTTTGTCAGACCAAAAATTCATGCCAAGCTCCTTTGTGCAACTGGACGGTTGTCATAGTAAGCGGTTTCCGTTTTGATTTCACCGTTTTTGATTGAAGCGCGAAAATGAAGATCAGCCTCATCACACCGAACTGGAATGGCGCCCGCTACCTGGACGCCTGCTTGCGCAGCATCCAACAGCAGCGCGAGTCGGGCGTCGAGTTGGAGCATCTTGTGGTGGATGGCGGAAGCACCGATGGCTCTCTGCAAATCATCGAGCGCTATCGAGATTCCATTGACCAGTTGATCGTGGAGCCGGACCGCGGCCCCGCAGATGCGATCAACAAGGGGTTCCGCCGCGCGACAGGCGAGTTGGTCGGCTGGTTGAACGCGGATGATGTGTACTATCCCGACACCCTCGCTCGCGTGGTCGCTGTGGCCGAGAAGCATCCTCGCGCCGCGTTCTACTTTGGGCGCTGTCGGATTGTGGACGACGCGGATCGCGAGATTCGCAAGGGAATCACGCGCTTCAAGGAGTGCTTCTTTCCCATTTCCTCGCGTTTCACCTTTCAGTGCATCAACTACATTTCTCAGCCGGCGACGATGTTTCGCCGCAGCGCCGTAGAATCGGCGGGCTTGTTGCGAGAAGATTTGAAGGCCGCGTTCGACTACGAGTTCTTTTTGCGATTGTGGCGCGAGGGTGGGGCGGTGCGTATCCCGGGGCCGCCGATTGCCGGATTCCGCTGGCACTCGGCCTCGATCAGCGGCCAGCATTTTGCACGTCAGTTCAAAGAGGAATATGAAGCTGCGCGTGCGGATGCGGGGCGATTCTCTTTGCAGACGCTGCTGCATTTCGGCGTGCGTTGGGGGATTGTGGGCAGCTACACCTTGATGACGCGCAAGACGCGAACGCGAACGGCTGCGCCAAGTGGCGCATAGCGGCTTTGACCTTGCTGAGGTTTCGTCGCATACTCCGCCCATATTTTTCGGTAGATGCCGATTTCTGAATGACTGAACCGATACCAACTTCATTGGGCATGATTGCGGGGAAGGGCGTATATCCGCTTGAATTCGCGCGCTCCGCTCGGGCGGGGGGCGTGAAGCGCTTGTTCGCGGTCGCGTTCAAGGGGGAGACCGAACGATCTTTGGAAAAGCTCGTGGATGAGGTGCGCTGGCTCTATGTCGGGCAGCTCGAGGCGATGCTGGATGCGCTCCGCGCCAGCGGTGTGAGCCGGGCGGTGATGGTGGGGCAGATCACGCCGACGCATTTGTTTCGCGTGCGGCCGGATCGCGCGATGCTGGCCCTGCTCAGCCGTTTGAAGCACCGGAATGCGGAGACCATTTTTACAGCCGTCAGCGAGGAATTGAAGAAGGTGGGTGTGGACCTCGCGCCCGCGAGCTTGTTTATGGGATCGGCCATGCCGAATGCGGGGCCACTCAGCGCGCGAGCGCCGGATGCTGACGAAGCGGCGGATATCGAGTTGGGTCTGGCGGTCGCCAAAGCGACGAGCGGGTTGGATATTGGCCAGACGGTGATTGTCAAGCGAGGCACGGTTCTTGCCGTAGAGGCGTTTGAGGGAACCGACGCGGCCATTTTGAGAGCGGGCCAAGTGGGCGGCAAGGGCGGGGTCGTGGTCAAAGTGGCCAAGCGCGGTCACGATATGCGATTCGATATTCCTGTAGTCGGGATGCACACTTTCAAGGTTTTGAAGAAGGCGGGGATTTCCACGCTGGCGGTGGAGGCGGGGCGCACAATTTTGCTAGAGCGAGAGCGGTTGAAAGCAGAGGCCAATCGGCTTGGAATTGCTTTTCTAGCCGTTCCCACAGAGGATTCAACGAATGAGTGAACCGCGTATTGTTCGTGTCGGCGTTGTGGGGGTTGGCGCTCTCGGCCAGCACCACGCGCGCATCTATTCGCAAATGGAGTCCGTTCAGTTGGTCGGTCTCTACGATGCGGATCGGGCGCGCGCGGCGGAGTTGGCGGCGAAGCATGGCACGCGGGCGTTCGATACGCTGGAGCAGCTCGCCGATGCCGTTGAAGCGGCGAATGTTGCGGTTCCTACGCATTTGCATCACGAAGTCGCTTCGGCGCTGATTCAGCGCGGCGTTCACGTTCTGGTGGAGAAACCGATCGCCGCGACAACGCAGGAGGCGGAGGATTTGGTGCGCCAGGCGCAGGAGAGGGGTGTGATTCTCCAGGTGGGCCACGTTGAGCGATTCAATCCCGTGCTCGGATTTCTCGAAGAACACGCGGCGAAGCCGCGTTTCATTGAAGCGCACCGGCTCGCGCCGTTTCCGCCGCCGCGCGAGGGGATGCACCCGCGGGGGACGGAAGTGAATGTCGTGCTGGATTTGATGATTCACGATTTGGAAATCATTTTGCATCTCGTCGGCGAGCCTGTGCGCGATGTGCGAGCCGTCGGTGTACCCGTGTTGAGCGGTAGCGAGGACATCGCGAATGTGCGACTCTTGTTTGAGAACGGCTGCGTGGCGAATATCACGGCGAGCCGCATCAGCCCGGAGCGGATGCGCAAGATTCGGGTGTTCACAGAAGATGCGTATCTTTCGTTGGACTATCAGAATCAGGCGGGCGAGTTGTTTCGCAAGAGCCACACGGGGATTGCGCGCGAGGAAGTTCCGATTGAGAAAGGCGAGCCGCTCGCGTTGGAGTTGCAGTCGTTTGTGCACTGTGTGCAGCGTCGCGATCGCCCTGTGGTCAGTGGCGAACACGCGGCCGAGGCGTTGAGGCTGGCGGTGGAGATTACCCGCCAAATGCGGCAGGGGCCGTCTTGATTTGAGCTCACTGGTTCCAACTTCCAAGAATGTGTTGATCATCGCGGGTGAAACGTCCGGCGATCTGCACGGGGCTCGCGTGGTCGAAGCCGTTCGCCGCCAACGGCCGGAGATCAACTTCTTCGGGATCGGCGGCGATGCGCTCCGCGCGGCGGGCACAGAGGTTTTAGTGGATGCGCGCGAGATGGCCGTGCTGGGGCTGTGGGAAGTCCTCAAACGCTATTCCTTCTTTCGGCGCGTGTTTGGAGAAATTCGGGCGAGCGCAGTGGAGCGCAAACCCGATCTGGCCCTGCTGATTGATTATCCGGGATTCAACCTACGCCTCGCGGCGGAGTTGAAGAAACTCAACATTCCCGTGCTCTACTATGTTTGTCCGCAGGTGTGGGCATGGCATCGCTCGCGCATTCAGAAAATGGCGCAGATCATTGATCGTCTGTTGGTGATTTTTCCCTTTGAGGTGGACGCCTTTTCGGGAACCGGCTTGCGCGTCGAGTATGTCGGGCATCCGCTGGTGGACGAAGCTGCGCGCGTGCGGGAAGGCAATGGGGAGCCCATCCCCTGGCCCTCGGGAACCGATCCTGAAGGCCCGCGCATTGCGCTGCTTCCGGGGAGTCGGAAGCAGGAGATCGAACGGATTCTGCCGACGATGTGGGTCGCGGCGGGGTTGGTTCAGCAGGCGGAGCCGAGCGCGCGATTTATTCTTGCGGCACCCTCTTCGGAACTCGCCGAGCGCGCGCATGCGTTGGGGGTGAAGACGGGCGGCGGACCCACACACTATTCGGTGGTGGTGGGTCAGACGCGCCGCGTTTTGGCGGAGGCGACGGCGGCGTGGGTCAAGTCGGGCACGTCAACGGTTGAAGCGGCGCTGATGAAGTGTCCGATGAGCATTGTGTACAAGACCTCGCCGATCACCTATTTCTTTGGCAAGCGGCTGATTCGCGTTCCGCATTTGGGGATGGTCAATTTGATTCTGGAGCGCGAGGCCTTCGGCGAGTTCATTCAGCACGAAGCGACTCCGGCGCGACTGGCGGAGGCGCTCTTGCCGCTGCTGCGCGATACGCCGGAGCGCGCGGCGAGTTTGCTGGCGCTGGATGAAATCGAGCAGCGCCTCGGCGTCGGCGGCGCGGCGGTCAACGTCGCTAAAGCGCTGATTGAGGAATTGGACGCGCGCTGAGGCGCGGCGGTTCCAGTGCTTGGAAAGTCGCGCGCGCGGGGCTTCCAAGGATTGGAAGTATTTATCCCTGAAGTTTCACGATTTGAAGGAGTGGCAAATGGCGAAGGCGAAGAAGGCGAAGGTTCCGGACTGGGCGCAGGATGCGGTGTGGTATCAGATTTTTCCCGAGCGATTTCGCAACGGTTGCGCGCGGAGCAATCCGAAGCTGTCGGATTTTTCGGATCGGCGCATCGCGGGTTGGCGGGTGACTCCGTGGGGGATGGATTGGTATGCGTTGGACCGATGGGAGCAGCCGATTGATACTTTCTGGAAGACGGTTTTTATGCGGCGGTATGGGGGCGATCTGGTGGGCGTTCGCCAGAAGTTGCCGTATTTACAGGATCTCGGGATCAACGCGATTTATCTGAATCCTGTTTTTCAGGCGCAGTCGCTCCACAAATACGATGCTTCGTGCATGCATCACATTGATCCGGCGTTCGGGCCCGATCGGGCAGGAGATCTGAAGCTGCTGGCGAATGCGAAGGAGACGGAGGATCCGGCGTCGTGGGTGTGGACAAAGGCAGATTTCTTTTTTCGGGAGTTCCTGGCGGATGCGCATGCGCGCGGCATTCGGGTGATTATTGACGGCGTGTTCAATCATGCCGGGCGCGATTTCTTTGCGTTTCGCGATTTGTTGAAGAACGGCCGCGCGTCGCGGTATGCGGATTGGTTCAAGATCAAGGAGTGGAATGACGATGGCACGTTTGAATATGATGGGTGGTTCGGGCACAAGGCTCTGCCGGAGTTTGCGCAGACGAAGGGGGATTTAGTTGCGCCGGTGCGCAAGTATATTTTTGACATCACGCGTCGCTGGATGGATCCGGATGGGGATGGCGATCCGAAGGACGGGGTGGATGGGTGGCGGTTGGATGTGGCGTTCTGCGTGCCGCTGGGATTTTGGCGCAAGTGGCGTCGGCATGTGAAAGGGATCAATCCGGAGGCCTACACGACGGCGGAGATTGTGGCGCGCGCGGATGACTATTTGCGCGGGGACACATTTGACGCGGTGATGAATTATATGTGGCTGTATCCGACGCTGAACTTCTTTGCGCCGCATTCGACGGGGTATTCCGCGCGGGCAGTGCAGAAGCGCTTGAAGGAGTTGGATCGGGCGTATGCGCCGGAGACGGTTCCGGCGCTTCAGAATCTTCTGGATTCGCACGATGTGGCGCGCTTCGTCACGATGCTGGAGAATGCGCGCAAACCGATTGAGGATTTTGCGGAGTATTTTGAATCCTCGCGGGTGAAGAATCGGAAAGAGTTCAAGACGCAGCGACCGGGTCGCGCGGCGTGGCAGGCGCTGCGGCAGGCGATTGTCTATCAGATGTGCAGTCGGGGTGCGCCGATGGTGTATTATGGGACGGAGGTCGGGATGTGGGGCGCGAACGATCCGTGCGATCGCCAGCCGATGTTGTGGGATGACGTGCTCTATGACGACGAGCGATACACGGCGCAGGGAAAACAGGTTCGCCCTCGTTCGCGCAAGCCGGATGCGGCGCTATTTGCTTTTATGAAGCAGGCGATTGCGTTGCGGCGCGATCATGCGGCCTTGCGGCGCGGCAGTCTGCGCTGGATTCAGACGGGGGACGATCGGGTTCTCGCGTTTGAGCGGCGGTTGGACGGCGAGCGGATTCGCGCCTATTTTAACGCCTCGGATCGGGAGGTGACGCTGTCCTTAAAGCAGACGGCCCGCGATCTGTGGGTGGGGGGGGCAGCAGGGTTCGCGGGCTCCGTCTGTTTAAGAAAACGTGACTGGAAGATTCTGTTGATTCGCTAATTCTTGTCGAATTGTACTCCGTATCCGTTTGATACCGCGCGTCCCTGCCATGCGGGCAGCTCGGTGTTCATGGCCATGTGGTTGTTTCCGTAGAGAACGGCGCGGAACTCGTGGACGCCGCTGTGATCGAAGTAGTAGGTGGTGACAACCGAGTGCGCGATGCGCGCCTCACCGGGTTTGAGTTTGACCATGGAGGGCGCCGCCCGCCGTTCCGCACGGAGAAGGTTGTCGCGCTTTCCATCTGGATATACCCACGTCATGATCAAATCTGGATCGTCCGGGATGAGTACTGATTCGGTTCCGACATTGCGAATGATGATGGTGAACGTCACCGGGTCTCCAATTCGCGCTCGGGTCTTGTCGGGCTTCAGCAATACCTCGATACTGCTATCTGTTCGGCTGTCCGCTAAATTTCCTAACTGTTGTGGCTTATAGGCTTGTTGTACGGAGCCGCAGCCGGTGAGAAGTCCGGCCACTAACGCCGCGTAGACTGTAAGAGCCAATTTCATTGCAGTCCTCAGCGTCTATTAGTAGCAGGCGGCGTGCCAAGTCGCTCCAAATGTGCGGAAAATGGGCGATACTGGCGAAAAATGGAGGAACAGGACTCGATTCGGGATGAGTAATGGCGATAATTTTATCAATTTCGCAAGAAGATGCTCAAAATTGTGATTCGGAATGAGGGGTTTTGATTTGCGAGAGTAGGCGCGGCGAATTAACGATGAGGGTATGCACATGAGCGATGACGAAGTGGCGATGGAGCCGAGGCGGAGTGAGAAGCTGGCCGCGGTGTATATGACGGCGGCGAGCCGGGAGGAGGCGCAGCGGATTGCGCGTGCCTTGGTGGAGGAGCGGCTGGCAGCGTGTGTGAACATTTTAGGCGCGTGCGAGTCGGTTTATCGCTGGAAGGGCGCGGTTGAGGAGGGGCAGGAAGTGGCGATGCTGGCCAAGACGCGGCGGAGCGCTGTGGAGCGGCTCATTGCGCGAGTGCGGGAGCTGCATTCCTACGAAGTGCCGTGTGCGGTCGCCTTTTCGATCAAGAGGGGGAATCCGGACTTCCTAGGTTGGATTTCGGAGTCGGTCGAGTAGGCGCGTTGCGTTAGAGGCCAAGGTCGGAGATTCGCGCGAGCGCTTCCATGGTTTGGTCCTCACGGACTTTGAAGCGAATTCGGGCCATGTTTTGCGATTCTGCGCGGAGTACCGTTATGGCGGTTCCTGTGCCGAGTGTGCCGAGCATGCGGCTGGGGTCTTCGAGGGAGTAGACGGCTGTGGCACGTGTGAGGACCACGGTTTGGGCCTTGATTTCGGCGGGGCGATTCATTTGCTGAAAGCGCTCCATCCGATTGGCGGGGGCTCCCGCATAGGCCCATCCACCCCGTTTGTTTCGCTTGGCATCGTTTTCCAGGCCTTTCAAGCGCATGCGCGTGAGGGATTCGCTGGGTCCATCGGGTGGAACTTTTTGGAGTCCGTGAATGCGGGCGAGGCCGTTGGAAACCAGTGCGTCCATTAGATAGGTGTCGCCGACCTTGATGATGGCGTAGTCGCGATCGCGCTGACTGGAGCCGAGTGCGTCGGCGAATTGGGTGTAGACGGTGAAGGGTTGTTGGGAGAGAAAGGCCTTGCTGAAGCGCGCGGCTTCTTTGCCGACTTTGATTGCGTCTTCGGGCGTGATCCCGAAATAGGCGGCTTGCTCTGCAACGCGATCGGGGAAGCGGTTGTCGGTTTCGGGCGCGTCCACCCAGAGGTGGCGCAGGACGTAGTGTCGTCGCCCGATGCGGATGTGGAAGCTGTCGCCGTCGTTGGCTTCGTTTGGGATGAGGGTGCAATTTTCTTTGACGCGCCATGCTTTCGCGGCGAAGGCGGGCTTCGTCGCGCAAGCAAGAGCGATCAAGAGGATGGTGGTGATGAGGCCTCGCGCATGCATGACGATAGAATAGGGTTTGAAGGACATTGCGGCAATGCAAACCTTCGGTGGCTTGGGTTTTGAAGAGAAGAACAGGAACTGGAGGAGGAGAGTGTTTGATGTCTCACGCGGAGGCGCGGAGTCGCGGAGTCTGATCGGCGGAGGCCGGAGCGGGTTCCAGTGAGTTGGAAGTCGCGAGGCGTGGCTATTCGGATTGCCAGCGGAGTTCGCGGATTTGTGGCGTTGCGATGGTGTCTTGAGCGGGGAAGGTGAGGAGGAGGAATCGGGCGGTGTGGGGTTTGCCGCGGGTGGCGGGGTCGAGGGCGGGCCATTCTTCGGCGTCTTCGCTATAGAAGACGAGTGGGTTGGTGAGGGCGTTGTCGGCGGAGAGGATTTCGAGGTGGGAGAAGGTGAGGGGTGGCGCGAATTCGGCTGCGATCCACCAGCCGGATTGATGGGGGGCGCCGGCCCAGAGGGTATTTTCGTCAGAGTCGAAGATGTGCCATGCGTTGGTGTTGGGTTCGGCGGCGCTGCTGGCGACGACGAGGATGGGGTGGGGCGTTTCGTTTTGGGTGGGGGCGAGCGTCTGGGTGGCGGTGGCGATGCGCGCTTTTGCCTGTGCGGCGAGGGCGATGTGTTGCTCGACAGCGGCGCTTTCGTTGTGAAGCTGTTGGATTTCTTCGTCATCGAGTGTCCGGGCGAAGATCATGACGTCGTCAATGGCGCCGTGGAAGTAGCGCGGTTCGTCGCTGTCGAAGTGGCGTCCGATTTGGAAGTTGCCTGCGACGAAGGAGTCGTCTTCGGTGTAGTCGCGTTCGGCGACGAGCTGGCCGTTGATGTAGATTTTGAGTTTGGGGCCGTAGGTGACGGCGACGTGTGTCCATTTTCCTCGGGCATAGGTGAAGGCGCTGACGAGGTTGGCGTTGAAGGTTTCGCGGCCCGCGCCGATAACGTAGGCGTGGCCGAATGCGTCGCCGATTCCGCTGTCGAGGAGGGAGAAGGGGCGGATGCCGGGTTGTTCATCGAGGCGGAACCAGAAGGAGAAGCTGAGTGGGAATTGTTTTCCGCTGACGGGCGTGGCGGCGTAGGCGCCGCTTCCGTCGAGATAGAGCGCGCTGTTGGGGGTGCCGTGGCGGTCTTCGGTGAAGAGCGCTCCGACAAGTTGCGCGGTTTGCCCTTTTCCGCTGGAGTCTTCGGCGTTGCCATTGAAGAAGTAGGCAGCTTTGAGGTCGCGGCTGAAGTCGGCTTGCGCGAACGGGGCGGCGAGGGAAAGGGTTGCGAGGAGGATTGAGAGGGTGCGCATGGCGTGAGTCTCCGGAACTTCGCTCACCATACCCAGTTTTGCGGATTGAGACAAGTCGTGCGCTTTGCCATTGACCGGAAGAGGATCAGATCACACCATGCGCCCCCATGTCGTATCCGTTTTCTCAGATCGAGCCAAAATGGCAGGCGTTTTGGCAAAAGAATAAGACCTTTCGAACGCCGGATCAGCCGGACTCGGGCAGGCAGAAGTTTTATGCGCTCGATATGTTTCCCTATCCGAGCGGGGCGGGGTTGCATGTGGGGCATCCCGAGGGCTACACGGCGACGGACATCATTTGTCGTTACAAGCGGATGAAGGGGTTCAATGTGCTGCACCCGATGGGGTGGGATGCGTTTGGGCTGCCTGCCGAGCAGTATGCGATTGAGACGGGCACGCATCCGCGCGAGACGACACAGCGAAACATTGATCGCTTTCGCGCGCAATTGCAGGCGATTGGGTTTTCGTATGATTGGGATCGCGAGATTGCGACGACGGATGAGGATTACTACCGCTGGACGCAGTGGATATTCTTGAAGCTCTATGAAAAGGGCTTGGCCTATCAGGCGGAAGTTCCCGTGAATTGGTGTCCTGCGCTGGGGACGGTGTTGGCCAACGAAGAAGTGGTGGATGGAAAATCGGAGCGCGGCGGACATCCGGTGATTCGCAAGCCGATGCGGCAGTGGATGCTGCGGATCACGGCGTATGCGGAGCGCTTGCTGGCCGATTTGGAGTTGGTGGATTGGCCGGACAGTATTAAGGAGATGCAGCGGAACTGGATTGGCCGTTCCGAGGGTGCGGAGGTCACGTTTGCCGTTCGCGGCTCGGATGCGAAAGTTGTGGTGTTCACGACGCGACCCGACACGCTGTATGGCGCGACCTACATGGTCTTGTCGCCCGAGCACGCGCTGATTGAGCAGCTCACGGCGCCGGAGCAGCGCTCTGCGGTGAAGGCTTATCAAGAGGCTGCCGCGCGAAAGAGCGATCTCGAGCGCACGGAGTTGCAGAAAGAGAAGACCGGCATCTTCATCGGCGCCTATGCCATCAACCCGGTGAATGGGGAAGATATCCCGATTTGGATCGCCGACTATGTGCTGGCCGGATATGGGACCGGCGCGATCATGGCGGTGCCCGCGCACGACGAGCGCGATGGAGCGTTTGCTCAGACCTTCAACCTGCCGGTGCGAGTTGTGGTGCAACCGACCGACGGTTCGGATCCGGTGGGCTTTGTGGGTGACGGCATCGCGGTCAATTCCCCTCTGATTGATGGGCTATCCACCCCCGATGCGAAAAAGAAGATCACGGCCTGGTTGGAGGCGGAGGGCTTGGGTGTTGCGCGCGTGAACTACAAATTGCGCGACTGGCTCTTCAGCCGCCAGCGGTATTGGGGCGAGCCCTTCCCCGTGATTTTTGTGGATGGTGAGCCCAAGCCACTTTCGCCCGATCAATTGCCTGTTCGGCTGCCCGAGGTTTCGAGCTATAAGCCGAGTGGGACCGGCGAGAGCCCCTTGGCAACGATTCCCGAGTGGCTCAACACGACGGATCCCGCGACGGGCAAGCCAGCACTGCGCGAGACCAATACGATGCCGCAGTGGGCGGGATCCTGCTGGTATTATCTGCGCTTTATTGACCCAAAGAATCCCGGCGCGCCCGTTGATCCCGCGAAAGAAAAATACTGGATGCCTGTGGACCTCTACGTCGGCGGCGCAGAGCACGCGGTTTTGCACCTGTTGTATTCGCGCTTCTGGCACAAGGTCCTTTTCGACTGCGGGATTGTATCCACGAAGGAGCCGTTCCAGCGTTTGGTGAATCAGGGCATGATTCTCGGCGAGGACAATCAGAAGATGAGCAAGTCTCGTGGGAACGTGGTTAACCCAGACGATGTGATCCGCGAATATGGCGCTGACTCACTGCGACTCTATGAGATGTTCATGGGTCCGCTGGAGGCCGTGAAGCCGTGGAGCATGCGCGGGGTCGAGGGCGTGTTTCGGTTTCTCAATCGCGCGTATCGGTTGATGTGCGACGAAGAAACAGGGGCGCTCCTCCCGGCGGTTGGCGGCGATGCGACGTCCGAGCAATTGCGCGCGCTGCATCAGATGCTCATGAAGGTGGGAGACGACATCGAAGGCTTGCGCTTCAACACCGCGATTTCGGCGATGATGGAATTCACGAACGAGGCGCAGAAGTGGACGCAGCGCCCGCACGCGGCAATGGATGCGTTTGTTCTCGCGCTGAGTCCGTTCGCCCCGCATCTGGCTGAGGAGTTGTGGGAAAAATTGGGGCATTCGAACAGCTTGGCCTACGAACCGTGGCCGAAGTATGACCCTGCGCGACTTGTGTCGGACACCATGGAAATACCCGTTCAAGTGAATGGGAAACTCCGAGGGAAAGTCATTGTGCCTGTTGGGACGGCACAAGAGGCGATTTTGGCGGCTGCGCAAGGGGAGGCGAGCGTTCAAGCGCAGCTTAGCGGGAAGAGCATCCGCAAAGTCATCTATGTCCCCGGTCGCCTTCTGAACCTTGTTGTGACCTAGCGCCTGTTATGATCGCCCTGACTCGTTGGCCGCTCGATCGCGTGGCGAGGTCCTGATTTGCATCGCTTGCTCTTGTCAGAAGGGTTGGCACATTTTGTTGATGCGCAATTGAAACAATCCGTTTGACCCGCTTCAGAAAAGTCGGCATCGTGTGACACCGGCAGCGATGACGTAGGCCAATCTGGAGGAACAACGATGGAGCAGTCGTTAGTGTACGGCGGTATCGGAGCGGGGATTCTAGCCTTGCTGTTTGCGCTTTATCGGAGCGTTTGGATCCATCGGCAGGATCCGGGCAATGAAGCGCTGCGTGAAATCGGCGCGGCAGTGCGTGAGGGTGCGATGGCCTTTCTTGCGCGTGAATATAAGATCCTCGCTGTATTTATTGTGATCGCAGCAGGGATTCTCGTGGCGATCAATGCACCTGAATTGCGCTTTGTTGGCGTCTCCTTCCTTGTAGGGGCGATCTGCTCATCGCTCTCGGGTTATTTCGGAATGCGCGTGGCGACGCAGGCGAACACGCGCACGGCAAACAGCGCGCGAAAGGGGTTGCAGTCTGCGTTGCATGTGGCGTTCTCCGGTGGCGCGGTGATGGGGTTGAGTGTGGTGGGCTTGGGTCTTCTAGGGTTGAGCTCCCTCTATCTGGTCTACATTCAGATGTGGGGCGATGATCTGAGCACAGTTGCCAATCGCGTGTTGCCTGTTTTGGCGGGGTTCTCGCTGGGCGCCAGCTCCATTGCGCTCTTTGCGCGCGTGGGCGGTGGTATTTATACGAAGGCGGCCGATGTCGGCGCCGATTTGGTCGGGAAAGTTGAGGCGGGTATTCCTGAAGATGATCCGCGCAATCCGGCGACGGTAGCCGACAACGTCGGGGACAATGTGGGGGATGTGGCAGGCATGGGTGCGGACCTATTCGAGTCCTATGTCGGCGCAATTGTGGGGACGATGGTGTTGGGCGCCGCGATTGACAATGTGTGCTCTCTTTCGCTCGTGACGCTTCCTCTGATTATTGCCGCAGCGGGCATCGTGGTTTCCGTGCTCGGCACCTTCTTTGTTCGCACGCGCGAGGGCGGGAATCCGCAGGTCGCGTTGAACATGGGTACGATCGGCTCGGCAATTCTTCTCATGGTGGTGGCCTATCCCATCATCCAGAAATTTGCTCCTGCAACCTTTGCCATCAGCGGGCAAGAATATACTTCGATGGGAATCTATTGGGCGGTTTTGGCGGGGCTGATCAGTGGAACTTTGATCGGCATTTTTACGGAATTTCACACGGCGGAAGGTCGTAAACCCGTTGCCGCCATCGCCGAGGCTTCCACCACCGGCGCAGCGACGAACATCATTGCGGGCATTGGCGTGGGCATGATTTCGACCGTTCTTCCGGTTCTGTGTCTCGCGTCTGCCATCCTTGCTTCGCACCACTTCGCGGGCATTTATGGCGTCGCCATTGCGGCCCTCGGGATGTTGGCGACGACGGGTATTCAATTGGCGGTGGATGCGTATGGACCGATTGCCGACAATGCGGGCGGGCTGGCGCAGATGGCGAAGCTGGAGCCTGAAGTGCGCGAGCGCACAGACAAGTTGGACGCGGTCGGCAATACGACAGCGGCAATCGGCAAGGGTTTTGCGATCGGCTCCGCAGCGCTCACAGCGCTCGCCTTGTTTGCGGCATTTGAACACAGCGCGGGGATTCGCGTGATTGATGTGGCTCAACCGAAGGTGATGACGGGCGTGCTGATTGGCGCGATGATGCCGTTCTTCTTTTCCGCGCTGGCGATCGGCGCGGTGGGTCGGGCGGCGCACACCATGATTGATGAGGTGCGCAGGCAGTTCCGCGAGATGCCGGGTATTCTTGAGGGGACGGTCCGGCCCGATTATGCGCGCTGCGTGGATATCTCCACGAAAGCGGCCATTCGCGAAATGGTGTTGCCGGGAATCATCGCGATTGCAACGCCTATTCTCGTCGGCTATTTCGGCCGTTTGGAAATGCTGGGCGGGTTGCTCTGCGGTGTGGTGGTGTCTGGCGTGTTGGTGGCGCTGTTCATGGCCAACGCCGGTGGCGCTTGGGACAATGCAAAGAAGCATATTGAAGGGGGCGCATTCGGCGGGAAAGGGTCCGATGCGCACAAGGCGGCGGTCATTGGCGACACCGTTGGCGATCCGTTTAAGGACACTGCGGGGCCATCCATTAACATTTTGATCAAGCTGATGTGCATTGTCTCGCTGATCATTGCCCCGCTGTTGATTTGAAGCTGAAGAGCCTCCTCGTTTAAGCTTGGCGCGGGATTCGATCAGGCGGTTTCCGCATCGCGGTATCAGTGAAACCCTGATTTTGGGGATGCGTGGCGCTTCATCGTTTACATGCCGATTGGCGCCTCGTTTAGTGCATCCGTAGATCGCCGTTTGCGCGGCGCAACGAGGGAAGGATGCCATGACGAAATCGCCGATATGCAGTCGCTCTTCAACGAAGCTATTTTCCGGAGCGCTTCTAGTGGGAGCTATTCTTTCACCCCAGGGCGCTTTTGCCGCCACACTCGACGTTGCTCGCGTGTTGCCGGGATGGTGGTGGATGGCTCCGATTGCGGGTGCGCTTGCGCTCTTGATGGCATTCTTTTTCTACAAAACCATCGCGGCTGCCAATCCGGGCACTGAGCGGATGCAGGAGATTGCGGGCTATGTACGCGAGGGCGCCTATGCCTATTTGCGACGCCAGTACAAAGTCGTCGGCATTGTGTTTTTGATTCTGGTGGGATTGCTTTCGTACATGGCGTTTGTGCTGGGTGTTCAGCATCGCCTCGTTCCTTTTGCCTTCTTGACCGGCGGGTTGTTTTCCGGGTTGGCCGGTTTCATTGGAATGAAAACGGCAACGCTGGCCTCTTCGCGCACGGCGCAGGGTGCGAGCGAGTCGCTCAACCGCGGATTGACCATTGCGTTTCGCGCCGGTGCGGTCATGGGCCTCACTGTGGTGGGCCTCGCGCTCATTGATATCACGGCGTGGTTTGTCTATCTCTACAAGTATCATCACCTGGTCTTCGGCGGGCATCCCATGAACTTGGAGACCATCACGGTTGTGATGTTGTGCTTCGGAATGGGCGCTTCAACACAGGCCCTCTTTGCGCGCGTGGGAGGCGGGATCTATACCAAGGCGGCGGATGTGGGCGCCGATCTTGTGGGCAAGGTTGAGGCGGGCATTCCCGAAGACGATCCGCGAAATCCGGCGACGATCGCGGACAATGTCGGCGACAATGTGGGCGACGTGGCGGGGATGGGCGCCGATCTTTACGAGAGCTACGCGGGTTCGGTTCTCGCAACCGCGGCGCTCGGCGTGGCGGCTGCGACGGTGGCCGGGTGGGATGGAGTGAAGACCTTTGCGTTCTTGTCCGCGCCGATTCTGCTTGCCGGCATTGGAATCATCCTTTCGATTTTCGGCATCTTCCTCGTCCGGACGCGGGAGGGCGCGGGCATGAAAGCGCTGTTGGGTGCGCTGAATCGTGGCATCTATGTGTCGAGCGCGCTGATCATTGCGGGCGCGTGGTGGATGGTGAAGTTTCTCGGAATGCCAATCGGTGTGTTTTGGGCGATTCTCATCGGCGTCTTGCTGGGCATCGTGATCGGCAAGGGGACCGAGTGGGCGACGGCGGCGGAGTACAAACCCACCCAGTTCATCGCCGATCAGGCCGTCACAGGTCCCGCCACGGTCATCATTGGGGGAATTGCGGAGGGCATGCTTTCCACGTGGATTCCCGTCATCGCGGTGTGCGTGGGCACGTTGTTGAGCTTTGCGGTGCTCGATGGCTTCAACGACCTTCTCGCCGGACTTTACGGCGTCGGCATTGCGGCCGTCGGGATGCTCTCCACGCTCGGGCTGACGCTTGCGACTGATGCGTATGGGCCCATTGCCGACAACGCGGGCGGCAACGCGGAAATGAGCAATCTGCCGAAGGAAGTGCGCCAGCGCACCGACGCGCTCGACTCGTTGGGCAACACAACTGCTGCCATTGGCAAGGGTTTTGCGATCGGATCTGCGGCGCTAACCGCGCTCGCTCTGCTCGCCAGCTATGTGGAAGAGGTGCGGATCGGCATCCACCGTGAAGCGGCGATCGAGTACGTTGCTCCCGCCGCAGGACAGGATTACGTCCTCACTAGCGTCGGCGCGGATTACAACAAGAAGTGGGCGATTTTCCTTCCCGGCGCACAGGTGGGCGATCGCGAAGAGCAGCAGTACCACACATTGAGCGCATTTGAGGGGTCGGGTGCGAACGCAGTCGTGTTGCGCGATGACCAGGGGATTGAGCGGAGCCTCATCATCAACGAAGTTGGAGAACTGGTGAAGGATTCGCCCGTGGTGGATCAGGCGGGCAGACGCCTCGCGGCGACGAAGGCGAGCCTCAAGGACTTCATGGCGCTCTACGACGCGAGCTTGATGAATCCCAAGGTGCTCGTGGGTGTCTTCGTCGGCGTGCTGGCTGTGTTTGTCTTCAGCGCGCTAACCATGAAGGCCGTGGGGCGCGCGGCCTTTGCGATGGTGCAGGAAGTTCGCCGTCAGTTCAAGGAGAAGCCCGGCATTATGGAGGGCACCGAGCGTCCGGACTATGCGCGCTGCGTCGCCATTTCTACGGCGGGCGCCCAGCGCGAAATGTTGATCCCGTCCATTTTGGCCATCGTGCTGCCGGTCGCGACGGGGCTGCTCCTCAACGTATCGGGCGTGCTCGGTTTGCTGGTGGGCGGGCTGTGCGCGGGCTTTTCGCTGGCTGTGTTCATGGCCAACTCCGGCGGTGCATGGGACAACGCGAAGAAATATATTGAGGCTGGGCATCTCGGCGGCAAGGGTTCCCTGGCGCACAAAGCGGCGGTGGTCGGAGACACCGTCGGCGATCCCTTCAAAGACACCTGCGGGCCGTCGCTCAACATTCTGATTAAATTGATGACCATGGTGAGCATCGTTTTCGCCGGACTCATTGTGAAATATGCGCCGGCGATTGGCCATTGGTTGAAGCTCGGCAACTGATTCAGGAGGAAACAGCGCATGAAAACGCATCTCTACTTCAACTGCTATCAAACAGAGGCCTTGATTGCATCCCACCTCACACCGGAGGAGTTCGGCGCCTATATGGCCGTTGGAACGCGGAAACACACAACCGGCAACGTCGTCTTTTTCGAGGTGGATGCGGCGCGAGCCGCAGCGACCGTTCCTGCGGCCGGTCGGATTGAGGAACTTTGCAAACCTCACCCCGATGGCTCACCGCGCCGGAGTAAGTACTTGAGCACCTATCGAGTGCTCGAACATTTGTCGCTGGAGTCGTTGGGCAAATTGTATCTGGTGACGCGGGATGGGCGGGTTCTGGGACTTGATGGGCAGACGTATGCAGGCGATTCGGAAGCGCGCGGACCGAACCTCTATGCGGAGCTCTCGCCCGTTGCGCCGCGTGTTGTTTCGTTCCTGCCGCCGAGTCGCTTTGTTTCGTTCGTGACGGATCCGGCAAATTTGGTGAGCGTGCCGCGAATCCTTTTTGCGGACCAATTGCTCGACCGCGAGCCAGATGGACGACTGGCGGGCTATCTGCCCTACATGAATCCGGACCATATCGTGGATTGCGTTAACGAAGTGGCCGTCGCGGAAAAGTCGGCCAAGATCGTGGAGCGGAATCCTCGCCTGATCGCGTTCTATCGCACCATCCGGCGGGGCTTCTTTGTCGGCGATCAGACCGGCGTGAAGATCTATCCCTATCCATCTGCGGATGAACTCGATGAACACCACCATCTCTGGTGGCGTTCGGCGTCGCTCGATTAGTCGCGCCAAGGAGGGCGGGGCCGTTGGTCGCTGGATTTAGCGGCCAGCGGCCCACTCGCTTTCTGTGCCCAGAACGCCCTGTTGCTTGAGAACGCGACTGGATGTGATTCGGAGCCAGCGACGGTTTCGCAGAAAGACGATTCCGAGAACGAGGCAGGCGAGCGCGTTGATGGTGGTCGCCCAGGAGATCCCGAAATGTTCGGCAATCCAGCCCGTCAACAGACTTCCGAGCGGCATGCCGCCGAGGAAGGCCGCTGTGAAGAGGCTCATCACTCGACCGCGCTTGTCTTCGTCCACCAAGTTCTGAACCAGGGTGTTGTTTGAGATCGCAACGAGCAGACCGCCAAGGCCGGTGAAGAGCAAGCATGCCATGGAAATGGGTAATGAGCGCGACCATGCGAAAACGAGCAGACCCGCGCCCGCGAGCCCTCCACCGGTGAGAATGATCCGGCCGATTCCTTTCATACTCCTTCGGCTCGCCATATAGAGCGCGCCGGTCATGGAGCCTGCGGCAGAACTCGACATCAGATAGCCGAGTGTGCGCGCGTCGCCGAAGAAAGTTTCCTTTGCATAGACGGGTATTAGAACAGAGAACGAGAAGGCGAACAGGCTCATGCAACCGTTGAAAAGAATGAGAAAGCGAATTGCGGGAAAGCGATGCACATAGCGAAATCCATTTGCAAGCGCCGCCCAAGCGCTTTCGAGCTGATTGGGCTGTCGCGCGCGCGTGCTGCGCATTTTCATGGCGAAAAGCGCTGCCAGAACTCCGATGTAGCTCAGGCCATCAAAGAGATAGCAGAGCCCTGCGCCGAAGAATGCGATGACAAAACCGCCGATGGACGGGCCCACCATGCGGGCCATATTGAACATGGATGAGTTCATTCCGATTACGGCGGGAAGATGCTCGCGTTTCTCCGCGAGACTGACCGCGAGCGCGTGTCGCGTGGGCGTGTCGAAGGCGTTGATGGTTCCCTGAACGACAGCGAGAAAGGTTAGCGCGCCGATGCTGATGTGCCCGGTGAGAGTTAGCGTTGCGAGGGTGAGCGCTTGCACCATCGAGAACGCCTGCGTCGCCTTCATCAGCGTAAGCCGATCCAGGCGATCCACCCAGACACCTGCCATGGGACTCAAGAGCACGATAGGCGCTTGCGAGGCAAAGGCCACGGCACCGAGCCAGACGGGTGAATTGGTGAGTTGATAGACCAACCAAATAGTCGCGGTCTGCGTCATCCAAGTCCCAACCAGGGAGATCAACTGACCGCCAAAGTAGAGGCGGTAGTTGCGGGACTGAAAGGCGGTAAATATCTGACTGAAGTGCAAGGAACAGCGAAGATACTCATCCATGCCTCGCGCTGCAAAGCTCATTAAACGGCAGTTGAATCCTCCCTTTGGCACTGCTTCAGGCGGCGGGTGGCGCTCTGCCTTGCCTTGCGGGGGAGAGTCGCTATCGTTATTCGCAAGTCACCATGCGAAAAGGAAACAAGAGCGGGAATGAGGGCCTCGCGACGCTGCCGGAGCGGTCGCTCCTGCTCGTCGTTTCACCGCGCACTCAGACGATGGAGCTGCGCGGGCGAGGGCGGCTTTTGAAGACCTATCGCATTTCGACCAGTCGAGTCGGGCTGGGCCAGACGCCAAACTCTTATCGAACTCCGACGGGGCTGCACCGCGTTGTGCGGTGGATCGGGGAGGGGCGTCCGCTGGGGGCGGTCTTTGTCGGACGTCGCTTTACGGGGACGGTCTTGCCGCCGACTGCATGGCGCAGTGACGCGCCGAACGACAGTATTACGACAAGGATTCTGCGATTGCGCGGTTTGGAGCGAGGCCACAATGCCGGGCCGGGTTGTGACACCTACGCTCGCTTTGTCTATATCCACGGAACGAATCACGAGCAGTTGCTTGGTCAGCCCGCATCGGCCGGGTGCGTGCGGATGGGGAATCGCGATGTGGCGGACCTCTTTCGCCGCACACGGGGTCATCCCACATTTTGTCTCATTCAATCCGACGATTGAGATGGCGGCGCGTGTTTGCGGCGCGCCTGGCGCTGAAGTCCCTTGAGGTGTGCCGCGCGCTGTCCGCGCGAGGCCTCTACATCCACGTAGCTGCGGAGGAACGCGGGGCGATTGCGTGGCACGGCGCGGCACATGTCGCGCCAGATTTTCTGCGCTGTTTCCTCTTGTGGATTTCCGAGTTCATCCGTGAGCCAGAGGAAGAGCGCTTCGGCGGACTCATCAATGGAAATGCTATGCGCGCGGCCCCAGCGCGCCGTGAGCCAATCGCAGAAGCGATAGAATGCGTGAAAGGGCGAGGCCGCGCCTTGCCAGATGAGAGGCGCTGTATCGAGGTAGTTGCCGCTGTTGACGTAAAGATCCCAAAATCGCGCAAAGCGATGGAGAGCTGCGACGTCATCCTCGCTGAGGTCGCGATTCGAGAGGAGTTCGTAGGGCGGGCCCGGCTGGTAGCGCATTTGGAACTCGGCATCGTGTCGAGCGATCGGCGTGCCGCGGAGTCGCTTGAGGATATAGACTTGGATTTCCTGAGGGTCGAGCGCCAGGAGGCGATCAAACCCGCGCGCAAAGCTCGCCCGATCTTCACCGGGGAGACCGACGATCAGGTCGGCGTGTAGATGCGCGCCGGTCTCTTTACGGAGCCAGCGCATGTTCTCTGCCGTCTTGGTGTAGTCCTGTCGGCGCTTGATACGCGCGGCGACATCTTCGTTGAACGTCTGGATGCCGACTTCGAATTGGAGAGAACCGCGAGGGAAGAAGGAGAGGATTTCGCGCAGTTCGGGGGGCAGTCGGTCGGGGATCATTTCAAAATGCATGAAGATGCCCGGTTCATAGCGCTCCAGGAAGAAGCTGAGCAGTTCAAGGCTGTATTTGATGCTCAGATTGAACGTGCGATCAACGAACTTGAAGTGTCGCACGCCGCGATCCAGCAGGTCTTGGAAAGCGGGAAACAATTTTTCAAGGGGAAACCGGCGCACGGGCACATCGAGGGAGGAGAGGCAGAATTCACAGGAGAACGGGCAACCGCGCGAGGCTTCAACATAGATGACGCGATGTGCGATATCATCATCGGTGTAGAGGTGATAGGGCAGGGCCACATTGCGGACGTTGACGAAGCCGCCGCGGATGATGCGGTTTGTCGGCGGGGTCCCATCGAGGAGCTGGCGGCAGAGAACGGGGAACGCGAGGTCGCCCTCATCGGTGACGACATAGTCAGCGAGCCGGCAGATTTCCTGTTGGTCCGTTTCGTGACTGACCTCGGGGCCTCCGAGCACGATGAGGGCTTCAGGCACTGCCTGCCGCACGGCTTTGACGAGCGCGAGAGAAGGTTCGGCATTCCACACATACACGCCCAAGGCGAGAATGCGTGGGCGCTGTACGCGAATGGCTTCCACCGCTTTTCCCGTGGGCGTTTTGATTTCAAATTCGAGAAGGGCGGCCCGCGGTTGCAGATCGCCGAGATTGGCGAGCAGGTAGCGGAGCCCAAAGGAGGCGTGGCTGAATCGCGCGTTGAGCGTTGCCAGAACGATGTCAGCCATTCCGCCTCATCAACCGATGGCGACCATGCGCTGGATGGCCTGCAGGGCGCGCTCGGCAATGGCTGGCGGCACGGTGATCACATACAGATCTTCGTGGAGCGCTCGGAGGATTTTTGGAAGTGTGATCATCTTCATGAACTTGCACTCGGCGCAGCCGCTGACGGCGTGAAAGGATTTCGTTGGATTCACTTTCTTCAGGCGGTGCAGAATGCCGGTTTCCGTTGCGATGATGAACTCGTTGGAGGGCGATTCTTTCGCATAGTTCACCATGCCCTCGGTGGAGAGAATCTTCGCATCTTCCATCGCGCAGCTCTCGTTGAGGCCCTGCATGTAGAGGAGTTGCGAGACGCACCCGCACTCGGGGTGCATCAAAAATTCAGCATGGGGGTGAGCATCGCGCTGGACCTGAATGTGCTCTGGTCGGATGCCTGCATGGACGTGGCACTCGCCTGCCCAGATGTGCATATTCGTGCGGCCGGTCTGGCGTTTGACGTGCAAGCCGAGGAACATATCCGGGCAGAACAAGACTTCCTTGTCGCGCGGGATGGCATTGACCACATGCACGGCGTTGGAGGACGTGCAGCAGTAGTCCGTTTCGGCCTTCACATCGGCAGACGTGTTCACGTAGCTCACGACAACCGCGCCGGGATGCTCGGCTTTCCACTTCCGCAGTTCGTCGGCGGTGATGGTGGCTGCGAGGGAGCAACCCGCATCAATATCGGGCAGGAGCACCTTCTTGTCGGGACTCAGGATGGAGGCGGTCTCCGCCATGAAGTGGACGCCGCAGAAGACGATCACTTCGGCATCGGTGTTGGCCGCTTTTCGAGCGAGCCCGAGCGAGTCGCCGACGAAGTCGGCAATATCCTGCACCTCGGGGCGCTGATAGCTGTGCGCCAGAATGACGGCGTTGCGCTTCTCCTTTAGTTCCCTGATTTCTTCGGTGATATCGGTCGTTGCGTTCATCGGATAAAATGTACCACGGTTCCCACGCACATCAACCAGAGGGGCGGTGTGCAATCGGGACTGCTTAGGCGATTTTCATCGAAATGTCCAGTGCGGGCGCGGAGTGGGTGAGGCGGCCGATGGAGATGAAGTCCACGCCGGTTTCTGCCGCTGCGCGAACCGTTTCGAGTCCGATATTGCCCGAAGCCTCGGTTTGGGCCCGTTTGTTGATGAAGTGGACCGCTTCGCGCATCATGCTCGTCGGCATGTTGTCGAGCATGATGATGTCTGCTCCGGCCTCAATCGCCTCGTGCACTTGATCGAGGTTGGCACATTCGACTTCAATTCGGAGACCGGCTGGAGCTTGTGCGCGGATGCGGCGCACTGCGGCCCACACGCCGCCCGCGAGGCGTATGTGATTGTCCTTGATCATCGCCAAATCGCTCAGGGTCAGGCGGTGGTTTGTTCCGCCGCCGAGGCGAACGGCATATTTATCCAGAACGCGGAGGCCGGGCGCAGTTTTGCGCGTGTCGAGAATGAGTGTCGGGAGCCCTTTCACCGCGTCCACATATTGCGCGGTTAGCGTCGCAATGCCGGACATGCGTTGCATGAGGTTCAGCGCGATGCGTTCGCCGGTCAGCAGGGCGCGCGTTCGGCAATTCACTTCGGCGATGACCGTGTGAGCGGCGAGATGGGTGCCGTCTTCCTGCATGGCGGAGAAATGGACGCGGTCGTCGAGTTTTTGGAACACGCGCTGAGCGACCTTCAGGCCCGCCAAGACGCCGGGCGATTTGCTGCGAAAAATCCCGGTGCCGGTTTCCTCCGGTGAGAAGAGCACATTGGTGGTGACATCGCCACCGGGCGCGTCTTCGCGCAGTGAGTTCTCGATGATGCGGTCCACTTCAGCCCAATCGGGCTCAATTTGTTTGGGGTCTGTTGCGTTCATGAGGGGTTATGTCCAAGTCACGAGGCGCGGGCGCGTGCCGCGCTTCTGGGTGATGTGGCCTTCGAAGTCGGGGTTCTCGCTCGGGAAGTCCTCGCGAATGTGGGCTCCGCGCGACTCTTCGCGCAAGAGAGCGCCGCGCACTGTGAGGGTGCACGCGCGAATCATGGTGCGCAGCGGACGGCCGGCCCACCGATTGAAGAGTTCTCCATAGCGATCGCGCAGGCCGTAGAGTTCCTCCAGCGTGTCCTTCAGGGTGGGACCGTTGCGGACGATTCCAACGTGGCGCGTCATGAGTTGTGAAACCTGCTGGCGGATGTGGGTGAGCAGGACGGGGTCAATCGGCGTCGGGTCGCGCACGGGCGTATCCTGTCCGATCAGAGCGAGGGCGGGCGATTCTCCATTGACCGTCAATGCGCCTTCCACCGCGCGGCGCGAAAAGACGAGGCATTCCAGAAGTGAGTTGCTGGCGAGCCGGTTGGCCCCGTGGACGCCAGTGCAGGCGCACTCGCCGCATGCGAAGAGTCCCCAGATGCTCGTGCCCGCCATGCGGCCGGTGACGATGCCGCCGATGGTGAAGTGCGCCGCTGGCGCGACCGGAATGAGGTCCGTTGCGATATCTATGCCGTGCTCCTTACAGAACGCGTAGACATTCGCAAATCGTTTGCGGACGTTATCGGGGTTGAGGTGGCGCATGGAGAGCCAGACGCAGGGTTGGCGCTCGCGGTTCATTTCGTGAAAAATGGCGCTGGCCACCACATCGCGCGGAGCGAGCTCTCGTTGGGGGTGATAGCGCTCCATGAAGCGCTCGCCCGCCTTGTTGAACAGCTGCCCGCCCTCGCCGCGGAGCGCTTCGCTCACCAGAAACGTCGCGCCGCTTTCGGTGTAGAGCGCGGTGGGATGGAATTGAACAAACTCCATATCGCAGACTTCGGCCCCGGCGCGATAGGCCAGGGCGATGCCATCGCCGGAAGAGGTTGGGGGGTTGGTGGTGCGCGCGTAGTTGCCCGCCGCACCGCCGGTCGAAAGGATGGTCGCGCGCGCGGTGAAGAGCCACGGCTCGAAGCTATCGTCGTGAAACGCCATGCAGCCGAGGCAGCGGTTGTCCACCACGACGAGTTCCGCGACGGTGGTGTGTTCGAAAAGTGTGATGTTGGGATGCGCGGCGACGCGTTCGAGAAGGAATTGCGTCACCGCGCGGCCAGTCTCGTTGCCGCCCGCGTGAAGGATGCGGCGTCTGCCGTGTCCACCTTCGAGTCCGAGGGCGAGGCCCATGTGCCCTTCATCGAACTTCATGCCCCAGCGGATCAGTTCGCGCACGCGCTCGACGCCTTCGCCGACGAGGATTTCGACGGCCGCTTTTCGGCAGAGGCCGCGCCCCGCCGTGATCGTGTCGTCAAAGTGCAGAAAGGCCGAATCCTCCGGGTCAATCGCCGCCGCGATTCCGCCCTGCGCCCACCACGAGCTGCTTTGGCGTACCGATGATTTGGTCAGCAATCCCACGCGCCCGTGTTCCGCTGCTGCTGCAGCCGCGTGCAAACCGGCCAGTCCGCTCCCAATCACGAGGAAGTCAAACGCATGCCGCGGCGTATGTTGTTTTCCAAGCACGATTCGTTTCCAAAAACTGAATGGGGGCATCCTACGCCTCCGCTGACGAAAATCACGCACGTTCTTCCTTTCGCGCGATGAGGATGGCGAGGAGGAATGAGAGCAAAAATTGCTCGCGTTGCATTTGACCCTGGGGGTGGGGTTGTTTAGTCTGCGCCCTCAACAACTCATTGCGAGGTGCCCGTTGACTGCTTCTTGGATTCCGCTATTTCCGTTGGCCGATTTTTTGTATGCGTTTCGCGTCAGTAGCTTCCTGTCTGGAAAGCTCATCATTTTCATTCTCTTCGGCTTCTCCATTGTCGCATGGACCGTGATGGTGTCGAAGTGGAACGAGCTTCGGCGCGCGCAGCAGGCGTCGAAACACTTTCTCAACACCTACCGTCGCGAACAGCATCCGCTCGCGCTGTTTTTGCGAAAGCAGCGAATGCCCTATAGCCCCGCGTTCACGGTGTATGAAAAGGCCTGCATGACCGTCGGCATCGAGTATGAGTCCCGCAACGCGGTGTCCGACGATCTCTTCGCAGCCGGCGGCGCCGAGGCGCGGATTCGATTGACGCCCATGCAGATTGGCACCGTCCGAAACGCAGCGGAGCGACAGAGCAACGATCAGGTTTTGGCGCTGGAAGCGCGGATGGGTTTTCTCTCCACAGCCGTCAGCGCGAGCCCGCTGCTCGGACTGCTGGGCACCGTGTGGGGCGTGTTGGATTCCTTCACGCAGATGGCGTTGCAGGGCGTCGCGAATCTTTCCGCTGTGGCGCCGGGCATCGCCAGCGCGCTGCTGACCACGGTGGTCGGTCTGCTCGTCGCGATTCCGTCCTCCATAGGCTACAACATGCTCGCCAGCAAGATCCGCGAATTGACGGTGGAGATGGACAACTTCGCCGATGAGTTTGTCGCCGAGTTGCAGCGGCACTATGTTCGGGAATAGACACGACAATGGCGCGACGCACATCAGTTAAGCCCCTGCGGGAGATCAACGAGATCAACATGACTCCGTTGATTGACCTGACCTTTCTTCTGCTCATCACCTTCATCATCACGATGCCGATGCTGGAGCAGGGTATTCCGGTGAACTTGCCGCGAGGAAAGTCGCAGGATATGGATCAGACTCGCTCGCGCGTCATTACGCTCGATGCGGAGGGTCGCCTCTATCTCAACAATGTCTCCATCGGCTTGCAGCAGCTTGGCGAGGAAATGAAATCGCTCGCGCAGAGCGAGCCGGATTTGACGGTGATGGTGCGGGCCGACGAGAAACTGGCGTATGGAAAAGTCGTCGAAGTGATGCAGACCCTGCACGGCGCGCAAGTGACCCGTCTGGCGCTGGTCACCACGCCTGATGCCAAACCGGAGCGATGAGTAATTCCAGTTTCAAGCGAACGCTGGCCACAAGCACCACGGTTCACCTTGTCATTGTGGTGCTGATTCTCGCCGTGCCATTGATCCGCAAGCTCATTCACCCGCGCAAACCGCCGGAGATGATTACGTTTGTGGACTTGTCCGCATTGCCGCCCCCCCCGCCGCCCACGGCGGAAGTCGCGCCCGAGCCCGAGCCTGAGCCCCCCAAACCGCTGCCCGAGCCCGAGCCGCCGAAGCCCGCGCCCATTCCCGAAAAAATTGAGGAGAAGAAGCCCGCCGAAAAACCGAAGCCAGAGCAGCCCAAGATCAAGGTCAACACCAACAAAATTGTTCGGCGAGTGGACACCCCCCCTCGGCCGCAGATCCCGAATCAGCCCACTTTAACGAAGGAGCAGATACGGAAGTTGTTGGAGGCGAACGTCAAGTTTTCCAGCTCGGGCTCGTCATCCGCGACGTTCTCCGATCTTTCCCTCTATTATGCCACGGTGCGCGACGCGATGTATGGCGCGTGGAACCAGCCGAGCACCGTCGCGCGGGGTTTGGTGGCGGAGGTCTCTATTCGGGTGCAGCGCAGTGGCGCGGTCACCCAGCGTCGCCTCTCGCGCCCTTCGGGGAACAAGGTGATGGATGATTCGGTCATGCAGGCCGTCAACAGTATCTCGCGATTGCGGCCGCTGCCGGCGGAGATTCGAGACGATCCGCTCGATATCACCATCGAGTTTGTGGTGGGCGATGGATGACGCGCGCGGCGAGGAGCGATACGACGATTTTTTCCAAGCGTTGGAAATCGGTTTGCGGTAAAGTTCCAAGCCTTGGAACTTTTGCGCCGCTTTTTTCCAATCCTTGGAAGCGGCGCGAGCGAGTTTTTCCAAGCGTTGGAAGTTTTCGATTTTGAGGATGTGCAGAATGAAGCGTTTGTTGGTGGTGTTGGTGTTTTTGTGCGCGGTGGGGTTGGCTTCGGCGCAGGTGCGGGTGGTCAAGAGCGCGGGGCAGAAGACGTCCATTGATTGGTCGGCCTATCAGGCGGGCGATGCGGTGGGACAGACGTTTATCAAGGTGTTGGGCGATGATTTGTTGCGCTCGGGTTGGTTCACGCGGGGGACGCCGGGTCAGGCGGAGTTGGCGCTGACGGGGCAAGCGGGGCAGGGTGGCGCGCAGGCGATTGTGTATGAGCGGGCGGCGCGGCAGCAGGTGTATGGGAAGCGGTATCCGCTCTCGGCGCAGGATGCGCGGCGGGTGGCGCATGTGGTGGCGGACGAGATTGTGGCGGCGGTGACGGGGAAGCGCGGTATTGCGTCGGGCCGAATTGCGCTGGTGGGGACGCGGACGGGGAAGAAGGAATTGTATTTGATGGATGCAGATGGCCATGGGCTGCAGCAGTTGACGCGCGACAACTCGGTGAGCATTGCGCCGAATTGGGGGCCGGGTGGGCGGCAGTTGGTTTATACGTCGTATCTGAAAGGGTTCCCGGACATTTTTCTGATTGAGGTGGCGTCGGGCGCGCGGCGTCGGGTGGCCTATTATTCGGGGCTGAACACGGGGGGTGCGATTTCACCGGATGGGCGACAGATGGCGATGGTGTTGTCGAAGGATGGGAATCCGGAGTTGTATGTGCGGGATTTGAATGGTGGGCAGTTGACGCGGCTGACGCAGACGCAGCGTTCGGCGGAGGCGAGTCCGTCGTGGTCGCCGGATGGGCGGCAGATTGTGTATGTGTCGGATCAGTCGGGTTCGCCGCAGCTCTATATTGTGAGTCGCAGTGGCGGGGCGCCGCGCCGTTTGACGAGTCGGGGTTCGCAGAATGTCGCGCCGGATTGGGGCGCGAACAATGCGATTGCGTATGCGAGCCTTTTTGGCGGGCGTTGGAACATTTCGATTGCGGATCCGAATGGAGGCGAGCCTCGGCAGATTACGCCGGGGGATGCTGATTATGAGGATCCGAGTTGGGCGTCCGATGGGCGTCATCTTGTGGCGGGTCGGGCGGTTCGCTATGCATCGCGGGTGGTCTTGCTTGACACTATGGGCGATTCCCCCATAGTTTTGACAGATTATCCAGGTGATTGGACTTCGCCCGCGTGGGCCCCGGTCCAGTGAGGAAGGGTCGGTTTGATTTGCGCAGATGATCTGCGCACGGAGGTATGGTGTGAAAAGCGTGTGGAAGTTTGGTTTGTTGGTTGTGATGGTGTCGGCGGTCGCACTGACGGGCTGCAAAAAGAAGCCGAAGAATGGTCCCGGCGTCGGCGGCATTGACGGCGTGGGCGGCGTGATGGGTTCGGATCTCTATGGCGATGGCCTCGGAGCGCGTCCGGACAATCTGACGGAAATTGCGAGCCAGTTCGGTTCGGTGTACTTCGAATTCGACAGTGCGCAGGTGAATCCGGGCGAGCGCTCGAAGGTGGAAGCGGTGGCGCAGTATCTGAGTTCGCACGCGGCGGTTGGCGTGATCGTTGAAGGTCACGGCGATGAGCGCGGAAGCAACGAGTACAACCTTGCGTTGGGCGAGCGCCGTGCGTTGGCTGTGCGCGCCTATCTGGTGAGCCTGGGCATTGACGCGGGTCGCGTGCAGACGAAGAGCTATGGCGAAGAGCGCCCGGTTGCGCTGGGCCACGACGAGGCGTCGTGGGCGCAGAATCGCCGCGCGGACTTCCAGTTGTTTCAATAGGACCGCTTAGTGGTTTCGCGAAGGCCGCCGCGCTCGTTGAGCGCGGCGGTTTTCATTTTAACTGTTGCGAGGGGACGCTTCCCTGATGGGGGTTGGGGCGCGGGTGCGAAAGAGGATGCGACAACAGCTTGCGCGGCCTGCGTGAACGTGGTGACATGGGCGGCATGACGGTCTTGGCATTTTTAGGAGGTGCGATGGCTGGCAGCGAGGTGATGCTCGTGCTGCTGGTTGCGCTTCTTTTGTTTGGTTCCAAGAACTTGCCGGGCATTGCGCGAACGATTGGGAAGACGCTGGAGCAAATCCGGCGGGCGGCGAATGATGTGCGCGACGAGGTGATGAAGGCGGAGGAGGATTCTGCGGAGGCGAAGAAGCCGGAGGTTCCGAAGCTGCCGCAGCCTCGGCCGCCGGAGGAGGGCGCGGATGAGCGGGTTTCGCGCTGATCCGGCGCACGAGCGAAAGCCGTTTCTGGCGCATTTGGAAGATTTGCGCCACGTCTTGCTGCGGAGCGCCGCTGTGTTGGCGGTGGGAATGGGCGCTGCGCTTTTTTTTACGCCGAGCATTTTGGCGGCGCTGAAGGCGCCGCTGAAGGGACTGGTGGAAAATCCGGATTCGTTTCTGCGCTCGATTGAGGTGGCGGGCGCGTTCACGGCGACGTTGCGGATTGCGTTTTGGAGCGGATTGGTGGTTTCGGCGCCGTTCCTGGTGCTGATCGTTGGGGCTTATTTGTTGCCGGTGATGACGCCGAAGGAGCGTCGCGCGGTTTCCGGCGTTGGGGTGGCGAGTGTCCTTCTGTTTGCGGGTGGGGTGGCGATGGGCTATCGCTTCACGCTACCGTTTGCGCTGCAGGCAATGTTTGCGCTGCATGCGTGGCTGGGGATTGCGGCGGAGTGGACGTTGACGAGTTATGTGACGTTTGCGACGCAGGTGTTGGTGGCGTTTGGCCTGGCGTTTGAGTTGCCGGTGGTGATTCTGATTTTGGGGCGGTTGCAGATTGTGACGTCGCAGTGGTTGAGGACCTATCGCCGACATGCGATTGTGGTTATTCTTATCATCGCTGCGATCCTGACGCCGCCGGATGTGTTCACGCAGATGCTGATGGGGATTCCGCTGATTGCGATGTATGAGGCGTGCATTTGGTTGATCTGGAGTTGGGAGCGGGCCGATAGGCGGAGTGGAACATGACGTTGCGTTTGGCTAGTTTTGGAGTGCGCGGATTTGTCGGCGATTCGCTGACGCCGCGCGTTGCCATGGATTATGCCTCTGCGTTCGGCACGTTTGTGGATGGCGGGCGCGTGCTGTTGGGGCGGGATACGCGGTATTCGAGTCCGATGTTGCACTCGGCGGTGGTGGCGAGCTTGTTGAGTTGCGGGTGCGAGGTGGTGGACTTTGGGATTTGTCCGACGCCGGTGTTGCAATTCAGTGTGCGGCCGTATGGTGCGGCGGGCGCGATTTCGATCACGGGCGGCCACAATCAAATGGGCTGGAATGCGCTGACGCTGCTGGGGAGCGATGGGTCCTTTCTGGATCCGGATGTGGGCGAGGCGCTGTTGGGCACATTTCATGCGACGGATTTCCTCTTTCGCGATGCGATGAACATTGGCGCGCGCAAGGGAGTGTCGGACTATTTCCCTCCGTATCTAAAGGCGCTATCTGCGCTGGTGGATCGCGAGGCAATTCGGCGGGCGGGCTTTACGGTCTTGATGGACCCGGTGGGTGGGGCGGGTTGTCCTTTCCTGGATGAGTTTTCCGATGAGTTTGGCTTGAAGTTGGTAGCGATCAATCAGGAACCTTCGGGCTATTTGGCGCGCGAGCCAGAGCCACGCCCGCGAACAGCGCGTCAAATGGCCTCTTTTATCCGGCATGTGAATGGTCATGTGGGATTTGTTCTGAGTAGCGATATGGGGCGCGTCTCGCTGGTGACGGAGACGGGGGAGCCGCTAAGCGAGGAGTTCACCTTGCCGCTATTGGTGCGATCGTTGCTGAAGCAGCGCGTGGGGCCGGTGGTGACGAATTGCTGCACGAGTCGGATGGTGGACGATGTGGTGGCCGCGGCAGGCGCACCGTTGGTGAAGACGCCGGTGGGGCAGGCGTATGTGGCGGCGCGGATGACCGATGAGCAGGCGCGCGTGGGCGGCGAGGGCAGCGGAAGCATCGCTGTGCCCGCGTTCAGCCGTGGCTTTGATGGCTTCCTGGCGATGGCGCTGGTGCTGGAGACGATGGCGCATAGTGGGGAGTCGTTGGCGACACTTGTTCGGTCTCTGCCACGTTATCACATGGTTAAGAAGAGCGCGGTGAGTGGATCGCGTACGGCGTATCTCGTGTTGGATCAGTTCTTGGGAGAGATTGGATCTTTTGGCGCGGAGTCGGTGGATTTGACAGATGGCGTACGACTGGATTGGGCGGATGGTTGGCTGCATGCGCGCGTGTCGCACACGGAGCAGTTGATTCGGGTGTTGTCGGAGGCGCGTACGCGCGAGGTGGCGGAGCGTCGCGCGGAAGAGGCGCTGCGCCTGATTGGGCAGGGGCTGTGAGATGAAAGAATCGCTCAAAGTGGGTGTTTCCGGAGTGCGCGGGGTGGTGGGTGCTTCGTTCACGCCGCAACTCGCATTGGGCTTTGCGCAGGCGTTTGGCACCTTTGTGGGGCGCGGGCCGGTGCTAGTGGGGCGCGACACGCGGCCGAGTGGCCTCATGTTTGAGTATGCCGTGGTGGCGGGGTTGCAGAGTGTGGGGTGCAAGCCGATTTTGTTGGGAGTTGTGCCGACGCCGACGGTGTTGCTGATGACGAAGGAACTCGGCGCGCGCGGGGGAATTGCGATTACGGCGAGTCACAATGCGGCGGAATGGAATGCGCTGAAGTTTGTGGATCGGCGCGGCTTGTTCCTGGAGGAGAACCGCGCGCAGGAGCTGTTTGATGTGTATCACCAGCAGGATTTTCCGCTGGTTGCGGAGGCCGATCTCCCGGCGACGGCTGCGCTGCCGAATCCGGTGGAAACGCATTTCAAGCGGATCGTGGACTATGTGGATGCGAATGCGATACGCAGGCGGCAGTTCCGCGTTGCGGTGGATGTGGTCAACGGGGTGGGCGCGCTGTATTCCGTTCCCTTCCTGCAATCGCTATTGGGGTGCGAGGTGGTTCCGATTCACGTTGCGCCGACGGGTCGGTTTGAGCGCGATCCGGAGCCCTTGCCTGAGCATCTCGGCGCGCTGAGTCGCGCGGTGGTCGAGCATCGCTGCGACATTGGGTTTGCGCAGGATCCGGATGGAGATCGCTTGGCGATCGTGGACGAGCAAGGGCGCCCGATTGGGGAAGATTTGACTCTGGCCTTCAGTGCGCGTCAGGTTTTGGAGGTGCATGGGAAGGGGCCGGTTGCGATCAGTTTGTCGTGCAGTCGCGCGGTGGAGGATGTGGTGCGGGCGTTGTGGTGCGAGGTGACGCGCACGCGGATTGGGGAGACGAATGTGGCGCGGGTGATGCAGGAGCAGGGCGCAGTGGTGGGCGGCGAGCACAATGGCGGAGTGATTATTCCGGCTATTCATACCTGTCGCGACAGTTTTGCGGCGATGGCGGTTATTTTGGAGTTGCTCGCGCGGACGGGGATGCGCGTTTCTGATGTGCGCGCGGAGATTCCACGATATGTGATGGTGAGGCGCAAATTGCCTGCGCGGGCGGAGCGGGCGCCGGAGGCGCTGCGCGAGTTGCGGCGGCACTATGCGGAACGAAAAATGAATTTCCTGGATGGCTTGTTCATCGAGTTCGAGCAGGCGTGGGCCCATGTTCGTCGTTCGAACACGGAACCTGTGATTCGGTTGGCCGTGGAGGCGCCGGATCGCGAGCAGGCGAATGCGCGGGCCGATGAAATTGAGGCTCTTCTTGCGCCTTTGCTGGACTGAGTGCGGTGTTCTTTGCGAAACTCGCCTCTTGCCATCCCCCTTGCGAGGCCGTAGCGTCGCGGGTTTCTATTTATCCATGAGGCTTTTATGCAGTGGTTGATCAAGAAGATTGTCGGCACGAAGAATGAGCGCGACCTGAAGTTGGCCCGCCCACTGGTTCAACGCATCAACGAACTGGAGGTTGAACTCCAGCGGTTGAGCGATGACGAGTTGCGCGCCAAGACGGCGGAGTTTCGCGAGCGCTTGGCGAAGGGCGCCACGCTTGATGATTTGATGCTGGAGGCGTTTGCGGTCGTCAAGAACGCGTGTCGCCGCTTGTGCGGGACGACGGTCAATGTGTGCGGGCACGATCTGATGTGGGAGATGGTTCCGTTCGATGTGCAGTTGATCGGAGGCATGGCGTTGCACCAGCGAAAGATTGCGGAAATGGCAACGGGCGAAGGCAAGACCCTTGTCGCGACACTGCCGACCTATCTGAATGCGTTGAGTGGGCGCGGAGTTCACGTGGTGACGGTGAACGACTATCTCGCTCGCCGCGACTCGGAGTGGATGGGGCACGTGCACAAATATCTCGGGCTGACCGTGGGGTGCATTCAGAATCAGATGAGTCCGGCGGAGCGGCGCGCGATGTATGCGTGCGACATCACCTACGGAACGAATGCGGAATTCGGCTTCGACTATTTGCGCGACATGGGAATGGCCTATCGGCCGGAGGAGATGGTGCAGCGCGGGCACTTCTTCGCGATTGTGGACGAAATTGACAGCATCCTGATTGATGAGGCGCGGACGCCGTTGATCATTTCGGGCCCTGCTCCGCAGAGCGGGACACAGCAATATCTCGCGCTCAAGCCGCATGTGGAGCGCTTGGTGCGCCGTCAGCGCGATGCGTGCAATCGCCTGATGGATGAGGCGAAGCAATTGATTGATAAAGGGGAGACCGAGGAGGCGCAGCTAAAGCTCTATCAGGTCAAGCAGAGTATGCCGCGCCATCCGCAGTTGCAGCGCATGCTGGAGGAGCCGGCGCAGCGCAAGTTGCTGGAAAAGATTGATGCGGCGATGTTGACGGATATGCGCAAGGAGCAGGCGCGCGAGTTGCGCGAGCAGCTCTATTTCACCATTGATGAAAAGGGGCACGATGCGAGTTTGACGGAGCGGGGCTGTGAGACTCTGAGCCCGAACGATCCGGAGGCGTATGTTCTGCCGGACCTCGTTTCTCAGTTGTCGGACCTCGATGGCGATTCGAGTCTTACGGAAGAGCAGAAGTTTGAGAAGCGAGCGGAGTTGCAGTCGCGCTTTGCGGAGAAGAGCGAGCGCATTCATTCGGTGGATCAGTTGATCCGCGCGTACAGCGTCTACGAGAAAGATGTGCAATACGTGGTTCAGGACAACCAGGTCATCATCGTGGATGAGTACACCGGCCGCCTGATGCCGGGTCGCCGCTGGAGCGATGGCTTGCACCAGGCAGTGGAGGCGAAAGAGGGCGTGAAGATTGAGCGGGAAACGCAGACGCTCGCGACGATCACGATTCAGAACTACTTCCGCATGTATGAAAAGCTGGCCGGTATGACGGGTACCGCTGAAACGGAAGCGGACGAGTTCCATCAGATCTACAAATTGGATGTGATGGTGATCCCCACGAACCGGCCGGTGCGTCGGGTGGACAGCAACGATCTGATCTACAAGACGAAGCGCGAGAAGTTTAATGCGGTGATTGATGAAATCACGGAGTGTCACAAGCGTGGGCAGCCCGTTCTCGTCGGCACGATTTCGGTCGAGACCTCGGAGTTGCTCAGTCGAATGCTGCGGCGTCAGGGGATTCCGCACAACGTGTTGAACGCGAAGAATCACGCCCGCGAAGCGGAAATTGTTGCGCTGGCCGGTCAGGCGGGAGCGATCACGATCGCCACAAACATGGCGGGTCGTGGAACCGACATCAAGTTAGGCGAAGGAGTCGTCTATCTGGACCGCGAGATGCTCAAGGGGCAAATTCGACTGGATGACAAGGTGGAGGGGAAGACGCTCCGCCAATCGTTGTTGGAGAAACCGTGTGGCTTGCATGTGATTGCCACCGAGCGGCATGAGTCGCGCCGCATTGACCGCCAGTTGCGCGGGCGCTGCGCTCGCCAGGGCGATCCGGGCTCGTCGCGATTTTATGTTTCGTTGGAAGACGATTTGATGCGTCTTTTCGGTTCCGACCGAATTTCCGGCATTATGGAGAAGCTCGGCATTCAAGAGGGCGAAGTGCTGGAGCACGCCTGGCTGAATCGCTCGATTGAGCGCGCGCAGCGCCGCGTGGAGCAGCACAACTTCTCAATTCGCAAGCGCACGCTGGAATACGATGACGTGATGAACAAGCAGCGCGAGATTATCTATAAGTTTCGCAGCGGCGTTGTCGCCAGTGAAGATGTCAGCGTGCAGTTGATGGAGGTGGTGGAAGACGTGGTGCTCACGCGAGCGACAGAAACACTGAATGCAGAAGACGAGGATTCGATCAGCGCGTTTCTCACATGGTTGAATGGAACTTTCCCGATTGGCGTGAAGCGCGAGGAATTGCCTGCGGAGATCACGGTGGATTCGGTGACGGACTTGGCGTTTGAGCGCGTGAAGAAGGCTTACGAGTTGAAGGCGCGCGTTGAGGACGCCAATTCTCTGAAGGCGATGGAGCGGTTTATCGTACTGCAGGCCATTGATTCGCACTGGCAGGAATACCTGCGCAGCATGGACACCTTGCGGCAGGGCGTAGGCTTGCGCGCGTATGGCCAGCGCGATCCGCTGGTGGAATATAAGACGGAGGCCTACACGATGTTTTCCGACTTGATGGAGAAGATCAAATCGGACATTGCGATGCGGATTTTCCGCTCTGCGACGTCGGTTAATGCGCTCCGCAGTTTTCTCGCTTCACTGCCGCGCCAGGCGGTTCACAAAGAGGCGCAGACCCTTGGACAGGCTCCGGATGAGGAGCCGCAGCCGCAACCCGCGCGTGCCATGCCCAGTCCGCGGTCGGGTGCCGAAGCGGGTTTGCAGGCCGCGCTGCAGCAGCCGCGTGCGGCTTCGCATCAAGAGTATGAGGGTGTGGGTCGCAACGATCCGTGTCCGTGCGGGAGCGGGAAGAAGTTCAAGAAGTGCCACGGGATCCATTCGTAGGGGGAGGGCGCGTGGCCTTTCCCACCCTGCGCAAGTATCTTCCCGAAGCAGCAGCAGTTGCCTCGGGCGCCTTGCTATCCATCAGCTTTGCGCCGATGGAGGTGAGTGAGGCCGCGTGGTTGGCGTTGGTTCCGCTGTTGGTGGCGGTTCGCTTCGCGGTGGGGCTGCGCGAGGTGTTTCGGCTCGGCTTCATTTCGGGATCCGTTTTCTGGCTGACGTCCATCTGGTGGATTTCGCGCGTGAGCTATGTGGGTTGGTTGGCGCTCGCGTTTTACTGCGCACTCTATGTTGGCGCGTTTGCGGCGGCGGCGTACTTGTGGCTGCGTCGCTTTGGCCACGAGCGCCTTTGGATTAACGTGGGGTTTATGGTGTATGCCGCCTGCGCGTGGGCCGGGCTGGAGCTGATGCGCTCTACGTTTGCCAGTGGGTTTGCGTGGAATGCGCTGGGCGTGTCGCAATATCACAATGTCGCGCTCTTGCAAGGCGCAGCATGGGGCGGGGTGTATGCGGTGTCGGCCTTGCTGGTATGGATCAATGCGGGGCTGGCACTCACGGCGATGCGCTATATTCAGCGCGGTGGATTTTGGGGGCGGCGTCCGCATGTGGAGTTGATGTTGGGATTCCTCGTGCTCGCTATCGCGTTCTTCTCTGGCGCGCGCCGCGCGCGCGATTTGCATCCTGGCGAAGCGGAATTGCGAGTGGCGCTGATTCAGACGGGTATTCCGCAAGACGACAAGTGGGACAGCAACACCGTCAACACGATCTATCGCCGATTGACCGAGCTGACGACCGCCGCGCTGCGGACAGGGCCGCTCGACCTGATTATCTGGCCGGAGACCGCGCTCCCAGATGATGTTCGCTACAGTGAGCCGAGTTACAAGGTGGTGTATGACCTTTGCACCAATGGAGCGCCGATCTTGGTAGGCTCGATGGATACACAGTGGGTGGATGATCGTCAGCCGATTTATTACAACAGTTCCTTCTTGTTTGATGAAGAGGGCATTGTCGTCGGTTCTTACGAGAAGCAGCATCTCGTTCCTTTCGGGGAATATGTTCCGTTGAGCGGAACGTTTCCATTCTTGAAAGGTATGACACCGATTGAAGAGAGCTTCTCGCCGGGGAAAAAGAGCACGGTGTTCGAGCTGAAAGATGGCTCTACGTTTTCGGTGTTGATCTGTTTCGAGGATACCATTGCGCGTTTGGCACGAAAGGCGGTTCGCGCGGGTGCGCGTCTCCTGGTGAATCAGACCAATGATGCCTGGTTCGATCCCTCGAGTGCCTCGCGCCAGCACATGGCGCAGTGTGTGCTGCGCGTGGTGGAAACGGGTGTGCCTGCGGTGCGCGTGGCGAACACGGGCGTGAGTTGCTACATTGATCGTCGGGGCATAGTGCGAAAGCAGTTGCTGAACGAGCAGGGCGGAACGGTGTTTCCGGGATTTGGGACGGTGTTGATCAATCCGGCTCCGGAGGCGTTGCCGCAAACGTTTTATGTGCAGCGCGGAGAGCTGCTGCCTGCTGCGGCGGGGTTCGCGGCGTTGGCGATGGCATTGATTTTGCGTCGCGCTCGACGCGCGGGGGCCGCCGCGATTGCGGAATAGAAGTCGCGCGCTGGCGGGCCGTGGCGGCTTAGGGTTTCGCCGCTGCGGGCTCGGCGTTCAAGCGCTCGTTGACTTCCACGTGGAAGCTGTCGTAGGCGCGGCGATAGCGAGAGAGTTCTTCTTTGGAGAGGCTGTTGGTGTTCGCGTGCTGGAGTTCGCGGTAGGGGCGGTGGGCGAGGCGGAGGAGGTGCCAGATGCCTTGCAAAATATCGTCCGCGCGCCGGCGATAGTGCATGGCGGGGAGGGCGCACTCTTCTTCGCTGGCGGAAAGGAATTGGCAGAGGAAGCCTTCTTCGCCTTGGAGATGCGTTTGGTGCTGCATCATGGAGTGCGCCGATTGCACGTTGTGCGAAATGAGGCTCAGAAAGCGGAGGAAGTCGCGCTCGGGTTGGGTGGTCTCCAGTGACTTTGCCGCCAGCAGCGCGTGGTGCTGAGCAGTGCGCAGCAGTTGGAGCACATTTTCCACGTGGCGGATGCGCGCCTCGGTATCCAATTCCTGAATGGGCATGTAGAGCAACTCGACGGCGCGCTCGAAGTGGACATCGCGCCGCGCGAGGTGAATCGGGCGGTTCAAATTGAAGTCGTTTGCGCTCATGCGTGCCGAGCGTTTCGTAGCACGAATGTCGGACAATATACAGAGCAAAGTTGCTGTGGCCCGAGGTCCGTGAAATCTTTGCTTTGCGGTTGGGCGATATCTTCGATACAAGCGAGATTTCTCGGGAGCGATCAGTACATGGAACTTGGAACGACGGAAGCGGAATATCGCGCGCAGCGTTTGGAGAATTTGCGCCAGTTGGAGACCCTCGGCTACCGGCCCTTTGGTGGGGCGTATCCGCGGAGTGGAACTCTTGCGGAGGTGCGGGCTTCCTTTGTCGAGGGGAAAACTGTTCGCATCGCGGGCCGCATGCTCTCGCGCCGCGAGATGGGCAAGAGCGTCTTCGCCGACTTGCGCGACGGGACAGACCGCTTTCAGATCTATATCAAGAAAGATGCGCTGGAGGAGACCGCGTTCCGGGCGTTTTCGTTGCTGGATTTTGGCGATGTGATTGGCGTGGAGGGTGAACTTTTCACGACCCGCGCGGGAGAGCAGAGTGTGAAAGTGCACGCGTGGACGTTGCTCTCGAAAGCGCTGCGAGCGCCGCCGGAGAAGTGGCACGGCTTGCAGGATGTGGAAATTCGCTATCGCAAGCGCTATCTCGACTTGGTCGCGAATCCGGATGTACGCACCGTTTTCAATCAGCGCATCGCGATCGTTCGCGCGATTCGCGAATTTTTGCACGGCCGCGGCTTTCAGGAAGTGGAGACGCCCATGATGCAACCGCTCGCGGGCGGGGCGGCGGCGAATCCGTTCAAGACGCACTACGATGCGTTGAATTGCGACATGTATCTGCGCATTGCGCCGGAGCTCTATTTGAAGCGCCTGCTGGTTGGCGGGTTCGACAAGGTCTTTGAGCTCAACCGCAATTTCCGGAACGAGGGCCTGAGCCGGTTTCACAACCCCGAGTTCACCATGCTCGAAATCTACGAGGCATATGGCGATCGCAAGACGATGCAGCAGCTGGTGCAGGATCTGATTTGTCACGCCGCGCAGCAGGTGATGGGCACGTTGCACGTGGGGACGAAAGATATGCCGATTGACCTGACACCGCCCTGGCGCGAGGTGACCTATCAAGAGCTTCTTTGCGAGCGGGCTGGAGCGGATTGGTTCGATTTGACTCCGGCTGCCGCGCGCGAGCGCGCGCAAGGGCTGGGCGTTTCCACCGATCCGGCATGGGGTCACACGGAGGTCTCGCAGGAAGTGTTTGAGAAGCTCATCGAAAAGACCCTGGTCAATCCAACCTTCGTCACTCGCCTGCCTGTGGGGTTGGTGCCGTTGGCGAAGGCGACGGCGGATGACCCCAATTTTGTGGATGTCTTTGAGTTGGCGATTGGTGGGCGCGAGATCGCCCCGGCCTACTCGGAATTAAACGATCCACTGGAGCAGCGTCGCCGCTTCGAAGAGCAAGCGGCGGGAGATGTCTCTAAGGTGGACGAAGACTTTCTTGCAGCGCTTGAGCAGGGGATGCCGCCCGCGGGCGGAATGGGAATTGGCATTGATCGCTTGGTAATGATGCTCACTGGCGCGGAGGCGATTCGCGATGTGATTCTCTTCCCTCAAATGCGACCGCAGTCCTGAAATCTGCGCCGATGACCTCCTCAGCGGTCCAATACTGGTTGATGAAGAGCGAGCCGGATACCTACTCGATTGACGACCTGGCGCGCGACAGGGTGACTGCATGGACGGGGGTGCGCAACTACCAGGCGCGGAATTTCATGCGCGATCAGATGCGCGTTGGAGACTGGGTCTTTTTCTACCACTCCAATTCCACGCCGCCGGGCATTGCGGGACTGGCGCGCGTGAGTTCTGCGCCCTACGCCGATCCGACGCAATTCGAGAAGGGCGGCGACTATGCGGAGCCGCGGGCAACGCGCGAGAAACCGATTTGGGTGCTGGTGGATATCGCCTTTGAGCGAAAGTTCGAGAAGTTGATATCCTTGGACACCTTGCGCGCGGACGCCGCGTTGAAGGAAATGCTTGTTTTGAAGAAGGGGCAGCGGCTATCGGTCCAGCCCGTGGAGGGGGTGCATGCCCGCCATTTGTTGGCTCGGGTCGGATAATGTTGTTTGCCGCTCATGGGCGAGTTTGCTACGGTGCGACGACTTTGCTGGAGAATGAAACATGCCGAACACTCGGATAGTACAAGGATTGGCCATTCTGCTGACAGGCGCGACAGTCGCCTTCGGGCAGATGCCCTTTGAGGGAACAAAACGTTCTTCCCAATCTGCTCAGCCAGCAGAGGCGGGCCAGTCGGAGATTGATATTTCCGCGGATAGCCTCGAATACCTTTCTGAGCGCAAATTGATCGTCGGCACAGGGAACGTTGTGGTTCGCGAGGGCGAGGACTTGCTCCAAGCGGACTACATGACTGTTGGGCGCGACACGCGCGACGTATTTGCACGCGGCAATGTGGTTTTTCGCCGCGGCGGAACGCTCTGGCAAGGCGAAGAGTTGCACTACAACCTGAAGACAAAGACAGGTGATTTCGGTGAGTTTCAGGCCTACATGGATCCGTTCTACGTGCGGGCGGAAGATTCCAAGCGGGTCTCGACGAATGCGTATGAGCTGACCTCGATGACGATTTCGACCTGTGAAGGGGAAACGCCTGATTTCTCGTTGCGCGCGCGGAAGGCCACATTGACGGATGGAACCGTGGTTCGCGCGAGGGGTGTGACGGTGAATGTGGGGAATGTGCCAATTTTCTGGCTGCCGCGCCTCAACCGCGATCTGGGCGAGAGCCGGACGTACTGGCAATTCATGCCGGGATACAGCTCGCGGCACGGCGCGTTTCTTCGCTCCGCCTACAACTACCGAATCAAGCCCGGCTTCAAGGGGTGGACAGACATTGATCTCTATTCCAAGAAGGGCGTAGGCGTGGGGCAGGGCTTCGCATGGCAATCGGAGACCAATCCGCTTCCCTATTCCGGGTCGGTGCGCGGTTACTACATTGATGACCAAGAGCCGTTCCGCAGCGAGGGCGAGCGCCAGCGCGAGCAGGATCTGGTGGACAACGAGCGCTATCGCCTCAAACTTTCACACAACCAGTCCTTCACTGAGCGCGACTTTCTCATTTCGGAATTCAACTATTTGAGTGACCCCGAATTTCTGAAGGACTTCTTCCGGCCGGAGCACATCAATGGCGTGCAGCCGGAGAACCGCGCAACGTTGACGCATGTGGGCAACAACTTTGTGGCCGCGCTGCAGTTGAACGCTCGGCTCAACGACTTCTACGAAAATGTGAATCGCCTCCCTGAACTCACCCTGAAGGCCAATCGCCAGGAGTTGGGCGGAAGCGGGCTATTCTATGAGAGCGATAACAGCGCGGCCTATTTGGAGCGCGTTTACCCCGAGGGATCGTCGTCGGAAGATTACGACGCATTTCGCATTGATTCGGCCCACATGCTCTACTATCCGACGCGACACTTCGGCTTCCTGAACTTCACGCCGCGCGCGGGCTATCGCGGCACCTACTATTCAGACACCTTTGAATACAGCACCGTGACCAATCAGATCGTGAACACCGACAGCAATGGCGTGGTTACCGTGGAGGACGAAGTGGTGAAGACGCGTCGCGAACTGGGCGCGGATTTGCGCAATGTCTATGAACTGGGTTTCGAGACCTCGTTCAAAGCCTTCCGCACGTGGGATGACTTGATCGTCTTGGGTGATGGCGATGGATTGCGCCATGTGGCCGAGCCCTATCTGAAGCACACGTATATTCCGGAGCCGAATCTTTTGCGGGAGAACCTCCCTCAATTCGATAGCGTAGATCGGGTGGAGGAGACACACACGTTGCGCCTGGGAATGCGCAACAAGCTGCAGACGCGCAGGAATCAGCAGCCCGTGGACTTGGTGAATGCGAATGTCTACACCGACTATCGTCTGGAGAAGGACGAGGATGAGGAAGATTTCAGCGATGTGTATTTCAAGGTGGAGTTGCGCTTGTCGCAGCAGGTGCCGATTGATTTTGAGGGCGCCTACGATCCGTATGAGAGCGAGTTTTCGCGATTCAGCGCGCAGGCCGCCATTATGGCAGACGATCTGAGCGCGTTGAGTCTGGACTACAACTATGCGCGCGACAACTACAACCAAGCGGGTGTCGAGCTGAAGCTGTTCCCCAACGCTCGCTGGTCTTTCATCACCTATGCCCGCTGGGATATGGAAGGCGAGGGCCTTCAGGAACATTCTTATTATGTGCAGCGGCAGACGCGCTGCCTGGGTTACGGCATTGGCTTCCGCCAGATCGTGAAGGATGAGGCGGAAGAGGAAGACGAAAACATTGTCTGGGTTCAGTTGTGGTTGATGGCGTTCCCGGATTCGTCGCTGAACATTGGCGGATAGCGACCATGTCCGCACTCACTCCGAGTCGCTTCCTTGTGACGGGGGGGGCTGGGTTCATCGGATCCAGCGTGGTGCGCCGTCTTTTGGCGGACGGTCATTCGGTTCGTGTGTTTGATAACTTTGCCACCGGGCGCCGGGAAAATATCGCGGAAGTTCGGGATCGCATTGAGCTGATTGAGGGCGATTTGCGTTCGGAGTCTGATGTGCGTCGCGCGGTTGAGGGCGTGCGTTTTGTGTTGCACCTTGGCGCGTTGGGCTCTGTGGCGCGTTCGGTCCAGGATCCGATGACCACGCACGAAGTCAATTCGACGGGTACCCTTCGCATCCTGCTCGCGGCGCGCAATGCGGGCGTGGAGCGCGTCGTCTTTTCCTCGTCCTCTTCCGTGTATGGCAATACGCCGACCCTGCCGAAACGCGAAAGCATGACGCCGCAGCCGCTCTCGCCCTATGCGCTTTCGAAGTTGTCGGGCGAACATCATTGCCGTTTGTTCCATGAACTCTATGGGTTGGCGGCGTTCAGCCTTCGCTATTTCAACGTATTTGGACCGAGGCAGAACCCGAGATCGCAATATGCGGCGGTGATCCCGCTGTTTGTGGATGCGTTGCGCAAAGGGCAGTCTCCGGTCCTGCATGGCGATGGGTTGCAGACGCGGGATTTCACCTTTGTCGAAGATGTAGTGGCGGCGAACCTTTGCTGCTGCGTCGCGCCACGTGAGGCAGCGGGCAAGGCGTATAACGTGGCTTGGGGCAATCGCATTTCGGTTCTCGACCTCGCGCGAAAAATCGCGGGCTTGTTGGGCGTTGCCATTGAGCCGGTGCATGCCGATCCGCGCCCGGGCGACGTGCGCGATTCGCAGGCCGATTCGGCGCGCGCCAAGGAGAGTTTGGGTTGGGAGCCGCGCGTGCCGTTTGACGAAGGTCTGCGGCGGACGGTGGAATGGTTTGTGGCGAACGCGCCATGACGGGAGTGTCTCCGCGCGATCTATTGGCGTGCGCAGCTGAGGCCGTTCGCCGCGCAGGCGCCCATGCGGTTGCAAACCAGTCGCGGCGCACCGAAGCGATCGCTGTTGCCGAGCACGATGTGAAGCTCGCGCTGGACCAAGAGTGTCAGGCCATCATTGAGTCGGTGATTCACTCGGCCTATCCCTCGCACTCCATTTTGGGGGAGGAGGGACGTCGTGAAGGTGGTGACGCGAACTACCGCTGGATCGTGGATCCGCTGGATGGAACCGTTAACTTTTCTCACGCATTGCCATATTGGTGCCATTCGGTTGCGGTTCAGCGCGGAGGGGAAACGCTGGCGGCGGCTGTGTTTGCTCCGGTGTTTGGAGAGGTCTATGCGGCGTCGCTGGAAACACCGGCGGTTTGCAATGAAGAGCCGATTCGCGTTTCGGAGATTCGAACGCTTGGGGAATCCGTGCTACTGACGGGGTTGGAGCGCAATTTTGATCAGCATCCGCAGTCGGTCGAGGTCGCGCGCGCCGTGTCGTTGGCGGCACAGAAGATGCGATTGATGGGCGCAGCGGCTCTGGACCTTTGCCAGTTGGCTTGTGGCCGCGTTGAGGGGTTTTATGAGTCCGGCATTCACTTGTGGGATGTGGCTGCGGGAGAATTCATTATACGTCGCGCGGGAGGTCGCTGCCAAAACCTGGCGCAGCTTTCGGAGGTGAAGTGTCGGTTCCTCGCGACGAATGGCCACATTCACGATGAGTTGATCGCGCTTTTGAGGCCGTTTGAAATCTGGCTCAGCGGGGCGACTACTTGGCGGCGCCAGCATTGAGCGCGAGGCGCCACTGAACCGAGGGGAGCGTTTTGGCGGTGATTTCCCAGGTGTCCCAGACCCTGCGATTGGTGACGCCGCCCATTTCGATGCGCGTGGCGACAAAGAGCCAATCGTCAGAGAAGCGGGCGATGCTGTTGGATGCGCTTCCGCTCAAATAGAGATCCGTTTGCAGTGTCTGGATCAGCCGTTCGCCCGACTCCTGAAGATGGAGGCTGTCTTCTGCGCGGAGCGTGACGCTGAGTGTTGAGGCGGTGACGCTGACGAGAATGATGGCGAGGAGAAGCGCGATCAGCACTTCGACGAGGGTGAACCCGCTGCGAGTAGTTTCAGAGAGCCGAGCTTGTGATGTCTGAAGCATCGTCAGTCCCACCAGGTTCGCCATCGCTGCCATAGCTGATGATTTCGTAGGATTCGCCAGAGCGGCCGGGGGTGAGATAGATGAAGGGGTTGTTCCAGGGATCGAGCGGAAGGCGGGTGCCGTCGAGGTAGCCATCGCGCGGATAGGTGCGCGGGATCGGCTCGCGATCGGGGATGCGAATGAGTGCGTCGAGTCCCTGTTCTTGGGTGGGGAATCGGCCCTGCTCCGTGCGGTAGATATTGAGCGCGGTTTGCAGTTGCTTGATTTGGAGCTTTGTCGCCGCGACGCGCGCTTCGGCGGGTTTGTGCACGAGGCTGACGGTCACCACGCCAGCGAGGATGGTGATGATCGCGATGACGACGAGCAATTCGACCAGTGTGAAGCCGCTTGTTCGTTTCGAGGGAATATTTTGCCGCATGGGGAAACCTTCGAGTTTTCGGAGTGATCAGTCAAGCGCTCGGAAGCCCCAAGTTGAGGGCCGCAATCCCACTCGCGGATACCGCGGTCGCGGCATCCGCAGGGCTTCGAGCATTGATCTGGTTTGATGGCGCACAATTTTGAATGCGCCTCTCGCATTGCCGATGGCGCTTTGATAGCGTCGCGCTGTGATTGCCCCTCGTTCAGATTCCGATAATGAAGCGCCGCCGGTGAGCCTACGCGAACAGGTGGACGCCTTCTTTCGCCCCGGCGGCGGGATGGAGGGCGCGAGCGCTGCAGACGGATTCCCATTTGAGGCGCGTCCTCAACAGCGAAAGATGGCGCTCGCCGTTGTTGATGCCATTGAACAGGGGCGCCATTTGGCCGTCGAGGCGGGGACTGGGGTTGGGAAAAGCTTTGCCTATTTGGTCCCTTTGATTCTGGCTGCGAAGCAGCGCGGGGTTCAGGTCGTTGTTTCGACATACACGATTGGCTTGCAGGAACAGTTGATGCAGAAAGACATACCGTTCTTGCATCGCCATCTTGGTGTGGATTTCAAAGCTGTTCTCGTGAAAGGGCGGGGGAACTATTTGTGCCTTCGCCGCCTCGCGCGCGCGGAGCGGATGGGCGGCGATCTGTTGCGCCGCAATTCGGGAGACGAGTTGGAGCGCTTGCGCGCATGGAGCCAGCGGACGGCAGACGGCACCCTGCAGGAGTTGCAAGAGCAGCCCTCGCATGAGGTGTGGAACGCGGTGAATGTGGAGCAGGGGAACTGCATGGGGCACAAATGCCCAGAATATGCGGCCTGCTTCTTTTTCAAGGCGCGCCGCGAGATTGCGACGGCCGACTTGCTCATTGTGAACCATCACTTGTTTTTCTCGGATCTGGCGCTGCGCCGCCAAAAGGCCGCCATCCTACCGGACTCGGCAATTGCCGTGATGGATGAAGCGCACATGATCGAGCAAGTCGCCAGCGACCACATGGGGCTGCGATTGTCTCAGTATCAGGTTGAGCACTGGCTGCGCCGCCTGTACATCGCCGACACCGGCAAGGGACTCTTGGCCAAGTTGCAGAAAGGCGAAGCCGCGCATGCCGCGATCCAGATTTATGAGGAGGCCGAGCGCTTCTTTACCGCCGTCCGAGACTGGGCTGGACTTGGGCGCGATAAGAAGAAGCAGGTTGCCGCCTCGCCCATTCCCGTGGACACGTCGCTGCCGACGCTGATCGGCAAGCTCAATGGATTGGTTCGCACGATCCACGACGAACAGAAAGACCTGGACGTGCGCGCAGAACTTGCCGCCGCGCGCAGGCGGGGCAATGAAATTGCGGTGTCGCTGGAGGCCTTCCTCAATCAATCCTTGTCCGACAGTGTGTATTGGGTTGCCAGCGAGGGAGTTCGACGCCCTCAAACAGTTTTGCATTCAGCGCCGATTGAGGTGGCACCGCTGCTTGCGGAATCACTATTCGGTCAAATGAGCTGTGTGGTGATGACCAGCGCGACCCTCGCCGTGGAGGGACGACTGGACTATTTCATTCAGCGCATTGGCGCGCAGGATTGCGATATCGAGCAAGTCGGCTCTCCCTTTGACTACTCGAGACAAATGAAAATATTGATTCCTAAGGGCATGCCTGACCCCAATCAGGGCCAAGACTTCGCCGAGTCAGCCGCTCGAGCCATCCGGCATTTTGTTGGCCTCACGAAAGGGCGCGCCTTTGTGCTGTTCACCGCCGATCGGCTGATGCGCGCTGTAGCTGATCAGGTGCGGAGCGATTTTGAGCGACTGAAGTACGAGTTGCTGGTCCAGGGGGAGGGGTTGCCGAGAACCGGGATGTTGGAACGCTTCCGCAAGGGGAAGAAGAGTGTTCTTTTCGGACTGGATAGTTTTTGGATGGGTGTGGATGTGCGTGGCGAGGCGCTCAGCAATGTGATCATCACCAAGCTGCCCTTTGCCGTTCCGGATGAGCCGGTCGTCAAAGCGCGGATGGATCGGATTGTGGAGCGGGGAGGGGATCCATTCCGAGACTACAGCCTGCCGGAAGCGATTTTGATGTTCCGCCAGGGTGTGGGTCGGCTTATACGCTCCGCAACGGACGAGGGCATCGTGGTCATTCTGGATCCACGGGTTACCGGCAAGTGGTATGGCCGCCACTTCCTCAATTCGGTGCCCGACTGCCCAGTTGAACGGGTGACAATTTGAGCCGGTGGGAGAAAAATCGGCGCTCACTGGCGTCTCGGATGCGCCGGGGAGACTGTTGCTATGCAGCGAAAACGCGAAGACGGGCGGTTTTTTCATCCGCGAGTGAATTTCTGAATTGATTTGGTGTATCCTGCGCCTTATACCAGTAGCCTACTGTGGCGGTGCGATTTGCACCGACAATGGAAATCTAAACGCATGATCAAAAGAATGCTGATTGGTCCGGCGGCAAGCGTTTTGCTTCTCGTCGGCGCGATGGTTGCGGCCCACGCTCAACCCGGTGCTGAGCCATCGCAGAAACCGTCACTTGAAATGCTTCGCGGCGAGTTAGTTTCGGTGCGATCGGAAATTGAGGTCGCCTCGCGCAGTCTCGCTCAGCAGAGCAAGACGTTGGCCACGCGCCAGCGGGAGGTTGAGTATAAGGATCCAGAAATCGTCGCGCTGCGCGATGAGTTGGTCGCGCTGGAGAAACAGGTGGTGGAGAAGCGCAAGCAGGTACAGGCGCGCGTTGCGCTGAACTCCGATATCAAAGCCTTGGAGCGCGAGCGCAAAGAGCTATTTCAGCATGTGCAGCAGCTCCGCGATACAGAAGCCGCTATCCAGCGTGAGATTACCGCGTTGGAGCATGCTCAGGAGTGAGAGAATGGGTCTGCGTGGAGCATTGGATTTGGACGGGCAAGACTTTTTTTGAGAGGTGACATGTGAACAGATTTATTAAGTTTGGCATTGGGGCCGCGCTGGCGGTCATGGTCGCGTGGGTGGGTATCTCGCGCGGGGGTGACCAGGCGAGCGGCTCGGGTGACTTCATCTTGACCAAATCTGGCGAGCATTATTCGCTGGAGGCGCAAGGCGCCGCGTTGTCCGACGTTTTGGCGAAATTGAACGAACTTTCCGGCCTCAGCTTGGCCGTTGACCCCAATTTGGGGATGACGGTCACCGCATCGCTGAAAGATGTGGAATTGGAGCAGGTTCTCGCAGCCGTATCGCGTAGCCGCGCTTTAGTTTATGAGGAGCAGGCTGACAAGACCTACAAACTGGTGGAAGCCCGTTTGACTTCCCAACAGAAAGAGATTGAGCAACCGGTCGCCGTCGCCAAGCCGGAGCCGGGCTCCGACCTCTTGTCTCCCGGAGTGCTGACCAACACGAAAAAGCCGGTCGGTGAACTTCGCGCGCGAGGCGGCAAGGCCATTTTGCTTCAGAACGCCGTTATTGATACCGAAGCGGCTCGGAACGGCGATAAATTGGCTGTGCCCACTGCCTTTGCCGCACCCGCCGATGCCGAGCATCAGATTGTACAGTTCGATCATGCGGTTTCCGACTCCGAGCTAAATCAATTGAAGGGGCTTGGAATTGAGATCACTCACTATGTGCCGAACTCCGCGTACGCTGTGCGAGTGACCCCGGAGCAGCTTGCCGCGCTGCAGAAGCTGCCCGGCGTTACACATATTGAGCCCTATCATCCCTACTTCAAGATGAGCCGCGACATCCTTTCAGCGCTGACGGGTGCGGATGATGAGCAGGCAGTGACACGGGTGAATGCCGGGGCGTTCAACGCGCTCTCTTTCCGAGGCGATCGAGTGTCTGATGCGCTCTCTGCGGCGGGCGCCGAAGTTACCAGCTCGCAGACGGTGGATGGGCGCGAGCGTGTGACCTTCCGCGTGGATGCAAAGAAGCTGCCGGAGGTGTTGGCGCTGTCGAATGTTCAGTGGGTCGAGCCGGACGTTCGACCGACGGCCATGAATGATTTGGCGCGCCAGCGAGTTCGCGCCGGCTCCTTGCGTCAATTGCACCCCACGCTAACCGGGCAGGGCGTCACCATCGGGCTGACGGATAGCGGTATTGACTTCCAGCACATGACGTTCTCGGATGACCCCATGGGGCCGCCGACCAGCACCAATCTGAATACTCGAATTGCTGCGTATTACACGCGGGCAGGGGGACCCACAGCGGATGGTATTCCCGGCGATAATAACGGGCATGGGACGCATGTGGCGGGCACGATTTTGGGCAACGGCGCACTTTCCACGAACGTGATCAAAGCGCCGGGTTCGGGGACCGCTCCCTATGGAACCAATCAATTTGCCGGCGTGGCTCCGGCCGCCAAGGTGGTAGTTATCGAAGACTTCAACAGTTATTCCGATACAGAGCAGGCCGAGTTGACGGTCAGTGCGGGGGCGCGCATTTCAAACAACTCGTGGGGCAATTCGGTGTATGAATACGGGACGCTGAGCGCGATTTGGGATGCGTTGGTTCTCGATGCGAATACGAATGCTTCAGGCAAGCAGCCACTCGTCGCCTTCTTTGCGGCTGGCAATAGTGGTGGCGGCGACAATGATGGCACCGGGGGAAATCCGGGAACGATCGGTCAACCCGGCAATGCGAAGAACGTCATTACCATTGGCGCACTTGAGCAGCGTCGAAAAGCGCAGAACCTGCCGAACGCGAGTCCCGAGACGGATAGCGATTGGCAAATCGCCTACTATAGCTCGCGCGGTCCGGTTACAGGCTCGGATCCCCGCGCGAAGCCCGATCTCGTTGCGCCGGGCAGCTATGTGCTCTCTGCCCAGTCGCGCGACACGATGCCCGATGAGCTGATTGATCCTTTTTCGCCGAACCGCGATTATCGTTATGACAACCTGAATTCGGGAACGAATTATGCGTTCTTCAGCGGCACCTCCATGGCGACGCCGGTTGCGGCGGGTGCGGGCGCACTCTTCTTTCAGTATTATACCAACGCCTTCGGCGTTGAGCCGAGTCCGGCATTGATGAAGGCGGCGCTCGTCGCAGGTGCGCGCACCGTCAATTCTCTGGTCTATTCACTTCCGCGCGCAAACTCTGTTTCGACCACGGTGGACCAGGGCTTCGGTGTGATTGACGTCAAGCGATCTGTAGATGGTCCGAGCTATCGGCCTACGGACTTCATACAGTATTTCGATGAATCGGCGACCAGCCCCATTGGAACGGATGATATCTATACGCATCAAGTTACCCTCGGTGCGGGTGAGGGCGGCTTGAAGATTGTGCTGGTTTGGAGTGATCCGGCAGGAACGCCTGGCAATGCGGCCCAACTCGTCAACGATTTGGACCTCGTCGTGCTGCCTCCGGGCGGTGGCGGCTATCTGGGCAATCAGCTCGATTATGATGGGGTCAACGCGAAGAAGTTCGAAAGCCCGGATCCGTCTACCTATGGTGATGGATACAACAACGTTGAGAGCGTTGTCATCAGTGACGCGCCCCTTGGCAGCTATACAATCCAGGTGCGCGGATACCAAGTGGCCTCGGCCGACAAGCAGCCCTTTGCGCTCGTTGTGATGAAGGGTATTGGAATTGAAGGCAAGACGGAGGGCGACAGCGTCGCGATGGCGCTCGACACGAATTCGCGTCCGGTGATTGCCTATTCGGCCTCAGATGCGGCGGGGCAGAAGCAAATTTTTGTGAAGCGTTGGGTCGGTGGTTTCGGCGACTTCTCTGAGCTGGGCAACTGGTGGCGGATGGAAGATCAGTGGGCGGGCTATCGCCACTCTGCTGTGAAGACCGGCATCAGCCGCACGCTGGAGGATTCTGAAGAACCGTCCATCGCGGTGGATGGGGAGAATGTCTTTGTGGCGTGGCGTGAGCGCCCGCGCGATTTTGGCGGAACCAATGTCAGTCGGATATTTGTTCGCCAGTGGGATGGGGCAGACTGGATTCAGTTGAATGGCTCTGCCCAGGATTTTGGCGTACCGAATAGCGCTTCCTACAACACCTTCTCTCCGCAAATTGCGGTGATGGGAAGCGGGCAGCCGGTGGTCGCCTGGCTGCAGTATTCAGATGCGTCCACGAATTTGGTTCACCCGCGGGTGGCCGTCTGGGATGGAATGAACTGGGTGGGATTGGCCAACTCGCATTCCAATGGTTTGGCCATGTCGGCCACCAACTCGGCGAATGTGGCGTCGTCGCTATCGCTAACGATCAATAAGCAGGGGAATCCTGTGGTCGCGTGGAAAGAGGCGCGCATCAATAACAGCATTTCCGTTCGTCAGTGGAACGGCGCGGTGTGGCAATCGCTCAATTATAGCAACAGCCTGTTTTTCATTCACGAGCCGAGGATTACGGCCGCCCGTCAATCGGATGACCTCTACCTGGCGTGGCGACAGCAGGTCTCCTCTCCGCTCCCGTATGCGGCGGAGCAAATTTTCGCGGCCAAGCGAACGGGCGGGTCTTGGACGCAGATGGCGGGCTCGTCCACGCATCCGGGAATCAGCGCGCTGACAAACGGCATGAATGCCCTCTATCCCTACGAGCCGAGCATTACCGTCGGCGAAGTCGAGGGCATGACGAACGTCTTCGTCTCGTGGCGCGCGGGCAATTCGAATGGAAATTTTGTGCTCGTTCGCCAGTGGCGGTCTGGACAGCCGTCCTGGTCCTCATCCTATGGGGCAGGGACGCAGCCGGGCATTGATATCTGGCCAGAGCAGGCCGGCGCGCCGATTTCCGCAGCCGATCGCTATGGTCTGCCGTTTGTCTCATTCCCGCTTGTGGATGGAGCGAACTCGGCCATTGCGACCTATACGGTGATCTCCGATCGGAGTCCGCCCACTTTTGCTGGCTTGCAGTCGGCTGTCGGCGGCACCAATGCCAACGTTGCACTGACCTGGCTTCCCGCAGTAGACGACCTTTCGACCACCATCTATTACCGTATCTATCGCAGCACCGCAGGGGTTGCTTGCGGAATGCCGATCGTATGCGATGAGACCAATGTATTTGGCAACCTGATCGCGACGGTTACCAACATCACCTCCTTCACCGTCACGGGTCTGACCCCAAATCAAATCTACTGCTTCGGCGTTCGGGCCATGGACACCAATGGTTTGGTTGACGCAAACACAGTGATGCGCTCAGCGGGGCCTGTGAGTGGGACTGGCGACAATGATGGCGACTGCTTGCCCAATGCGATCGAGATTGCTGCTGGCACTGAACCGTGCGTCCAAGATACCGATGGCGACGGAATGCGAGATGGCTGGGAGTGGGCGTTCTCGACGAACAATCTTAGCAAGACAAACCCTGTCTCCATTTGGAACACCAACACGTTTGTCTATTTGAGCCCGATTGATAACGGGGTGGACAACATTCGCACTTCAGCTCTGAACGATGGCGACCCCATCAATCTCCCCGAGGCCGACCCGGATGGCGACGGAGCGTCGAATTACGAAGAGTTCCTCTGGTGGCTGAACAATGGCGCGAGCTGCGCGATTACCAATGTCAGCATTCCTGCCGGGCCGAATCCTACCGCATGGGATACGGATCTCGATGGCATGCCCGACGGCTGGGAAATGATCAACGGCCTGAACCCGATTAATCCCATCGATGCCTCGGGCGATCTGGATGGCGATGGTCTCACCAATCTAGATGAGTATCGCTATGGCACAGATCCGAATAATCCCGATAGCGACGGCGATGGCCTGACCGATGGAGCGGAGGTCAACACACATTTGACGAATCCGGCGCGCGCGGATTCCGATGGGGATGGGCTCGATGATGGTTATGAAATTGCCATCGGAACGAACCCGACTCGCGCTGATACAGATGCGAACTTCTTGAGTGATGGCGATGCGGTTCAGTTGGATCTCAACCCGCTGAGCGGCACCCCTGCGTTCAATAACCTGATGTTCGAGTCCTTTGAAGCGACGTCGGGCACGCGCTCGGCGTGGACGCACTACGCATTGAGTGGATCGCCTCTGTTTGATCTATGGCATTTGTCCACGGCTGAGCCTGCTCCCAGCACGGGTGGCATCGCAATAGCCTATTTTGGCGCGCGCACCACCAGCACGGCATATCGTGCGGCCTTTGATCCGACGGGGACCAATGTGGATGCGCGCTACAACCTAGGCATGCCTCTTGCGATGGCACTGCAATCGCCGACCTTCACAAATCAAGCAACGACCGTCTCCAATCTGTTTGTCGCCTGGGCGGAGTACTACGAGACCGAGCCTTCGTTCGATCAGACCGTTGTCCAAGTGCGTTCACTACCGGATACAAACTGGGTGAATGTCAGCCAGGTGATGTCGGGCCTCAGCGGCGTCACAAATATCAATATGACGAATCAGTCCGCTCGATGGGTGTATCGAATTGCCGATGCGAGTGCCTTTGCGGGGCGGTCAAATGTCCAGGTTCGCTTCCTCTTTAGCATTAAGAATGCCATCAATAATGATTATCGTGGATGGTGGGTGGACGACGTCCGCGTATATGAGGGAACCTCAATCAAGGGTTGGGTTCGCGATGTTAACGGACGCGCCGTCCAAGGCGCCACCGTGCGCGCATTGGGCAAGGGCGGTGTGACCAATCGGGTGGATGGGCACCGCTATGTTCTTCCGGGCAAGGTATTTGGTGAGGTCAAGACAGCCGCAGATGGCAGCTTTACCATTCCCGGCTTGCCCGCGGGCAACTTCTATGTGAAGGCTGCCGCGGAAGGGTATATCGCCGAATTTTACGATGGCCTGTTGTTCACAAATCAATACGCATTCGGCAATGGCCATCGTCCGGGCGTTGTCAATCGCGAGAGCGTCTCGGCGAGTGGCATTGTCAGCCTCTTGTCCCTCGGCTCGCAGACAAACGTCCATTTTGAGTTGGGCCTGGGGAAAGGCGTGCCGCGCCTGGGTGTTGTTCTGCCCAATGCAGGCAGCCTTGCCTATCCCATATTCGTGGATGGTCGTCCCTTGACCTATTGGAACGGCAGTGTCGGCGCGCCTGCGCTGTTGCCCTATCAGTCTTCGCCGACGCTAGGTCTGCAGCCGAACTTCCCCGATTGGCTAACCAATGCGGTTGCGCCGACGTATCTGACGACCCTAACGCCTGGATCGTATACCCTGGTGGCTGGCACCAATTTGCCCCTCTATCCGCGCGTATCGGTGGATTTGCGCGAAGGTGAGTCCACGAAGATCATCCTTGCCACAAATCAAGCGATGAGTCGAATTGCCGTGAGCACCGCTTCCAATCGCGCCTATTTGATCAGTATTGATGGTCGTGTGTTGACCAACCAGTCGCCGACGGTTGTCAATGTGCTGGCGGGTCCGCATGAAGTCTCGCTCGTTTCCACCTCCACGCTCGCGCGCATTTCGTCCAAATCGGTGATTGCACCGATTGGCAGCCGGGTGCAGGTGCAATTCACGAACTCCGAGCTTGTGGGGCCGAATGGTGTGCTTCGGATTGAGGCAGAGGATCAATTCGGCCGGAGCCTCTCCAATGTCAGTGTTTTGGTGAATGGTTCCGCGATTTCGACGAACGAGCTGGTGGGGAAGACGTTCAATGCACCCGCGCTGGATATCACGTCACTGCGCCCTGGTGATCACGTGATCGCGGTGGAAAAACCGGGCTATCGCGCCAGTGACCGCAGGGTCGTGTCTGTGTTCAGTGGCGTGACGAACTCAACGAAGTTTGTGCTCTATGAAGCGGATGCTGATTTTGATCGCGTGGGCGACGCACTGGAAATTGAAGGTTACACGAACATCTTCACCTACCATCGGAATGACGATCCGGATGGTGATGGCTTGAGCAACCTGCAGGAATTCGAACTCTTCCGCAATTTCGGTATTCGTCTCAACATCCTCGACGCCGATACGGACAAGGATGGCGTCACGGATGGACAAGAAGTGGGCTATGACGGCAACACCAATCGCTTTGCCTTCTCTACGCTCTACACAAACGCGCTTCAGGGCGCGCCACAAGTGCAGTCGCGCTTTGTCGGCGAATACCTGGCGGGTGTTGACAATTTCGGTAGCGGCGCCGGTCGGGTGGTCTCCATTGAGGGCGACCGCTTCGTTGGCGATATTTATCATCCGCTCCTCGCTGTTCCGACCAAGGAGCCCGCCCTCACGGTCTTTACCAACATCGCGACATTCCCGAGCAACACCGCGGTCAGTGTAGCTCACGTAGTGAACGCCGCCATCTTTGCCGATCTGATGCCGCACATTCGCGACACGGATGGGGATGAGATGTGGGACGGCTTCGAATATGTATACCGTTTGCCGGCGGGGCCCATGGACCCCTTGGACAATTCGGATGCGCAGCGCGATTCGGACTTTGACGGACTGAGCAACCTCAATGAATTCCTCGGGGTGGATCATCTTGCCAATACAAACGATTGGACCGATCCCGGTCGCGCCGATAGCGACAACGACTTCATGCCGGACGGGTGGGAATATCAGTACGGCTTGAACCCGTTGAATCCATCTGATGCCTATACCGATCTGGATGGCGATGGGCTCATCAATCTCGCTGAGTTCCTCGCAGGAACCTCGCCCGTCTTGCGCGATACCGATTCGGATTATCTCGGAGACTATGAAGAAGTCATGATCTATGGCACTGATCCGAACAACCCCGACACCGATGGCGACGGCCTCTTGGATGGCCGCGAAGTGTGGGATAAGGACATGGACGGGATTCGCGATGGTGGATTCTTCCCGATGTGGGACGGGGGCGATCTCGATGGCGACGGATTGGTTGACGGCCCGACAGACTGGGACACCGATGGCGACGGTATGCCCGACGGGTTTGAGGTGCTGGATAGCGATGGAAACATTCGCCCGCCCAACGCAACGCTGAATCCCTACGACCCGACCGACGGCGATGAAGATGCCGACGGCGACGGGCTCAGCAATCTCGAGGAGTACCTCGTCCGCGATGCTCTGTTCGGGAATCACCCTTCGGGCTACCCTCGATTCGATTCCGCATGGAATCGGGGCGTCCCCTTGGGTTGGCTGTTTCCAGAGCGTCCATTTGCCTATCAGCAACCGGTCTGGGACTACTCAACCGATCCATTCAGTGCCGACAGTGATGGAGACGGCATGCCCGATGGTTTTGAGGTTCAGGGCGGGCTGCACCCCATGGATCCGCTTCCTTCCGAGAATGGCAGCGATCTCTTGCGATATCCTTTGTTGGGCAACTACGGCGATCCAGACGAAGACGGTCTTTGGAACGAACTCGAATACAAGATTCGCTTCCAGTTGGATGGATCGTTCTCCACAAACAGCATTTTGGGCAAAGCCACTCATCCGTGGATCACGGATACGGATGGGGATGGTGTCGCTGATGGATTTGAGCATCGCGCGCTCTTTGGAAATCCGACCGAGCAGGACACTGACGGAGATCGCTTGATGGACGGTGTCGCAGTCCCCGGGAAATGGGGTGAGATCAACTCGCAGCGGAAGACCGATTATGCCATCTACTCATGCCCGACGTGCACATGGGAGACCGCATCGGCTATTGCGTCATCCACGCCGCACCCCAGTGACCCCAGCGTTTTCGGCCATCTGGCCGTAGTCTCCGACTATGATGAGCTGGAGCGCGTGCAAGCGCTCTTGACAGGCGCTGAGACGAATGTCGCGTTGGGCATGCTTGATGCGATAGGCATTGGGTTTTACCAGACCGTTTCGGGCGAGCCCTTTGTCTATCAATATTTTGCCGATGACGAGCCCCAGGTGATCAGCGGTGATGTCAATGTGGTCTATATGCGGCCTGATGGGTACTGGGGAGTTACGGACACGAACGCTCTCATGGATCACTTCATTGTCGAGTGGAACATTGACTTGGCGACGAACCACTACGATCAGGCGATGAACGATTTGTGGGAGTTGGTGTGGCCCCTTGCCGACTCTCCCTCCCGCCCGTATTGGCAACAGGTGATTCCTAAACCTTCATCACCGCTCCCCCCTGCGCGGTGGGGAGCTGCCGCGACGTATAGTCCCGTTTTCGAGCGAAAAGCTCGGGCCTTTGATGGGGGCAATGTGGGGCGGTATGACCCGATAGCCATTCCGGTTCTTGACGGCCGGAAACTCATTGTCTTGGGTGGCGTTGATGGAGTGGATCGCTATACCGATATCTGGGAATTCAATATTCGTTCCAACGAATGGCGCCGCAGCGCCGAGTCCTTCCTGACGCCTGCAAACGCGAGCTATCGCATACAAGATATGTATGCAGGCTTGAGTGATTTTAGTGCCGTTCTGCTTCACGGTTACAGGAATACCCTGAGCTCCTCGTTGCGCGGTCTCTACGATAACACCGATGGCATCACGCGCTCCGGAGAGGACTTTGGTGAACCCAAGGACCGCCCATGGAACTACGGCTTCAAAGAGTCCAGCTATGATATGACCTATATTCTCGGAGGCTGGAATAGTCGCAACAAGTATATGTTGCCGGAGCCCATGCTGACCGTTTGGTATAAGTCCACGGATGACCGCGACGTTATCAATGAGCTTAATGACGCGAATGATCACCAAGTGGCGTTCTCGTTCGAGTACGCGGCTACCACCCCCTCTGGAACAACCTATGGAACTGGCGGCTACCGCTCATTCTCAACGACTGACAAACAGATTCCGATTGGGGAGGTTGTGCGCACCTATACGGCAGATGACCTTGTTGTGGTGCTAACCAGCACGGTTGCGGGCATCCGATTTGAAAAGTTCCCGTTCTTGAACGCCGGGGATGAGATTGTCTATGCCGGATTGCGGTTGGACGTGAACAGCAAACCCGCCGCGACCACGGTTTTCACCGTCGTAGGCGAGTTCAATCTCGTGGATCGCTCCTCCAAGCCCTATGAAGGAGGCAACTCGGGTGCGCCCACAGTACCCGATACACAAGACGCCGGTGCAGATCATCCGAGCACGCGCTGGGGCACCGCGGTCAACTCGACCCCGCTCGATGTCGTGTTCACAAATTATGTCGACACCGATGGCTACGGTGTTGTAACGCCCAACGCGAGCTCCTCCATTCTAGAATTGGATGTCACTCCGATTGTCCAAGAACTCATTGCTGACCCGAACTGGCGTGGGCAGGCAATTGGGTTCCTCATCGGAGAGACGAATGGAGTCGCCGATTCCGCCACCGTTCGCGCAGATTCCAATGACAATCGTATTCGCGTCGAATGGATTCCGGCTTATAAGCAGCCCCCCAGGTGGGGCGTCGGTTCACGGGTGCAGGCCGAAAACACAGCGGGAATCCCCAGCCAGCGCAAGTCCTTTGCAATGGTCTATGCGCATAATCAAAATCAGCTCCTCCTCTTCGGCGGGATGGATGGGCGCCAGGTATTTGGCGACACCTTCCAAGCTCAATTGCGAGGAGGTGCTGACGATGGCGGCGATGACACTGAGCCGGAGGCACTCGAGCCCGGCGACCCATCAAAGGGTTCGCTGATCAGCTTCGTGCCGTGGCAGAAAGTTCCGACTGAAATCTCGCCGTCGCCGCGATGGGGTCATTCGATGGTATATGACGAAACCCATGGGGACGTCCTGTTGTTTGGCGGATTTGATGCGAACAACCAACCGTTGAATGATCTGTGGGTCTATACCTTCAGTTTCGTGACGACCAATTATATTGCCGATACCAATGGCGTAACGAACGCTGTGGAAGAGGCTCACTCCGGCGGCTGGCAGGAGATTACGGTCCTGCTGGACGGCCAGAAGCCGAGTCCGCGTGGCGGCGCGATGTTCGCGTATTTTGGTGGCGATGTTTATCATAGCGGCCAGACCCTCGATCTCTATTCCTCCACACGGCGCGACCGTTTTGTGCTCTTCGGTGGTACCGACGGAAAGGATTACTTCAATGATACGTGGGTGTTCTACCGCGACTATCAAAGCTATATTCTGAACCAGGTGACCTCCGATCGCTGGACTCTGGTCGATCCTGGAGGAGAGCAGTCTCGCGGACCCAGCCCCCGCGCGTTTGGCTCCATGGTCTATGCGCAGAATGGCTTGAAACGCCCAGATCCGCATGGCGAGGGCTCCTACAGATTCAATGGCATCACGCGCAATGCCGCGCAGGCAACCGTGTTGCTGTTCGGCGGTCGCACAGGGACGCTGCCCGCCGGGACGGACACGGATCGAGACCTCGTTCCGGATGGACAGGAGCATGAACTGGGCGGAACGGCAGCGGGCCGAGATCCGCGCGTGAACGCGCTGGTCAATCCAGATGTAGGTGGAATTGAGACCGTGCCGTACAACCTGAAGCGATTGGGCGCGTGGCAGGGTCACATGTCTTGGTTGCAGCGCTCGCATATTGCCGATCTCGAGGCGCTTAGCTACGACGAGCGCAATGAAGCTTGGCGTACCGGCCTGTTCACCTGGCAGGGCTGGCCAATTGAGACGACATTCACGAATGAGAGCTATGTGGTTGGCGATGAGACTGTTATTCCGTTTGAGACGCCCAATCCGGATCGCCTTGTATTCATAACGGGTGTTGACGCCTTGGCGCCGGATTGGACGAATATGTGGTATCACCGATACCCGGTGGGCTATGGAGATCCGCGCGATCCGCGCGATGTATGGGAACTGGGTATTCCGGCTCCGTCCGTATCTGCCTCCAACTCCGCGCCACCCTATGCTTATAGCGGACGCTGGGTCTACGGAACGAAGCTGAGCGGGTTCTATCCGCGCGATGCTATTATGGAGCTATACAGCCCTATTTTTGACACGCGCGCACCGGACCCGGATTCACCGCACCCGGACAATACGAATCCGTACTTCCTGATGTTCCATGAATGGTTGGATTTGGCGGACAGCAATGACGTCGTCCGAGTGGACATTGTCCGCCCCGGCAGTCCGGCGGATGTGTACACGCGCGTCTCGGGCTTGGATCGCCCGACCATCTCCCTGATTCCGAATCGAAACAATTCGGCGAACACGCAGGGCAAGTGGCGTCGCGTGATCGTTCCGCTCAATGTGGTCGGCAATGACAGCAATCTATATGCCCGCTTCACCCTTCAGTCCGATACGAACACGTCGGTGGCGGGTGGTTGGTACATTGATGATATTGCCGTGATTCAGGGGGCGGAAATCAGTGGGCTGCTTGCGGCGGGAACCAACACGGAAGTCTGCCTGATCGGAGAAAACTTCAACGACAATGTGCTGGATTGCACCTTGAGCGAGACGAATGGTCTATTCCAGTTCGGTTTGCTTCCGCTCGGCAACTATCAGGTTGTCTCGGCCGGCGCGACGAATGGGCCGTATATTCTGGCGAATTCGACCCTCGATATAGATCTATCGGTTATCGCTCCAGAGTTCACTGATATTTCGCCTGGACCCGGTTATACCGCCGCCATCATCACGTGGAGCGCGACGAATGGCGCTGCGTATCAGTTGGATTACACGACGAACCTGATCACGGGGCCGTGGACGTTCCTGTATTCCGTCACTAGTGGCGTGAATACAACGTTGTCGTACACGGACCTATTCTCGTCGGTTGACCGCATCTATCGGGTCTCAATCACAAATGCGCCGTAAGTTCACTGACTATGGCGTTGACCGAGAACGGGGGCCTGACGTAGCGTAGGGGAAGTTTACGACTTTCTATTCGAATGTGGCTAAGGAGATAAGGATGAAGATGAAACAGATTATGCTGGCAGCCACCGTGGCTGGAGTTGGACTTATGCTCGGCGCGGGGTGCGACTGGTCTTCACAGGGCACCTCCCTGAATACCTCGCAGGGCGCTGGCGTCACGATTAACTTTTCCGGCGTGTATAATGGAAACATTAGTGGGCGCGCGGTGGATCGGACTTCGGCGGGCACGATTTCTCGCCTGACCATTCGCCAGTCCGGCAACCGTGTGGAGGTTGTTGACAGCCAGGGCTCTCACTACGAGGGATCTGTCGGAGCCCCCGGGCTTGTTGCATCACCGACGGATGGTGAGTTTCCGGCGGGAGCCGAGTTGATGCAGTCGCAGATTAGCTGGGCGGGGAAAGACGGGGTCGCGCAGCGCGAAGTGGAGTTCGTCGGAATTATTCACGCCATTAGCGTCGAAGATATTAGCGGGACGAGCAAAAAGAACGTGAGCGAGTCTACCAATGAGAAGAGCGACAATTACACGTACACCGTCACCACCACCTACACAACGAACGCCACAAGTGCGCAGGTGATCACGAGGACTGAGCGCGCGTATGACGGAGACGGAAATCTCGTATTCGAGGAAGTTACCGAGACCACCATTCCTGCATCAGCGGGCGATGTGAAGACGACGACGCGCACTGTTGTGGACAATCGTGGGAAAAAGACGACCAACACCGTCACGACTGACACGACCTATCGGATTACGGAACAGAATGTGCAGTATCGCCTTGAAGGGACCTGGATCGAAAAGAATAGCCCAATCGTCTCTCGCGTTGATGCGATTTCGCGTGGCGCCAGCGGAACAATCACTTCCACATCCTCTTCGAGTTCATCCGACACGACGACTGAATAGGGTGTGAGTAGAGATTGATTTCAGTGCGCGGCCTCGGGGGATCCCGAGGCCGCGTCTTTTTCCGCCGGTCAGTCAGCCGGTCTGAGTGGCGTCGAATCCTCTCATTTTGAGCGTGCCATATTCCCGCTCCACCCTATACTGCGGACAGGAGATTTATACGATGAGCGCCGTCAGTGTGATTCTTGGTGGAGGACAAGGAACGCGGCTGTTGCCGTTGACGTTGGAGCGATCGAAGCCAGCGGTTCCCATTGCGGGAAAGTATCGGCTAATTGATATCCCCGTTAGCAACTGCATCAATAGCGGCATTCGGAATATCTATTTGCTCACGCAATTCAACAGCGAGTCGCTGCATCGCCACATTCAGCGGACCTACCGCTTTGATCAATTCTCGCAGGGCTATCTTCGCATCTTGGCGGCCCAGCAGACACCCAGCTCTGAGAAATGGTTTCAGGGCACCGCGGACGCGGTTCGGCAGGGGCTTCGCTATTTTACGGAGGAGGAACCGGACTACGTCATTATCCTGTCCGGTGACCAGCTCTATCGGATGGATTTTCGCGAAGTCTTGCGGCAACACGCGGCGAATGGGGCCGATGTCACCATTTGCACGAAGGCGGTTCCTCGCGAAGAGGCCGGCGCCCTGGGTATTATGCAGGTGGATGAGAAGCAGCGGATTGTCAACTTTGTTGAGAAGCCGGGGAACACGCCAGCACTGGATGGCCTCCGTGCGCCGATGTATCAGGATGAACGTTTCTTGGCGAGCATGGGCATCTATGTTTTCAACCGCGAGGTGCTGGTCAAACTGCTCGAGTCGGACCAGTCAGATTTCGGCAAACACATCATTCCCTCGGCGATTAAGACGCATCGGGTGTTTAGCTTTATTTTCGAGGGATTCTGGCGGGATATTGGGACCATTCATTCGTTTTGGGAGACGAATCTATCGCTCGCCGATGCGCTGCCTGAGTTCAATTTCTACGACCCGAAGACGCCAATTTACACCGACATGCGGTATCTGCCGCCGTCGAAGATCAATTGCTGCGATTTGAATCGCTGTCTTCTTTCGGAAGGTTGCATTATCTCTGGCCATCGCATTCTGCATTCGATTATTGGCATACGCGCGATTGTGGGAGACGGGACGGTGATTGAGCATTCCGTGTTGATGGGGGCGGACTACTACGAGCGCGAACCGGAGCCGGGCGAGGTGCGACTGGGGATAGGTCGCGATTGCTACATCAAGAATGCCATTATTGATAAGAATGCGCGAATCGGAGATGGTGCGTACATCTCACCAGAAGGCAAAGGGGACGCGAATCACCGTCTTTATACGATTCGCGACGGTGTGATTGTGATTCCGAAGAATGCAGTGATTCCGCCCGGCTTCCGCGTGTAGTTCGACACGGGCGAAGCGGCCAGGTCACCCCGGAGTCAGGGGCTGGGTTCCGGCATGTCCTGGGTGAGTTCATCGAGGCGATTCTGGATGATCGCATCACGCTTGGATTGCCGCTCTTGGAGTGCGCTCTTGAGGTGTTCAACGCGCTTTTCCATTTGCGCGAGGCGCTCTTGGCGCAGTCGCAGGCGGAGGTCGAAAGCATTGCCAATTTCCGCCTTTAGCTCGTCGCGAAGGCGCGTCTTCTCGTCGTCGGATTGCGAGTCGCGCAGGGATCGAGCGATATTCAGGATTTTGATTTCCAGCGATTCGAGCTCAGGGCTGGCGGGGGTTCCGTCGCTATAGCCGCCGCGAGGGCGGTAGAAGACGCCGGAGGCGCGTTCCGTCCGTGCGTCTCGCTGGTGCCAATGCTCTCCTTCTTCGCCGCGGTCGCCACCCCAGCCACGACGTTCGCGCTCCTTGCGGAGTCGGTCTGCCAGTTCATCTCGAAACGCCTGGGGGTCATTTTCGCGAAGCGTGGTGAGGCGTTCATATTCAGGGGGATCCTTTTCCTTCAGCACCTCGAAATAGCGGCGAACGTGGGGTGGCGGGGAAGGCCTGTTTGTCCTCATTGAATCGGATGGATGCGGTTGGAATGCGTCATCGGGAGGCTGGGCCTGGACGGGAAGGAGTCCGAGGGCGGCAAGGAAGAAGGCGAGGGGAAGTATAGATGATTTCATATCGTGATGCCTTCGAGTTCGAGTAGTTCGCGCAGGATGGATTCCTCATCAGCGGAAGAGAGACTGGTTTGCGTCTGGGTGTCACCTAGACCTGCCAGTGCGTCCTGCAATTCGTTCAGTTCGTCATCGAGATTGTCGCTCCAAGCCAGCGCTGTGGAATCGCTCGGCAATGTCGTTCGCGCGATGGGTGCGCTTTCATGGGGAGCGCGGTGGAGCCAGAGACCCACCCCGAGGAGGAGGAGCGCGGCGGCGGCGAGCGCGGGTATGAAATCCCATTGGCGAATAGCGTATGCCTTGGGCTCGCATTCGGCTGAGGCGAGAATGCGCGCGCGGATGATGCCAGACATGGAGGGGACGGAGGATTCGTCTGTAGAGGCGCGGCTGAGGTTGCCGAGACGCTGAAGGTCATCTTGGAATTGGCGAAGATCGGGGTTTTGAGCGAGCAGTGCATCGAGCTGACGCGATTTTCTGCGGCTCAATTCGCCGGACTGCCGAAGCAGAATCCACTGTTCTATTTGATCGCTATTCATGTGCCGATTCCGGGGCGAGGTTGCGACTTCTTAACTCAGAACGAAGTTTGTGCACGGCATATTGCATCCGCGCGAGCGCGGTGTTTATGGAGACACCCTGAATACGGGCGATTTCTTTGAAGGGGAGGTCTGCTTCGGTGCGCAGGAGAAACACTTCGCGCTGCTCGGGAGGAAGTTGCTGAACTGCGGCGCCGATATGCGCCTGCATATCGTTCGAGGCTGCGGTATCGGCCGGGCTGGGGGAGGGTTCTGCCAAACGCTCGGCGAAGGATTGGCCCTCATCTGTGGAGGCTTGCTCAAAAGACGTAAGGCGTGTGCGCTTTCGAATGCGATCAATGATGAGGTTGTGGGCGATTCGGAAGAGCCAACTGAGGAGTTTATCGTCGCGGTAGCGATTAAGATTTTGGATCGCGCGAACCCACGTTTCCTGGAATATCTCATCGGCATCGGCGTGGCCCTCCATCATTTTATTGATGAAGGCATAGAGAGGTCGCCGGGTGTGCTCAATCAGGTTGTCGAGCGCCACGGCGTTACCTGCGCGGTATTCGTTTACCCAGTGATGCTCGGGAGTATCCATTAATACAAGGGCGTTCACGTTAACAACAAACGCGACAGCCCTCTACTTTAGTGTCTTTTCTTCACGCGGGGAAGCTGGTTTCTGGAAGGGCGAGGCTGGGAGTTGCCAGTCAAGCGCTTGATCTCAGCTTCCGCTGAAGGCCCTTGCATGTGTACGGTGGACGGAGAGAAGCGGGTTCGCTAAGGTTGGCTCGTGAAGTTGATTGCACATCGAGGTGCGTCGCATGAGGCGCCAGAAAATACAATTCCAGCGATTCACTTGGCCTGGCAGGAGCGAGCGGATGGGGTGGAGATTGATGTTCGCATGACCGCTGATGGGCGTGCGGTTCTCCTTCATGATCCGGATACATTGCGGACTTCGGGAACGAAGCTGGCGGTAGCGACACAGCCTTGGGATGCGGTCCGGCTGCTGGATGTTGGGAAGTGGAAGAACCCGCGCTATCGGATGACGACCATACCCCTCTTTCGCGATGTCTTGAAAATGTTGCCGAGTGGGCGCGAGCTGTGGGTTGAGGTGAAGGCGGGTCCGGAGGTCATCCCCGCGCTAGCCAAAGAGATCGAGGTTCTTCGCCCGTCACCCAACGCACTTCGCTTTCTGGGATTCAGTGTCCACACGATGGAGCGGGTCAAATCCGCATTTCCGCAGTTTAAGGTATTTCTGAATGTAGAGCCGCCGAATGAGCGGGGTGCGCCTGCCCAGTGGGATGCAGAATCCTTGGCGGCTCTAACCCTGAATGCGCGATTGGACGGATTGAGTGTGGGTCTGTCGGAAGTGGTGAATGAGGAGTTCATTGCGCATATTCACGGGTATGGATTGGAGCTTACGGGGTGGGTGGCAGATGATGAGCGTGTTGCGGCGCGTCTTGCGAAGGCCGGGCTGCGATCCGTCATGACGAATCGTCCGGCTGGACTGCGCGCGGGCCTGCGCGCGCTTGGGGCGTTGTGAGGCGGTCCTCGCCACGCGGCGCATCATCGCTCGTAGTCGCGCGGCTTGAATCCCTGTTTCATCGGTATCATCGAGTTGAGCTAATTGCGCCGGATCCTCTGGAGTGCGTGCGACGATATTCCCATGCCGAGGATCGTGAGATTGTTGGGTTGCTCGCCGCAGTGGTGGCTTTTGGTCGCGTGACGCACATTCTGCAGAGTTTGGAGAAACTCCTGGAACGCATGGGGCCACGCCCTGCGGCGTGGCTGCGCGAACGGGGAGTGAAACGAATGGTCTCCGATTTGGAGGGCTGGCGCCATCGCTGGGCAACGGGGATAGAGGCGGCCAATTTGCTCTTGGCCGTGCGGGGCGTGTTGCGCGAGTGGGGAACGCTGGGTCGGGCCTGGTGCGCGTTGCGGCAACCGAGCGATAGGGATGCGCACGATACGCTGATCCATTGGGTGGAATGCCTGGAGCGGTGCGGCTTGACGGATGACAATTCGTTGGTTCCGCGACCCCATCGTCCTTCTGCGGCGAAGCGGTTGCACCTGTATCTCCGCTGGATGGTGCGCAAAGATGCCATTGATCCCGGAGGGTGGGAGGAATCGCCCGCGCGGCTATTGGTTCCGCTGGACGTGCACATGCACCGGATGGCGAGGCTGTTGGGGGCGACGAGGCGCTCGGTGGCGGATTTGCGGGCCGCGCGCGAGGTCACGGAGTGGTTTCGGCAAGTGGATCCGCAGGATCCGGTCCGGTTTGATTTTGCGCTGACGCGCCTGCCGATTCACGATGGCATGAAGGCATCTGAGGTACGCGGAGCTTTGTTGGGAGGGCCGGGTTATTGCGTATCGCGAAGAGGTGTGCATCGGCCTTGATTGAGGCGCGCGCTTTGCGCTACGCTCGCGCTTCATTTTTGAATCACACCATGAGAATCTTGTCAGGAATCCAACCGTCCGGCCGCCTGCATCTGGGCAACTATTTTGGCATGATGCGCCCTGCCATTGAGCTGCAAGAGCAGGGGGAGGCCTACTATTTCATTGCGAACTATCACGCGTTGACGACCGTGACCGATGCCGCGGCGCTGCGGCAGGGGACGCTCGATGTGGCGCTGGATTTCCTGGCGTGCGGGTTGGACCCATCCCGGACGGTCTTCTATCGGCAGAGCGATGTGCCGGAGGTCACCGAGTTGACCTGGCTTCTTTCGGTGATTACGCCCATGGGGCTTTTGGAGCGGAGCCATTCATTCAAAGATAAAACGGCGCGCGGCATTGCGGCTTCGCATGGGCTGTTTTCTTATCCGGTCTTGATGGCGGCGGACATTTTGATTGTGCAATCCGATCTGGTGCCCGTTGGGCGCGATCAGAAACAGCATGTCGAGATTACCCGAGACGTGGCGATCAAGTTCAACAATCAGTATGGTGAAGTCTTCCGGATCCCGAAGGAGCAAATCCGCGATGAAGTCGCTGTGGTGCCGGGTGTGGATGGGCAGAAGATGTCGAAATCATACAACAACGCGATAGACATTTTTGGCGATCCGAAAGAGGTCAAGGCGCGGATCATGCGGATCGTCACAGACAGCAAAGGCGTCGCCGATCCGAAGGATCCGGACACCTGCAATGTCTTTGCGCTCTACAAGCTGTTTGCGACGCCGGAGGAGCGCGATCTGATGGCGGAGCGCTATCGCGCGGGCGGGATGGGCTATGGCGATGCGAAGAAGGCGCTCTGCGAGAAATTTGAGGCGCATTTTGGACCGCTTCGCGCACGGCGCGCGGAGCTGTTGAACAATCTCGACTATGTGGAGGGCGTATTGCGCCAAGGGGCCGCTCGCGCGCGCGCAGAGGCCGCGGCGACATTGCATCGCGCGCGCAAGGCCGTGGGGTTGGAGTAGCGCCATGGCCAGCCGCGACGAATACAAGATTCAGCTCGATGTCTTTGAAGGGCCGCTCGATCTATTGCTCTATCTCATCAAGCGCGACGAGTTGGATATTTACAACATCCCGATTGAGCGCGTGACCCAGCAGTATATGCAGTATCTCGAGGCGATGCAGATGTTGGACCTCGGGATTGCGGGTGAGTTTCTGGTGATGGCGGCGACGCTGATGATGATCAAGAGTCGAATGCTTTTGCCGGTTGAGGAGCGCCCTGAGCTAGAGCCCGAGGAGGAAGATCCGCGGTGGGACCTGGTCCGGCAATTGGTGGAGTATAAGAAGTTCAAGGATGCGGCGCTGCACTTGGAAGAGCTGGCATTGGGGCGTGAGGATGTCTTTGTTCGCGAGGGCGAGCATGTTCAGTTGGGCGCGGAGCCGGATGTCGCGCTGCAGGATGTGAGCATTTTTGATTTGATCTCGGCGTTCAATGAAGCGCTGAAAAAGGCCCCGCGCGAGACCGTTGCTGAATTGTTTGCGGACCGCTATACGGTTGCAGACAAGATTGACGAATTGACCCGGACGCTGAAGGAGCGCGGCGGTGTTCGGTTGGGCGAGCTGCTTCGCGGAATGCATCACCGGTATGAAATGGTGTGCGCATTTCTCGCGGTTTTGGAGCTGATCCGCCTGAGGCAAATTCGCGCGCAGCAGGATTCGCTGTTTGGGGATATTGAGTTGGTGCCCGCTGACGCGGCGTGAAGTGAAGGAGTGTTGTTGTGTCCGAAACGGATGTTTTGCCCGAACTGAAACAAATTGTGGGCGCGCTGCTCTTCGCGGCGAAGGGTTCTCTTTCTCTGGCGGATGTGCGGCGTTGCTTGCGCCAGGTGGCGGAGGATCGGGGCGGGGTCTATCGCGATTTTGCCGAAGTCACGGACGCGGATATTGTGGCGGCACTGAATACTCTGCGCGATCAACTGCGCGACTTGCGGCTTGGTGTGCAGATTAACGAAGTTGCAGGCGGATTTCGGATGGAGAACGAGGTGAATTGCGGTCCGTGGTTACGCGAGCTGCTGCACAAGGGGCGCGCGAGTCGGTTGAGCCGTCCGGCGCTGGAAACGCTCGCGGTGATCGCCTATCGCCAGCCTTGTACGCGGGCGGAAATTGAGGCCGTGCGCGGTGTGGCGGTGGATCAGATTCTGCGCAACTTGATTGATTTGCAGTTGATCCGCATTACGGGGCGCAGCGAGGTGCCGGGCCGCCCGTGGCAATTCGGGACCACGCAGAAATTCCTCGAGTATTTCGGCCTGAAGAATGTGAAGGAACTGCCCGGCACAGAAGAACTGCGGCGGATCGAAGTGGAGCAAGAGGCCAAGCGCAACCAGAAGGCTGAGGAGGATGCCTCCGCAACGGATGAGGAGCCGGCCGTGTTGCTGGTTGATGAGTCGGTGGCGTCGGACGCGGATTCTGATTCGCCCCCCGCCTCTGAGAGTCCGGAGGATGAACTCGATTCTGTAGACGATTCCGACGATGCGGAGGAATCGGACGAGGATGATGCCGAAGAAGACGAGTACGACGACGACAACGAAGACGAAGATGAAGATGAAGATGAAGATGGCGATGAGTATGAGGATGACGACGAGGAGGACGAAGAGGAGTTTGAAGAAGACGGTGACGATGGCGACGACGATGAGAGCGATGAAGAAATCGACACGGAAGGCGATGGCGAAAAGAACTGATTCCGCAGTGGCGCGATTGGCTTCGCTGCGCGCTCGGATTGACGCGCTTGATGGGCGTTTGGTGGCGCTGTTGAACCAGCGCAGCCGCTTGGCGCAGGCTATTGGCGAACTCAAGAGCGCACAGGGGGCGCCTCTTTTTGTGCCGGAGCGAGAGCAGCAGGTGCTGGCGGGTTTGTCGAAACGCAATGGAGGTCCGCTTTCGCAGCATTCGCTGGCAGCAATTTATCGTGAGATCATTTCTGCGGCCCTGTCGCTCGAGGGAGGATTGAAGATTGGCGTTGTGGATGTGGCGAACGGGGCGATTGGGCTGGCGGCGCGAGATCGCTTTGGCGCCAGCGCGCGATATGAGCGAGCGCGCTCTGCTCCTGTGGCTGTGCGCGGCCTGCTCGATGGGCGATGGCATGCGCTCTGTGTGGCCGAGTCGGCATTGAAGTCGGCACGCCGAGCGATTGAAGACGGTCTTCTGCGAGTTTCCAAGGTGCCGGGGAGTCGGTGTGTGGTTCTGGTGCGAGGTGGTGGATGAGCGCGATTGCCTCCGGGGCTAAGGCGTGGGTTGCGTCGCTGGGGACGTATACGGCGGGGCGTCCGATCGAAGAAGTTGCTCGCGAGCTTGGGTTGGGGGACCCGGAATCTATCCTGAAGATGGCATCGAACGAAAACTCGCTGGGTCCCTCGCCGCGCGCGCTGGAGGCGATGGCGAAGGTGGCGAAGCGGATGCATATTTATCCGGATGGGGATTCGTTTTATCTCCGCTCCGCGCTGGCGAAGAAGTTGGGCGTCACGCGCGATGAGATTTTTTTGGGGCACGGCAGCAATGAAATCCTCGCGTTGCTCGGGCATGTGTATTTGGAGGCGGGCACCAGCGCGGTGATGTCGGCGCAGGCGTTTGTTGTGTATAAGCTCGTTTCGGCCCTTTATCAGGCAGAGGCGATTGAGGTGCCTGCGCGCGATTTTGGGCACGATTTGGAGGCCATGCGGGCGGCCATCCGGCCCGACACGCGACTGGTGTTCCTCGCCAATCCCAATAATCCGACGGGAACGGTGGTGTCATCCACAGCGCTCTATCAGTTCTTGGACGACTTGCCGGATCACGTGGTGGCCGTGATTGATGAGGCCTATGTTGAGCTACTTCCGCCGCGGATGCAGCCGGACACGCTGGGCTATGTACGGGAGGCGAAGAACGTCTTTGTTTTGCGGACCTTTTCCAAAGCTCACGGCTTGGCGGGGTTGCGCA
>JAMLJG010000014.1 GCA_023953695.1 Kiritimatiellia bacterium
GCTCCGTTCAGCGGCGAGGCGCTGTTGACGATTGAATCGGATCGCGTGTTGGAGCATCGGCGTCTCGAACTGGACGGCGGCACGGCGGAGGTCGCGCTGCCCCTGCGCGCAGAGTTTGCTCCGAATGTTTATTGCACGATTGCCCTGCTCCGTCCGGTGGGTCCGGGGGCGAATGGTAGTCCGCATCGCGCGGTGGGTGCGATCTCGTTAAACGTGCGCCCTGCGGGGCACGCGCTTCGCGTGGAGGTCAACGCGCCCGCGACGAACTTGCCGCAATCGAAACTAACCGCGCGGATACGCGTGCGCGACGAAGCGGGGAAACCTGTTGTCGCGCGATTGACCGCCATGGCGGTGGACGAAGGGATTTGCTCGCTGACGGCCTTCAAGACGCCGGATCCGCTGGGATATTTCTTTGCGAAACGCACATTGGGCATCGCGTGGTTCGACCTCTACAGCCTGTTGATGCCGGTGTTGGATGATGAGATGAACAAAGCGGCGTCGCACATTGGCGGCGGCGCGGATTCATCGCTGCTGCGGCGACTGAGCCCGATCAAATCGCGCCGGTTCAAACCGCTGGCGCTGTGGCAGTCGGAGATTCAGACCGATGCACAGGGCGAGGCGGAGGTGTCGTTCGATTTGCCGGAGTTTGCGGGTGAAGTGCGCCTGATGGTCGTCGCGGTGAATCGCGAGCAGTTGGGCAGTGGCGAGACCTCGGTGAAAGTGAAGCGGCCCCTGGTGGTGGAGACGAGTTTGCCGCGCTTCCTCGCGCCGACGGATTCCGCCGAGCTGACTGTACAGTTGTTCAACGAAAGCGGAACCGAACAGACCGTTCGGCTGCGCGCGACGGCAGGCGGGCCGCTATCCGTCGCCGATGCGGAGCGATCGGTCGTGCTTGCGCCGGGCGCATCAAAGCGCGAATTGATGACGATTCGCGCGCTGAACGAAGTGGGCCCGGGCACCGTCGCCATCCGCGTGGATTCGGAGGCCGTTTCCTTCACGGACGACATCGAAGTGCCGGTGCGCCCGACCGCGCCGCGCCAGACGATCTCGGAGTGGGGTGCATTGAACGCGGGCGATTGGCGCAAAGTGGAAGCGCCATCGAACTATGTGCCGGGCACAGTGGAGCAAGTCGTGCGCGCATCCGCCGCGCCGGACGTTCGGCTCGGCGCCGCGCTCGACTATTTGCAGAGCTATCCGTACTGGTGTCTCGAACAGACGACCTCCCGCGCGTTTCCGCTGCTTCACGCGCCGGAGTTGGCGGAGCGCATTTCCGCCGCGCCGATGAGCCGCGAAGAGGCGGAGGGCTACATTCGCCGCGCGTTGCTCCATCTGCTCGCGATGCAGCGCGCCGATGGCGGCTTTGCGAAGTGGGCCAATGAATCGCGCACGTGGGCGGAAGGCAGCCTCTACGCGGCGGACTTCTTGCAGGCGGCGAAGGATGCGGGCTATGAGGTGCCCGCAGCGCAGCTCGACGCCGCGCTGAAGTTTGTGCAGGCGCAGTTGGATCGCAATCCACCCGCGAATGCCGCGCCGTCGGATGCCGAATGGCGGCACGATGTGGAGCTGCGCGCGTATGCGTGTCGGATTCTGGCGCGAGCGGGCCGCGGGGCGGACGGATGGACCGCGCGACTCGCCGAGCAATTCGATTCGATGGGCGCTCTCGCGCAGATTCACACCGCGCGCGCGCTGATTCTTTCGGGCGATCCGCGACGCGGGGGCGAACTCCTCAAGCGAATTCATCCTGAATCGGTTGCCGACGTGCGCGCAGCCGCGAGTCTATTGATGGCGTGGCTCGCGCTCGATCCGACCGCGCCCGTGGTGCCGCTGCTCGCGAAGGCGATTGAAGATGATGTGGGAGCGGAGGGCCATTGGGAAACGACCACATTCAACTCCTGCGTTGTGCGCGCATTGGGCGAATACGCGCGGTTGATGACCAACGCATCGGCGGGATATCGCGGAGAGTTGCGGATGGGCGACACGAGTGTGGCCTTCGATTCCTCGCAGGCCTTCATCGCGACGAATCGCGGGTCCTTCGTGCTGGTGAACAATGGGCCGGGGACGATGTATTACCGCACTGCCGTGTCGGGTGTTCCCGCGTCCGGCGCGGTGGAGTTGGGCGATCACCACTTGCAGGTTCGGCGCGAGTGGCTGAACGCGAAGGGCGAGCCGTGGGGTGAGGGGCCGATTGCGCAGGGCGACACGATTATCGTTCGGTTGAGCGTGACGCCGATGGACGAGTTGGTGGACGACGTGATTGTCGAGGATCTGTTGCCGGCCGGATTTGAAATTGAGAACCCCGCGCTACAGACCGCGCAGACGCTGACGTTTGATTGGATGAAAGAGAAGGCGGGCTGGTGCGCGAGTCGCGAGATTCGCGACGATCGGCTGGTGCTCTTCAGCGGCGCGTTTGGTGGCGAGCAGGCGTATTATTACGCGATGCGCGCCGTGACGCCGGGCTCGTTTGTGGTTCCGGCGGTGAGTGCGAGCGCGATGTATCAGCCGATGGTGCGAAGTGCGTGGCGCGATCGCACTGAGGTGACGATTGCTCCATGATCAAGCGGCTCCTCATCGCGTGCGGTTTGGCGGCGGCCTGTTTCGCCGTCGCGTGGGTCGCGTTTCCGTTCCCGCGCGAGCGCTTGTCGCATTTCTCCGGCGGCTACTTGATTGAAGACCGCGACGGGCGGGCGATGCGCGTTGTGTTGGGGCCGGGTGACGAAGACGGGCGGCCGACATACGTTCCGCGCGACGAGGATTGGATTGTGCGCGCGATTGTCGCGGCGGAAGACGAGCGGTTTTGGTCGCACCCCGGAGTGGATCCGATTGCGATTGCGCGCGCGATGATTCAGAACATCAGCAAGGGGCGCGTCTTTTCTGGCGCGTCCACGCTTTCGACGCAGGTGATTCGCTTGATCGAGCCGCGCCCGCGGACGTTGTGGACGAAGGCGATCGAGGCCTTCCGCGCATTGCAGATGGAGCGCGTGGTGGATAAGCGCGAAATCCTGCGGCAGTATCTGAACCGCGCGCCTTTTGGCGGGAATCGGGTGGGGATCGAGGTTGCGGCGGAGCGATACTTTGGAAAGCGGGCGCGCGACCTGAGTTTGGCCGAGGCTGCGCTGCTCGCGGGTTTGCCTCAGTCGCCCTCGCGCTTGCGGCCGGATCGCCATCTCGCGCGGGCCTTGAAGCGGCAGGCCTACGTGTTGGATCGGATGGAGCGGCGCGGGATGATTTCGCCGGAGCAGCGCGCGCATGCGGCGGCGCAGAAGATTGTGCTGCGCACTGCGCCACGCCCCTTTGAAGCGCCGCATTTTTGCGATGCGGTGGTAGCGCGTACGGTGTCGGAGTCGGGCACTATTCGAACAACACTCGACGCTGGGCTGCAGAAGATGGCCGAGCGCGCGTTGGCCCAGCACATCGCAGCTTTGCACGATTCGAGAGTGACGGCGGGCGCGGTGGTGGTGATCGAGGTGAAGACCGGCGCGATTCGGGCGCTGGCGGGCGCGCCGGACTATTTCGATCCCGTGGCGCGCGGGCAGGTGAACGGCGCATTGGCCGAGCGCTCGGCGGGTTCCACATTGAAACCGTTTGCCTATTGCGAGGCCTTTGATCGCGGTGTGCTCACGCCGATGATGGCGCAGGCGGATGTGCCGCGCGCGTTTGCGGATTATGATCCGGCGAATTTCGATGGGTCGTTTCACGGCGTGGTGAGCGCGCGCGAGTCGCTGATTCTGTCGCTGAACATGCCTGCGGTGAGTTTGGTGGAGAGCATGGGCCAGCCGCGGTTTTATCGTTCGCTCCGCGATCTCGGATTTTCGACCTTGCGGCGCGGGCCGGAGGCGTATGGGCTGGGTTTGGTATTGGGGAATGGAAGTGTGCGACTGCTCGATTTGGCGAATGCGTATGCGTGTTTGGCGCGAGGCGGCGAACTCCTGCCTGTGCGCTGGAGAGAGGATGTGCCGGTGGTGGCGGGAAAGCGGCTGTTTTCGGAAGAGGCGGCGTGGCTGGTGTCTGACATCCTCAGCGGCGATGAACGGGCATTGGATGCGGTGGGGCACATGGCGGATGTGCGGTTGCCGCGGGTTGCATGGAAGACGGGCACCTCGTCGGGATTTCGCGATGCGTGGACGGTGGCCTACAATCCGGAATTTGTGGTGGGCGTGTGGGTGGGGAATGCGGATGGGTATGGCTCGCCGAGCCTGGTGGGGAAGGTCGCGGCGGCGCCGATCGCGTGGGACATTTTTCGGCGGATCTATTCGGACAATCAGTCGCCGTGGTTTGCGCGTCCGGCGGGTGTTCGCGAGCGCGAAGTGTGCGCGGTTTCGGGTCAGCCACCGTGCAAGAATTGTGGGACGACGCTGCGGGATTGGTACATCGCCGATGTGACGCCATTTGCGACTTGTTCCGTGCATGCGCGCGGGCGCGAGGCGCGGTGGCCGCCGCAGGTCGCAGCATTCTTGCAGGCGGAGAAGCCGGGATTGCGGATCACCGCGCCGGCGATGGGGGCGCGCTTCAAGTTGATGGATGGATTTTTCGCGCAGCAGCAAATTGCGTTGGCTTCCACGCAGCCGGGGTATTGGTTTGTCGACTCCGCCTACTTAGGAGAGAATGATCGAATGGCGTGGGCGCCGGAGCGGGGTCGGCACGAGATAGTTGTGAGTTCGCTGGATGGGCAGACGGATCGCGTTGTGATTTGGGTGGATTGAGCGGCGCGAGTCAGTTCGCGCGTGCGTTGAAGGTTCGATCGCCCGCGTCGCCGAGACCGGGGACGATGAAGCCGCGCTCGTTGAGGTGCGAGTCAATCGCACAGAGGAAGATGGGGGTGTCGGGGTGCGCGGCTTTCATGGCCGCGATGCCTTCAGGCGCACCGAGGATGGAGAGGAGCTTGACGGATTGTGCGCCCCAACTCTTCACCGCACTGACCGCGGCGACGGCCGATCCGCCGGTGGCGAGCATGGGGTCGAGCACGAGGGCGACATCCACAGCGCCGTGGTCGGGAAGCTTCTTGTAGTATTCGACGGGGCGGAGTGTCTTTTCGTCGCGATAGAATCCGAGGTGCCAGACTTCGGCATCGGGGATGAGGTTGAGGACGGGTTCGACCATGCCGAGTCCGGCGCGGAGGATGGGGACGATGCCGATACGTTGAGAGAGTTGGCTGCAGGCGGCCGTGGTGAGTGGGGTTTCGATGGAGACGGGGCGAAGGGCGAGATCGGTTGTGGCTTCGTAGGCGAGAAGGGTGGCGAGGCGGTTGACGATTTGTCGGAACTCGGCGCTGGGCGTTGATTGGTCGCGCAGGCGGGCGAGGTGGTGCTTGACGAGCGGGTGTTGGATTTGAACGACGTGCTCCATGCGCTGGCTATACCCTTTACGGGGTCGCGGCCGCAAATAAAATCCTCGGTTCGCGATTGCGTTTGATCAGAGCCGTTGACGGCGCCTTGAGCCAAGCCGCCCTACCTTTTGAGGAAGATTTTGCGGGGCGGTGTGGGTAGGGCGCGTTGGCCCAACGCGCCGCGAAGAGTTTGGGTATGAGAGAATGAGTTGGGCTACATCCAAAGTCGCTGCCACAGGGCGCAGCGCGAGGAGATATCGTCGGCCTTGGTGAGGTCGGATATCACGGAAATCCCATCGGCGCCCGCTGCCAGGACGGCTGGCGCTCGCTCGAGGGTGATCCCACCGATGGCGACGACGGGTTGCTCGATGAGTTTTCGAAGGCGGGCAAACGTGGGGAGGCCAATGGGGATGTGCGTGAATTGTTTGGAGGTGCTCTGATAGACGGTGCCGATGGCGATGTAGGAGGGAAGCACGGCGAGGGCTGTGGCGATTTCGGCGTAGCCGTGTGTCGAGATGCCGAGGCGTAGACCCGCTGCGGCGATGGCATTGAGGTCGGCGTCGGGCAGGTCGTCTTGGCCGAGATGAACTCCGAATGTGCGGTGTTCTATCGCAAAGCGCCAATGATCGTTGATGATCAGGCGGACGTTGTGTTGTTGGCTCAGTTCAACGCCGCGAAGCAGTTCGCGCTCTCGCTCGCGGCCCGCGAGGTCTTTGGGGCGAAGCTGGATGAGGTTGACTCCGAGTGGTGCGAGTCGTGCGATCCATTCCGCGCGATCCACGATGGGATATAGGCCCAACTCGCCTATTGGAGGGAATGCCAGGCGCGCGGTTGTATGCGCCGGATGCGGCGTGATCCAGGGCATGTATTCCGGGCGATCTGGCCAGCCAAGATGAGCGAGGGGACCGCGACCATGGCCGATGCCGCCACCGTGCAGGAGTCCTTGATTGACGTAGGCTTTGGCGAGAATGACGGCGTCGAGCGGGGCGAGTGCGTGGGCGAGGCCCGCTGCGATGGCGGAGGAGAGGGTGCATCCGCCGCCATGGGTGTGCGGCGTGGCGAGGCGCGGGCTGTTGATCCAGCAAGAGGTTTGGCCATCGGTCCAGTAGTCGGCGCTGAGCGCGCCTGTGGCGTGGCCGCCTTTGAGGAGGATGGCTTTTGCGCCCATGCCGAGGAGAATGTGCGCGGCCTGGATGACACTTTGCTCGGAAGAGATTGAAAGACCTGTGAGTTCTTCGGCTTCACTGATGTTGGGGGTGAGGATGGATGTGAGGGGGAGAATCTGTTCGCAAAAGGTTTCGTTGCCGCTTCGCTCAAAGAGTGCGACGCCTCCGGTGGATCGGAGAACCGGGTCGCAGACGATGGGGGCGTTCACATTCAGGAGCGCTTGGGCCACGACGTCGAGCGACTGAGCGCTGCCGAGTTGTCCGAGTTTGACGACGGCGGGTGGGCAGTCGGAAAGAACCGAATCGAGTTGCTTTTGCACAAGCGCTGCATCGAGTAGCTCTACGTGTTGAACGCCCTGCGTGTTCTGCGCATTGACGGCTGTGATGACGGTGCAGCCGAAGACGTCCAAGCCGGAGAATGTTTTGAGGTCGGCCTGAATGCCTGCGCCCGCGGTGGGATCGGTTCCTGCGATGGAAAGAGCGATGGGTCGTTTTGGCTGCATGATGGATCAAGCCTGATGCCAGAAGGGGGTTCCGACGACGGGGGTGCTCGGCGTGGCCATTTCGCGCGGCGCCATCAAGCCTGCTTCATACGCCGTGCGGCCCGCTCGCACGGCGTCGGCGAAGGCGCTCGCCATGGCGATTGGATCGCGAGCGAGCGCGATCGCGCTGTTCACGAGCACGGCGTCGAAGCCCAGTTCCATTGCGTGCGCGGCTTCGGAAGGTTTACCGAGGCCTGCGTCCACGACGAGGATCGTATCAGGCAATCGCGCGCGGAGCGTCTTGAGCGCGAACTTGTTGATCAGTCCCTGGCCGGATCCGATATAGGAGCCCCAGGGCATGACGATCTTGCAGCCGGCTTCCACAAGGCGTTGCGCGGCGATGAGGTCTTCGGTGGTGTAGGGGAGGACTTCAAAACCTTCGCCGATCAAGATGCGGGTGGCTTCAACCAGGAGCGCGGTGTCGGGTTGCAGGGTGTAATCGTCGCCGATGACTTCCAGTTTGATCCAATTTGTGTTGAAGAGTTCACGCGCCATTTGGGCCGTGGTCACGGCTTCTTTGACTGTCTTGCAGCCGGCGGTGTTGGGCAATACGGCGATGTTGAGCGATTGGATGAGCTCCCAGAACCGCAATCCCGATTTGTCGCGCGGATTCTGGCGTCGCAGCGCAACGGTCACCAGCTCTGCGCCGCCCGCGCGGATGGAGGAGGCCATGATTTCCGGCGAGGGATAGAGCGCGGATCCCATGATGAGGCGCGAATGGAATGTGCGGTCTGCGATGGCAAGCATGGTGTGTTCCTTTATCCGCCCTGCATGGGCGCGACGATTTCGACTTTGTCGCCTTCGGCGAGTTGCCGCTCTCCGTATTGTGAGCGCGGCACGAAGGTTCCGTTGACGGCGATCGCGACGCCCGTGGGCCGCGCGCGCTGTTCCAGAAGTCGAGTGATAGTGGTCTCGGCGGCGACTTCTGCCGGCTCTCCATTGACGATGATGTTCATGACGCAGTTCTCCACAGGCGTTCGGCCATGGGATGAATCGTTCCGCTCTCCAGATACTCTATCACAAAATCGGCCAATGCCGGGGAAATGAGAAAGCCGTGTCGGAAGAGTCCATTGATTCGGAGGAGGCCCGGCTTCGCGATCAGGCGGGGATGGTTGTCGGGAAAGCCCGGGCGACAGTTGGCGGAGGTTTCGATTAGTCGCGCTTCGGCGAAGCCGGGGTGAATACTGTAGGCTGCCGAGAGTAGTTCCAGCGCAGAGCGAGCGGTGATGGGGCCGAGGTCGTCGCTTTCGATCATCGTTGCCCCGACGAGGTAGATGTTGTTTGCGCGGGGGACGATGTAGATTGAGTAGCGCGGATGCATCAGGCGAACGGGGCGGCTCAGGCGCACGTCGGGCGCGCTCAGATAGAGGATTTCGCCGCGCACGCCGCGCAGTTCCGTCAACTCGTTGGCGGCTCCGAGTCCCCGACAATCGAAGACCCAGTCGGCGGTGAGTGTCTCGCTGCCGAGCTGGACGGCTTGGACATCGAGAGCTGTTGCCTCCGTATTGAACCGCAGTTCGACGCCGCGCGCGCGGAGTGTTGCGGCGAGCGCGGCCAGCAGGTCGCGGTTGTCCAGATGCTGCTCGAATGGGAAGTAGAGCCCGCTGCTGAAGCGCTGGCCGAGTTCGGGTTCGAGCGCCTCCAATTCCGGGCCGCTGACTTCGCGCATTTGATCGGGCCTCACCGAGCGTTCGCGGACGCGCCGATGGAGTCGCCCGAGTTCATCTCGATCCTTGGGGTGGGCGACGACGAGGCTGCCGAGCGACTTGTGAAACACCGGTTGCGCGAGGCTCTTCAGAATAGCGGGCCAGCGCTCTATGGAATAGATGCCGAGGTCGGTGATGAGTCGCTCGGAGGCTTCCCGCTCGCAATAGGGCGAAAGCATTCCTGCGCCCGTCCACGTGCAACTGTTCTCGCCCGGCTCCGCATTGCGATCCACAAGGGTGACTGCCCAGCCGCTCTCGACCAAGCGGAGGGAGAGCAGTCTCCCCATGACGCCTGCTCCCACAACAATAGCGGTTTGCTTCATGACGCGGCTCGCTCCGCACTTGGCGCGGCCGCGCCGCGATCGCGCGCGGTGAGCGCCAGATAGATCAGCCCCGCGCCGAGCAGACTGGGTAGAGATGCGCCGACGGAGGGAAGCCAGACAGTCATGCCTTGATAGAGGCCGAATCCGATCAGCCACGCGAGCAGGCCGGGGATGTGCAGTCCTTTCCAGTAGCGGTACCGCTCGCCGCCGAAAAGTTGCTGCGCATCATAGTGGCCACGATGTGTGATGAAATAGTTGGCGAAGACCACGCCGAACAGCGGGCAAAACGCGGAGCCGATGAAGAGCAGAAAGTGTTCATAGATCGCGGGGTCCAGCACCGTCGCCAGTGCGGTTCCCAACACACCGCCGAGCAGGATTGCGAGGCGCGTGTTGCATCGTGGCGCGAGGCTTTGCAGTGAAACGGCGTTGGAATAGATGTCCAGAAACGTGGTCGTGAAGGTTGAGATCAACGCGATCATCAGCGCCGCTCCGGCGAGGCCGAACGCGGACATCAGATCCATCACCACCCGATCCGGCGTGTCGGAGCCGGTGGCGACTGAGGCGGCCAGGCCCACGGCATACATCCAGACACTGGCGACGAAATAGCCGATCCACGAGCCGGTGAAGGCTGTGGAAGATTTTTTTGCAAAGCGCGCGTAATCCGCGGCGAGCGGCACCCAGGAAATGGGCATGGCGATCACCAGGTCGAGTCCGCTCATGAAGGAGAGGCCGCCGGAGGCGGGTGTGTTCAGGAGCGAGCGGAGTCCGTATTTGGTGAGCAGCACGTAGCTCATCACGACGGAGAGAATCAACAGGAGGATCGAGCCGATCCGCTGAATGTGGCGCCAACCTTGGGGTCCTGCGAGAGCCCAAAGTGTGGTCAATGCTCCGCTAATGAGAATCCACGGGGTGGGCCCGAGTCCGAACTTCGCCTCGGTCAAGCGCGCGGCCGCCTGTCCGCAAATCCAGAGCATGACGGCCGTCCAGCCGACGAGTTGAACGACATTCAGAATCGCAGGCAGGTGCGAGCCGCGCAACCCGAGCGCCCCGCGCGTACTCAGCATGCTTGGGACGCCGAGGCGACTGCCCATCAGACCCGCGAGGGCCAGAGGGGTGTTGCCGATGACATGGCCGAGCAGGATCACGACCAGTCCGGTGACAAGGCCGAGCGGGGTGAGAATGCCGCCCGCCCAGATTTCGCTCAGCGCGATGCCTGCGCCCGCCCATAGAAAGAAGAAATCGCGCCCGCGCAGATTGCGCTCGTGCGCTTCAATAGGTCGGTTTCCGTTCATCGTTCATCTATCTCCTTCCAGCGGATGGAGTGGCGATGGCTCGCGGTTGCGAGTTTGAGATGAACACGATTGCTGTTGTGTCATTGCGCTTCCCTCCGCCGGCATTATCCGGTCAGGTTCAAAGGGTCCTTCTCGTCGCGCCACTCGGCGCACAGAATGTCTCAGCCCGTTTCCGAGCTCCCCTAGCGAATGGGCCTCACCTTACGTAGCAAATTGGCGAAGTCAAGTAGTGCGATGCGCTGTCGGGTGCGCTTGCGTTGTCGGGCTGGGGTGTGGCACACTGCGCAGCAGGGGGGCAGGTACGATCATGATTAATTCTGTGGATAGCGAAGAGTTGTTCCGGCACGCCTTCGAAGGCGCGAACGATGGCATGTGCATCGTGGAGCCAAGCGGCCGCTTGCTTCGAGTCAACCAGCAGATGGCGGACATGCTGGACTATGCCAAAGAGGAAATGGTCGGGATGATGGTGGAGGAGTTTGCCGCTCCCGAGAGCGTAGGGGTGAGCGCACGTTTCATTGGGAAGAGTGTTTCCGGTGAGGTGGAGTCGTCAGTTTTCGAAAAGACCTACATCACAAAGACGGGGCGAATCGTCTATGGCCAGGTGGCCAGTTCGCTGATTCGGAACAAGGACAACGAACCCGTTTTTTTTCATCTCGCATGTGCGGGATATTTCCGCGCGGAGGAAAGTCGAGCAGGAGCGCGAACTGCTCATTGAGCAGCTTCTGAAGGCGCTTGCGGACATCAAGAGGCTGGAAGGCATTTTGCCGCTATGCTCGTTTTGCAAAAAGATCAGGGGTGAGGGCGGCTACTGGGAGCCTGTGGAGAGCTACATTCGGAACCATTCGGCGGCGGACATCAGCCACGGCCTGTGTCCCGACTGTTTGAAGAAGCATTATCCCGAGTTCAGCGACTAAATTTCCAACGATTGGAAGTCGCTCGCGAGTGGGCTTCCAAGGATTGGAAGTTTTGTCGCACGGCAGTCGGAGTCGGTGTGCTTGGCGCTATTTCAGGTGTTCGGCTTTGAGTTGCTCGTAGCGGTCAATGACCTGGCGAACATAGGCGCGTTTTTCGGTGTAGTCGCCGGGGAAGAAGCTCCCCTTGAATCCTGCGACAATCACATTGCGGAGCTCGCGTTGCGTCAAGTTGAGGTGTTTGACGGCGAGCATGATTTCATTGGTCACCGTTGTGTTGGACATCAAGCGGTTGTCCGTGCAGATGCTGACAGAGAGGCCGTGATCCAGCATTTTGCGGAGCGGGTGCTTTGCAATGGATTTCATGTGCGGGAGCGTCTGTAGGTTGCTGGTGAGGCAGACTTCGATGCAGATGCGCTGGCTGGCGATGTAGTCCACGAGGTTGTGAACGTAGGCTTTTGGATCCTCGATGGCGGGGTTCCGCACCATTTCATCGGCGAAGAGCCAGGTGCCGTGGCCGAGGCGGTCGGCGTAGCAATCGGTGATGGCTTGGAAGATGGATTCTGGGCCGTAGGCCTCGCCGGCGTGAACGGTTTTGCGTATGAAGTTGCTGTGCGCGAATTGGAATGCGGCTTTGTGGTCTTCTGCGGGATAGCCGGCCTCAGCGCCCGCGAGGTCGAACGCGACGACGGGCAGGCCGAGCTCGTGTTTCATGACCGCTGCGGCGCGCGCGAGTTCTTGTGATGCGGCCGCGATGATCTGCTTGCGTGGCGCGAAAGGCATCACGCGCGAGATGGCGGCGTAGTAGGGGGACATGTATTCGTTGAAAAAGCGGAGGGCGCACAGAATGATGCCGAAGTGGAAGGGAATGTCGCGTCCGGCTTTGACGTCGGGCGAGCGGTTGTGCTCCTTCTGCGCGCGCTCAAAGCCGCGCGCTGTGGCGCGGACGACATCCTCCATGGAGAAGTCTTCGTGCGCGTGGAGTTGTGGGGCGAAGCGCACTTCCACATAGCGGACGCCTTCGGCCAGGTGGTCCACGGCCAGTTCATAGGCGATGCGCTCGACGTTTTCCGCGTTTTGCATCACCGCGCAGGTGTAGCCGAAGCCGGCCAGATAGTCGGGCAGGTCTTTGTAAAAGTCCTTGAAGACTTTTTTGCGGAGGCCTTCCTCGGAGTAGGCGGGGAGCTTTACCTTGCCGGCCTTTGCGAGCTCGATGAGCGTGGGAATGCGCAGCGATCCGTCGAGGTGAACGTGAAGTTCCGTTTTCGGGATGAGACGTACGAACTCTTCCGTGATGCGCTGTGCCATGATGTACCTCTTGGTTATGCTCGTTCTTCGGGCAGCATTTCTCCGCCGATGATGGATGCTCCACCGTCAACATAGATGGTCTGGCCGGTGATCTTCTTTGCGAGAGGGCCGAGGAGGAAGGTCGCCGCGTTGGCGACTTCCGTCTTCTCTTCGTAGACGTTCCAAGGAAGTGGGCTGATCTTCTGCCAGGTGTTGGCGAGCATTTCAAAGCCGGGGATCGAGGTGGCCGCCTTGGTCGCAATCGGGCCTGCGGAGACCGCGTTGATGCGGATGAGGTCTTTGCCGTGCCTCCGCGCGAGCGCGCGAACGACCGCCTCGAGCGCGGCCTTGTTCACGCCCATCCAGTTGTATTGCGGGAAGGCGAGGCGCGATTCGAAGGTTAGCGCAACGACGGAGCCGCCCGCCTTCATGTGCGGATAGGCATGGCGCACGATGGTGGCCAGGGAAACGGCGCTGATGTTGAAGGCATTTTTGATGTCTTCAATGGCATCGGTGTGAAACTCGGCGCCGAGACAGGTCTTCGGGTTCGCATAGCCGATGGAGTGGACGAGACCGGAAATTTCGCCTGTGCTCTCGAAGAACGCCTTGACCTGCGCTTCGTCTGTGACATCGCAGTAGCGGATGTCCAGCGCTGCGATTTCTTCTTGCGAGAGGTCTTTGCTGCGATCGAAGAAGATGCGTTTCAAGCGTTCGTTCTGAACGCTGAAAATTACTTTGCCGCCGTGCTCCTTGATGGATTTGCCGATCGCGAACGCGATCGAATCACTGTTGAGCAGCCCCATCACCACATACGTTTTACCCGCTTCAATCATCCGAAAATCTCCGTTTCTGCTAGTGCGGCACAGTCTTACACAATGGGGGCGCCGTTTCAAGCTCGCCTTCTCGAAAGTGTCTCAACACCTTGAAAATGCCCATTCGGTCCCGCGCGTGCCCAGCCCGAGGCAGATGGGATAGGCAACCAGGGCAGAAAATGCGCCCCTGCCAAGGGCTGGCCAGGGCCACGAGACGGTCTATGCGCCGATATACGGGCTTTCCTGCAGGTGATGCCTTCAGAAAGATTCAGGTCTGGCCGCGTAGTTGTCGAACAGGGGTTAGGACTTCAGGTGTTCGACGAACGCCGCTTCGTCGAGCGTGGGGATGCCGAGCTTTCGCGCCTTGTCTAGCTTCGAACCTGCGTCGCTTCCGACGACCAAGAAATCGGTATTCTTGCTGACGCTATCCACAACTTTTGCGCCCGCTTTTCGCAGGGCGGCCTGTGCATCACTGCGGCTGAATGCGTTCAGGGTGCCGGTGACGCACACCGTTTTGCCTGCGAAGGGGCCGGAGGTGTCAGGGGTGTGGGAGGGCTCGCTCTGCGGGTTGATGCCGAGCGCTTTCAGTTCGCGCAGGACGGTGTTTCCAGCGAGAGAGGGGAAAAAGGTGACGATTTCGCGTGCTACGACGGGGCCGATGCCGTCGAGGTTGTTCTGTTTGATTTCGTCCAGCAGTGCGGCACGCTGAGCGATGAGGAGTTGGTGTCGCTGAGCGAGCTTCTCTTTTTCGCTCTCTGGCTTGCCGCGATTTTGCTGGCCTTGAGGATTGGCCGCTGCGATTTGCGCATCGAGCTCGGGACTGTCTGCAATGCGGGCAATGAGCTCGGAGTGCGCGAGGTCGTCAATGGTTTGGTGTGCGCTGGCGAGTTTGAGTGCGATGGTTTCCCCGACGCTGGGGATGCCGAGCGCAAAGAGCCACTTTGCCAGCGGAGCAGAGCGGGCCTTATCCAGCGCGGCGAGGATGCGTTGCGCGATCTTTTCGCCGAGCAGTCGCGCTTTGTCCTCGGTGCCCAGATTCAATTTGGCAAGAACCTCCAAGCGAAGGCGGAACAGATCGAAGACGGTGTGAGCGAGTCCGCGCTCGACGAGTTTGTCCGCCACGGCCCCTCCGAGTCCGTCAATATCGAGCGCGGCGCGACTGGCGAAATATTCAATGCGGCGCGCCTCCTGCGCTGGACAGTGGGGATTCTCGCAGCGGAGCGCCACTTCCATCCCTCCGCGTTCGCCGGAGAGTTCTCGACTCGCGACGGAACTCCCGCAGATGGGGCAGGTCGTGGGCATCGAAAAGCGAAGCTCATTTCCCGTGCGCGCATCGTCCACGACGCGGACAACGGCGGGAATGACGCGTCCGGCTCGTTTGATGACAATCGTGTCGCCAATGCGGATGTCTTTGCGCCTGATTTCTTCTTCGTTGTGGAGTGTGATTCGAGAGATGGTGGTGCCATCGAGGAAGACGGGGGCGACTTCGGCGACTGGAGTGAGGACGCCCGTGCGGCCAACCTGAATGACGATTCGCTCGAGTTTCGTTGTCGCCTCGTTAAACCATTCGGGTCGTTTATAGGCCACGGCATAGGCCGGGACGTTTGTTTTCAGTCCGAGCGCGCGGCAGGCGGTGTTGTCGTTGACTTTGATGACGGCGCCGTCAATTTCATACGGCAGTTCGCCCTCCCGCTCTTTGAGGTCGCGGGCGGCGGTTTCCGCTGCGGCGATGGTGTTGGTGTGTTGCCAGATTTGTGGGACAGGGAGACCGAACGAGCGAAGGGCATTCAGTTCTTCGCTGTGAGTGGCAAAATGGGCGCCTTCGGTATAGCCGAGCGAGTAGAAGACGGCGCGGAGCGGGCGCTCGGCTACGATCCGGGGATCGAGTTGTTTGAGAGAGCCGGCGGTGGCGTTGCGGGTGTTCGCAAAGGTCTTGTCGCCGCGTTCCCGCAGTTTTTCGTTCAGCGCGATGCGGTCGGCTTCGTTCATGTAGGCTTCGCCACGCACTTCGAGGTGAGGGGGAGGCGGCTGATCGCCCTGCAGGCGGAGCGGGATTTCGCGGAGCGTTCGGATATTGCTGGTGATGTCATCGCCAAATTCGCCGTCGCCGCGGGTGACGGCTTGCGTGAGGAGTCCCTCCACGTAGTGCAGGGAGATGGAGACGCCGTCCACTTTGGGTTCAACGATGTAGTCGGGCTGGAAGTCGGGAAGTTTTCTGAGGATTTCCTTTTCGAAAAGTTCTAGTTCGCGAATATCTGTTGTTTTTTCCAAGGAGAGCATGGGGGCTCGGTGCTGGACGCGAGTGAACCCTTCGATCGGCGCGCCGCCGACGCGTTGGGTGGGCGAGGTTGGGGTGACGAGTTCGGGGTGCGAGGATTCGAGCGCCTTCAACTCGTCGTAGAGTTGATCGTATTGGCGATCGGAGAGGACGGGTGCGGCTTCGATGTAGTAGAGCCGGTTGTGGCGTTCAATTTCGGCGCGAAGCTGTTCGGCGCGCGCGCGTGCGTCGGAGAGATTCATGGCATCATGGTAGCGACTCTTGTGCGCGTCCCAAGTCTCAAGTGCGGCAAGTTCAGCGCGGAATATCGCGAACGAAGCTGACGAACGTGGAGCCTTGTCGGGTGAGCGGTGCGGCGATGGTGCGGCGCGAGATTTCCTGTCCGTTTCCCGTTCGGAAGGAGATCGTGAACTCTGTCAGATCGGGTGGGCAGGGGACGCGGGCAACCTCGAGGTAGCGGGGGAGTGTTTCCCAGCGGCGGGTGTCGGGGCGTTCGAGGAGGCCGATGAGGATAATGCGGGCGAGGGCGCCGAGGGCTTCGTTATCCTTTTCGATTTGATAGGCGATGGTTTCTTTGACCGCGATGCGGGTCACGCTTTTGGCCACTTCGCGCGCCGCATCTTTCTGATAGGAGGTGGAGGCGAGGTCGGCGACATCGGTGAGGGGTTGCGAGCGGCCGAGTAGCGTATTGCCGCTGTAGATTTCCGCGTAGAGACCGCTGTCGGGATAGAGCATGTTTTCGGGGGCGGGCGCGCGCCCCATCATGACGAAGCAGACGAGTTCCGCCGCGGCATTGCTGCTGGCGGAAGAAGAGGACCCGAAGCGACCGGTATTGGGATCGAGGTTAACCTGGGAGGCGAGCGCGGCCGCTTTTTCATATTGCAGTCGAGCGTTGGAGGAGTCGCCGATGAGTTCGAGGCAGAAACCGGCGAGGTAGCGCGAGTAGGCATCATCGGGGTAGTCGCCGAGCTTTTCCGGGGAGAGAGAGTCGAGGAGGCGACGGGCCTCTACGGCGGCGTGTTCCCAGTTGCTCAAGGCGAGGTGATCAAGGGCGGTGAACGCGTGGAGCAGGGTGCGTTCGTAGGGAAATCCCCGGAAATCCTGGATGGAGTCGTTGACGAGCAGCGATGCGCCTCCTTTGGAGAGGCTGTAGGTCTCGAGTTCGGTCAGGCGATCGTAGGCGGCGACAAAGTCGCGCGCGCTATTTTCGTAGTCGCCGCTGAAGAGGCGGACGGTGCCGCGCTCCATGAGGAAGAGAACGCGGTCTTGCTTCGGCAACTTGCGTTCCAGCGCCGTGCTGGCCTGGTCGAAGTGGCCCTGATAAAAATCGCGACGGGCGCTGTTCAGCGCCTGCGTTGCACAACCGGCAAGGACGGCCAGCGCAATGGCCGCCGCCCCGCCGGTCAGTATCCGGGCGGGGGCGCCTTTGCTCACATTACCACCCGATCAGGGGTTGGCGTTCTGCGCGAGCGAATTCAGACTGGGTGGTCCACGCGATGAGGCCGCTCTTGAGGTCGGTGACTTCCATGGTGAGCTGATAGTAGCGCTGCTTGGTCTTGCTGACGCGGACCTGGCGAGGCGAGGACTGCTTCATCTCGACGATGGAGCCGGTGAGCATGAATTGGGCAGCTGCCTGTTGGCCGATTTCAGCGCCGGTTCCGGGTGTGGCATTTGCGGCTTGATAGCCCTGCTCGCTGGCGAGGTCGGCGCGGCGCTCGACGTTGACGAATTGGACTTTGCCCGACTGAATGAGCTTGGTGCGCATGGTGTCGGTGATCGCCTTGGTGTCGAGATAGTCGCTTGTGCGGTTTTCCAGTCCTTTGATGGCGAACGTTGGCGTGTCGCCGCCTTTGTTAAGGAAGCCGCTGGCCAGCATTTGGTCAACCACTTCAGACGAGATTTGGCGGAGATCGCGGAAATCAAATTGGGCGCGCATGTGGTCGCCCTGTTCGACATTGACTTCGCTAACGTTTGCGCGAAATGCCGCGCAACCACTGCCCCCAAGAATCAGGGCGCTCATTCCAACAGCCATCCAAAGATGCTTCATATTGCGGCTCCTCATGTTCAACTGCACCAATTTTACTCTCTCTGCGACCTCGGCGCAAGCGTCCGCAGGGCGTTTGGAAGAGATAGACGCGCGCGGGGCCGATTTATTCATTGGTCGCTAGATCGGATGCAAGCTGGCGTTTTTTCACTTGCTGCGTCATTGTGGGCCGATGCGAATTTCGGGTGGTCATCTAGGCGGTCGCCGGCTGAAGGCGGCGCCCGGCACGCGGCCGACACAAGACAAAGTGCGGCAGGCGATTTTTTCTGCCTTGGGCGAGGCCATTGTCGGCGTCCGCGTATTGGATTTGTTTGCCGGAACGGGGGCACTGGGATTGGAGGCCTATAGCCGGGGCGCCACGTCGGTCTGTTGGGTCGAAGTGAATCCGCGGGCGGCGAGGCTGTTGCAACAGAGTGTGAGCGAGTTGTGCCCGGAGGCCGGGCGCGTGATTCAAGCGGATGCTGTGGCCTATTTGCAACGCGCTCCCGCGGGGTTGTCGTTTGAATTGGTGCTGGCCGATCCGCCGTATGATCGGGACGGGAAGCGGGGTTGGCAGGAAAAGACCTTGCCCCTGCTTCGCGCGGGTTCTATCGTGACTCCCCGTGGTGTGATTGTCTTCGAAATGAGCGCCGAGGAGACGCCGATGGATGCGCCGGGATGGGCGCGGATTTGGGACCGAACCTATGGCGACACGCGCGTTTGCATGTGGCAGCGCGAGATGGGGCCGTGACATGAAGCGAATAGCGATATATCCGGGCACTTTCGATCCGCCGACGTTGGGGCACTTGGACGTGATCCGGCGCGCAGCCAAGATGTTCGATCACTTGGTGGTCGCCGTTGCCAACGGGGGGCGCAAGCAGACGTGGTTCGACATTGACGAGCGCCAGTCGCTGGTGCGGTCCACGACTCGGAGCTTGAAGAATGTGTCGGTCGAGCCCTTCTCCGGTTTGTTGATGGACTATGTTCGGAAGCGGGGCAGCCGAATTGTGGTGCGCGGCTTGCGCGCGTTCACGGATTTTGAATATGAGTTTCAGATGGCGTTGACCAATCGAAAAATTGCGCCGGACATTGAGACGGTGTTCTTGATGACCTCTGAGTCGCACAGTTACATCAGCTCCACCATGGTGCGCGAAGTCGCCGAGTTGGGCGGCGATACCGCGACGCTCGTTCCAGCGATTGTTCAGCGCGCGCTGAATCGAAAGCTCGGGCGGTGAACGATTGGCTCTGCTGGGAAAAGGGACTGCGATGATCATTGATGTACAGAAGTTGAATCCGGATGGGGAATGGTTTGAGGGAGATGAGTCGGCCTCGATTTTGGACCTTGAGAGCGATCGTTTCTTCAAGGTTTCGGAACCGATTCACTATCAACTCTTTGCCCAGCCGCTCTCCGACCGTCTCGTGGTCAAGGGGTCGCTTCGGCTCCCCTTGCAGGCGCAATGTGGCCGCTGTGCGGAATTTTTCTCGACAAGTGTTGAAGAAAATTCATTCTTACGCGCTTACGAAATTTCGGAAGCGACTGAAACCGTGGATGTCACGCCCGATATTCGGGAGGATATTCTCGTGCAGGTGCCGCATTATCCGGTGTGTTCACCGGAGTGCCGAGGCTTGTGTCCCCAGTGTGGAACCAACTTGAACCTCGCGAGTTGCGCCTGCCGCCCGTCGAGCGACCTGCGCTGGAGTGCGCTGGACAACGCGGGATTGGGGTGAGCGGGATCGGGTGCGAAACCGAAATGGATTAGGAGAGAGTCATGGCTGTTCCAAAGAGAAAAACGTCCAAGAAGAAGCGCCGCCAGCGCCAGGCATCGCATAAGAAGCCCATGGCGGGGTCAGCGCGCGATCCCAAGACCGGATCGTGGCATCAGCCGCATCGGGTGGACCCGGTGACCGGGATGTACGGCGGCCGTCAGGTTATTATTGTTTCCACGGACGAATGAGCGGACAGCCGCCGATTTCGGCGGCTGTATTCCTGATTCTATGCGTGTAGCAGTTGATGCGATGGGGGGCGATTTCGCTCCGTCTGCGCTGGTCGAGGGTTCGGTGCGAGCAGCACAGGAGCTCCCGTCGCTTGACGAATTGATCCTGGTCGGCGACGAGACGCGTCTGAAGGCGGAATTGCAGCACTGGGGTCCCACCCCTTCAAAAATCCGGATTCTCCACTGTACGGAGGTCGTCGAAATGGGTGAGAGCCCAGCGACGGCCGTGCGGCGCAAGAAGGATTCTTCGATTAATCGCGCTACTGACCTTGTTAAAGAAGGCAAGGCAGACGCGATTTTTTCTGCGGGCAGCACGGGGGCTCAGGTGGCCTCAAGCCAGCTCAAATTGCGCACGCTCGAGGGTATTCAGCGGCCCGCAATCGCGACCGTCTTTCCCTCTCCCGAAAAACCTTTCGTTTTGCTCGATGCCGGAGCCAACACGGATTGCACGCCGGAGATGCTGCTTCAGTTTGCCGTGATGGGCGCGGTGTATTCGCGCGAGATTCTGAAAGTGCCGAATCCGCGCATCGGCCTGATGAGCATTGGCGAAGAAGATGCCAAGGGCAACGCGACGACAAAGGAGACCTTTGGCTTCTTGGAGAAGTCGGGGCTCAATTTTGCGGGCAACATTGAAGGGCACGACCTCTTTGAAGGCGAAGTGGATGTCGTGGTTTGCGATGGTTTTGTCGGCAATGTGGTGCTGAAGACGGCGGAGAGTGTCGCGCATGCGATCGGGGTTTGGTTGAAAGCGGAGTTTACAGCCAATCCGCTTCGGATCATGGGCGCGGTCTGCCTGCGAGGGGCGGTGCGAAGTCTCAAGCGCAAGCTGGATCCTTCTCAATACGGCGGCGCTCCGTTGCTGGGTGTCCGCGGTGTGAGCATTATTGGGCATGGGTCCTCCAACGCGACCGCCGTATTCAATGGCATTCGCGCATCGAGTGAGGCTGTTAAGCAAGATATCAACCACTTGATTGTGGATGAACTCAAGAAGGTACAGGCGCATCGGAGCGCTGCAGGTGGTGAACCATGAATGCACCCATTTCCAATGACCTACTCGCGCGCCTTCCACGCGCGAGCATTCTGGCGACCGGCTCCTACGTTCCGGAGCGCGTGTTGACCAATGCGGATCTCGAGAAGATGGTGGACACCACCGATGAGTGGATCATGACGCGCACCGGGATTCGCGAGCGCCATATTGCGCGAACCGATGAGGCGACATCGGACATGGCGACGGAGGCCGCGCGCAGGGCCTTGGCCGCTGCAGGTGTGGCTCCCGAAGAGTTGGACATGATCATCGTTGCGACGATCACGCCGGACATGGGCTTTCCGAACACTGCCTGTTTCGTGCAATCGAACATCGGGGCGGTGAACGCATTTTGCTATGACATTGAGGCAGCCTGTTCGGGCTTCGTGTATGGCCTCGACCTCGCGCGCCAGTACATTGCGACGGGTTCGGCCAAGACCATCTTGCTCATCGGCGCAGAAAAAATTTCGTGCATCACGGATTGGACGGATCGCTCACTTTGCGTGCTTTTCGGAGATGGCGCCGGCGCTGCGGTGTTGCGCGCGGAGCCCAACCGAAAGGGGATTCTCTCGGCAGTGATGCGGTCGGATGGTCGCTTGCACGATTTGCTGAAGTTGCCTGGTGGCGGAAGTCGAAATCCTGCCTCTGCGGAAACCCTGGCCGGCGGACTGCACTTCATGAAGATGAATGGGCGCGATGTGTTCAAGCATGCGGTGACCTGCATGACGGATGTCGCGCGCAAGGCCTTGGACCAAGCGGGTCTGACCGTCGAGGACGTCAAACTAATCATTCCGCATCAGGCAAACTTGCGCATTGTAAGCGCAATCGGCGAGCGCCTGGGTGGAAAGCCCGAGCAATACTTCGTCAACCTGGACCGCTATGGAAATACTTCGGCGGCTTCGGTCATTCTCGCGCTCGATGAGGCGGTGCGGATGGGCAAGCTGGAGCGAGGCGATCGCGTATTGTTGGTCGCTTTTGGCGGCGGCTTCACCTGGGGCGCATCGGTGCTCGAGTGGTAGTAGTAATCGCGCGGAGTGAATGGCTGCGCGCCCGCTCTGCTCAACGGAGACAATATCAATGAGTCAACGCGCAATTCTTTTTCCCGGACAAGGCGCCCAGGCAGTGGGCATGGGACGTGAGCTGGCGGAGAGCAATTCCGCCTGTCGCGAGTTGTTTGATCGCGCATCGGCGGTGTTGGGCTATGACCTCGCCGACATTTGCTTCAATGGGCCGATTGAAAAATTAACGATTTCCGCGCATGCGCAGCCTGCAATTTTTGTGCACAGCGTCGCCGCGTGGACCGCTTGGAAACAAGCGCAACCCGACTGGACGTTTTCGTGCGCTGCGGGGTTGAGCTCGGGCGAGTGGACTGCGCTGCATCTCGCGGGGGTGGTGGGGTATGAGGAGACCCTGAAGATTCTGGAGGCGCGCGGTCGGTTCATGACCGAGGCGTGTACGGCGAGCCCCGGCGGTATGTTGAGCGCGCTCGGTGCGACGGCCGAACAGTTGGAAAAACTTTGCGCAGAGACGGGACTGGAGCAGGCCAATCTCAACTCGCCTGAACAGACCGTGTTGAGTGGCCCAGTGGAAGGTGTTGACAAAGCAGAGTCCTTGGCGAGTTCGTTAGGGATTCGCCGTGTGATTCGTTTGAACGTAGCTGGAGCATTCCATTCCACTCTGATGCGCCCCGCAGCGGCCAAGTTGGAGGCGGAATTGGGCCGGATTGAGTTTCGCGCCCCCTCGTTCCCCGTCCTTTCCAACGTGACGGCGCTGCCGCATGGAACCCCCGATGATATCCGCGCGCTGATGGTGCGACAGGTCTATTCCTCCGTGCGGTGGTATCAGGGAATTGACTGGATGAAGGCGCAGGGTGTTTCGGAATATCTCGAGTGCGGCCCCGGAAAGGTACTGACCGGTCTGGTCAAACGTATTGACAAGGGAGCCCGCCTTCATAGCATACAGGACCCCTCTGGTTTAGAGTGGAAATAGAGTAAACAGCGTGTTCTGCTGAACCCTGGACTTGGGATATTATGGCTGATTTGAACGGAAAAGTAGCGATTGTGACGGGCGCCAGTGGCGGAATTGGCCGCGCGGTGGCACTTCGACTGGCTCAAGACGGCGCGGATGTGGCCTGTTTTGGCCAAAACCGCGAGCGCTTGCAGGAGACGGCCGACGCGATTGCCGCGTTGGGGCGTCGCGCCTCGGTGCACCCGGTGGATTCTCGTGACCCGGATGCTATCTCGGCATCGGTGGGGCAGGTGGAGAAAGATGCGGGCCGCATTGACGTGTTAGTCAATAATGCGGGAATCACCAAGGATGGTCTGTTGATCCGCATGTCGGTTGCCGATTGGGAGGACGTGCTGGCGGTGAATTTGCGCAGCGTATTTCTTTTCACCAAGGCCGCTGCGCGCGCAATGATGAAGCAGCGGAGCGGTTCCATTGTCAACGTCGCCTCCATCATCGGCCTCATCGGCAATCCGGGGCAATCGAACTATGCCGCCTCGAAAGCGGGCATCATCGGTTTCACCAAGAGCATCGCCAAGGAACTCGCCTCGCGAAATGTCCGAGCCAATGCGATCGCGCCGGGTTTCATCACCACGCGAATGACGGACAAATTGGACGGCGAACTTCAGAAGAAGATGCTGGAGCTTATTCCGCTGGCTCGCTACGGTAGTCCGGAAGATGTGGCAGCTACGGCTTCCTTTTTGGCGGGAGCCGATTCGACCTACATCACCGGGCAGGTGATTCAGGTGTGCGGCGGAATGGTAATGTAAAGAAGACTAAGGAGAATGAACATGGCACTGGAAGATAAAGTTAAAGACATCATCGTTGAGCAGTTGGGTGTGAATGCGGAGCAAGTCACGAACGAGGCTTCGTTCATTGACGACCTCGGCGCCGACTCGCTGGACACGGTGGAGTTGGTGATGGCGTTCGAAGAAGAGTTTGGGGCGGAAATCCCGGATGAAGACGCCGAGAAGTTGACGACTGTTGGCGCGGTTGTCAGCTATTTGAAGAGCAAGGGCTTGGGCGAGGGCTAGTCTAGCCCGATCCGCCTCGGATCCAGACGTGGGGCCGCGAGCAATCGCGGCTGTTCCCACGGGAGATACACTATGAGTCGTCGCGTTGCTGTTACGGGTCTGGGCGTGGTGTCGCCACTGGGCTGCGATCACAACCTGTTCTTTGATCGGTTGCTCGCAGGACAGTCAGGTGTGCGCCGCATTCAGACATTCGATGTATCCGCCTATGCATCGCAAATTGCGGGTGAAGTGGTTGACTTTGAGGTGGATCGCTTCATTCCGAAGAAGGAACAGCGGCGCATGGATCCGTTCTGCCACTATGGCATTGCGGCATCCAAGTTAGCCGTGCAGGACGCTGGGGTTGACTTCACGAAAGAAGACCCCACGCGGTGCGGCGCACTCGTCGGCTCCGGCATTGGCGGCCTCCAAATCCTGGAGGAGCAAATGGCGACGTATCATTCGAGGGGGCCCCGTTTTTCGCCGTTCATGATCCCGCAGATGATCACGAATATCCTCGCGGGATATGTGGCGATTGAATACGGCCTGCAGGGGCCGAACTATTGCATCACCTCTGCTTGCGCCACGGCGACGCACTGCTTGGGCGAGTCCATGCGGCTCATTCGAGATGGCGAAGCCGATGTGATGTTGGCGGGTGGTGCGGAAGGTTCCATTTGCGTGCTTGGCATTGGCGGCTTTTGCGCGATGCGGGCGTTGAGCACGCGCAATGACGAGCCGACGCGGGCCTCGCGTCCGTTTGATCGCGGGCGCGACGGCTTCGTGATCGCCGAGGGCGCGGGGGTTCTGCTGCTGGAAGAAATGGAGCGGGCCAAGGCGCGCGGCGCGCACATTTATTGCGAATTGGCGGGTTATGGTCGCACCTGCGATGCCTACCACATCACCGCTCCTCATGAACAGGGCGCCGGGGCTTCCCGCGCGATGGCCAATGCCATTGCGGACGCAAAATTGCGCCCAGAAGACATCACCTATGTGAATCCGCATGCCACGAGCACGCAGTTGGGCGATCTCTGCGAGATTCAGGCGGTCAAGACAACCTTTGGCGAGCATGCCAAGAAGCTCGCGTTGAGCGCGACGAAATCCATGATCGGCCACGGGCTGGGTGCAGCGGGCGGATTGGAATCGGTCGCATTGGCGCACATGATCGAAAAGGGCGTTGTTCACCCCACCATTAACCTCGAAGATCCGGATGCGGGTTGTGATCTGGACTTTGTTCCGCATAAGGCGCGCGAGCTGAAGATCAACGCTGCGCTGAAAAACTCATTTGGTTTTGGCGGGCACAACGCTACGCTGTGCTTCAAGGCTGTTTCCTAACGCTGCGCGAGCGGCGATGGATACTTTGGAAATGCAGACTCGTCGTTGCTGGTTGATCTTGCTCTCGTGGAGTGCACGAATCTGATGGATCCCGTTCCACAGGCGTTGGCATCGCGATTGGAGCAATTTCGCGCAGCCCTTCCCGTGGGGCGGCGCATTCTGATTATTCCGCACGACTTTCCCGATCCGGATGCATTGGCCGCCGCTGCGGCGATTCATCTGCTGCTCGACAAGCATTTCGGGTTGAACAGTCAGATCGCGTTCAGCGGTGAGGTCTCGCGCGCAGAGAACAAGGAGCTGCTTCGGCGACTCTGCTGCCGTTGGCATCGGATGGGGGAGTTGTATTTGCGGCGCGGAGCAGATCACGACTGCATTCTGATAGACACGGCGCCGTGGTCCAAGAATGTCACCCTGCCTCCGGGGGCGCGCGTGCGCGCAGTGCTTGACCACCATGAGTACAAGGAGACTGCGACATGGCCGGGACTTTTCACGGACATTCGGCACGAAGTGGGAGCCACCACAACGATAGCGAATGAGTATGTGCGGGCGGCGGGCGTGGAGCTTCCTCGGTGGCTCGCCTCGATCATGGCGTATGCGATTGCATCGGAGACGCAAGACCTGTCGCGCGAGGTCTCGAATATTGACTTGCGCGCATACATTGATTTGGTTCCCCAAGCGGATTTGCGGATCATTGGGCGCATCCGGCACGCGCCGTTGTCCCGCAGCTACTACATTCATCTGCAGGAGGCGTTGGCGCGTGCGCGCTTGCTGCGGGATATTGCATGGACGCATTTGAGTCATGTTGAGCAGCCTGAGATCGCTGCGGAAGTGGCCGATCTTTTGCTGCGCATGGAGGGTGTTCGCTGGTCCTTTTGCATTGCGGAATTGCCGGGTCGTCTCTTTGTTTCGTTGCGAAGCAAGCGTCGGGGTGCGCGATGCAGCCGGATTTTGCGCTCCGCAATTGGTCGCGCGGGCGCGGCGGGCGGTCACGACCAGATGGCGGCCGGCTATCTCTCCACGGGCGAGACCGCAGGACTCGAATTGGAGGAGAAGCGCCTCGCTCTGGCCCGACAAATCATTCGCCGGATGGCTCCGCGTCAGCGAGAAGGAGATATTCCTGCGGAAGCCGCTGCTGAGCGCCTGGTGGAGTAGGGTGGTGCGGGATGAGAATGCAGCAAAGTTGCGATTCATTCTTGACGTTGGGAAGCGCCCTGACGCACAGTTGCCGAAATTGGCTCTCGGCGTAACGAGATTTTTACATGTTTAACAGTATTCTCGCTCTTTTTTCGAACGATATCGGCATTGATTTAGGTACGGCCAACACGTTGGTGTATGTGAAGGACCGCGGCATTGTGCTGCGCGAGCCTTCCGTGGTAGCCATTCAAGCGGGCTCCCGCCGGGTTCTGGCCGTAGGTGAAGAAGCAAAGCGGATGCTAGGCCGAACTCCTGGCAGCATTGTGGCTATTCGTCCTCTTGAAGCTGGCGTGATTGCCGACTTCGAGATTACGGAAGCCATGTTGCGGTATTTTATTCGCAAAGTACATAACCGCCGAAAACTGGTCCGCCCGAGAGTGATTGTGGCTGTGCCCAGCGGCATTACGGAGGTAGAAAAACGCGCCGTCAAGGACTCTGCAGTCCATGCCGGCGCGCGTGAGGTTTTCCTGATTGAAGAGCCGATGTCCGCAGCGATTGGAGTGGGCCTGCCGGTGCAGGATCCCGCGGGCAACATGATTGTCGATATCGGGGGAGGCACCACAGAGGTGGCGCTGATTTCCCTGGCTGGCATCGTGTTCAGTCGCAGTGTGCGGGTTGGTGGCGATGAGATGGACGAGGCGATCGTTCAATATCTCAAGCGGGTGTATAACCTGCTGATTGGTGAGCGAACAGCAGAGGAGATCAAGATTTCGCTGGGTTCGGCCTATCCATTGGAAGAAGAAATGTCCATGGAGGTGAAGGGTCGCGACTTGGTGGCGGGGTTGCCGAAGACGCTTACGTTGACTTCCGAGGAAGTCCGAGAGGCGTTGCAGGAGCCTGTATCCTCTATTGTGGAAGCTGTGCGTATTACACTGGAACGGTGTCCGCCTGAATTGGCGGCGGACTTGGTGGATCGAGGCATGATTCTCGCGGGCGGCGGTTCGTTGCTGCGCGGGTTGGATAAATTGATCGCGGAGCAGACGGGATTGCCTGTGCATGTGGCCGACGACCCGTTGAGCGCCGTGGCCGAGGGCACGGGAATCGTGCTGAGCGAGCTCAATTTCCTGCGCAAGGTCTCGCGCTCCGATAAAGTGTATTGATCGCACGCGGTTTCCACCGCACTGACCATTTCTTCGCCCTGGGATACCGAAAGGTTCCGGTATGCAACCGAACTTTTCACATTTTAGACCTGGGGAACTTGAATGAGAGAGCGTCGCTTCACGATTTGGGTTGTGCTGGCGATTCTCTTGCTTGTCCTCCTCAATTTGCCAGCGGCGCAAACGCTCGGTGTCAAGAACGCCGTGCGCTCTGGGCTCGCGCCGTTGCAAGAGTCCGTCTCCAATGGGTGGCATCGCCTGCGTGAGGGGTGGGCCACGGTTCGCGGATTAGGCGGCATGGCGATTGAAAATCAACGCATGGCGACCGAAGTGGCGCGTCTTCTCGGCGAGGTGCGCGATCTCAAATTGCTCGAACGGGAGAATGAGCAGCTCCGAAGTGTGCTGGGTTTCACGAGTCGCGCGCAGCGCGATTTGATTCCTGCTGAGGTCATCGCGCGGAGCCGCGATGGATGGTGGCAGACTCTGCGCCTCAACAAGGGGGCCGAACATGGCGCGGCGCCGAATCAAGCGGTTATTTCTGTGGATGGACTGGTCGGGCGAGTGCTGTCCGTTTCTGGGCGCACCTCGGACGTGCTGCTTCTCTCCGATCCTACCTGCCGCGTCTCGGCACAAATCTTGCGAACGGGCGCGTTTGGCATCGTCTCCGGTCGCGGGCCGCAGTGGGATGGATCGGTGGTCTGCCGCATGGAGTTCATCAACAAGAATATCCCGGTTCAGCCGGGCGATGAGGTCATTACATCCGGGCTGGGCGGGGTTTTCCCCCGGGGCCTCCTCATTGGTTATGTGGATCGCGTGTCCACAGACCGGTCGGGATTGTACCAGTACGCCGACATCATCTCGAAAGCGGACCTGGGGACCCTTCAGTATGTTTTTGCCGTGCGCGATGCTTCGCCCGGCGCCCCGTATCTTCGCGTGCAACAAGAGGGAGCGCGGCCGTGAGACAGGTTGCTCTGATTTTTGCGCTCCTGATTGCCTCCGTGTTGCAGGCAACGCTTCCGACAACTGCATGGTCAGGCTGGGCGCCAGCGCCGCTGATGAGCGGCCTGGTGCTCTATTATTCATTAATGCACCGGCGAGCTCTGGTGTTGGAGGCAGCGTTGCTGGCGGGCTTGGTGGAAGATTCCTTGAGTCTGATGCCGCTCGGCACCACGAGTTTTGGTTTTGCCGTGGCGGGCCTGATCATTGAGCGCTATCGCGACGATGTTATGGAGCATCAATGGACCACACATGTGGCATTCGGAGCGATGCTTAACGCGGGCGTGACGCTGTTTTCCATGGCGATGTTGTTGAAGGACGAACTCATTCATCCGCCGCTGTTTCACATGGCGTTGCGGGTGATCGGATCGTTCGGGTTGGGAGGGCTCGTGGCGCCTCTTGTCTTTGCCTTGATGAATCGCTTTGAGACGACGCTAGGCGGCGTGGAGGCAGAGAGCAGTTGATGGCGCGCGGCAATCCATGGGATGACGAGTTTCTTCGCATTCGCCTCTTGCTGGGCGTCATGCTGTTGATGTTGATTTCGCTCGGCGGCTGGCTCTGGCACATTCAGGTCACGCGCGGACCCAGCTTCGCAGAGGATCAGAACAAGCAGAGTATGCGACGCGTCCGCCTGCCCGGCGTGCGCGGGCGAATCTTTGACCGCGAGGGGCGCATGGTTGCCGACAATCGCCCGAGCTACACGATCTCCATTTATCTCGAAGAGTTGCGCCAGCCGGGCTCGTGGGATCGAACGATTGATCGCGTGGAGGCGCTGTTGAGCGAGATCGCGCGCATTATTGAGGTGCCTGTCACGTTGACGAGGCAGGACATTCGGAATCACATTCGCAGGCGCCTTCCGCTGCCCCTCGTGGCATGGCGCGATCTGAGCGATGCGGCCATTGCGCGTTTTGCGGAGCAGGCGGACGGCATTCCGGGTGTGGATGTGCAGGCGGAGAGCACACGATTTTATCCGTTTCACGAGCTGGCGGGCCAGACGATTGGCTATGTCGGCCGCGCCGACATTCAGCAGGATGAGGAGGAGCCCTTTCACTTCTACTTGCCGGAGGTGTCGGGGCGCAGCGGCTTGGAGCGATCGTTGGATGACTATTTGCGAGGTGAGGCCGGTGGCCGCTTGCTCCGCGTTGATGTGACCGGCTATCGCCGATATGACTTCAAACAGCGGGAGCCGAAACCGGGGCGCGACGTGATGTTGACCCTCGATATGCGAGCGCAGGAATTGGCGGAGAAGGCGCTCGGCGCCGATGCGGGCGCCTGCGTGGTGCTCGATCCGCGCAATGGCGATGTGTTGGCGCTGGCGAGCAATCCGGGGTTTGACCCCAACGATTTTATCCCCGGTATTTCAACCGTGCGGTGGCGGGAGTTGAATGAGGATCCGCTCATGCCCATGCTCAATCGAGCGGTTGCTGGCGGCTATGCTCCGGGGAGCACCTTCAAAGTGGTGACCGCGCTCGCCGGACTCGAGAGCGGGCTTTGCAAGGCGAGCGATGTCTATTCGTGTCCGGGCTACTTCCGCTTGGGGCGAGCCACGTTTCGTTGTTGGTTTCATCCAGGGCATGGTCCGTTGATCCTGCGCCGCGCTATCGAGCAATCCTGCAATGTCTACTTCTTCCACATGGGGCTGGCCATGGGGGCGGATCGCATCTACGAAATGGCGCGCCGCATGGGGCTCGGCGCCAAATCGGGCATTGAGCTGGATGCGGAGGTGGCGGGTTTGGTGCCGAACGATGCCTGGAAGCGCAAAGAACAGCGAGACGGCTGGCGCGATGGCGACACCTGCAACATTTCCATCGGGCAGGGCGCATTGGTGACAACGCCGCTGCAGATGGCTCGCGTGGCGAGCGTGGTGGCCAATGGGGGGCGGTTGTATCGGCCCCGACTGGTTCGCGGGATTCGCGACTTTGGCGACGGTGAATTTGTCTTGCAGGCGCCAGAGGTTGAGCGGGAAATGAACTGGGCGCCGGCTAACATTGAGTTGGTTCGTCAGGGCATGCGCGATGTGGTGTCGGGTGAGCGAGGCAGCGCGAGAAGACTCGCCTTGCCGGGCGTCGCGATTGCAGGAAAAACGGGTACGGCTGAGTTTGGACGCAAAGAAGACCGGAAACGCCATGCGTGGATGATTGCCTTCGCCCCCTTTGAGGAGCCGCGCTATGCGGTGGCGCTGCTGGTGGATGAGGGGATCTCAGGTGGCGAGACCGCTGCGCCGCGTGTGCGAGCGCTGCTGCAGGGTCTTTTGTTCCCCACGACGGAAGCTGAGGGGCGCGGATGATGTCCTCTCAACGGATCATCTCCTTGTGGAAGCGGATGGACTGGCTGTTTGTTGCCAACGTCATCGCGCTGATCATCGTCGGTGTGATGTTCATTTACAGCGCATCGTCTCGCCGCGACGATGCGCAGCTCACGGCCATGACACAGCGCCAGATCCTCTGGGCTTTGGTGGGTTTCGCGGCATTTCTCAGCGCGGTGACCGTGGATTATCGGAATGTGAATCGCGGTGCGATCGTGTTCTACCTGGCCACGATTGCGATGTTGGTTTTGGTTTTGCTGGTGGGGCAAAAGATATCCGGCGCAACCCGCTGGCTTTCGCTGTTTGGCATTTTGATCCAGCCCGCGGAATTTGCGAAACTGGCGACCATCCTTATGCTCGCGCACTACTTGAGCGAACCCTCGCGCGATTTGGCACATCCACGAACGCTCTTGATTGCGCTGCTGTTGTTGGCGGTTCCGGGGGTGCTCATCATGGAGCAGCCGGACTTGGGGACAGCGATGACTTTGGTGCCTGTGACGTTTGCGATGCTGTTTGTCGGGGGTGTTCCGTTTCGTTACCTGGCCGTTCTTTGCCTCCTCGGCTTGCTCGCGGTGATTCCGGGCTGGTTCACCTTGGATGATTATCAACGCGAGCGTTTGTTGGTGTTCTTTGATCCGGGCCGCGACCCGCTGGGGGCGGGATGGAACAGCATCCAGTCCAGCATTGCGGTGGGGTCGGGTGGTTTGTTTGGGAAAGGATATTTGATGGGAACCCAGAATGTTTTGGGTTTCCTCCCGCGGACTGTGGCGCCCACGGATTTCATTTTTTCCGTGATTGCCGAGGAAACGGGATTTGTTGGCAGCGTGGCGCTGCTGGCTCTTTTTGCGCTTCTCTTGGGAAGCGGACTTCGGGCGAGCCTCGCGTCGCGCGATAAATTGGGACGCCTCTTGTCGGTCGGGATTGTCACGCTGTTGTTCAGCCATGCCTTCGTGAATATGGCGATGACGGTGGGGCTGATGCCGATTACAGGGCTGCCTCTTCCCCTGGTTAGTTACGGGGGGTCATTCATGTCGTGCACAATGGCCGGATTGGGCCTCGTGCAAAGTGTGTATGTGCGCCGATTTCGGCGCTGAAAGGAGTAGGTTATGTGGGGATTCTTAAAGATATTTGCCCGCAGAAAAATAAAGAAAGAGATCGTGATCAACGCGGAGAGTCTCGAGACCCGCGTCGCGACGATGGAAGAAGGGAAACTGGAAGATTTCTTCATCGAACGGTCGAGCGATGACCGCATTGTCGGCAGCATCTTCAAGGGGCGCATCCAGAACCTGGAAGATGGGTTGCAGGCTGCTTTCATTGACATTGGGATGAAGAAAAATGCGTTCATTCACTACTGGGACATGATTCCGGAGGATGCCGCACGTTTGGAAGCGGAGGAGGGCGTTGAAACGCGCCGCCCTTCGCGTCGAAAGAAGTTCAGTCCCGGGGAAATGGCGAAGCAATTTCCCGTTGGGTCTGAAATTGTCGTGCAGGTGACAAAGGGCGCCATCGGCACCAAGGGGCCTCGCGTGACGGCCAACTTGAGTGTTCCGGGTCGCTATTTGGTGATGATGCCGGGCACCACGCTCAAGGGCGTTTCTCGAAAAATCGAAGACGCCAAGGAGCGCGAGCGCCTGAAAAAGGTCCTCGCGCGCCTGCCATCGCCGGGCAACAACGGAATGGTCGTTCGCACCGCGGGCGAAGGCGCGCGCGCCGTGTCGTTCGCGCGCGATGTCCGCGCGCTGGCAGAGATCTGGCGAGATATTGAGGATGGCATTCAGAATCATCCCGCTCCGTGTCGCTTGTATCAGGAGCCGGGCTTGATCGAGCGCACCGTCCGCGATTCGCTCACGGAGGATGTGGATCGCATCGTCGTGGATTCGCGCGAGGAATATGATCGGATTCGGAGTGTGGTGAGCAAGTATGCGCGTCGCACCCGCACCCGCATTCAGCTCTACGAGGGCGATGCCCCGATCTTTGAACACTTCGACGTGGAGCGCCAGTTGGAGAACGCCTTCAGCCGAAAAGTCTGGCTGAAGAGCGGCGGCTATCTGATTGTGGACGAGACCGAAGCGCTGGTGGCGGTGGATGTGAACACGGGCCGGCACAAGGGCGCGCAGAATCAGGAAGATTCCATTTTCGAGGTGAACAAGGAGGCTGTGGACGAGGTGTCGCGCCAGTTGCGTTTGCGCAACGTCGGCGGGCTGGTGGTGATTGACTTCATTGATATGAAGTCGCGCAAACATCAGAACCAGATATACCGCGCGCTGAAAGAGGCTCTGCGCCGCGACAAGGCGCGCACGAATGTGCTGCCTCTTTCGCAGTTGGGCCTGATGGAGATGACGCGCCAACGCCAGGAAGAGAGCGTGCGCGCGGCGACCTATCAGAATTGTCCGTATTGCGAGGGCCGCGGCAAGGTGAAGTCGGCCTTGACGATGAGTGTGGAGATCCAGCGGCACATTGCGGAGGTGATGCGCCGGAAGAAGGCCTCCAGCTCCAATCCGCTGAACATCAAGATCACGATCAACCCATCCGTGCTCGACCGCTTGCGGAACGAGGACGAAGAGATTCTGGTGAAGATGGAGGAACGCTATCACGGGCACATGACCTTCGTCGCGAGTGCGAATATGCACGTGGAAGAGTTCACCATCGTCAATTCACAGACGAACGAAGAGTTGTACAGCAGCGCTGCCACGCCGCGCGCGGGATAACGCGGATAAAGATTGGCGTTTGCCTTGGACGCGATAGACTGCGTCCAAGGCAAGCGGGCCCATTTGTTGATTCGGAGTTTCATGGCAGAGCGGATAGGTCTATTTGGCGGATCTTTCAACCCGGTGCACGTGGGTCACCTCGTGGTGGCGCAAGATGTGCTGGAGCAGATGGGTCTGCACCGCGTGATTTTTTTGCCCGCCGCCCAACCCCCGCACAAAATGGCGCAGCCCTTGGCGCCCGCCTCGGTGCGTCTGGAAATGCTGCGCCTGGCCACGGCAGACGATTCGCGCTTTGAAGTTTCGAGCGACGAGATTGATCGGGGAGGCGTCTCCTACACCGTGGACACGCTTCGGCGTTTTCGCGATCGCTATCCAGACGCCGCGCTCTATTTCCTGATCGGCGGAGACACGTTGCTGGAGTTGCACACTTGGCGGGAGATCGGGGCGGTCCTGGAGTTGGCCGAGATTGTCACGGTGGGGCGCCCCGGCATTTCCCTGGATTCAATAGACGCAAAAACCTTGAAGCTGCCTGACCCCTGGCCTGCGCGCCTCGCCGCCAACATTGTTGCGGGGCACCGCATGGAAATCTCCTCGACGGATATTCGCAATCGCTGTGTGCGAGGGTGGAGTATTCGCTATCTTGTGCCGGCCGCGGTGGAACGCTATATTGTCAGCCATCGAATCTATTTTTAGCAGGAGACACTCCCATAGACACGCTTGAGCAATGCCGCCACGCGCGCGAAGCGATGCTGGCAAAAAAAGGAGAGCAGATTGTTCTGCTCGATGTATCGAAGTTTTCATCGGTCACCGACTTCTACTTGATTGCGACTTGCAACAGCACTCCGCACCTGCGCGCTCTCGCCCATGAGGTGGAGAGGGAGCTTCTCAAGCATGGAATCCGCTGCTTTCGGCGGGCTGGCACTGCTGAGAGCGGTTGGATCGTCTCCGATTATCTCAACTTTGTGATCCATCTTTTCAAAGCCGACCTGCGCGAGCACTACCAGCTCGAAGAGCTTTGGAAAGACGCAAAGATCGTCGAATAGCCCCCCCCGCGCGAGACGATCATTTGATCGCTCACTGTTTCGTTACGCCTACTTCCCGCGCGCGGCTTCTATGCTCAAGAAGAGTGCGCGATTTTTTCTGCGGTGTTGGAACTTTTCATTGCGGTGGAATTGAGGCAGACTCGACCCATGTAGGAGGAGTGATATGTCGCAGATAATTGATTCGTATTTGCAGGAACGCCGCTCATTTCCGCCATCGGCCGAATTCTCCAGGCGCGCGCACATTTCAACCCTTGAGGAATATCAGCGCCTCTACCGAGAGTCGGTCGAAAAGCCAGACGAGTTCTGGATGCGCATGGCGTTGGAAAATCTGCATTGGTTTCAGAAGCCGACGCAGACCTTTGTGGAGCGTTTTGCGACGGTCGGCGAGCGCGCTGAACCCTACGTGGAATATTTTCGCGGCGGCAAACTCAATGTCAGCTACAACTGCCTGGACCGGCATGTCGAAGGGGGGCGCGCGGACAAAGCGGCCCTCATTTGGCAGGGAGAGAAAGAAGACGAAAAGCGCTCCCTGACATACGGCCAGCTCCATCGCGAGGTGAGCCGCTTTGCAAATGTGCTGAAAAAGCACGGCGTGAAGAAGGGGACGGTGGTCACCATTTTCATGCCGATGATCCCCGAATTGCCCGTGGCTTTGCTCGCGTGTGCGCGCATTGGCGCATTGCATTCGGTTGTTTTTTCCGCCTTCAGCCCCGATTCGTTGAAGAGCCGCATCCAGGATTGCGATTCCTATATGGTGCTGACGAGCGATGTGGGCTTTCACGCGGGCAAGGTCGTGGAACTGAAGAAGAAGGCCGATCAGGCCGTTGCCGACTGCCCGACAGTGAAGAAAATCCTGGTCTATAATCGAAGCGATGTCGCCGCGCCGATGCAGGCGGGCCGCGATTACTGGTGGCACGAAGAGTTGGCGGCGCCGGATATTTCCGATACCTGCGCGGCCGAACCTCTCGATTCGGAAGATCCCTTGCTGGTCCTCTATACGAGCGGAAGCACGGGCAAGCCGAAGGGCGTGTTGCACACGCTGGCGGGCTATCTGCTATTTGCGCAACTCACGTTCAAATACATCTTCGATTATCACGAAGACGACATTTTCTGGTGCACAGCGGATGTCGGCTGGATCACGGGGCATTCCTATTTGGTGTATGGGCCACTTTCGGCGGGCGCTTCTTGCGTGATGTTTGAAGGCGTTCCGACCTGGCCGACCCCGGACCGCTTTTGGAAGATCATTCAGGATCAAAAGGTGAACATTTTCTACACGGCGCCCACCGCAATCCGCGCGCTGATGCGATTGGGGGAGGAGTGGCCGAACAAATACGATCTTTCGAGTTTGCGTGTTCTGGGGTCCGTGGGCGAGCCGATCAATCCCGAGGCGTGGATATGGTATCACCGCGTGATCGGCAAAGAGCGCTGCCCGATTGTGGACACGTGGTGGCAGACGGAGACGGGCGGCATCATGATCAGCACGCTGCCCGGCGCTATGGCGACCAAGCCGGGTTGTGCGGGTCTGCCTTTCTTTGGCGTGCAACCGCTCGTGTTGAAGGACAATGGCGAGGAGGCGGGAGTGGATGAGGGCGGAGCGCTCTTCATCAAGCACTCGTGGCCGGGGATGTTGCGGGGCACGTATGGCGATGCGAAGAGTGAGTTGATCAAGCGAACGTATTTTTCGCGAGTCCCGGGGATGTATTTTTCCGGCGATGGCTGCCGACGCGATGCGGATGGATACTATTGGTTGCTCGGGCGAATTGACGACGTGCTGAACGTCTCCGGTCATCGCATTGCCACTGCGGAGTTGGAAAGCGCGCTCGTCGCGAATGCGTCTGTTGCTGAAGCTGCTGTCGTGGGGTATCCGCACGACACGAAAGGGCAGGGGATCTATTGCTTCGTCACGTTGAAGGCGGGAATTGAGCCGTCGGACGAATTGAGAAAGGCGCTGGTGCAAACGGTGCGCACGCAAATCGGGCCGACGGCGACGCCGGACAAAATTCAATTTGCCGATGCGTTGCCGAAGACGCGATCCGCAAAGATCATGCGCCGCATTCTGCGGAAAATTGCCGAGGGGCAAATTGACCAGATCGGCGACACGAGCACACTGGCGGATCCGAGCGTCGTTGAGTCGCTGTTGAAGACTCGCCAGTGATCTGTTCGCCCTCTGTTCTAGTTCTTGTGCGATGCTGGGCCCGCCAGAGCGCGGGAAAATGAGCTGTGAAAGTTCTCTGGTCATCGTCGTCCGCGGTCCACCACAACCTCGCTTGGGAGGAGTGGTGGGTGGACCATTTTGCTGAGCGGGGGCCCGCGTTGTTGTTTTATGTCAACACGCCTTCGCTCGTGGTGGGCAAGAATCAGAATCCCTGGCGCGAAGCAGCGACGGATTGGTTGCGCGAGCGAGGCGTGCCCATTGGCCGCCGCATTTCAGGTGGCGGCACGGTCTATCACGACGAAGGCAACCTCAACTTCACGCTCATCGTGCCGCGCACCAGCTATCGAAAGCTGGAAATCTTTGAAAAAACCCTGGCGGCGCTGCGTGCGTTGGGTCTCCCCGTGGCCTTGATGGCGGACAACAACAGCATCGCGCTGAGCGGGAAAAAGATTTCGGGGACGGCCTTTTGTTTTCGCGGTCAGGCGGCGATGCATCACGGCACAATCTTGGTGCACTCGCAATTGGAGCTATTGCGACGGGCTCTTGTTCCCGCCATTTCGGATGTGGAAACGCGCGCCATTGCGTCGAACCGAACTTCTGTTGCCAATGTCTATGAATCGGCGCCGCATCTGACGGTTGAGGCCGTTGCCGGCTCTCTGGCTCAGCATCTTGCTGGGGCGAGGGCGTGGGAAGTCGCTGTGGAGCCGGACGATGATTTGTTTCGGACGCTCGCTGCGCGTCATCGCGAGTGGGATTGGGTCTTCGGTCATACACCGGTTTTTACGTGGCGACTCGATGCGCATGGCGATATTCAGCGAATCACCGTGGAGCGTGGTGTCATCGTTCGCGCCGAGCCCGAGACCGCGCAGGCGAGGCGCTGGATCGGCTCTCGATTCGACGTTGCATCGGGCGGGCCGTTCTTCTGTCCGGGAGTGTAGTACTTCTTGCATTCTCGCCATAATCTGGCGTCAACCATGGAAATCGCTCCGATTGCGCAAGATATCTCGCATCTAGATACAATTATGTTGTTATCCACGATGGATCGTGACATATATGTCGCTTCGTGTAGACGCGCTGGCATGTCTTTGTTTGACTTGATATATTCGCAACCGGTTGTGGGAACGCTGGTTGCAAAATAGTCGAGCACCTTACGACGCAGCTTGGCACGGAAGATGTTTATGGTTGAAGAGGCGCGCAACAGGGCGCGAGGAATCAAAAGTAGGATTATTATGCACATTAAACAGTTGAGTGCGCGGCAGGCTGCTGTTGCTGCGGTGACATCGTATCGGCCGATTGAGAAGGCGCTGAACTTCATCGAGACGCCGGCGGAGGAGATTTTTGGCTCGAACGTCTTTAACGATGCGGAGATGCGCAAGCGTTTGGCGGGGCAGGTCTATAGCGCTGTGGCGCGCACGATCAAGCATGGAGAGAAGCTCGATGCGAGTGTTGCGAATGCGGTTGCGAAGGCCATGAAGGAGTGGGCGATTGAGAAAGGTGCAACGCACTACGCGCACGTCTTTCAGCCGTTGACTGGATTCACGGCAGAAAAGCACGACAGCTTTTTAAGTCCGGATGGCGAGGGCGGGGCGATTGCGGAGTTCAGCGGCAAGCAGCTCATTCAGGGCGAGCCGGATGCGTCGTCGTTTCCATCGGGCGGGATTCGCGCCACGTTTGAGGCGCGGGGCTACACGGCGTGGGACATCACGAGCCCGGCGTACATTCTGGAAAATCCCAACGGAACAACGCTTTGCATTCCGACGGTGTTCTGTTCGTGGACGGGCGAGGCGCTCGATAAGAAGACGCCGTTGCTGCGTTCCATGCAGGCGCTGAACAAACAGGCTCAGCGCGTTCTTAAGGCTTTTGGTCATGAAGACCCCGGCTATGTCTTCGCGTTTGCGGGGCCGGAGCAGGAGTATTTTCTGGTTGATCGCAACTTCTATTTTGCTCGGCTGGACTTGACACTTTGCGGCCGCACGCTCGTGGGGGCGAAGCCAGCGAAGGGACAGGAGTTCGAAGATCAGTATTTTGGCGCGATTCCCGATCGCGTGCTGGCGTTCATGCTCGAAGTGGAGCGCGATCTCTACAAGCTGGGTGTGCCGGTGAAGACGCGACACAATGAGGTTGCGCCAAGCCAGTATGAAATTGCGCCGATGTATGAAACGGCGAATGTGGCGGCGGACCACCAGCATTTGGTGATGCGGACGCTTCGGCGTGTGGCGGAGAAGTATGGATTGACGTGCCTGTTGCACGAGAAGCCGTTTGCAGGCGTCAACGGCTCCGGCAAGCATCTGAATTGGTCGCTGGGCACGTCGAAGATGAATCTGCTCGAGCCGGGGAAGAGTCCGCAGGACAATGCGCAGTTCCTGGTGTTCTGCGCAGCGGTCATTCGGGCGGTTCACAAGTACTCGGAACTGCTTCGCGTTTCGATTGCGCATGCGGGGAATGACCATCGCCTCGGTGCGAACGAGGCGCCGCCTGCGATCATTTCGATCTTCTTGGGCGATATGTTGACTGAGGTCTTCGAGCAGATCGAGCGCGGGGGCGCGCAAAAATCGCGAACTGCGGGAACGCTGGAGATTGGGGTGGATGTGCTGCCGCCGATTCCGCGTGACGCGGGGGACCGCAACCGCACATCGCCCTTTGCGTTCACGGGGAACAAGTTTGAGTTTCGTGCCGTGGGTTCGAATCAGTCCATTTCCGGGCCGTTGGTGATTCTCAACACGATTGTTGCGGAGTCGCTGGATTACGTTGCGACAGAGCTGGAGAAGGCGGCGGGGAAAGGCGCCGAGAACCTGAATGCCGCGGTGCAGGAGCTGCTTCGCTCGCTCTACAAGGAACACAAGGCCATTGTCTTCAATGGCGATGGGTATTCCGAGGAGTGGCAGAAGGAGGCGGCGCGCCGAGGTCTTCCCAATCACCGCAACACCGTGGATGCTTTTGCTGCGGTGATGGCCAACAAGAGCTATGGAGCGCTGATGGCCAAATACCAAGTGCTGTCGGAGCGCGAATTCGCGGCGCGCAATGAGATCTATTTGGAACGCTATTGCAAGGATGCCAACACGGAATCCCTGCTATGCAGCGATATTGCGCGATCGCAGATTTTGCCTTCAGCGTATCGCTATCAGGGCGAATTGGCTGCGACGGTGGCATCCTTGAAGGCGGTGGGCCGCGAAGGCGACACCTCGTCGCTCGATCTGATCACGAATCTGGTTCACGAGTTTGAGCAGGCGATTTCCGAGCTCGACCGCGCGATTGAGGCGAAGGTGCACGGCGATCTGTTGCTGGAGGCGCGGCACTTCCGAGATGGTGTGCTTCCTGCGATGAATGCTGTGCGCGTTATCTCCGACCAACTGGAGATGGTGATTGCAGACGACCTCTGGCCGCTGCCGACCTATCAGGAAATGTTGTTCATTCGGTGAGTTCGGGGGGGGGCGAATGGGCTCCCCACGCGCGGGAAGGTGGCGATTGCAATGAAGAGCGATAGGGTTGGGACCCTGCGGGTGGCGCTGGTTCAAATGAACGCGTCGGTGGGGGCTTTGGCTGCGAATGCGCGCGGCATTGTGGAGCGCGCGCATGGTGCGGCAAAAGGGGGGGCGGATCTGATCGTTTTTCCTGAAATGGCGCTTTCCGGCTATCCGCCGGAAGGCCTGCTTCGGAATCCGGACTTCTTGTCTGACTGCGCGAAGGAGCTGCGCGCGTTGGCGGCTTCGCTGCCGCCGGAGCCTGTAGTCGTGCTGGGGGCGCCGATCCAGGAGCGGAAGGCGATCTTCAACGCGGCAGTGGTTTTTCAAGGCGGACGGTTGAGGGGAGTTCACCGCAAAAGGTACTTGTCTGATTCCGATGTGTTTGACGAGCGCGATTTCTTCGAGGCCGGTGTTCGAGCGAGTGTCGTGGATATTGGTGGACTCCGAGTGGGTTTGCTCATTTCTGACGAAGTGTGCAGCACGCATGCGCCGCAGAACGCATTCCGTGGCGCAGGTGTGGCGGCCGCTGTGACAACGGCCGCGCTGGCGTTTCGTCGCGGGGCACTTGCGGTGCGCCGCAAGGTGTTGGGGGCGCTGGCTCGGCAGATGGGCGTGCCGGTGTTGAGCGCGAATCTCGTGGGCGGGCAGGATGAGTCTGTGTTTGATGGCGCGTCGCTTGCGTTGGATGCGCGGGGGCGTTTGCGGGCTCGCGCGGACCAGTTTGTGGAAACGATTTTGCACGTCGAAGTGCCACTCGAAGGGAAACGGCCGCCGCGCATTTCCAAGGGTTGGAAGGGCGCGACCATACGAGTTCCAAGGCTTGGAAGTGTGCAGAAGTCGCCGCGGGCTGAGGGGTATGACGGAGTGGCAACATCCGCCGTTCCGCGCAATTCCATCGCGCCGGAGTTGAGCGACTTGGAACAGGTTTATGGCGCGCTGGTTTTGGGGTTGCGCGATTACGTGGGCAAGAATGGATTTGGCAAGGTTGTGCTCGGGTTGAGCGGCGGGGTGGATTCTGCGTTGGTGGCGGCGATTTGCGTGGACGCCTTGGGGGCGGATCGCGTGGTGGGAGTGACGATGCCTTCGTCCATCACCGCGAGCGAGACGCTGGGGGATGCGTTGCGTTTGGCGAAGAATCTCGGGATTGAGATTCACACGGTTTCCATCCGGCGTTTGCACGAGGCCTATTTGGAAGAGCTATCGCCATTGTGGCCGGGCCGCCCACTGGATTTGACGGAAGAGAATATTCAAGCGCGTATTCGCGCGAACACATTGATGGCCCTTTCAAACAAGTTCGGCTGGCTGGTGGTGACGACGGGCAACAAGAGCGAGGTGGCGACGGGCTATTGCACGCTTTATGGCGATTCAGCGGGCGGATTTTCGCTGATTCGCGATGTGCCGAAGACGCTTGTCTGGACGCTTTCCCGCTGGCGGAATCGGTCGGGTGAGGTGATTCCTGAAACGATAATTGAGCGGGCGCCCTCAGCGGAATTGCGTCCGGGACAGAAGGATCAGGATTCGCTGCCGCCGTACGATGTATTGGATGAGATCATCGTTCGCTATTTGGATCGAGGAATGCGCATGGCCGCGATTGTGGCGGATGGGTTTGATCCAGAGGTGGTGAAGCGCACGATCCGACTGATTGATCGGAGTGAATTCAAGCGGCGGCAGGCGGCGCCGGGCATCTCGTTAACGCCGTGGGTGTTTCGCTCGGGGCGTCGGTTACCCATTACAAATCTCTACAGAGTGTGACAATGGACGAAGCATTGGGTCAGGCATCTACATCGGAGCGGCACCTCAAGGAGTTGCAGTTGCTGCACGCGCTCAGCGGCATTCTGGACCAAAGTCTGGACATGCGCGACGTGGTGAGTCCGGTGCTCGATTCTCTTGCAGATTTCATGGGCATGAATTATGGGACGCTCACGCTTTTGAATCGGAAGACGGGGGATATTCTCATTGAGGCGGCGCACGGGCTTTCCCCACAGCAAGCGCAGCGGGGGCGATATAAAGTCGGGGAGGGTGTCACAGGTCGGGTGATTCAGACTGGCGAGGCGATCGTCATTCCGAACAAGAGTGATTCCCCTTTGATTTTGGACCGGACCAAGAGAGGGAAGGGGCAGGGAACTTCCTTTATTTGCGTTCCGATCAAGGTGGGAAAGGAGACGGTCGGCGCGTTGAGTGTGGATCAGATTCAGCGGCCACAGGAGCAACTCGCTGAGGATGCTCGCTTGTTGAGCATTGTGGCCTCGATGATTGCGCAGGCGGTGAAGCTGCGGCGCGCCGCACAAGAAGAGCGGGAGAAGCTCGAGCGCGAGAACGAGCGACTTCAGCAGGAGTTGCGGGAGCGATTCCGGCCCTCGAACATCGTCGGCGCGTCGCACGAGATGCAGGTGGTGTATGACCAGATCGCCAAGGTGTCGAAGAGTTCGGCCACGGTCTTGATTCTTGGCGAGACGGGGACGGGAAAGGAATTGGTTGCCAACGCGATTCACTACAATAGCGATCGGGCGGGCAAACCCTTTGTGAAGGCGCATTGCGCGGCTTTGCCGGAGAGCCTGATCGAGAGCGAGTTGTTTGGCCATGTCAAAGGCGCCTTCACGGGCGCGCTTGCGGACCGGAAGGGGCGCTTCGAGCTTGCGAATGGGGGGACGCTGTTTCTCGACGAAATCGGGGATATTCCGCTCTCGATCCAGATCAAGCTCTTGCGCGTGCTTCAAGAGCGCGAGTTCGAGCGGGTGGGTTCTACACAAACGGTGAAGGTGAATGTCCGACTGATTGCCGCGACGAATCGGAGTTTGGAGGAGATGGTGCGGCAAGGAAAGTTTCGCGAAGATCTCTTCTATCGTTTGCACGTGTTCCCGATTTTTGTGCCACCACTGCGCAATCGAAAAGCCGATGTGGTGTTGCTGGCCGATCACTTTCTTGCGAAATATGCGCGCGACACGGGCAAGAATGTGCGGCGTCTGTCGAGCGCCGTCATTGATATGTTGATGAGCTATCACTGGCCGGGCAATGTGCGAGAGCTTGAGAACTGCATTGAGCGGGCGGTGCTTGTGGCAGAAGGAGATGTGATCCATCCCTATCACTTGCCGCCGACGCTGCAGACGGCCGAGCACGGGGGCTCTGTCACGCATGGCAGCTTGAAAGAGATCGTGGATGCCTATGAACGAGACATCCTGGTGGATGCGCTGAAATCGGCTCGCGGCAAGATGGCTGTCGCCGCGCGGAATCTCAAGACGACCGAGCGGATTTTCGTGTATAAAGTTCGCCGCCACGGCATAGACCCCAAGCGATATGCACCCGAGGATACGAATCGCAGCAAGCGGTGATTGCTTTGTAGCTCCGCAGTATGTCCTGCGGGGTATCGTGGCCAGCCAGCAAACGACAACTGCGTATGAAAAATGCTACATTAATGCAGCTTTGATCGTTTTTGTACCTACAAAACTGTTGCTATAGTTGCTCCGTTTGAGGGTCGCAATTCTTGTAACGATCGCATGGCGAGGATGATATAAATAGTTCTCGATCTTGGCACGCTTCTAGCCTGTTAACTGACTCATCGGAGTGATGAAAGCGACTATGCAACCGACAGAACGAGTAGTGAATAGTGGGCGCCCGCAGGCGCAGGGTTTGTACGTGCCACAATTTGAGCACGATGCGTGCGGTGTGGGGATGGTCTGCAATCTCAAGGGCGTCAAGTCTCACGATGTCATTCACAGGGCCTTGCAGATTCTAGTTAATCTCTCGCATCGTGGCGCGTGTGGCTGCGACGAGACGACGGGCGACGGAGCGGGGATTTTGCTCCAGCTCCCGCACAAGTTTCTCCGCAAAGCCGCTGGGGAGAGCGGAATTGTGCTCCCGGAAGAGACGGCCTATGCGACAGGGTTGGTTTTCTTGCCGCGAAATCCGGAGGCGCGTCATGAATGTATGGAGCTTTTCGAGGGGGCGATTCGCTCGGAGGGGCAAGCGTTTCTCGGGTGGCGCAATGTTCCGCAGAACAACGAGGTCTTGGGCGATATTGCCCGGCGCGTGGAGCCGGAGATCCGGCAGATATTCGTGGGCCGTGGGAAGGGGATTAAAGATCAGGCGCATTTCGAGCGGAAGCTCTATGTAATTCGCAAGGTGGTTGAGAATGCGGTGCGCAACTCGACGATTGCGGAGAAGGATTATTTCTACGTCACGACGCTCTCGAGTCGCACGATGGTCTACAAGGGCTTGATGTTGGCGGAGCAGATTGAGGCGTTTCTGCCGGATTTGGCGGATCCGGATATGGAGAGCGCGATGGCGCTGGTTCACCAGCGCTACAGCACGAATACCTTCCCTTCGTGGGATCTTGCGCATCCATTTCGTTTTATCTGTCACAATGGCGAAATCAATACGTTGCGCGGAAATGTGAATTGGTTGACGGCGCGCCAGCGCGTTTTTCACAGTCCTCTATTCGGCGACGATTTGCGCAAGCTGTTCCCGATCGTGCCGCCGGGATCGAGCGATTCGGCAGCGCTCGATAATGCGGTGGAGTTGCTCTATCACGCGGGGCGCTCGCTTCCGCACGCGATGTCCATGTTGATTCCCGAGGCGTGGCAGAATCACGCGACGATGGCGGACGAGAAGAAGGCGTTCTATCAATACCATGCCTGCTTGGTGGAGCCGTGGGACGGTCCGGCGTCCATTCCGTTTTCCGATGGCGTCTGTGTTGGCGCTGTGCTCGATCGAAACGGGTTGCGCCCGTCTCGCTATACCGTGACGAAAGACGGGTTTGTGGTGATGGGGTCGGAAACGGGCGTGCTTGAGATTGACCCTGCGAATGTTGTGCAGAAGGGCCGACTGGAGCCGGGGCGCATGTTCCTCGTGGATATGGCGCAGGGGCGCATTGTGGATGACGAGGAAATCAAGAGCGAACTCGCGGCTCGGAAGCCCTATCGGACATGGCTGAATAAACACTTAGTGGTTCTCGATCAGCTTCCGCCAGCCCGTGACGATTTGCCTGCGCTCACCGATGACGTGACTGTACTGCAGAAGTTGTTCGGTTATACGCTGGAAGATCTCCGCATCGTGATGGGGCCGATGGCGCGGACGGGTGTTGAGGCCACGGGCTCCATGGGGGTGGATATTCCATTGGCGGTCCTTTCGGAGAAGCCGCAGTTGCTCTACACCTACTTCAAGCAACTTTTTGCGCAGGTGACGAATCCGCCGCTCGATGCGATTCGCGAGGAATTGGTGACCTCGCTGAACACGAGTATTGGCGCCGCGCGGAATCTGTTGGATGAGACGCCGATGCACTGCCATCAGCTTCGGCTTCCGCGGCCGGTTCTGACGAATGAGGAACTCGAGCGCGTGTGCGGGAGCGAGAGTGTGGGCATTTCGGCGATCCGATTGCCGATGGTCTTCGATGCGGCCGGTGGTGGTCCTGCGCTGGAAGCCGCGATGGAAGGGCTGTGTGCGGCGGCGGAGAGCGCGATCCTTGGAGGCTACGAAATTGTCGTTCTTTCCGACCGCACCGCAGGGCGCGAGCGCGCTCCGATTCCGGCTCTGCTGGCGTGCGCCGGGGTGCATCATCATTTGATCCGCACGGGTCTTCGGCAGCGTTGCGGGTTGGTCATCGAGAGCGGCGAGCCGCGCGAGGTGCATCACTTTGCGACGCTGTTTGGTTATGGCGCGAGCGCGGTGAATCCCTATCTGGCCTTTGCGACGCTTCGCGAAATGGTGGAGAACAAGCAGATCGAGAAGGATTTTGCAACCGCGTCCAAGAACTTCATCAAGGCGATTGACAAGGGCGTGCTCAAGGTGATGTCGAAAATGGGGATTTCGACGCTGCAGAGCTACAAGGGCGCGCAGCAGTTCGAGGCGCTGGGTTTGGCGCAGGGTGTCGTGGAAAAATACTTCACGTGGACACCGTCTCGAATTGGAGGTGTGGATCTCGGGGTGCTGGCGACTGAGGCGAAGATGAGATATGACCGGGCGTATCCTGCGGAGCATATCCCAGCGGCGCTCGATTTGGATGTGGGCGGACAATACCAGTGGCGTCGCGGTGGCGAGAAGCATCTCTATAATCCGCTTGCCATCGCGAAGCTCCAGCAGGCGACGCGGGAGAATAACGAGGCGCTATACAAGGAATATGCGCAACTCATCAACGACCAGTCGCGCGAGTTGAGCACGATTCGTGGGTTGCTCGATTTCGCGTCGAACCATTCGCCCGTTCCGCTCGAAGAGGTGGAGCCGTGGACAGAAATCGTGAAGCGCTTCAAAAGCGGTGCGATGTCGTATGGTTCGATCAGTCAGGAAGCGCACGAAGCGCTTGCCATTGCGATGAATCGTCTGGGCGGCAAGAGCAACTCGGGTGAGGGTGGCGAGGATAGTGAGCGCTATGAGCCGATGGCGAATGGCGATTCGCGTTCGAGTGCGATCAAGCAGATCGCGTCGGGTCGCTTTGGCGTGACGAGCTTCTACCTGGCCAATGCGCGCGAACTGCAGATCAAGATGGCGCAGGGAGCCAAGCCCGGCGAGGGCGGGCAATTGCCGGCCGAGAAGGTGTATCCGTGGATTGCCAAGACGCGGCACTCGACGCCGTATGTGCAGCTCATTTCGCCGCCGCCGCATCACGACATCTATTCGATTGAAGATCTTGCCCAACTCGTTCATGACTTGAAGAACGCGAACCCCGAGGCTCGCGTGAGCGTCAAACTCGTGTCGGAAGTGGGCGTGGGCACCGTGGCGGCGGGTGTGGCGAAGGGCAAGGCCGATGTGGTCTTGATCAGCGGCTATGATGGAGGAACGGGCGCATCGCCTGAGACTTCGCTGAAGCACGCGGGATTGCCGTGGGAGCTGGGTCTGGCCGAAACGCACCAAACACTGGTGTTGAACGGGCTGCGCAGCCGTATCGCCGTCGAGTGCGATGGCAAGCTTCTGACAGGTCGCGATGTGGCCATCGCGTGCCTGCTGGGCGCGGAAGAATTTGGTTTTGCCACGACACCGCTGATTACTCTCGGTTGCGTGATGATGCGCGTGTGTCACCTGAATACGTGCCCCGTGGGGATCGCGACTCAGGATCCTGAACTGCGCAAGAAGTTCACGGGGAAGCCGGAATATGTCGTGAACTTCCTGCGCTTTGTTGCGGAGGAGCTACGCGTAATCATGGCGAAGCTGGGTTTCCGCACGGTGGACGAGATGGTGGGTCGCGTGGACAAGTTGGAAGCGCGCAAAGCGATTCAACAATGGAAGGCGAAATCGTTGGATATTTCGCCGATCCTGAAGCGTTCTGCGGTGGCATCTTCGAAAGAGTTGCACTGCACACAGGTGCAGAACCACAACTTGGACAAGGCGCTCGACCATGAGTTGATCGCCAAGGCGAAGCCTGCGCTGGAACGGGGAGAGCCGGTGGCCTTCGAGCAGCGCATTCGCAACGTGAACCGCACGGTCGGCACGTTGTTGAGCTATCGGATATCCAAGAAGTATGGCGAGGCCGGTTTGCCGGAAGACACGATTCGGATTAAGGCGACGGGATCGTGCGGGCAGAGTTTTTCGGCCTTCGGCGCGCGGGGAATCACGTTCGAGATTGAGGGCGATGCCAATGATTACTTTGGCAAGGGCTTGTCCGGTGCAAAGCTGATCATCTATCCCCCTCGCACAGCGAGCTTCACGGCGGAAGAAAACATCCTGATCGGGAACGTTGCCTTCTATGGCGCGATCCGGGGCGAGGCCTATATTCGCGGTCGCGCCGGGGAGCGGTTTGCGGTCCGCAATAGCGGTGTGGAGACGGTGGTTGAGGGAGTGGGCGACCACGGTTGCGAATACATGACGGGCGGTCTGGTGATTGTCCTCGGCAAGACTGGACGCAATTTCGCGGCGGGCATGTCGGGTGGAATTGCGTATGTGCTGGACGAACAGGGCGACTTTGCCGCGCAGAAGTGCAACCTTGAGATGGTGGGGATTGAGCCGGTCACCGAGGCGCGCGATATCGAGACCTTGCGCCGAGGTATTGAAAAGCATCTGAAATACACCGGCAGCTCGGTTGCCCAGCGCGTGCTGGATCAGTGGGAGGCGCTCTTGCCTCGCTTTGTGAAGGTGATGCCGACGGATTACAAGAAAGCGCTCGAAAAGATGAGCGCCGCGCAGCAGCTTGCCGCGATGGAAGGCACGCCTGCGGGTGAATTGGCGAGTGCACAGATAAAATAGGAGACAGGCGCGCTGCGCCTGCAGAAATCAAGTCATGGGAAAGATCACAGGATTCAAAGAATTCCAACGCGAGTTGCCGGCGAAGGCTCCGCCTACCGAGCGCGTGAAGAATTATCGAGAGTTCGTTCTGCCTTTTTCGGAGGCGAAGATTCGCGAACAGGGCGCGCGGTGTATGGACTGCGGCGTTCCGTTCTGTCACACCGGTTGCCCGCTGGGAAATATCATCCCGGACTTTAACGATCTGGTCTATCGCGGCCAGTGGCAGGAAGCCGCGAGGCGGCTCCTCGCGACAAACAACTTTCCAGAGTTCACCGGTCGGCTTTGCCCTGCGCCGTGCGAAGAGGCGTGTGTGCTCGGCATCAATGAGCCGCCGGTGACGATTGAGTTGATTGAGAAAGAGATTGTCGAGCGCGCGTGGAAGGAAGGGTGGATTGTGCCCGAGCTTCCCGAGAAGCGGACGGGCAAGAAGGTTGCCATTGTCGGTTCCGGCCCGGCGGGTCTGGCCGCCGCGCAGCAATTGAATCGCGCTGGCCACACCGTCACCGTCTTTGAGCGCGCGAGCCGCATTGGCGGTTTGTTGCGTTATGGGATTCCCGACTTCAAGCTGGAAAAGTCTGTCATTGATCGGCGGCTTGAGGTGATGCAGGCGGAGGGCGTTGTTTTCAAGACCGGGGCCTGGATTGGGAAGGACATTTCGGCCGAGCAGTTGCGGGAAGAGTTCGATGCCGTGGTGCTCGCTTGCGGGTCTACGACATCGCGCGATTTGCCGGTTCCGGGTCGGGAACTGGCGGGCGTTCATTTTGCGATGGAGTATTTGCCGCAGCAGAACCGAGTGGTGGCTGGAGACGATGTGAAGGGTCAGATCCTGGCGACGGGCAAGCATGTGATCGTCATCGGCGGTGGCGATACGGGCAGCGACTGCATTGGAACGGCGCATCGGCAGGGCGCGGCGTCGGTGACGAATTTCGAGTTGATGCCGATTCCGCCGACCGGCCGTCCGGCCAATCAGCCGTGGCCCTATTATCCGATGCGCCTGAGAACCAGCACCTCGCACGAGGAGGGGGGCACTCGGCAGTTCAGCATTTCGACGCGCGAGTTGATTGGCAAAGATGGCCGCGTGTCGGCGCTGAAGACCGTGGGGGTTCAGTTTGTGCCGCAGCGAGCGGGTGGGCCGCCGCGGTTGGAAGAAGTTCCCGGCACAGAGCAGGAGTGGAAGGCCGATCTCGTTCTGCTCGCGCTCGGCTTCACGGGGCCGGAGGCCGGATCCATCGCGCCGCAACTCGGCTGCGAGTTGGATGCGCGCGGCAACCTCAAGACGGCTGCGAACTATGCCACGACCGCGCCCGGTGTATTTGCCGCCGGGGACGCGCGGCGCGGGCAATCGCTGATCGTGTGGGCCATTTCGGAAGGGCGCGAGTGTGCGCGGGAAGTGGATCGCTATTTGATGGGCAGCACGCTCTTGCCGACCAAGTCGGAATGCGACCTGCCGCGCGTTTGATTCGGTTCACAATCGAGTCCCTGTTGTCGCGTCTTCGCCGGGATGGACTTTGGCTGGCGAATGGGCAGGATAGGGCGAATGGATGTGGCCCGTGAAAATCGTGCGGCGATGGGTGTGTTGCGCCGATTGCCGGAGGCGGAGTGGCGCGCGTTACGAGCGCGTCACGCGGAGCGGTTGGGTCCCGTTATATCAGCGCACGTGGATCGCCAATCGCGTGGGGAAAAGCATCCGATTCTGGATTTCCTTTTTCAGTACTATGGATTTCGCCCGTCGTGGCTTTTGCGCTGGGGACCGGGCGCGGATGTGCTTCTCGAAGGCGAGGCAGCTCGCGAGTTCCTGACGTTTGAGCACTATGTGGAGCGAGAGGGCGCGGTGGGCTTGGAGCTCCTCGCACTTTCGGACGAGCGCCGTCGTGGCGCTGCGTGGATCTTGAAGTTGTTGGAGACAACCTTGGAGCGCGCGCCGCGATTTGGTTGTTTGGGTTTGCACGAGTGGGCGATGGTGTATCGTGCGCCGGAGCGGCGACATCGCGACACGCCGCTTCGGATGGGCGAAGATGCGTTGGCGGCATTTGTCGAATCGCAGCGTATCGTCTGCTCTCATTTCGACGCCTTTCGATTTTTTACCCCGGCAGCGCGACCGCGGAATACGTTGCAGCCGAGTCGCGATAAGATTCAGGACTTGGAGCAGCGGGGCTGCCTTCATGCAAATATGGATCTCTACAAATGGGCGACCAAGTTCTGGCCGTGGATTCCGTCAGAGCTGGTGGCCGAAACGTTTCTGCTGGCGGTGGATATTCGCGAGTTGGACATGCGAGCGAGTCCGTATGATCTTCGCGCGTATGGTTGTGAGCCGGTGCGCATTGAGACTCCGGAGGGGCGGGAAGACTATCAGCGGCAGCAGATGGCCTTTGCGGATCGCGCCCAGCCTTTGCGTCAGCGGTTAATAGAGGCCTATCGGCAATTGATCGCGAGCTGATCCGTTACGCCAAATTGCGCGTACCAAGCGTTCTCTTAGGCGGGCAGATCGGGCGCCTTGGGAGGAGCGGGGGGATGCTGAGTGGATCCGTCGAACGTGCGTGGGCGATGGCTGTGGCCGCCGGAGCGTCTACCGTCGCGGCGGGGGCCGCGCTGGCCACCGCCATTTCGGGGACCCGAGCTGCGGGGTCCGCGATTGCGGTCGCCACCGTGGCGGCGCGACGAGGAGCGAGCATGTTCGCGCGCCGCGCCTTCGGGTGGTGCTGGCAGTTCGAGCCATGCATCTTCGGGGTGTGTGCAGACGAGGGGGCGCCCGATGAACTCTTCAATGTCGGGAATGTAGAAGGAATCCTCTTCATCGGCGAAGCTGATGGAGATGCCGCTGTGTCCCGCGCGCCCCGTTCGCCCGATGCGGTGAACGTAGTCTTCGGGGTCGTCGGGGAGATTGTAGTTCACGACGTGTGTGATGTCGTCCACGTGGATACCGCGCCCGGCGACGTCGGTTGCGACCATGACGTGGATTTCGCCGGAGCGAAAGCGTTCGAGTGTTTTGACGCGCTTCTCTTGGGGAACTGCGCCGGAGAGGAGGGCGCAGTTGACGCCATAGAGGCGGAGTCTGTCGAGGAGGCGTTCGGCGTTGTCGCGGCGATTGACGAAGCAGATCACGCGACGCGCGTTTTCGCGGTGCAGGATATTGTGGAGGAGGGCGAACTTCTTGTCGGCGGTGACGATGTAGACGACTTGTTCGACTGTATCCACGGCAACGCTTTCGGGTTCGATAATGACGGAGGCCGGGTCGCGCGTCCACGAGGTCGCCAAGCGGCGGATGTCGTCGCTGAAGGTTGCGCTGAAAAAGAGGGTTTGTCGCTTATCCTTATGAGGAGTGGCGTGCACGATGGTGCGGACATCGGGGATGAAGCCCATGTCCAGCATGCGATCCGCCTCATCAAGGACGAGGATTTCGACATCGCGCAGGTTGAGGTCGCCGCGTCGTTTGAAGTCAATGAGGCGGCCGGGCGTTGCGGTAATGATGTCCACACGCTGGGTGTGAAGTTGCGTCTTTTGTTTCTCGTAGTCCATTCCGCCGAAGACGGCGATTGTGTTGATTCCTGTGTAGGCGCCGAGCTTGGTGGCGTCCTTATGGATTTGAATGCAGAGCTCGCGGGTGGGAGCGAGGATGAGTGCGCGGGGGTGTCCCGGTTTGCGCGGCTTGGTGTTGGGGTTGCGCAGAATGCGGTCGAAAATGGTGAGAAGGAAGGCCGCTGTTTTGCCGGTACCCGTCTGGCCTTGGCCGAGCGCATCGCGTCCTTTCAGCGTCTCGGGGAGAATGCCGGCTTGGATTGGCGTGCAATAGGAGAACTCCAAATCGGCGATGCCGTGCAAGACTTCATTCGGCAGGTTCAGATCGTGGAAGCGCAATTTTCCTTCCGCCGCTGGCACTTGGAATGAAGCGGGGTCCCAAGGGGTGGCGGGTGCGGCCTGCGGCTCCGGCGCGAGGGGCGCTGGTTTGGCTGCCGGTTTGATGGGTTTGTCAGATGCGGCCGATTTGCGGCGCGGTTTATACTCAGCGTGATGCTGACTCTTGGAGCGCGCGACGGGATCGGTTTTGAATTCCGGTTTGGCCGGAGACTTGGCGGCAGATTTTGAGGCCGCATTACCGCGCAATTGGCGGATCACTTTTTGAATGAGTTTTTTTACCATTGAATACGCTAACAGTCGCCGCGATCGCGGCATAGATAATTGGGGGCATGCTGCAACCATTGGCGCGGTGCGTCAATGAGCAAAGACGAGAAATATCCGCTGAATAAGCTTAATTCTTTCAGTGCCTGGTTGTGGTATGTTGCTCGTGTGGAGCCTGTTTCGGTCATTTTGTTCGATGGCGAGTGCAATTTGTGCAGCGCAATAGTGCGGTTCGTCCTCCGTTGGGAGCGAGAGCCCTTTTGTCGGTTCGCGTCGCTACAATCGGAGGTCGGGAAGCAGCTTGTCCGAGATGCGGGTGGAAATGCGGAACGCTTGGATACCTTCTATTTCATTAGGAATGGGCAATTGTTGGGGCGGAGCAAAGCCGCACTGGCCGTGGTGAGCTATTTGCGCTGGCCGTGGCGCGCGGTGCGGGTTTTGGGTGTATTGCCTCGAAGGTGGCGGGATTGGTTATACGATTTTGTTGCCAAAAACCGCTTTCGATGGTTTGGTCGCCACGGTTATTGCGCGATCCCGGATGGGGTGCCGGTCAACCGTTTTTACCGATGAGGCAAGAATTGTGTTGCCGAAAATGGATGGCTTGTAAACTATCGGCCTCCATACCAATGCCTTGGCATTGCGTGCGGCCATGGAGCGGAGTCGTCCGCTGGTGCTATTGGCGGCACATTAAAGAATAGACTTAGGAACAATACAGTATGGCTACAACGACTAAATCGGCTGCTGCGAGCAACAACAAGGTGACGCCCAAGGCGATCCGCGACCGGATGCTGTACCACCTGACGTACACCCGCTGTAAGGATTGGCGGAGCGCGACGGACTACGACAAGCAGGCGTCCCTGGCTTTTGCGATTCGCGATTTGGCGATGGACCGGATGATTGCGACCCAGCGCACCCATACGGATAAAGACGTCAAGCGTGTCTATTACCTTTCGATGGAGTTCCTGCTCGGGCGTCTGCTGGAAAACAACATTGCAGCGGTCGGCGTGACCGAGGCCGCGCGTAAAGCGCTTAAGGAAATGGATATTGACCTCGATATCCTGGTGGGCCAGGAGGTTGACGCGGGGTTGGGCAATGGCGGTTTGGGCCGACTGGCTGCGTGTTTCCTCGATTCTTTGGCTTCGATGGAATATCCCGGCTACGGCTATGGCCTGCGCTATGAGCACGGGCTGTTTCGGCAAGAATTTGAGAACGGGTGGCAGAAAGAGCGGCCGGACGATTGGTTGAAGTTCGGCAATCCGTGGGAAGTGGTTCGTCCGGAATACACGGTTCCCGTCTTGGTCTATGGACGAATTGAGCAGGTTCCCACAGTCGGTGGCGGACGCAAACCGGTGTGGGTGGACTGGCAGATGCTCGAGGGCGTGCCCTACGATATGCCGGTGATCGGGTTCGATGTGAACACGGTCAACATTCTGCGCCTTTGGAGCTCTCGCGCGACGGAAGATTTCCGCCTCGATGTCTTTAATCAAGGCGACTACGTGCGCGCGGTTGAGGAGAAGAACTGGGCCGAGACGATCACTAAGGTGCTTTATCCTTCTGACGCGACACACGCGGGCAAGGAGCTTCGCTTGATTCAGGAGTATTTCCTCGTCACCTGCGCCATTCGCGACATCATTCGCCGCTACCGCAAGAAGCACTCGAACTGGGGCAAGTTTGCGGACAAGAACGCAGTGCAACTGAACGATACGCACCCGGCGCTCTCCGTGGCCGAGTTGATGCGCTACTTCATTGATGAAACCGATGTGCCGTGGGACAAGGCGTGGGAAATCACCGTCAAGACGATGGGCTATACAAACCACACGCTTCTTCCGGAAGCCTTGGAGAAATGGCCGGTTCAGTTGATGGAGCGCGTATTGCCGCGCCACCTGCAGATCATTTACGAAATCAACGCTCGCTTCCTGCAGCAGGTCGAGGTTCGCTTCCCGAATGACCTTGAGCGGGTCAAGCGGATGTCGCTGGTGGAGGAGGGCGAAAATCGCCAGGTGCGAATGGCGAACCTCGCCATCGTCGGCAGCCACAAGATCAACGGCGTGTCCGCATTGCACAGCGAGTTGCTCAAGGAGTTCACCGTTCGCGATTTCGCCGAAATGTGGCCCGAGCGCTTCAACAACAAGACCAACGGCATCACGCACCGCCGCTGGTTGCTGGTATGCAATCCGGGTCTTTCCAACCTCATTACGAGCAAAATTGGCGACGGCTGGATCAAGGATTTCGATCAGCTCAAGAAGCTCGAGCCCTTCGCAGAGGACCGCGCATTCCGCACCGAATTCATGAAGGTCAAGCGACAGAACAAGGAGCGCCTGGCCAATATCATTCAGGATCTCGTGGGCGAATGGATTGATCCGGATTCCATGTTCGATGTTCAGATCAAGCGCCTTCATGAATACAAGCGCCAACTCCTGAATGCGATGCATATCATTGCGCTGTATCATCGCATCAAGGACGATCCGAACGTGGACATCACGCCCCGCACCTTCATCTTTGGTGCGAAAGCGGCGCCGAGCTACCACTTGGCGAAGTTGATCATCAAACTCTGCAATTCGCTCGGCCGTACGATCAACAACGATCCGGATGTGGCAGATCGCCTGAAGGTCATTTTCATCCCCGACTACAGCGTTTCGCTGGCGGAAATCATCATTCCTGCCGCGGACCTCTCGGAGCAGATTTCGACAGCGGGCAAAGAAGCCTCTGGAACGGGCAACATGAAGCTATCGCTGAATGGCGCTCTCACGATTGGCACGCTCGATGGCGCGAACGTGGAAATTGCGGAGGAAGTGGGCGATGAAAACATCTTCATTTTCGGCCACAAGACGCACGAGCTGATTGAGCTGAAGAAGACCTATAACCCGTGGGACTACTACAACCGCGATCCGGTGCTCCGCCGCGTGATCAATGCGATCCGCGACAACGAGTTTGTGCCGGAAGAAGGCCCGCTCTTCACGGACATCTATCGCACACTGATGGAATATGGCGATCAATACTTCCACCTCGCGGATTTCGATCTCTATGTGAAGGCCCAGGAGGAAGTGTCCTCGCTGTATGAAAATCAGCAGGAGTGGGCGCGCCGTGCGATTCTGAACGTCGCTCGCATGAGCAAGTTCTCCAGCGATCGCACGATTCGCGAATACTCGGACGATATTTGGGGTCTCAAGCCTTGCCCCATCACGGTGCCGAATGGCAACGCAGCGGAGCAGTTCGGCCCCGACGCGGATTGATTATGATCGAGCGCACCTATCGCAGTACGGCCTACGTTTGGTTTGACACCGAATACTCGACGCTGGACTTCGAGTCGGCCGTGCTGCTGCAGGTTGCCGCCGTGATCACCGATGCGGATCTGCAGCGCATCTTTCCGCCGGAAGACGATTTGCGCGTGTATGTGCGAATCCCGGAGGGCACCAAGGTGAGCCCGTGGATTGAAGAGAACATGCCCGACCTTCTGCGCATCTGCCGCTCCGAGTTGGCGCTGGATGTGAAGGATGTGGACGCGCGTCTGGCGGAATTGGTCGGGCGCGTCAACGTGCCGGGCGGGGAGGAAAAGCGCCGCCCGATTTTGGCGGGAAACAGCATTCATGCCGACTGGCGGCTGGCGATGAAGTTTCTGCCTCGATTTATGGGGCTGCTGCACTATCGCCACCTCGATGTGACGTCACTAAAGCTGCAGTGGCAGGATTGGCGGCAGGGACCGAGCTTTCGCAAGGAGGACATCGAGGAGTTGCGCACCTATCTGCCGGGGCCGAAAAATCTGCTCGATGGCAAGCCTCACGATGCCTACTACGACGTTCTCGCGTCCATCGCCGAACTGAATTACTATCGCCACCAGTTTCTCATGCGCTAACGCCGAGGGGCTTCGCGCACGTTTGGCCTCTATGCTCGATACACCGCTTCAACTCGGTTCGTTGGAATTGCCGAATCGCGGGTTGCTCGCTCCGCTGGCGGGCGTGAGCGATGTCCCGTTCCGGCGCATTTGCCAGGAGTTGGGCGCGGGCTTGACCTATGTGGAAATGCTGGCGGCCATCGCGTTGTTGCGGGGAAATCGCCGCACGCACGAAATGCTCGCGCGGCACGAATCCGAGTGCGTATTGGGTGTGCAGGTCACAGGGCCCGATGCCGCGCGAGTTGGGGCGGCGGTCCGCGTTCTGGATGAAGCCCGGTTTGAGACGATTGATCTGAACATGGGATGTCCAGTCCGCAAGGTGGTGGGCTCCGGCAATGGTTCTGCGCTGCTTCGCGACACCGCGCGGTTGGAGGAAATCGTCGCAACGGCGCGCGCAGCGACAACGCGCCCGCTCTCGGTCAAGATTCGGCTCGGTTTTACCGCCAATACGATAAATGTGGAGGCCAATGCCGCCGCTATCGCGCGTGCCGGCGCGGATCTGTTGACTATTCACGGGCGAACGCGCGACGACTCCTACGCTGTGCGAGTCAGTCACCCCGGCATTGCGGCTGGCGTGAAAGCCGCTCGCGCGGTGAATCCCCGAATCCTTGTCATTGGGAATGGCGATATCATGTCGTCGGCCGATGCGAAGCGGATGCAGGAAGCGACGGGCGCAGATGGCATCATGGTGAGTCGTGGAGCGCTCGGGAATCCGTGGATATTCCGCGCGATTGCTGGACAGGGCGACGATGACCCAACGATCGTGGAGTGGAAGGAGATCGTGCTTCGCCATCTCGACTACCACACGGCTCATTATGGCGATACCGAAATGGCCGCTCGTCTCACGCGCAAGCATTTGCTTTGGTATGCCTCGGGTTTCCCGCATGTGAATCGCCTGCGTGAGCGATTCAGTCTGGTCGCTTCCATGGAGGAGGCGCGCCAACTGGTCTCCGACTTCGCCCGTTCGCTCCCGTCCGACTTCCGGCGCGGCGAGGATCGCCCGCGCGAGGCGGTTGTGTCTTCGGATCCTAAATATCAAATGGATCGCCAACTCGATCGCGGTGTGGGCACACTCGATGGCGAGTGAGCGCCTCGCCACATAAACTTCCGCGGCGTCGCTTCGGGCGCACGGAGTTGGCCATGCCCGTGTTTTCTTGCGGCGGCATGCGCTATCAGCATTCGTGGAGCGATCTGCCGTTTCGGGAAGTGCCCGCCGATAACCAAGCGCATCTGCGAGCAACGATCCACCGCGCTGTGGAGTTGGGCATCAATCACATCGAGACGGCGCGCGGCTATGGAACCTCGGAGGTCCAGTTGGGTCATATTTTGCCGGAGTTTCCGCGCGATGAGCTGATTGTTCAGACGAAAATTGGGCCGCGCGACGAGGTGCAGGAATTTCGCAAGGCCTTTGAAACCTCGCTCAGCAATTTGCGTCTCGAGTATGTGGATTTGCTGGGCATCCACGGGTTGAATACAGACGAATTGGTGACGCGCGCGCTGGCGCCTGGCGGCTCGCTCGAAGCAGCCGAACAATTGCGGCGCGAAGGGCGCTGTCGGTTTATCGGATTTTCGACACACGGGCCAGCGGATGTCATCGTTCGAGCGATTGAGTCGGGCCGCTTCGACTACGTCAATTTGCACTGGTACTTCGTCAACCCCTTCACGTGGCCTGCGGTGGAGGCCGCTGCGCGGCACGACATGGGCGTGTTCATCATCAGCCCCAGCGACAAAGGCGGCAAACTCTATGACGCCTCGGACAAATTGCGCGCGCTGTGTGCGCCGCTGAGCCCGATGCAATTTAATGATCTGTTTTGCTTGAGCCGGCCTGAGGTTCACACGTTGAGCATCGGGGCCTATCGTCTGACCGACTTCGATGAACACGTTGCGGCGCTTGCGCACTACGAGGAGCGCGAAGCACTCGCGGCGGAGATTGCGCACCGACTGAACAGTGAAATTGCCCGCGTGCACGGCGCGGATTGGGCGCAGCAGTGGCACGACGGTCTGCCGACCTGGTCCGAGGTGCCGGGGCAGGTTAATGTGCATGAGATTTTGCGATTGTGGACGTATGCGACGGCGCTGGACATGGATTCGTTTGCGAAGATGCGCTACGCGCTTCTCGGCGATGGCGACCACTGGCAGCCCGGCCAGAATGCGGCCGCGGTGGATTCCCTGAACCTGAGGGAGGCCCTCGCGCGCAGTCCGTTTGCCGATCGGATTCCGGGCATATTGCGAGAGGCTCACGCCCGATTTTTCGAGGCTCCCGCGAAGAGGCTCAGTCAATCCAGTCCGTGAGGACGCAGTGTCCGATTTCGGGCGACGCGGACCCGTGGTGACACCGCCCACGCTTGTGCGCTAGGTTTTTCTGAGCGACGCGATCCACATGCCGATGCCGGGTCCAAAATCCGGATAGATGGCGCGCGGCGCGGCGTCGTTGAGTGAGAAGTCGGGCGATTGTTTCAGGAATGTTGCGATGACCTGCTCGGTTTCCAGTTGGGAAAGACTGCAAACGGCATAGATGAGGCGACCGCCTGCCTTGAGCTGGCGCGACGCGCGGTTCAGAATCGCGAGCTGACGGCTTTGGTGAGTGAGTAGATCTTCGCGGGCAACGCGCCATCGCGCGTCAGGTGCGCGGCCCCACGTGCCGATGCCGCTACACGGGGCATCAATCAGGATCCCATCGAATTGTTCGGCGATCTGCCAGTTCTCGGGATTCTCGCTCAAGACTTGCGTTGCCACGCGCGTGAAGTTGGCGGCGTGTATGCGGCGCGTCAACTCGCGCAGCGCGGAGGAGCGCACGTCTGAAGAGCAGACGAAACCCGAGTCGCCCAGCAGGTCCAGCAGGTGAAGGGTCTTGCCGCCCGCTCCGGCGCAAACGTCCCACCATTGCTCACCTGCGCGCGGCGCGCAGGTGGTTCCGACGAGCTGTGAGGCAATGTCCTGGATTTCCGCGTGGCGGTGGAGGATGGGGCGCAGTGCTTCGGCACTCGGGCTTCCCTCCACGCGAATCGCGGTGGGGATTCGCGGATCCGGTGTGCATGCGAATCCGGCTGCGTTGAGAAGGCGGCTGATCGTGGGTGTGTGACCCACCCGTGCGCGGAGCCAGAGAGGCGGTCGTTCTTGGAAGGACGCTGCGATGCGCGCGGCCGATTCCGGTTCGGCGCCGCTGAGCACTTCTTCGGAAAACCATACAGGGAAGAGTTCGCTCGGCGTGGGTGCGCGCGACAAAGTCTGCCAAGCAGCTAATGCTGCAGCCTTATCGGTGAGCGTTGCCGTTGAGGGCAGTTCTGCCGGGAGTTGTGCCCAGCAGGCGAGGGGAGGGTGATGCGCTTCGCGGCTGAGCCAGCATGCGGCGGCGAGGGCTTGAGGGAGCTCGGCGATTGCATCCACCCAGCCTTTCCAGCGGAAATAGGCAAATATGACGGCGCTAAAGAATCGGCGATCGCGCGAGCCAAAGTGGCGATGAGTGCGAAAATGCGCGGCGAGTTCCTGATCGGCGGCGCGACCTTCGGCCACGGCTGCGCTGATGGATCGGACGATATGGAGAGCCTCATCGGCTTGACGTTGTAAGACTTGCGGTCGCATGCGGGGCATGCTTGCGGCCTTCGAACATTTTGGCAAGTCCGCACTTGATTGCAAGGGGTGGGGTGCCTACGGTAGGCGCTTTTAGGGAGACCCTTATGGCCGTTGAATTGTCGTTCTGTTTGATCAATCCATACACCATCGGAAAATCGCGAACGGGCGGGGTGATTGGCCGCATCATGACGCGCACGGGCCTGGAGCTGGTGGCCTCGCGCATGTTTGGTCCCAGCGCGGAGCTGGTCGAGCAGTATGCATCGTTGATTCGCTCGAACGCGGAAGTTCCCGAAGAAGAGCGAGGGATCCTCGCAGACTATGTTTTGAAGGCCTACAGCCCCGACGCGAAAACGGGCAAGCGTCGTCGCGTGTTGCTCCTTGCCTTTGAGGGTGAAGATGCCGTGGCCAAAGTTCGCGACGCCGTTGGCGCGCTTCGCCCCCACGCCTACTCCGGCGAGACGGTGCGCGATACGTATGGCGATTTCATAGTGGATGCGACCGGCAAGGTGACGTATGTAGAACCGGCTGTGATGACGGCAGGATCCGAGGAATCTGTCGCAGCGACGCTCAAGCTGTGGACCTCCTATGCGGAGACCGATGGGGGCATCGTGGCTCAAGCCTACGACGTGAGCAAAGAAAACGACGTTCAGCAAACGCTCGTTATCATCAAGCCTGACAACTTTACATTCCCCAGTTCCCGGCCCGGCAACATCATTGATATTTTTTCGCGTTCCGGCCTTCGGATTGTTGCCGCGAAGGTGAACCGCATGACTGTGGCGCAGGCGGAAGAGTTCTATGGCCCCGTTCGCGATGTGCTGCGTCAAAAGATGAAGAGCGTCATGGCCAAGCGCGGCGGCGACGCGTTGGAAAAGGAGATGGGCTTTGAGGTGCCGCCCTCTGTGCGCGATGTGGTAGGCGAGCATTTGGGCCCTCTCTTCGGCGATATCCAATTCAATCAGATCATCGAGTTTATGACCGGCGTTTCGCCCATCGGTCTGACGAACGAGCAGAAGGTTGAGCCGGGTCGCCATCGGAGCCTTGTGTTGATCTACTCGGGAGTGAATGCGGTCGAAAAGATCCGCAAGATCCTCGGCCCAACCGATCCGAGCAAGGCGGAGCCAGGCTCCGTTCGCAAAGAGTTCGGTCGCGATATCATGGTGAACGCGGCGCACGCGTCGGATTCACCGGAAAACGCGCAGCGCGAAATGCGTATCGTGAAACCGGAGGAGGATTGGACCCGCCGGTACTACGAGAAGTATTACGCCTGAACGGATACGCCTCTTTATATTTGAGAAGAAGGATACTGCCATGTTCTCTGATCGCACTCCCGCTCCGCCCGATGCCATCCTCGGATTGACCGAGGCGTGGAAGAACGATCCGAATCCGAGCAAAGTGAATCTCGGCGTCGGTGTTTTTAAGGATGAGAAAGGGCGCACGCCGATTCTTCAATCCGTGAAGGATGCCGAAGCGCACATCCTCTCCACCGCGACAACGAAGTCCTACATGCCTATCGCGGGAGCGCCGGAATATGCTCAGCATGTGCAGGAGATGATTTTGGGCGCTGGGCATCCGGCCCTCGTGGCGAAGCGCGCACGCACCGCCCACACGCCGGGTGGCACGGCCGCCTTGCGCGTTGGCGCCGACTTCCTCAAGAAGTTTGCCCCCAATGCATCTGTGTGGGTTAGCAGCCCCACCTGGGCTAACCATAAGGGCGTATTCCAGTCGGCCGGTTTCGCCGTAAAGGAGTACCCGTACTACGATCCGTTAACCAAGGGATTGGATTTCGCGCGGATGATTGAGTCCCTGGCCAATGTGCCGGCAGGCGATATCGTTTTGCTTCACGCGTGCTGCCACAATCCGACTGGCGTGGATTTGTCGGCTCAGCAGTGGCAAGAGGTGGCGGCTGTCGCCTCCCAGCGCGGCTGGCTGCCGTTCTTAGACTTCGCTTATCAGGGCTATGGCGACGGCCTCGCAGAAGACCGCACCGGCCTGCTCGCTCTGGTGGATGCCTGCCCTGAGCTGCTCGTGGCCAGTTCCTTCTCGAAGAACTTTGGTCTGTATCAGGATCGCACGGGCGCACTGACGCTGATTGCAGCGGATTCCGCCTCGGCGACGGCATCATTTAGCCATGTCGCGATTGCGATCCGTGTGAACTACTCGAATCCACCCGCGCACGGCGGATTGATTGTCAGTACGATTTTGGGTGACCCCGCTCGCCGCGTGAAGTGGGAAGGGGAACTTGCTGCGATGCGCGAACACATTGCGCGGACGCGAACGACCTTCGTTCAGGCACTGGCTACCCATGGTGTGCCGGGTGATTTCAGCTTCATTGCGCGGCAGAAGGGGATGTTCTCGTTCAGCGGGCTCTCCGATGCGCAGGTGAAGTTCCTGCGAGACACGAAGAGCATCTATATTGTGGGCGGTGGCCGCATCAATGTCGCGGGCATCACACCCAGCAATCTCGATTATCTCTGCGCTTCTATACGAGAAGCCTTAGCCATTCGCTGATCTAGCTCGCAAACGGGCTTTTTCGGGCATTTCGCAATGGCCTTTAAGCGGCGGGCGTACTACGCTACGCTGCTGAAACTTTCATGGGAGACTGCACGATATGACTGCTATCCGATTTGCCCTCGGCCAGAACGATATTCCGCGCCAGTGGTATAACTTGCTCGCCGATTTCCCCGAGCCGCTTCCTCCGCCGCTTCATCCGGGAACCAAGCAACCGGTGACGCTGTCTGACATGACGGCGATTTTCCCAGAAAACATTGTCCGCCAGGAAATGTGTCCGGATCGGCACGTGGATATCCCCGACGAAGTCCGCGACATTTACGCGCTTTGGCGACCGACCCCGTTGCTGCGGGCCGTTCGACTCGAGAAAGCTCTGCAAACACCCGCTCACATCTACTACAAGTATGAAGGTGTGAGTCCGGCCGGAAGCCACAAGCCGAACAGCGCGGTTGCGCAGGCATACTACAACCGCGAAGCAGGAGTAAAACGAATTGTCACCGAGACCGGAGCGGGCCAGTGGGGTTCTTCCCTGGCGCTCGCGACCAAGCTATTTGGCATCGAGTGCGTGGTCTACATGGTCCGAATCAGCTTCCAGCAGAAACCCTATCGCAAGAGCGTAATGGAGACTTGGGGCGCGACTGTGCATCCCAGCCCGACTCGCGAGACGGATTTTGGGCGTAAGGTCCTCGACGCCGATCCCGATTGTCCCGGCAGCCTGGGAATCGCGATCAGCGAAGCGCTGGAAGACGTGGTGAAGCATCCCAGCACCAAATATGCGCTGGGCAGCGTACTCAACCACGTCTGTTTGCATCAGACGGTGATTGGGCAAGAGGCGATCCAGCAAATGGAGCTGGCGGGTGAAGACCCGGATATCATCGTGGGTTGCGTGGGGGGGGGAAGCAATTTCGCAGGCATGACCTTCCCGTGGATCCAGCGCAAATTGGCAGGTAAGAAGGATTATCGCATCATTGCCGTTGAGCCCGCTTCCTGCGCGTCCTTGACGCGGGGGGAGTTGCGCTACGATTTTGGCGACACTGCCGGCATGACGCCGCTGATGATGATGCACACACTGGGGCGCGAGTTTATTCCGCCGCGCATTCACGCCGGGGGTCTTCGCTATCACGGCATGGCGCCGATGGTGAGTCACGCCTATAAGCTAGGTCTCATTGAGGCCGTGGCGCATCGGCAGACCAAGGTATTTGAGAGCGCGGTCACCTTTGCTCGCAGCGAAGGATTGATCCCGGCCCCGGAGCCATCTCACGCGATCTCGGCTGTGATTGACGAGGCCATCAAGGCGCGAGAAGAGGGGCGAAAGAAGGTCATCCTCTTTAATCTATGCGGTCACGGCATGTTGGATATGAGCGCATACGAGGCCTTCCTCGCGGGCAAATTAGTGGATGAATAAAGGCTAATTGCACTCGCCGTGCCCTCGATTCTCACTTTTTTCAGTTGATTCACAGAGAATGTTTCGCCTATTTGTTATGGAAATCACGCCGGAGTTCCTAGTCGCTGACTCAACGGGTGACAGGCAAAGAAAAAATGCGACAGTAGAAAGAGCTAGAGGTAGAGCAGGTAGTGAACATATTCGTTGGCAATCTTCCGTACAGTGCTACGGACGCGGATCTTCGGTCCGCTTTTGAAGCACATGGTACAGTCAGCTCGGCGAGCGTGATCCTGGACAAATTCACGGGCAAGTCTCGAGGCTTCGGCTTCGTCGAAATGCCGAATCGTGAAGAAGCGACTGCAGCCATTGCAGCGCTGAACGACCAAGACCTCAAGGGTCGCGCGATCCGCGTCAATGAGGCACAGGCGCGCGAAGACCGCCCTCCCCGCGAACGGCGCGATTGGGGCGATGGCGGTGGCGATCGTGGCGGATTCCGTGGCGGTCGTGGAGATCGCGGCGACCGCGGAGGATACCGTGGGGGCCGCGGAGATCGCGGCGACCGTGGAGGACGTGCCGAATACTAATAGCTCGCTATTACGTGAACTTAAAAGCAGCCGTTTGCGCAGGCAGACGGCTGCTTTTTTTGCTGTGAAGAGCCTCGCTCGGCGCACAGATTGCAGCCGAGCGCAATGTCGCTCACGATTGGCGCGAGAGGACGAAATCGGCAATTGCCGCGAGAGGAGCCGTATCGCCGGGCAACGCGCGTAGAAGTTCCTGTGCGGCGTTAATGCGCGCTTCCGCATGGCGACGCGATACCTCGATGCCGTGCACTGCGATATAGGTCAGCTTTCCTCGTTTCACATCAGTGCCAGTGTTCTTCCCCAATACATCGCGATTGGAGGTGGCATTCAAGAGGTCGTCGGCGATTTGAAAGGCGATTCCGATGTGCTCGCCATACTGACCGAGCGCATTTACATGCTGAGGTGAACCTCCCGTGGCTATCGCGCCCATGCGTACTGCAGCGCGCAGGAGATCAGCGGTCTTGTGAAGATGGATATATGCGACGAGGTCGGCGTCGGGCGCTTTGCCTTCTGCCGCGATATCCTCGACCTGTCCTCCAATAACACCCTGACTTCCCGCCGCCGCCGCCAACTCGCGAGCCAGTGCGCCGGGGACGTGTGGGGGTGGGGCTGGGCAATCCGCCAGCCACTCGAACGCTAACGTCAGGAGCGCATCTCCTGCGAGGATTGCATTTGCCTCACCAAACTTGATGTGGCATGTCGGCCGGCCTCGCCGTAGCGCATCGTCATCCATCGCGGGCAAGTCGTCGTGGATCAGCGTATAGGTGTGAAGGAGCTCGATCGCTGCGCCCGGTTGGAGCGCTCGATCCGCCGAACCGCCGACAGCCTCTGCCGCCGCCATGCAGAGGATGGGACGGATCCGTTTCGCCTCGCCAAAAATACAGTAGCGCATGGCCTCATGGAGAATGGAGGGACGCGTTGACGCGAGCGGGAGCCGTTCATCGAGAAAATGATCCACCCGTTGCCGCTGAGAAGCCAAGTACGATTTCAGATCAAACATGAGCCGACAGTAGCGACTCTTCTCACGAACTGCCAGTTTGCAATCCGCCCTACCGTTCGTGGGTGATCTCGCGGCGCGGTGTGGGTAGGGCGCGTTGGCCCAACGCACCGGAGCGGTTCGGGCGTTAGGGAGAGGGTTTTGCCGGGAACGAATTGCGGCGGTTTGAGCCAAACCGCCCTACCTTTTGGGAGGAGGCATGAGTGGATGGGGATGATGGGCGAATGCTTGGAAGTGTGCGAGTCGGGCGCGAGAGGTGTTGGTCGTTAGATATTCAATATTGACGCGTGAGACGATGCGAGCGGGGCGAGCGAGGCCTGGCCGACCCGCAGGATGGCGAGGTTGAAGTGAACGGACTGACCGCCACGTTGCGTACGGTCGGCGGACAGACCATTTTCGCCGCCACGAGGAAGGTGTCGGTGGTTGCCCGAAACGCGGGGTATGATTATGATGCGAATGGAAACATGACCACGGACGGACAATTTGAATACGTCTGGGACAACGCCGACCGGCTCAAAGAAGTGCGCAAAGATGGGCAAGTCGTGATGACCTGCCGCTATGACGGCACGCTCGGCGGTGCCGGTGGAATTGGTGGCATCCTGTCGTGCTCAACCTCCGCGACCTCTACGGTTTACTATCACTACGACGCCAATGGAAACGTCATCGCCTGCACGGATGCGGACGGCGCCCTCGTCTCACACCTCGAATACAGCCCCTTCGGCAAAGTGATGCTGAACTCCGGCTCCTATATTCCGCGCTATCAGTTTTCCTCGAAGGAATATGACCAGGCCGTCGGGCTGAGCTATTACGGCTTCAGATATTACAGCCCAACATTGGGCAGGTGGCTAAGCAGGGATCCTCTGGGAGATAAAGGATCTTTGGCAAACAGACTTCCGAACTCATCCTCCCCTGAGAGGACATCAACCTGTCCTGCATCTCAGAAATGGGGAGATTACTTGAGGGCACATCCTGAACTCCAAAGGGTTGCCGGTATCGTCGAGGCATTGGATGGTGGCCGCACATCCCCGACGTTGAATTCTCCTGTTGGGGGAATGCGATTTGACGAAATCCAGCTCTATCTTTTCGTGAATAACGCCCCCGAGAATAACTATGATCCTCTCGGGCTATTTACATTCCCTGCCCCTCCCGTTCCTGGGATTCCAGGTGTTCCGTTCCCGATCAATCTTCTTCCTCCATGCAGTGGTCCTGCCGGTGGACAAGCGGGGCCGCAAGACGGGAAATGCACTTTCCCCGGCGGGGATAAACTGAATAAATGCTACCAGGATTGTTGCAAGGCCCATGATGATTGCTACACCGCGAACGGCTGCAATGCATGGTCATGGATCAACGGTTGCGGCAGTGCCTCCTGTAATATGTGTAATGCTAAGGTCGTAGCTTGCTTTGCCGCAGTCACACTCAAGAACGACCCCTGCTGTGACAAGAAGTAGCAGGCATGCGAATCCGACCACATATTTTGCGCGATGCGTGCATTCACAGATGCGGTGTTGCACTGTGCGTGACGTTCTCCCTGTTTCTACTGCTAGGATGTTACGAGGGTTTTGTGTCAGGTAAATTTGTTCTGGCCGATGATTCCGCGCGTCCATCTTGGTTAGATGCAAAGATCGCTCAGGATCTGGAGCCCTTTGAAGTCAAATACACTGTCTATGAGCCGACTTTCACGAAGACAGGAAAAGTCACCGTTCAGATCGTTTCGACAAGTTCGGCTGAGCCCCTTATCTATCACGGTACATGGCACTGGGCTAAGAATGCTGTTCCGCCACTGAAGGAGGGAGATTCCCGACTTGTTGTGATGGATATTGATGGAACCAGGGAAGTGTACGAATTTTATCATCTGAAGGACATTATTCGGGTGTCGGCGAAAGCTAGGGGGCAGTAGCTCGAGCGACAGTTCACGAGCGAGCACGAGCGGGGTCAGATAGCATGAAAGGCGGTTAGAGCTCCGGAGATGCGGCGTATAATGCCCATCAAGCTCTGAGGCGCGTCCATGGTGGCCCGCCAGGTGGCACGGAGGTAACCCCAATGCCCCCGCGAGATCGTCGGCGCGGTGTGGGTAGGGCGCGTTGGCCCAACGCGCCGGAGCGGGTTCGGGCGTGAGCGAAGGGGTATCGCCGAAATGAGTGGCGGCGGTTTGAGCCAAACCGCCCTACCATTTGGGAGGAGGCATGAGCGGGTGGGGATGATGGGCGAATACTTGATAAACAGGGCCGCCGGCTGGAAGCATCGGGCGCGACTACGCATCCATCTTCTGATATGGTGCGCAAAAGGATTGCCCATCTTCGAGGCTACCGTTGGAGTTCCTATCCATCCTATCTAGGTCAAGGCAAGCCTACCGTTCCGGTGCAGCATGGTGATGTATGGCAGCTTGGGGGAGCAAAGCGAGTCGGATCAGAAGATCGCCTATCAGAGGTTTGTTGAAGAATCGCTCCGCAGTGGTTTGGTGGAAAGTCCGTGGGATCAGCTTGTGGGCGGTCTGGTGTTGGGCAGTGATCTCTTCAAGAAGGTTGGTAAAGGAGCCAAAGGAGATCATCGCGAACAGCCGGGACTGCGTCGTTTAGATGCGAGGCCGTCGTTTCAACAGGTGGTGAAAGCGGTGGAGTTGGTGAAAGGAGAAAAATGGGATCAATTCGCCAATCGCGTCGGCGATCCCGGGAGGGATGTGGCTTTGGAAATTGCTCGGAGGCGATGCGGGTTGACGCTTAAGGAGTTGGGAGCGATTGCGGGCGACCTTGATTATCGCTGTGTGGCGACGGCAATTGGTCGCATCAAAAAACGAGCGGTCACTGACCGAGTGCTCAGAACTATAATACGCGAAGTGGAGGCAAAGGTGGCGAATGTCAAGACCTTCTCTGAAAGGCCGAGTCAACGGATATAATGCGGCGTGTTGTTCTTTCTCTTTCTCCTCGTTTCGTGTGCTGCTTAATGAGTCCGTAGCAGATTCCGTGATCACACTTCTCTTCGCGCCTTTATGCGCCCTATAGCTTCAGATCCCCGGCTCTCTACTCTGACCCAAGACGCCAGCGTCGCCGCTTATGCGACGCGCTCCGTCCGTCCTTGACGAGAGCAGCCGGGGACATTCCGACTCCACGGGCGCGCCTGATAAGGACGCTTCTCGTGAAGCACGCAAAAGATGATCTGACACATCCGCCGCGCGGTGATCATGATCGCCGTGTTGGCCTTCTTCCCGCGCGAGCGGTGATGTCGATAGAGGCCGCCGAAATAGGCGTCGCACCCCACAGCCACCCACGCCGCCTCCACCAACGCCCAGCGCAACCACTTGTTGCAACCCGAGACCAACCGCCCGTGATAGGTCTTGTCGCCCGAGCTTGAGGTCGTGGGGATCAGACCCGCGTACGCTTAAGTTGCTCCGACAGCCCAAACCGTTCGATGCCGTCGATTTCAGTGGCAATCACATTGCCAAGGATCGGCCCGATGCCTGGAATGCTCGAGAGGCGCCCGACGGCCTCATCGCCCTTGCCTTCCAAAGCAATCTTCTCGTCGAGTTCGCGGATGTGCCGCTCCAGGCAATCGAGCATCTCGAGTTGTTGGCGTAGGAGCAGATCGTCGGGAGCCGCAAGCACCAGCTTGTTCAGCGCAGCCTTGCCCTTCTTGCCGAAAAGATCGGAGACCTGTGGCATGGCCAGCCCATGCTGGCGCCCCAGGAGCCGATGAATGCGGTTGCGCACCTTGGTGCGTTCTCGAACCCAGAACGTGCGCTGCCGCAGGACCTCTTTTCGCATCCGGGTGGCGCGATCGGGGATGTGGGAGGCGGGCAGCAGGTTCGCCCGAAGGAGGGTGGCCAGTTTGCGCGCGTCGACTTTATCGGTCTTTACTTGCGCCGCCGCGATCAGCCGCACATGCAGCGGGTTGGCCATCACGATGCGTTCGATCCCGGCAATCGCCTCCAGAATCTCATGCAACCAGCCCCAGTTCATCGTGGCCTCGAAAGCCACCTGAGCGGGCGTATGCTTTCCGATGAGTTCCGCAAAACGCTCTGGAAAGGCGTGGTCAATTCGCTCCTCGGCCAGAATGGTTCCGGCCTCGTTCATGACACACACGACCGAGTAGCGTTTGTGGTAGTCTATTCCTATACTAGTCTTCATGGCGGTTACCTCCGTGCCACCTGGCGGGCCACCATGGCCGCGCCTCAGTAGCTTGATGGGCATCATACGCCGCATCTCCGGAGCTCTAACCGCCTTTCATGCTATCTGACCCCGTCAACTGTCCCGTCAACTGTGCGCGAAGCTTGCTGCGGCCCGAGAGGCGTGTCGAATCGCATGCCGCGAGTTGTCCCGGTGCTTGAGCGAGAAGGGGTGCAACTTCGGATGCGGTGGTTGTCCATCCTAGTTCGGAGGAAGAATGCTATGAGGCGGATACGAACATCCATCACGGAGTCGAGGAATCGCTGCTCCATTGAATTTGTCTACATCGTTCGGATGGCAGAGCGTGCGGCCTGGGGCGCCATCCTGGCTTGCGCATGCTGGGTTGGCCCGGGTATTGCCGATGAGTCCCTGGTTCTGTCAGGTCGGGTCGTGAGCGTTGAGGGCGAGCCGATGGACGGTGTCCGCATCAGCCTGACGGATGAGGCGGCCGAGGTGGCCTACAGCCGAAGCGAGACAGACGGAACATACCGGATCGCATGCGTGCGGCCGGAGCCCGGCCATTCCTTGCGCGTCCGGGCGGTCTCCCCGGAAAGAACGTTTGACCCGGCATTTCATGAGCTGGGAGCATTGATTGTGGCGACGCAGGAGATGAACTTCGTAGAGCTTGCGACGGAGTTCCTGAGCGGATCGGTCAGGCGCTCAGACGGCACGCCGGTGCCAAGGTGCGTGGTTCGGGTGTATGACGAGGCGACCGAAGAAATCGTCACGATGGCAGAGACGGATGAGGGCGGACTTTTCACGGTTCGCCTGTCGCCAAAAAGCTACAGGGTGGAGGCTGAGGCCGGCACCGAGGGGTTGAGGTTCTCCCCGGTCCATGCGTCCCTCACGCCGGGGCGTGGCTACGACCCCGTCAACCTTGTGGCGGAGGCAGGGGCGCGCATCGCTGGTCGCGTTGTGTTTGCGGATGGATCTCCGCGTCCGGAGGGAGGCGGCGTTGTGCTGATCAGATCGTCTGACCTATCGGTGGTCGGCAACCTGACGCTCGTCTCGGATGATGGCAGCTACGCATTCGGAGGCCTGGAGCCCGGAGCGTATACGTTGCGCTACCTCTCGGGGAACGATTCGGCAAAGACGAACATTGTGCTGACGAAGGATGTCGGGTTCTTGAACGTCCATCTGCACATCGGTCGCTCTTCACCATAGGGCGGACTACATAAGACTGAAGCCGCACAAGGCGAGCCAACACCGCGCATCCGCGTTCATCGGTGTGCATCCGTGGCTTCCCTTCTACGCCGAGAGAGCATCCGCATTTCACTGCCGCAATGGGGTCAGGTCTTGACATGCTACATTCCGTCGTGTTGAGATGCGTTTATGTCACGACCGATACGGATCAATTTGGATGGTGTATGGTATCACGTCACT